>CALMYQ010000095.1 GCA_937873655.1 uncultured Lewinella sp. | reverse complement strand
GATAGGCTTAAAAATCCCTACGGGCTTTTCAATCCGCTTCACGTAAAAAATGTCCGGTAGTCTGGAAGATCAGTTCCATATTTGCAGTTCGCAAAAGGCTCTCCTATTATTCACTTGCGGAGGCCAATAGCCTTACCCGTTGCGTTATCAATTTTTTGTAGCTGTCTTTATAACCTTCGTTTAAGAAAGATAAATCAATGAGTTGAGTAGCTTCAGACAGCCATTTTGGCAGTCTTTTATACACGGCATTGATTTGTTTATCATTTAATTTTAATCCGGTACCCAAACGGTCGAAATAACCTTTATTGAAGTTTTCCTTTTTACCCCCCAGCAGCAAGGCGGTATCCTCCTTATCTTTTGGTAATATCAATTTCACATTTAGCAGGTCGTAGAAAGGCGAAAGCACCCAACCCATTTCTGACAAGAACATCGAATAGTTTTTCAGGTGCATATCGTTGTTGCCGATGATATAATTAAAAACTGTTGATTCAAAAAAACGCAATTTGTCAAACAAGGTATTTACCGATAAATCGCCAATGGTTTTGCCCAGCATTTCCATAGTGCCCTTGTATTTATCTGCCAGCTCTAAAATTTGCAGAAAATCAATCATGTGGTTTTTCGATCCATCGGGGTTACGGTCGATGCGTTTGGTAATGAAACACAATTCCCCAGACAACAACCGAATCATGTTTACGGGTACAATATCAATTTTGAACAATTTGGCCAGTTTCATGGATAGGTGTTCGTTTTCGGGCATCTGCGGATAATCAGTATTTTGCGGTTTCAGGATATAGCTCCCTGCTAAGGCATCCATGATGGTCAATCGCCCCTGATGGCCATTTTCCAATGCTGTTTTAATCCACCCTAAAGACAATTTTGGCTGCACACCCGGAACGGTTATGGATAGCTCTGCGGCCTCTTTTGCCAATGTTTCCATCTCAGATAAACGATAGGGTAAAACCGGGGCATGTTTTGTTCCATAGAATGCCATCGTGCACCTCGGGTGGTAGTCCACTTGATTTTCTTCCAACGCCTGATAACAATAAAGGCATTTATGCATTGGCTTCAGGATTTATCGGGTGAATACTCACAGCGCCAATGGCATTTTTACAACAGGCGAGCAGAAGGCCCATGCGATCATCCTTATTGATTTTCCAGCTTTCAGCGGCAATATTCAGTAACCAACCTTCAGGAATTAGTCCATCAAAAAATGGGAACAACCTTTTGCTTCTGTATGGCCATGTGGACACCGGCATTTGAAAGGTGATGAATTGATTTGGATAGTTTTGCACATACGTATCGTCATATACAAACAGATATTCTCCATTGTCTTCTTCCGTCAGAAGCCCGGCCAGTATGTTGTTATATTTAACTATTCCTTGTCGCATCGTTCTCGTTTATTGGACCTAACATATGGCCAAACATGTGTAACACCTGATTGACCTTTGCCAAACTGAGGTTTTCTTTACCCTGCTCAATCTTTCGAATAACCGTAAGCGCAACCCCTGCCTTTTCAGCTAATTCTTCCTGGTTTAGGTCCAATTGCTTTCTTCTGGTCTTCACAAAGTCTGAAAGCTCACTCATATTATATGCATTTGCATACAAAAATAATGGAAATTATATTATTATACGCATTTGCATATAATAAAGATTTTTAATCGATATCTATATGCAATTAGATATAGTTTTTAAAAATTGATTTAAATTTTTCCTCACCAGCAAGCTGGCCTCCCAAGCGGCTTTCAAATCCGAAAGGGCTTCTTCCACACTGGGCAATTTGTCTTCAATGATCTTCTCGACATACAGCGGAATGTTCAGGTTGAATTCATTTTCCTTTAAGTCATCCAGCTCTGCCGCCTTTACATGATTTTCTACATCAGAAAAGGCGATGTACCATTCGAAAATCTGGTTGATATGCTCGGGCTCCAGGAAGTTTTGTGCCCCGCCTGGATCTGAAAAAGACTAATCTTCCACACACCGGCAGGAAAGCCCCATCGATACGGAGCCGTCATTCCTTCGGAAATTCGTCACATTGCCGAACTGAAAATTCCAGGCCTGATCCTGGTTTTCCATTGAGGGGCTGCTGCTCCAATAGCTTGCAACCTGGAAAATGAGTTTGAATTCAGTATTGCCGTTATAGACATCCCGGAACCCGCCGTATTTCGGGTTGAAACCTTCCTCCCCGCCTTCCGTCAGCGCTTTGAACGTCAGGGCGGCGTCGCCGATGTACTGCTCGGTATTGAAATCCCGGTATCCGCCGCCGTACGACTTCGCCAGCGTGATCCATTCTTCATCCGAGGGTAAATGCCATCCGTTCGGACAGGCTTTAAGCGCGGCGCTCCAGGAATACAACCGGCCTAATTCCTCGCCGTAGGCGCAATTATTGTCGTAACAGTAAGCGTCCGGCATTTCATAATTCAAATTCTTTGTCATCCATTTTTTGCCGTCCTGCATAACCTTGTACGGGTATATCTGCCCATCCCGAAAGTCGGTTATTATGCCTTTCAGCGCGTCTTTTTCATCGGGGCTGACAAGAGGCATTCTATCCGCATCCGCCTTTGCGCGCTCCACGCACCGGCACCTGGCTAGCGGCCTGCCGTCATTGACCGGATTCCGGGAAGCGGCATACCAATAGAACCCCTGGTCATCCTCAACAAAAGTGTACGACCAGGCCTTATCCTTCTCATCTTGCGAACTGGTCCAGAAACCCTTTGTCCGGTATGAGCCGTCTGATTTTTTCGAGAAATCTACCTTTCCGCTGTTTTCACTTGTGATCAGTACGTTTTCGGTCTTTCCACTTCCATTGCAGCAGCCGTATTGCTCAATGAAATACTTCCATTCCAGTTTGTTGGGAACAGACCATCCCGGCGGACAGGCTTTTTTCAAGCCCTCCCATGAATAAAAACGACCCGCCTGATGCGATTTTTCCCCGTCGCCATATACGGAATCCTCAACATCGTAATTCATGTTTTGAGTCATCCATTTTGTGCCGTTTTCCAGGACAACGTAGGGGTAAGTTTGCCCGTCCCTGCTGTCTGCATATTTATTTTGGGCTTGCTCGCCGCAACCGGCGCCGGCCAATAAATAAATAATAAATGGGATAAAATTTAACCTTGTTTCCAATTTCATTTGTGTGTTATTAAAGTTACCGGGATGGTTGGAAATAAAGCGATCCGGAATAAAATCTCACCCCCCCCGCCCCCAGAGTGGGGTACAAACTCACAAAACCTATTGCCGTTGCGTATAAAACCTGGCGTCTTGACGAGCAAACCACTTTTTTGAACAGCCTCTGCTTCGCCGCCTCCACTTTTACATTTTGCATTCCTCCTCCGCCTTTGGTCTTGTCACTTTCTTTTGGCGCCCAAAAGAAAGTAACCACGCCTTTGGTCCACCGGACCAAGCCAGCTCGCGGCTGACGCATCTGTGCCTAAAATTGCCCTGCATTCCGTTGCACAGAATAAACTCGCCCTCAGATCCTGACTTTTGCCTGGTATTTTTGATTACCTGACAGCCTTCTTTGCCTTGATTTTTGGGTCGGGCTCAAACAGTATTCTGTGCGGCCACTCCATTCCGGCCAATGTCGCAACGGCCCATCTGCTGATGCCGGACCCTCGCTGGGGGCGTTCGTTTTAATTGACGCTGGATATTCCCGGAATTGCCTTACAACGGGCGTTCCAAGAAGCTTCGCGAGACCGTCCAGCATATTGTGTCACCCCGATTTTAAGCGCGCGCAGCGTGATGAAAATCAAAACTTTGCGTCTTAGCGTCTTGGCGTGCGAACCGCTTTTTGAACTGCCTGCCGGCAATCCCACAATTCCCATCCGCCGTAGCCTCGGGCGAAGGCGGGCTCTCTCTCACCCTCTCACTCTCTCACCCCCTCACCCCCTAAATTCAAACCACCTCCACCAAAATCCCCAACTCCACGCCCTCGCTCAGCTCGATCTTCGTGCCGTTGCCCGGGTCGGCCACCAGTTCCAGGTTGACCGCCAGGGTTTCGGCCCGGATATAGTCGCTGAATTGGGCTACGGCGGCAGTAACGGCCTCGTGCTGCTCCAGCAGGATGCGGATCTTGTCGGTCACCTCGAAGTTCTGGTCCTTGCGCAGGTTCTGGATGCGGTTCACCAGGTCGCGGGCGATGCCTTCGGCTTCGAGCTCCGGGGTGATCGTGATGTCGAGGGCGACGGTCAGGCCGCCTTCGCCGGCGACCAGCCAGCCGGGGATGTCCTCCGTGCTGATCTCGACGTCTTCGGGTGTGAGGTCGTAGGTTTCGCCGTCCAGGGTGAGCCGGAAAGCGCCGGTCTTTTCGAGCTGGCCGATCTGCGTGTCGCTCCACCCGGTGATGGCGTCGGCGGCGGCCTTCATATGTTTGCCCAGGCGGCGGCCCAGGGTCTTGAAATTGGCCTTTGCGCGCTTCTTGATCACGCCGCTCGCGTCGGTGATGTATTCCAGTTCCTTGACGTTCACTTCCGCCAGGATGAGGTCCTTGACGGCTTCCACCTGGTGCTGGAACTCGCCGTCCAGTACCGGCAGCAGGATCTTGTGCAGGGGCTGGCGCACGCGGATCTTTTCCTTTTTGCGCAGCGACAACACCAGCGACGAGATGCGCTGGGCGTAATCCATCCGCTGCTCCAGGGCCAGATCTATGGCAGCGGCATCCGGAGCCGGGAAATCGGCCAGGTGGATGGACTCGCTCGTTTCGCGGCCGGTAGCGCCGTTGAGGTTGCCGTACAGCCATTCCGCGAAGAAGGGTGCAACTGGCGCCATCAGTTTGGATACGGTCAGGAGGCAGTCGTACAGGGTCTGGTAAGCTGCGGTTTTATTGGCCGTGTATTCGCCTTTCCAGAAGCGGCGGCGGTTGAGGCGCACATACCAGTTGCTCAGGTGCTCGTCCACAAAGGCCATGACCTTGCGGGTGGCTTTGGTGGGCTCGTAATCCGCGTAGTCGGCGTCCACTTCCTTTACCAGCGTATTGAGCACCGAGATGATCCAGCGGTCGATCTCGGGGCGGTCCGCCAGCGGCACGGGCGCTTCCTTGTAGGCAAACCCGTCGATATTGGCGTACAGCGAGAAGAAAGAATACAGGTCGAACAGTTTCCGGAAAAACTTGCGGCTCACTTCCTCCAGCCCTTCGTGGTCGAATTTCAGGTTCTCCCAGGGGTCCGAATTGGAGATCAGGTACCAGCGCGTGGCATCGGCGCCGTAGGTGGACAGGGTCTCGAAGGGGTCGACGGCGTTGCCCAGGCGTTTGGACATCTTCTGGCCGTTCTTGTCGAGCACCAGGCCGTTGGAGACCACATTTTTGAACGATACGCTGTCGAAGGCCATCACGGCGATGGCGTGCAGGGTATAGAACCAGCCGCGGGTCTGGTCGACGCCCTCGGCGATGAAGTCGGCGGGATAGTTCTGCCGGAATTTTTCCTGGTTCTCAAACGGGTAATGCCATTGGGCGTAGGGCATGGAGCCGCTGTCGAACCAGACGTCGATCAGGTCGGTCTCGCGGGTCATGCGCTCGCCGGATTCGCTCACTAGCACGATGTCGTCGATATAGGGGCGGTGCAGGTCGGGCGGCACGGTCTGACTGAGGCCCAGGCGCGCATTGGCGGCCTCGATCTCCTTTTTCAATTCTTCCACCGAGCCGATGCATTTTTCCACCGAGCCGTCGGCCGTCCGCCACACCGGCAGCGGAATGCCCCAGAAGCGGGAGCGGGAGAGGTTCCAGTCCTGCAGGTTTTCCAGCCATTTGCCGAAGCGGCCCTCGCCGGTAGCGGCGGGGTTTCCGTTGGTGGGCTGGTTGTGCTCGGACAAGCGCTCCCTTTTCCAAGAAACCCCGGTGAAACAAGAGGGGAGCGGGGGATAGAGCACCGGTTTGTCGGTCCGCCAGCAATGCGGATAGTTGTGCACGTATTTGGCGACGTTGAACGCCTTGCCCTCCAGTTTGAGCCTGACGGCGATGTCGACGTCGACGCTCTGATAGTTGGGGTCGTCGGTATAATCCTTGACGTAGCGGCCGGCGAATTCGCCTGCTTCTTCTGTGAATTTGCCGGTTTTGTCCACCAGGGTCAGCGAGCCGATGCCGTTGGCGCGGGCTACGCGCATGTCGTCGGCGCCGAAACTGGGGGCCGTGTGTACGACGCCGGTGCCGTCTTCGGTGGTCACAAAGTCGCCGGTCAGCACGCGGAAGGCGTCGCCGTCGGCGGGTTTGGGGCCGGGCAGGAGTTGTTCGTAGCGGATGCCTTCCAGTTGTTTGCCGGGGAAGGGGTCGCTCATGTCCAGGATCGCGGGTTTGTTCTTGCCTTCAAACCAGAGCGGCACGAGGCTTTTGGCCAGCACTACGCTCACGGGCGCCTGGGTATAGGGGTTGTTGGTTTTGATCTTGACGTAGTCGATCTTCGGGCCGACCGTCAGGGCGGTATTGGAAGGCAGGGTCCAAGGCGTGGTCGTCCAGGCGAGGATGCGCACATCCTCATCGTCCGAATCGTATAGGAAAGCCGATTTGGCGTCCTTTTCCACGATAAACATGCCCACTGCCGTCGTATCGGACACCTCGCGGTAAGCGCCCGGCTGGTTGAGCTCGTGGGTGCTCAGGCCCGTACCGGCGGCCGGCGAGTAGGGCTGGATGGTGTAGCCTTTGTACAGGAGGCCCTTGTCGTAGAGCCGCCTGAGCAGGTACCAGACGGTTTCGATGTAGTCGTTCTCGTAGGTGATATAGGGATGGTCGAGGTCGACCCAGTAGCCCATTTTGACGGTCAGGTCGTCCCAGAGGTCTTTGTAGCGCATGACCGTTTCGCGGCACTTGCGGTTGTATTCCTCCACGGTGATCTTTGTGCCGATGTCCTCCTTGGTGATGCCCAGTTCCTTTTCCACGCTCAGCTCGATGGGCAGGCCGTGGGTGTCCCAGCCGCCTTTGCGTTCGACGCGTTGGCCCTTCATGGAGTGGTAGCGGCAGAAGAGGTCCTTGATGGTCCGGGAAATGACGTGGTGGATGCCCGGTTTGCCGTTGGCAGAGGGCGGGCCTTCGTAGAAGACGAAGCTGTTTTCGGGGTCGCGCTGTTCGACGCTTTTTTCAAAGATCCCGTTGTCTTCCCAGAACTTGAGGATTTCCTGGTCGATCTCCGGCAATTGGAGGTTCCTGAACTCTTTATACATGACAGGTCTGTTAGTACTTCTAAAAAAGAGCCGCAAAGGTACAAACAAAAAAGCTCCGGCAAACTGCAATCTGCCGGAGCTTTTTTAGCGATCATCAACAGCTCATCGCAGATTGCCGGGCAATCCGATAATGATAATGCTGATGATGGTGCTTTTGCGGTTCATGATCTATTTTGAGATTGGGTGCAAAGATACGGGGTTTTTGGGTGGGATGCAAGTGACAAGTTTCGACCCTTTACGGTAAAACGCCGCCGGCACCCTTTTTGCAGCTGATTTTCAAGTCGGGCGGGCTTCAATTTAGAAAACCGTGGGGAAATCCCACGGACCTTCAACACAGCTGTGAGGAAGCCTGAAGGGCTTCAATAGAATCAACAACCTGATATGCGAAAACCCGTTTGACCCCGCCGGGGTCTTGAAATCAACACCATTCTCCGCCGCCGGTTTCACCGACGGCTGGAGGGATTTAAGCCTTTCAGGCTTGGCTTTCCGTTTCTCCAATCCTGACCGGAACAGTAAAACGGTTATTTACTGCCGCGTTTCTTCTCCGAAACCGACTTCAAGATCGTCATCCCCTGCCGCAGCTGTATTGGGTCTTTCACCTTGGCCAGGGAATTGACGTATGCCTCGTTGACCAACCTGGTGATATAGGCGGCCGGAAAGCTTGCCTTGTCTTTGACCACAATATACCGGTACTGCTTGCCCTGGCCCAGCAGGATGCGATCCGGGTCGGACAATTCGCTGCCCCAATAAAAGCCGAAATGGACGCGCTGGTTGGTCCGGCCGACGGCCATGGAACAAGCGATATGCCCCACCTTATCGGTAGGCGACCACCCTACGGCTACGGCGTTGTAGTTGTCGTAGATGAGCTCATTGGCTTCCGGGCACAGATCCCACGCAAAATCGCGCAGCCACATCGCCAGGTCGACGACTTCCGGTTTGAAAGGCGTCAGGCATTGGAGGAGTTCGGAGGTGTGTTCTTTGGCCATTGTTTGTTTTATGGTTGGATGGTTTTATGGTTGGGCGTCCGTTGTAGCTTCGACTCCGCTCAGCTACCCTGCTGCTGACTGTAAGACTGCCAACTGTTTTATGGTTGGGTGTCCCTTGCGGAGTCGAAACACGAGGCCGTTCAATAAAGTGTATTTCGCGCGAGGACGCAAAGACGCAAAGACCTGATTTTTAGCAAGCTGCGCATGCCAGAAATGCGGTTGACACAAAATTCTGAACGGCCTCCAACAGCGGTCCGTCAGGATCGCCATATCTGTAGCACCCCGGCAACGACGTAAGCCACCGGCCCGTAGGGCCGGCATATGAAAATCTGTAACGGGCGTTGAAATCCATTCCATTTATTTTTAACTGCGTTGATCCGGAATCGATCTGCACAAACGTTGCCGGTCAGAAACAGTCACATACCAGCCCTACAGGCTGGAAACCTAAAATTTAAACCGAATGCTACCGACATGGCGGACCTGACGGCCCGCGCTTTCGTTTTAAAGGCCTGGAAACCCCGGTCAATCTTTAACCCTGGGATCGCAGCCATTAAACATTGGTTCATTGTTACCGCCGCGGCTGCCGTTTGGCTTCTTTAACCTTTCTACTTTACCCTTTAACCTTGATCTGGCGGCCCGCGGCTTGCTCCAACAGCGGTCCGTCAGGATCGCCATATCTGTAGCACCCCGGCAACGACGTAAGCCACCGGCCCGTAGGGCCGGCATATGAAAATCTGTAACGGGCGTTGAAATCCATTCCATTTATTTTTAACTGCGTTGATCCGGAATCGATCTGCACAAACGTTGCCGGTCAGAAACAGTCACATACCAGCCCTACAGGCTGGAAACCTAAAATTCAAACCGAATGCTACCGACATGGCGGACCTGACGGCCCGCGGCTGCCGTTTGGCTT
>CALMYQ010000094.1 GCA_937873655.1 uncultured Lewinella sp. | reverse complement strand
TTTGGCCGTACGCCACCGGGCAGGTTCCGTTGCTGTTGCGGACCTGGATGGTGTATTCGCCGGGCTGCAATCCGGAAAAAGCAGCATTGTTAGTCCACCCTGAGCCGATGTTGAATTGGAAATTGCCTGTCCCTGCACCGGCGGAAATGGTGATCGTTCCGTCATCAGCGCCGCAATCGGTGGGATCGGTCGCAGCAACATTTGAGATCACGGGCAAAGGCGGCTCGGTCAAGGTGATGATTTGGCCGTACGCCACCGGGCAGGTTCCGTTGCTGTTGCGGACCTGGATGGTGTAATTGCCGGGTTGCAATCCGAAAAAAGCGGAGTTGCTGGTCCACCCTGAGCCGATGTTGAATTGGAAATTGCCGGTTCCGGCCGAGGCTGAAACCGTGATCGTTCCATCATCAGCGCCGCAGTCGGTTGGGTTGGTTGCGGCGACGTTAGAAATGACTGGCAAAGGCGGCTCGGTCAGGCTGACGATTTGGTCGTATTCCACCGGGCAGGTACCGTTGCTGTTCCGGACTTGAACGGTGTAATTTCCGTGTGACAATCCGGAAAAAACGGAGTTACTGCTCCAACTACCACCGATATTGAATTGAAAGTTCCCGGTTCCCGCACCAGCCGAAATGGTGATCGTTCCATCATTGGCCCCGCAGTCAGTAGGATCGGCCACGGCGATATTGGAAATGACCGGCATGGGCGGGTTGCTCAATGTGATGATTTGATCATATTCCACGACACAAGTACCCCCATTGTTTCTCACCATCACTTCATAATCGCCCGGCGGCAGATTGAAGAAATTGGCGTGATCGAACCAGGTTTGACCGTTATCTATGCTAACTTCATAGGTTCCGGTGCCGCTTATGGAATGAACCTGTATGCTGCCGTCATCAGCTCCGCAATCTGTGGGATCGGTGAAATTGACACTGGGAATGATGGGCGACGGAGGTGATGACAGGGTAATCAGGGATGGGTAATTGATAATGCATGTTCCGTCTGAATTTCTGACCTGAACCTGATAATCCCCCGGACCAAGGCCCTCAAATAAGGGATTTGCAGTCCATGTATCCGTTGTGTTGACCCGATATTCGAGGCTGTTTATTCCGGTTGCACCTATCTGGATGGAACCATCCGCCGTTCCGCAATCCGACGGGTTATTAAAAATTACATCGATAATATCCGGACTGACTATGCCGGTTATTTCCACTTGTCCGTAATCTACAAAACAACTTTGATCCGAATCCCTTACACCAACTGCATACAGGCCTGGTGAAAGACCTCCAAACTGGGGTTGTGCAGACCATGTATTACCTCCGTTTATAGTAAACTCGTATTCGCCCGTGGGATCTTCCATTTGAATGGAAATAGCGCCGTCGGCAACCTCACAGTCGCTTGGAGCAGAAGCAACTACAGCAATGATCACAGGCAAGTCAGGCCCGGCTACCTCTTCTGCTCCAGGATAATTGACCAAACACGAACCGTCATGGTTTCGGACCTGAATGGGATAAAGACCTGGTTCCAGTCCCGTGAAAACACTGTTGACTGACCAACCTATGCCGATATTGTATTCTAACGGACCGGCCCCGGATGCGATGATTTCAATGGTCCCGTCTGTTACGCCGCAACCTGACACGTTAGTGGCTGAAACCTGATGGATAACCGGACTCAAGGGGCCGGATATCACAATGACCTCAGGATGAGTAACCAGGCAGGTGCCGTTGGTGTTCCGCACCTGAACGGTATAGTTTCCCGGGGGCAGACCTTGAAAAATACTGTTAGATGACCACCCAAGGCCGATATTGTATTCCAGGTTGCCGCTGTTTCCGGAAGCAATGACGGATATGCTGCCGTCACTGGCGTTGCAGTCAGATGGATCAGTGGAATTAATGCTTGAAATTTGGGGTGAACTTGGGCCGTTCAGGACGATCGGGGCGGGGTAGTCCACCTGACAGGTCCCGTTTTGGTTGCGGACAGAAATCGTATAATTGCCTGGAGATAAGTTGTTGAAAACAGGCGTATTTATCCATCCAAAACCGATGTTGTACTGCAGGTTGCCGGTCCCGCCCGAAGCGTTTATCGTGATGGTTCCATCGGCCGTTGAACAGTCTGACGGCTCGCTGTGATCAACGCTGACAATGGAAGGGCCTGCAGGACTGGTCAACGTTGTTGAGGTGGTGGTTTGACATGAACCGCCCGCATTTCTAATGCCGATTTGATAGACACCGGCCGGCAAACCGGGGAAGACCCCGCCGGTAGTCCATGATCCGCTGTTCAGTTTGAATTCCAGCGGTTGAATGCCGCCCGAAGCAATGACCTGAATTGATCCGTCCGAAGCACCGCAACCGGTCGGGTTTACCTGGATCACTTCCTCCGGAATCGGCTGTGGCGGATTATTCAAGGTAACCGACCCAAAAAAACGCTCGCAGGAGCCGTCGGCGTTTTGAACCGAAATCGGATAATTTCCCGCCGGCAAACCGGTAAAAACTGTTTGCTGCAAATAGGTCGCCCCGTTTATGCTGAATTTCAAAGGCGCGATCCCACCCGATCCGTAGATGGTAATCGAACCATCGGAAGCCCCGCAGTCGCTGGGGTGGATAAAATCGACGTCCAGAATTTCAGGTGCAGGTGCTGCTGTCAATTCGGCTTCCGCAGTGCACCAGGAATATCCATTGGGACAGCTGCATTTGTTTTGTGTCTGAACGGTATAGAAACCGGCCGTGAGATGGTCAAAAACCGGTGAATATTGCCAGCTATTTCCGCCGTCAATTGAGTAGGCGATGGAATTGAGGATTTCGGGACTGTTGCCGGACAGATCAATAACGGTTATCCTGCCTGTATTTTCATCCGAGCAATCTGGATGGTCCAAAGCCAGATTCAATTCGAAGGGAATCACATTGGATATGGCAATGGTGTTGGAAAATGCGTACTCGCAGGGTGAGCCGGCCGGTTTTACCCCGCGCCTGTAGTATCCTATTGTCCCGGGTGTGATAAACAGACCGGGTAATTCGGCTGTGGAATAGTTCGACCAGTTGACCTGGTCAGTGGAGAATTCCCATTGAAATTCATAAGGCTGGTCCCCTCCGGAGGGGTTCACTGAATTGGGATTTCCAGTGTGAAAATAGCTTGCATTCAACCCGTTCTGGTCATTGCAATATTCCCAGACGCTCCGGAATTGTCCTGGCCCCGAAACCTGGTGAAATACGCGGAATTCTACGATATTGGAAAATACGTAGTCATCGCATTCCGGTCGTTTTACGCCCCTTCGGAACCAGGTTGACTGACTGTAATCCATGCCCGCAGCCAGCATAAAATTAAGCAATGCCGATCCCGGGATCAGATCCCTTTGCTGACCGGCTGAAACCGTGATGGGTTGCCAGAAAGCGCCGTCCAATGAAAACGCCCATTGGTAGAGGGGCGCTCCTCCGCTGCCGCCTGAGGGCGCGACAACCTCTGTCAATGGTAGAAGACCAAACTGATCGCAATAGGTGAGAATCACAGGATTTTGCTGCGTCCAGATCATCCCGCCTTGAAGGTAATTGTCGCATTGGAAGGATGAATTTGCCCAAACGGGTGATAGTGCTGCCAAAAGCAGCAGGCAGGGTATGGTGTTTTTCATGTCAGAGCGCTTTTATTTAATCAAAAATCTTTTACGGCTATTTCCGGACTTAACAGGGAGTAACCGCCTGTTTTTAACCTGGCAATCACCTGATAGCGATAGTGGCGATCCGGTTGAATCGTTTGATCACTGTATTCCGCCCGGTTACCGGATATGGCCAATGCCTTGTTGTCCGGCACCAGATTCAGGTAGGTTGCCGGCGGGTTTGAGCCCGTTGATCTGTAGACGATAAACGATTCCACGGATTCCATATCCGGGTAGGTCCATTGCAAGCGGATAGATTTTTTGTCAAATGATCTTATGACCCTGAATGCTGAAATCACTCCATGGATACCGGCATCAATCCGCGTACCTGTCACCTGTTCGGAACAGGCTGTCAAACCGGCGTCATCTACGGCTTTGATCCGATATGCGACGTCGGTCCCTTCAACGACCAAAGTGTCCAGGTAGCGGGTCGTGAAATCCGGCATGATCCATTCCTGTACTTCGATCCAGGTGTCTGGTTCGGCTGTTCTTTTTTCAAGAATTTGCCTTTTAAGGTCCGGACTGCTGCTGTTGGCCCAGGTCAACTCTACGCCGGACGGGGAATTCCGGATCGACTTGAAAACGGGTGGAGAAGGCGGTTTATCGTCCGGAAAGGCGATACAAACCGGGTTGGAAAGGGAGGAGTAATTCCCCCGGTAATCGACGGCCTTGATCCGGAAAAAGAGCCTTTCTCTGTTTTTCCGATCAGCACATGGCAAGCGATAAAATGTATCCGTTACAGCCTCGCGGGTCAGTTGAAGGTAATCGTTGTCCTTCCCGTTGCTGCAGTAGATCCGGTAACCGTAACAGTCGGCATCGGGGCTCGGATGCCAGGAAATCTCAATGCTGTCCTGGCCGGGCAAAAGACTGCCGCCTATTGCCAACGGGGTTTCAGGGGGCATGTCGTCCTTGAGTAAGGCAAGCCTAGCCGGCCCTGAAACCTGATGGCCGTTTTGGTCGGTCAATTGTATCCGGTAATAAGCCAGATGGATGGGGTGTTCATCCGTGAACCGGGATTCCGGTTGTCCGATCAGGTTTCGGTTAATCGCCCTAAAAGGTCCCTCAGCGGTTTCGGAGCGCAGGATGTCAAATCCGGAAATTTGACTTTTAGCCGTTTCCGGAACCGCCCAGGTAATGAGCAGTCCTCCCTGGCCGTTGTCCGTCAGGCCGGTTATCATGGGCTGATAAGGGAGCGGTGCGGGCCGCCCCTCGCCGGTTATCCATGCAGAGGGGCGGCCGAGTTCTCCGAATGGCGTTTTTCCGCGAATCCTGTAACATACAGGCATATGATTTTCAGGTATGGTATCCGTGAAATACATAAAAGGGTCGTTGGTCCCCTCGGGTGTTGTGTAGATCAGCGGCAGTTTGTTTGCGGGTTCAATGGTTCTTCCATGGTCAAAGGACCTTTCTACAAAATAAGCGGTATAGACCGATTCGACGGCTGACCGGTCCCATTTTAACCTGACCCGCCGATCGCCGAATCTTCCGGTTAATTGACCTGGAGGCGGAAGTGGCAGGGTATCCCCTTTCGTGATCTTCACGGTTCCGGGATTGATTTTGGAGAGAGATGGCCCGTTCATCAGGGTTACGGTATACAGATAGCTTTCGCCTTCTGTTGCCGAGGTGTCGATCCAACCAAGTCCCATGGCGATGGCTATTCCCATAAACTGATCGGCGGCAAACAGGCCGAACCCGAACCGGTTCATTTCAGCTGCCTCCGGATCATTTTCCTCGTCTATTACCTCCTGCCGTACCGAAAAACTTCGGCTGTAAAGCGCTCCGGCAGCAATGACGGCTGTTTGATTGGTATCGGCGATAGCCTGCCACCCGGGTTCCGGGACCGGGAAAATATGGTCGGCGAGTATGCGCCGGCCGGCTTCTTGTTCCGAACGGGGCAGGATCCCGGCATTATTGGCCAGTGTTGTACGGCTCAGTCTGTAACCGGTTTTGATGCCGGCCTTCCAGGTTTTTGCATCCAATGGGGCCCATCGAAGGGCTATGCCTTCCGGAAGGCTTCTGGCAATCAGCTTTATCGAAAAGGTATCGGACAATTGCTGGGCAGTACAAAGTATTGGAGCGCAGACAACTCCCAGCCATATCAGCAGAATCAATGTCGTTTTTTCCATTGCATTAGTTTTTGATCAATCGGATAGTTTTGGAAGTCGTGACCAAATTGGTACCCGGAAGTTTATACCTGACCGTAACCTCAAATGTCTTGCCTCTTACGGAATCCATCGTCGGTTGTGCTGCCAGGCTCAGGTTGGTGATGAACTGGGGAATCGGACAAATGAATTCGGCTCCCGTTTGCAGGCAATCCGCGCAATTGGCGGTACAGTTTTCCCGGAAATGCCGGATCCATTCATCAATGGGAATGGTGCCGTCAGCGTTCATGTCCAGCATATTGTAGGACTCCGGCTCAAGTTCTCCGCTTGCAGCGGCACTTTGTTCGGCCCAGGCCTGGAAGAGACTGTCCACCGCAGCTTTGTAGTGGAGATAATCCGTCAATACCAGATTCGGGAAAGCGTAAAATACCGTATCGGGCAAATCACCAAAGCCGGGCGCCTGGTTCTGCAGGAAATTATTTCCGGTGACCTTAAGCCCTTCAGTGCGTTGATGGACCGCAACGGCATTGACAGGAATGTTCCCCTGACTGAGGTCGCGCCAGGTATTCGGTATCTCATAGCCTGGCGTACCGGATGGAAAATAGTCGTAAATGAGGTGTTGAAAACCATTGCTCTGGAACCAGAGGCTTTGCACCTTACATTCCAACTCCAGTATGGCGGATTGTTGGGCCGATCCGTAGAGCTCCGCCTGGTCGAAAGGCTCTGCCGGTTCAAAAATGGCTCTTAGCGGTTTTTGAACGCTCAACAGCGATAATCCCGGGTTGAGCATCAGGTCTCCAATTGCAGCCACTTTATCTTCAAAGCGGGGGTACAGGCTTGTTCGGAAATATGCGGTGTAAAGAACGGTTTCGGCCGGCGGTTCCTGTGTCGAGCCGGGAAGATCATTGTCCGCCGTTGAGGCTGTATAAGCCTGAGGAGTGCCTTCAACCCGGCGCACGATCTCCAGTTTGAACAATTGACCGGTTTCCAACCCGGCAGCCGGGACGGTGAATTTTATTTTCCGCGATTCCGTTTGGTAAACCAAAGGGCGTTCGATCCGGTGACCTGAAGTTGCCGTAAACCGCGCCCTCAACACGGCGCCGGGCGGCAGCTGGTTGAAGAGGTCAGACTGCCCGGTATGGAGATAAAGGTATCCTTCGCCGTATTCATCCTTATGGAAATTGAGCTGTCCGTCAAAGGGGTACGCCGCTTTGATGTTGAACGGTGGAATGTTCGCAAACGCCGGGCCGGTGGAAAAGGCAACCGATCTTGTTTCAGCCTTGATCGTGTCACAAAATCCGCTGCAGCCCTGGCTTTTTTTCAATAACCAGGCTTTTACCTCGAACCGGATCGACGAATTTCCCGGCAGGAAATTGTCAGGTGAGGCCTCTGCGAAGGAATCGCCGGTTTCGAATAAAAATGTAGCGGGAACGGGTTGATCCGAATTGGTCAGTCTTGAGCTGGTCGTTAATTTGTACATCGTCCCATCCAGCTGGAAGGCCTGGTCTACAGGAAATGAATAAGTGGCGGTTGGGTGAATCGCTGTTGAAATGCCGGTTGCATCGTTGCCGGGAGACAGCTCATTGATCAGGTCAATCCCGGCAAACGGATCACCGCCTTCTGCGGACAAAATACACTCGCTGCCGACCGTAACCCCTAGTTTGAAAGACCCTTTGACCAGGCCGTTGAGCACATTGTATTTGCCGCCTACATAGCCTTTAGCCCAGAACGGATCTGGTCCCTTCACCTGAAGGAGGACTGCTGCAGAGGCTTGCAAAATGGGAAATTCTCCTTTTATGAAACCGAGATTAACGTCAATGCCGACCGCTCCTTCAAAGAATGCCCAGGCCTGGCCCGAAGCGTACCATCCGTTAATGCCGATCTTCTCCTGGCTTTCCGCGCAGACGGCATCGCCGTAATTTTGCAGCATGATATCGAAGCCCAGACCGATACCCAGTTCATAATAAAATGCGCCGAGTACCTTTCGTTTTCCAGTGTTTAAAGCCAGGGATGCGCCGAATGCAAACCCTGAGCCCGTTGCCGCCAAGGCTTCGTTCCGCATGAAATTTCCGGCGCCCGTCAGAGATTGTATATAATCGGGCGGATCCGGCATAGCCGGGATATGGTTCCCGATATCGAGATAGGCGCTGGCCGCCAGTTGCCCTAAAACCGGGATTTTGATGCCCGCAGCCAGAGGGACATCGGGTGTGCCGATATTGATGAACCAGGTTTGGGTGGAAAACTCAAGTTCCAGGCCGCCCGCGTAATTAGGGTATCCAAGGGGATGCGGCGAAAGGCCTTTGAACCTGTTCTTGAGATTCATGAATACATCGGCTGTAGCCCGGAAACCCTTGTAGCCTGGTGATTGATGGTAATACATGTTTACGAAAATGGTGACGCCCGATGCGGATGCCTGAGCCTGGGAATTATTCCAGTTAACCGGACCAAAAGCAACAGCATTCCCGTAGAGGGCGACATAATCGAGGCCGCCTCCCGCATAAAAGGCGATTTCAAAGGCGCCGTTCACACTCCAGACATCCTTCCCCGTTGCGGCCACAACGATATTGGCCTTGACCCCGAGGCTTTTCTGTTCATCGGGCATATAGGTGATACCTGAGATGCTGCTTCCGGGGACCCATGCGCAATGACCTGCCGTGCCGATTGTCTCCAGGCTGCCCGCTCTCGACATGCGGTGAAAGACCCCGCCGCCGATCCCTTTCAGGCGCAATCCAGCCATGATGGAAATGTCAGGCCGGGCCATTACATCGCAAAAGAAATACCTGAACGGCTCGGAAGAACCCTGTTTTGTGCCGAATTGCACGGCTGCCTCCAGCCCGTGTTCCGATCCGCCGAGCGATTTGAACCAAAGTTCTCCGCGGCCGTAAAACCCGGTTCCGAATTCCGGATCATGCTGGAAAAAGTCCAGCCGGCCGCTGACCCCCCAGGACTCGGTTGAAGCGGCAACCAATATGCTGTCAACCTTGAATGATTCATACACCCACCGCTGCCGACCTTCCGTTTGCACCAATTTTCCGCCGATCCGGAAACCGCCCATGGCTGAGAGATCGATGTTGTCGGCTGCAAGGCCGATTACAGCGGCAACCCGGAGATCCGCCGTCATGGGTTGTTCCCCCTCCTGGAGGCCGATATTTTCCAATCCCATTTCGAAAGGGCCGAACCTTGCATTCAGGGATTCCGGGAATTGCCAGTTTCCAGGCTGGAAATAAGGCGATTGATTGGACAAACGAAGCCCTTCGAACCGGGTTTCCGGCAAGCGAAAGTCGATGCCGGTGCCGAAGCTGTCATCAATGGAAACAGTTCCAAACAGGGTTGCGGAAGTTATGAATTGCCCCTCTGTGTATTGGATGCCGAGGGTTGAATTGGCTGCAATGCTGACCCGGGCTTTCCAAAGATCCGCATACCGGTCTTCACCGGCGTTTACCGAAAGGCGGTAATCATTGCCGGGCATGATCATGGCCCCGTAGCCCAGACAATCTTCGGACGTAATCTTATCTGCGCCAAAAAGCGGCAGGTTTATCTTCCCGGCGAAATGAAGCTCCTGGAATTGCATGGCCAGCATCCGTATGGAAAAGGTATCCATTGAAAAGGCCCAACCGTTCAGATTGCCTTCCTCCAGGGAAAGGAGGTTGTATGCGCTCAACATCCCGGTCATTCCCTGGTCGTCTATAATCATATCACGGGCTTCAACAGAGATCGGCGGCCCTCCGTTTGCCTTGAATTGATCCGGCAAGGTGACTGAAAAACGGTCGATGTATACGCCTTTCCAAAGCCGGCTCATCCCTGAGGCAGTCAGGAAAGGGGATGGATAATTTTCAGGAAAACGGACATCTTCGGGATTTCGGAAATCAGAGAAATCAAGAGCTATTCCGTCCACTTGCCATTTCAGGTCTTCAAACCCTTTCACTGCAAAGGGCGTGAAATCAGAGAGCGTCGCGACAAGGTCCCAGGAATCCGCCTGAAAGTTGAAATGGCCCTTGACCCTGCCGTTTTCAGGCGGAGCGCCGGCAGCATTCGTCGGAATCAGCCAATCCCTGCTGAATACGACATACCCTTTTACCCCCAGGCTCTTGAATCCATCGCAGTTGACAACGGCGTAGGTGCCGGTGTCGTCCGGCCCTTTGGTTTTTTCCAGTACAATCCGGGATTTTCCCTTCCTGATATCGATCGGAAAATCCCCCAGCAGTTCGAGCTTCAGGTCGCCGGTGAGACCGCCTTTTCGGGTGAATTTAATGCCGGTTGCACCAAATACCGGGTCAAGGGATTCACCCGGCAAATCGACTTCGAGAAACAAGTCCGCTTCCGTGTATTCGGGATAAAAGCGAATGGACTCGATGCCGAGGGTATAGGTGATGTTCCCTATTTCCTGCTGAATGCCGACCGGAAGCGTTACAAGGTCGCCCATGGTGAGCTTCTCCAGGAATTTGCCTGCTTTTTTCAGGGCTGCAATCGTTTTTCTGGCTTTTTGCACCTGCTCGATTTCGTCTCCCAGCGGATTGCCTTCATCCCTGACATCATCTTCCTCGTTGGGGGGTGGGCCGGACCATTGCCGGAAAGGTGTTTTCATCACCTGGAATGCGGTATCCGCAACGGGCAAGGACTCCCGGAAAGAAACGGGAAGGGCCGGCGCTCCATCAGGCGGAGCGGCCCCGTTGCATAAGGGGATTGATCCCAGCAGGAGGATCAGGTAAAGAGCGCTTTTCATGTTGAAGGTTTTAGGTAATGGCCTGGGGTCAAATCAGTCGGTAAGTGTAGGCAACGGAAAAGTTCCACTCCCGGAATCCGGAAGCAAAACCCCCGGGCGGCCCTTCTCTTGCCCGGGTGTAAAACAAACCGAAATCGATCCCCTGGTTTTTACCGGGTTGAAAACCGGAACTGCACCGGATGTTGAAAACCCGGTTTATCAATTCGCCTTCCTGAAAGACCAGTGAGTTGGAAACAGACGAGCTCATTTCCCATTTCCCGCCTCCGAATGCCTTGGATACGGTCAAGGCCGGCCCCACTACAGTTGTTCCTGAACCTTGGGCCGCTGTGAAATTTGCGAGACAGGAACTGTTCAGTTTCCAGCCGCCGGTACCGGTTGTGAAAGTATGGGAGACCATGGCCGTCTTGAAGGCATGACTGAGATCGGCCCGGATTTGATCGCCTTCAATGGCATTCGCCTTTTGGAAAGAACCCGCCAGGATCCAGACGGATCTTTTCGTTTTTCCACCGAAATAGGTCACGGCCAGATAGGCGCTGGCATTGGTTTGTGTCAGGATCAGGGAGTCCGTATCAACGAAGGGTGTCCGAACCAGGGTGGCCCTTGTTGTGGTGCTGAAATTGGATAAGGAAAGGCTGGCATTAAGCCTGCTCCCGGGTTGAGCAGACAAGTCGATTGAGCCGATAAAACGATGCAAACCCGGGGCGCTTTGCCGGCCGGTTATGCTGCGCTGGATTCCGCTGTTGAGAGCGACAAATGCCTTTTTGGTAAAAAGAGGGATCCGGCCGCCGAGGGTGAAATTTTCCAGGTCGTTATTGAAGAATAGAGCGCCCAGCGACCGGTATCCAGGATCGATTTTTTCAAATTGGGCATTGAAATCGCCAAATCCGGGTTTCAGGCTGAGCGTAGCTTTGAACGCATTGTGATAGCCGGAGGAAAGGTTGGGCTTAAACAAACCGGCCATCCGGTAAAAGGGAACCCGCGGGCTTTCAGCGGCTGCCGGACTGCGCGAATCCCGCGTAAGGGCACTCCGCCCAAAATCGAGGTCTATGGCAGCCAGTTTGCCTACTTTTCGCCTGACCTGCAGGCCGAGGGTTACATTTTCTTCGGGCGAAACCGTTCGGGAGGTATCTGAAAAATGCAGGGATCCGGGAAGGTCGTGTGCGGCAAACAGGATAAAATGGATCGAATTCTCTCCATCGCTGACCCCGGCCTTTACGCCCCATCCCAGGCGTTTGTAAACCGGGTCGAGGTGCTGCAGTTTACCGGCATCTTCAGGCCTGGCCCGCCGCAATCGGCCTGAAAAGGCTGCCAGATAGAATTTGCCCGGCTTCACCTCAAAACCGATCCCGGAAAAGTGATGCCCGGAAAAGGTATACGGAGAAAAATTCAGGACCCTGTCCCCCAGATGAAGGGTAGCCCATTTATAGGCCGGGCTTGCTCCGCAGAAAGCATAAGCAGGATAGTGAAATGTAGGGTCGCCGTCGGAAAATGCAGCGGAGAACGGCGCTTTAACACCCAGGAAATCAACGTTGAGCTGTGCATTGAAACGAAGGGAAAACGGGTCGGCACGCGGCGGGATTCCGTAAACATCGTTGTATCTCAGGTTGGCGTACAACCGGCCTTTGAGGCGGAGCATGTCATTTTGTTGTACGCGGGTTGTGATGCTTTTCCCGATATGCTCAATGTCCTGTCCCCGGGCAAACGGCGACATGGCAGAGCATAAAAAACAGAGGAAAAGCACCTTCAGGTTTTGGTGCTTTTTCATTAGAGCGCGTTTAAAAAAATCGGGATAAAGTTAAGTCTGATTTTGACTTTTGTCAACCCCTTGAGCAAAACATTTTTTTTGAACCGGAATGATTTTAAATGTAAAGTATTGAATTACAAATAAAAATGCCGGATTAAATTTGTCAAAATCGTTTGGTTCAAAAGGATGTTTCGGCGGGTTTAAGATCAATTTCTGGTGATGTCCGAATTGCTGATGAAGGCTACCTTTTTACTGTCCGGCGACCAGGATGGGGTATTGATCGATCCTTGTCCGCCGTAAAAATAAGCGATGACTTTAGGGGTGCCGCCACCTGCCGGCATGGTGCGCAGCATGACCCGCTTGTAGAAGGGGTGATCGTCCGGGCTGATTTCCGGCGGATAGGAAATGAACACGATTGATTTTCCGTCGGGTGAAATATGGGGAAACCAATTGTTGAAGTCGTCAAATGTCAATTGCTCCTGGTCGCTGCCGTCGGGTTTCATTCGCCACAATTGCATCCTCCCTGTCCGGGTGGAGTTGAAGTAAATATATTGGCCGTCCGGGCTGAATTCCGAACCGTCGTCCAACCCCGGAGAAGTGGTAAGGCGGATTTCATCCCCTCCTGTGGATGGCACCTTGTAAATATCGTAGTCATTGTTGCGCTGAGCGGTATAGGTCAGCCACTTGCCGTCCGGCGACCAGCCATGCAGGTACGACGGGCCGGTCGGGGTGATCCGGGTCGGCTTTCCTCCCTTTGATTTGACGGTGTAAATCAGGGAGCCGAATTCCTGTTCGCCGCTTGAGCTGCTGAGCCCCAGCATTTTTCCGTCAAAGGACAGGACGTGATCGTTATTGTTTTGCCTGACAAAATCCGTATTGAGCTCCTTGATCTTTTTTTTGCGGAGGTCAAACCTGTAGATCAGACCCTGGCTGTTGTAAATCAAATGTTTATTATCCGGTGTCCAGTTGGGCGCCTGCAGAGAAACAGGGGCGGTATGCAGGATCATCCGTTCGCCTGTGCCAACGTCAAGCGTTTCGATATAGCTGCCGATATAATCCCGGTACGGCCTGAAATCATCCTTGGCGGGAAAGATAATGCGGACATTGTCAAAGCTGACCTGTTCGACCACATCCTTATTGTGAGAGCAAATGAACAAACCGACATAAACCTCGTCCCCCAACGGTACTTCAGCCACTTCCGTGACCGTAAAAAGCTCACCCCATTTGGCCACCGACATGATGAATTTATTGCCCTTGCGTTCCAGGCGGATAACATCGGGGCCGACTACTGCCGACTTGTTTTCTGCAATGTCCGTATCCTGTTGGAGCCGGTATTGGAGGGAAGTAAGTCCGTCGCCGTGAACGGTGGCTGCGGCCATGGGGGAACCAGTATCGAGGTTGGCCCTGACCATCCAGCCGAATTTCCGGTGCGGGTCGACGCCCTTTCCGATGAGCTTACCTCGGGCCTGAAGGATAAAATCGCCTTTTACCTTTTTCCAGGCATACTGGAATTCGTCTTTGGCAAACCAGATATTCTCCCCGGACCCGCTGAGCTGGTATTTCTGGGTTGCGGAATTGTATTGAGTGGATCCTTTATGCAGGACGGCGCCTACATCACCTGCATCCCTGAAAACGCCGAAATTGGATTGAGCAAAAAACATCATTGGAACAAATAAAATTGCAGCAGCGGTTGCCAGGTGTTTCATTGGATGAGCATTTTGCCTTAAAATTAAGAATTTGGATGTAATCAGGTTTCAAAAAACAAACTTTCCCTACATTTACCCCAAAACAAAGCGATGTCTTACCAACCTGATTCCCTGCGTTACCAGTCGATGACCTACCGCCGTTGCGGTCGAAGCGGCTTGCAACTTCCTCTTGTGTCGCTCGGCCTCTGGCACAATTTCGGCCATGTGGATGTGCTGGAGAATTGCCGGAAAATGCTCAGGCTGTCTTTCGATGCAGGGATTACCCATTTTGATCTGGCCAATAATTACGGCCCTCCTCCCGGATCGGCTGAGGAGAACTTCGGCCGGCTTCTCAGGGAAGACTTCAGCGCCTATCGCGACCAACTGATCATTTCCACCAAAGCGGGTTATTACATGTGGGAAGGACCCTACGGGGAGTGGGGATCAAAGAAATACCTGGTGTCCAGCCTGGATCAAAGCCTAAGGCGGATGGGGTTGGATTATGTGGACATCTTCTACCATCACAGGCCTGATCCGGATACGCCCCTGGAAGAAACCATGGCCGCTCTTGACCTGATCGTCCGCCAGGGGAAAGCGCTTTATGTGGGCATTTCGAACTATCAGAAGGAAGAAGCCGAACGAGCCTGCCAGATCCTGAAGGAACTGGGTACGCCGTGCCTGATCCATCAACCCAAGTATTCCATGTTCGTACGCTGGGTCGAAGATGGCCTGCTGGACGTCCTGGAAGAGCAGGGAGTCGGCTGCATCCCGTTTTCACCGCTTGCCCAGGGCTTGCTGACCAATAAATACCTGGGCGGTATCCCGACCGATTCGCGCGCAGCCAAACCCCATGGCTTCCTCAAGGAAAACGAAGTGAGCCGGGAAAGGATCGGGCAGATCCAGAAATTAAATCAGATTGCCGGCGACCGGGGTCAAACGCTTGCCCAAATGGCCCTTGCCTGGGTGCTTAAGGACCCGCGGATCACTTCTGTCCTGATCGGCGCCAGCCGGCCCGAACAAATTACCGATTGCCTTGGAAGTACCAGGAACATCGAATTCAGCGCTGAGGAATTGGCTGCAATTGAAGACATTCTCGGATAAAAACTTTTAACGCAATCCCGATTTATTTTCCCGGACGGATGGCCACCATGGTTGCCTGCATTTTTGCCAGCAATTTTTTGGCGGCTCCATCCCATGCCCATCCTTCGCAAACCACCAGGGTCCTGCCGGCCTGTATAACCTTTCCTTCCGCAATGATCAATTGGGTGTCTGCCGGTTTGAGCAGGTTGATTTTAAATTCGGCAGATAGCACATCGGCATCTTCTTCCATTACCGACAGCGACGCATACCCACAGGCAGAATCAAGCAGGCTGGTGATGGCGCCCGCATGGAAATACCCGTTTTGCTGGGATAATCCCAATTGAAACGGGCATTCTATGACTGCCCGGCCCGGTTCGACAGAACGGATGCTTGCTCCAAGGGTCTGCATGAGCCCTTGCCTTGCGAAACTTTCCCGGATCTTGTTTTCAATCAGTGCGTTCACGGGGGATTGGAATTGGTGGGCAGAAAGGTACGCCGATCTTGCCGCTTGGTCAGGGATCAATTACTTTTTTATAAATTAAATTTACTTAGTTAAAATTTTCTTACAAAATTTATCTCATAATAGAAAAAACACACATACAAACAGATTGAATTTATACCTTTGAACAAAAGGGTAGGGGTAACCCCCCAACAGATTTTGATAACATTGGAATAAGCGACTTGACAGCATGGAAAATCTGGATCAAATACACATCAACTTTAATCCCGGACAGCTGGCAATACTGAATATCTGCCTGGGTTTTTTAATGTTCGGCGTTGCATTGGATTTGAGGCTGGAGAATTTCAAGATCCTTTTTCGCTATCCTAAAGCGGCATTGGCGGGTTTGTTGTCTCAATGGGTTTTATTGCCGCTCCTGACCCTGGGGTTGATTTGGGCATTATCGCCTCCGGCCAGCCTGGCCCTTGGTATGATCCTGGTTGCTGCCTGCCCTGGCGGTAACGTATCCAATTACGCGGTCCACCTGTCGAATGGAAATACGGAACTGTCGGTTGTCCTGACCACTATTTCGACCACCGCTGCGATCCTGGTCACGCCATTGTATTTTTCCTGGATGTCGGGCTGGTTTATGGGCGACAGCCGGGAAATTTCGGTTTCAGCATACCAGATGATGGGTTCCGTGTTTCAGCTGATTGCCGTTCCATTGGTATTGGGAATGGGGCTGAGTACCTATTTCCCGAGGTTCACTGGGGCTATTCACCGGCCTGTCAAATGGCTTTCCATGGTCATTTTCCTTGGGTTTGTGGTCGTGGCAGTTTATGCGAACAGGGCCAATATAACAAACTATCTCCACCTGGTTTTTATGCTGGTATTCATCCACAACGGCATAGCGTTGGCAGCTGGTTACGGTTTTGCCCGCAAGGTATTCAACCTGCCTGCTCAGGATGCGCGGGCTATTGCTATTGAAACCGGTATTCAGAATTCCGGTCTGGGATTGATCCTGATTTTCAATTTCTTTGACGGACTCGGCGGTATGGCCATGATAGCGGCCTGGTGGGGGATCTGGCACCTGGTTTCAGCCTTTACGCTTGCTATGGTCTGGCGACGCAGGGTATTAATTGCTGAATAAGCGAATAGGCGGGATGAAATTTGATAAATTTAATTTTCTGGAAAATAATTAAGGAGAGGTCTTGACTTTTGCCGAAATATAGTTTACATTGCATGCGTAAATAACCCTAGATGAGAAAATAGAAAGACCTCTTACTAGAACTTTAATCAGGTCACTTATTAGATTAGATACCAGTTTTTGCTCCGCACAGCGATCCTCAGCCGTGCGGAGCAATTTTTTTTCGGCAAGGGGCTAATTCCTTATGAACCGGTTCGTATAAACCCCTGTTGCAGTTGTTATTCTGAGCAGATAAGCACCTCTTCCCAGGTTGTGGGTATCCATCATCCAGCCTTGCCCGGTACGGCCGAAACCGCTGTTTGACCTTCTCCCCGCCGAATCAAATATTTCTGCCGTCAGAATCGCCTCCTTCAGCTCAAAAAATAAATTGCCGTTGGTTGGGTTAGGGTAGACATCGATTTCCCGTGCCATCGGTTCATACTGGCTGCTGACCAATTTCTCGCAATACACCTGAAATAAGTAAAGTACCGTATCGTGCGTAGCGGTCAGTTCAACCTTAACCGCATCCAATCCCTCAAATCCCTGATCAGGCCGGTAAAAAACGCCGGCGCCGTCAGTAGGTTCCAGGATGATCGAGGCGTAACCGTGTTCAGGAGCCTGGAAAATGGCCGGTCCCCAGAATCCGCTGAGGTTGTCAACATAGACGGAGTCATTGCACATGACTTCTGCAGGATAGACGGTTTGAATGCTTTCAGGGCAACTGATTTCAAATATGTATATGCCGGTGTCGCACGTGATCTGGGTGGCGTGGGCGCACTCGATTACGAGGGTGTCATTTCCGCTATAACAGATCGGTGCAATGTATTGCAACAGGTTCGGTTCTACAAAATCACCCAGCAGGACTGCATGGCCGAGATAGGGGCGGTCGATGATCTGCGGCGGATTCCAGGTAGGGTAGCCCAGGCTTCCGGTAAATGCCGTATCGCCGCAGGCAATTTGGCGGATTTCTGTGAAGGTCCCGGTTTGACAAATCGCAGTTGTCCCCAGGGATATCCCGGCCAGCATAAGCATGAGGGTTATTCCATACTTGACGTTTTTCATGTTTCCGGTTTTTAGGTTAGACGGAAATCAGGCGTAAATGGTTGGATGACCTTATCTCATCAGGGTGAGGTCGCCGGTGTAAACGGCCGTTTTTCCATCAGAAAACGCGACTTCAAGGTAGTAGACAAAAACGGCGGCGTTCAGTACCCGGCCGTTCAGGGTGCCGTCCCAACCCAAGGCAGGGTCATTGGGCGGAAAATCTTTGCGCTCAAATACCATATTGCCCCACCGTTCATAGATCCTCAGAACATTGATCTTTGCCAGGCCGCTGCCGCCGTAGACCGTGAACCGGTCGTTGTCGCCTTTATTGTCCGGGGAGAATGCATTTGGAATATACACGGCAGGCCTCCGGTCAACCTGTACGATGATCCGGTCGGTAGCTTTGCAGCCGTTCCGGTCGATAACGGTAACGGAATAGATGGTCGTTTCCAGCGGTTTGACCACAATCTCATCCGGAGAGCCGGTGGCGGCAAACGGAGCGGGCGACCAGATAATGGTATCCGGATCGGCAGCCGTATGCTGTACGCTAAGCCGGGTGCTGTCGCCCAGCAAAATGATGACGTCCGGCCCGAGGTCAGCCTGGATGGGCTCGGCTTCCGGGACCACGATCAAGGTGTCCCAGGTACATTGATTGATGTCTGTAACCCCCAGCAGATAGGCGCCGGGGGCAAGCGGGCCAAATCCGGGTTCGGTCTGCAATATCCCGCCGTCCAGATTGTATCGGTACGGACCTGTGCCGCCGCTTACAGCTACTACCTGAATTCCGCCTCCGCCTTGATTGCCGCACCCCGGAGGGATGACCTCAACTTCGGCATTTTGAACCGGGAATGCCAGGGCTTCCACCGCTACATTTGCTGATGCGGTACATCCGTTCAGTGTGTCCGCAATCGACAGGGTGTATGTACCTGGAAGGTCGGCCCTGGCAATCAATTGGTCCTGACCGGCCACAACCCGGCCATCCGGAGTCGACCAGTTATAAATATACCGGATGCCTTTGGAGGAGTTGTATCCATCGAGGTCGACTACAGGCATATCGCAATCCAGAAAATCCGGAGTGGCAATTCGCACAATCGGCGGCATGGTATCGGTCGGCACCGTCAGCACCAGTTCATTGGTGCAGCCGTTTGTCGTGTTTTCAATGATGAGGCGATGGTTGCCTCCTGTTGTTGTAGCGACCATCGGGGTTTCTTCACCCAGGACCAAACCCGCCGGATCGAACCAGGTCAGCGAAAAATTTCCCGGTACGGAGCCGGCGATCGCGAGCTGGGTTTCCTGTCGAAGGCAGGTAAGCGGAATGATAGGTTGATAGGCCAGGGTCGGCAGTTCGAAATCCGCAGTGATGTTGAACGCCAGCGTATCCATGCAACCATTGCCGGAATCGGTTACGATCAACCGGTAGTTGCCTGCCGCATCGGTCATTACCGATGAAGCGGTCAGGTCGGGAAAAAGCCGGCCTTCGCCGTGGACGCTCCATTTGAAAGCAGCCGGGGCGCCGGTATCCGTAATGGAATTTCCCGCATCCAATACGATCGTATCCCTCGTACAATCGAGGGTCAGGGTATCCAGGCCGGCAATATCCGCCTGGGGGGGCGCATTATTGGCGGAAACCATCACCTGGGCCATAACGGTGCAGTTATTGACAGGGTCTTTTACCGAAAGTTGATAAACCCCGGGTGCATTGATCAACGGGTTCAGGGAATTTCCTCCGGAGACAATATTCCCGCCATCTGAAGCGATCCAGGTGATCATCGCCTGGCCGCTCATCGTTTGCTGACTGCCGGAGAGGCGGATTTGGGTGATCAGACAGGATAGGCTGGTATCCAACCCAGCTGAGATGACAGGTGCGTTGAGGTCTCTGAAGATCTGAACGAAATCCTGAGCGCTGCAGCCGTTATCCATATTGTCAATTTGCAAAAAGTACTTGCCGGGCTGATGGACCAGCGGCGTCAGCGAAGCGGGGTTGTCAATAGGGAACCCTTCTGGAGAGGTCCAGGAAACGGTGTAATTGCCGGAAGCCGGCGCCACAGTGCCCGTTAACGAGAGGCTGCCGATCGTGCAATCAAGTGTCGCATTCGGCCCGGCGTCAACCTGAGGTGGGGTTTGATCATTGCCGACGAGAACGGTGAATTGATTCTGGCAATTGGAGCTTTGGTCTGTCACGGTAAACCGGTATCTGCCCGGAGCATTGACGAGCCGGTCCATTTCCTGTGTTTCGCTTCCTGCAACCGGATTGCCGTTTTGATCCTCCATGACCCAGCCGAATGAATAACCTGTTGGTCCGGGAACCGATCCCAGCAGGGTGATTTCCGGATTGCTGCAGGTCAGTATCGTATCCGGGAACGGAACAATTTGGGGCAGGTCAGGCGCGGGGTTCACCACTGTGCTGTCGGTTGCAGCACAACCGTTGCTCAGGTTTGTCACGGTCAGAAAATAGGTTGCCGGGCACCTTGCGATAGGGTTCAGTGTATTGGGCCCCGTCAGGCATGCCGAACTGGCCGGGCCCGACCATTGGTATAAGACATTGCTGGTGCTGGAGCCGGCGCCGTTCAGAATGACCTGTTGCTGGGTACAGGTCAGCGTAAAGGCCGGACCTGCTTCCGCGACCGGCGGGGTTGTATCCCTGCTGACCAGGACGGTATCGGTTGCAAAACAGCCTGTGCCGGGATTGCTGACTTTTAAAATGTAGGTATCTTCCGATCCGACCCGGGCAAATCGCGGGTCAGCCTGGATGGTTATTGCACTGTTCCCTTCACTTGTCCATTCGTATATCAGGTTCGGACCTGTTGCTGTGGTAAGCGCTCCGAGCGTTACCTGGGTGCTGTCGCAGGTCAACCGGCGGTCGGGACCCGCCATAACTTTCGGCAGATCTGCATTTCGTATGACCGTAATTTCCACGGTGGTAGAAAAGCCCAGCGTATCGGTTGCCGTGATCCGGTAGGCTCCCGGCGCAGTTGCCGTTGCGGAAAGTCCGTCGACAGGGCCTTCCAGCTGTCCGGTATCTGTTTGCCAAGTGATTTGACAATCGACGCAAGGATAGCAAAACGCCGCCTGGAGTGCAACCGAATTTGTCAGGCAGTTCAGTGTGTCCGGGACGGCAACATCAAGGCATGGCGCACAAATCTGGTCGGTAACCGTTACCGATCCGGCAGATTGGCATAAATTCTGGGTGTTGACCACCAGCAGGGTATATTCCCCCAGGGCATCCACCTGTGCTGTCGGTCCATCGGCGCCGCTGACAATGCCCGGGCCCGACCAGGAATAAGCGTAAAAATCGGACGGCGGAGAAATAAAGGATTCCAGGCCGAACGTATCCCTGTCGCAGGGAAAGACCGAAGACCCGAAGTTTACGGTAGGCGGCGTATCCGATTTCAGGATCTGCACGAAATCGCTGGAACTGCATTGGTTGACCGTATCGATGACTTCAAGGAAGTAGGTGCCGGGGGTGAAAACCGTTTCCATCAGATTTTCTCCGACCAGGTTCCCCGTGATGCCGTCCGTCCACCTGTAAATGAAGTTGGGCCCGGAGGAGGAGTTCGATCCGTCCAGGGTAGCCTGGCTCTGCACGCAGTTGATGGTATCCGGCGGACCGGCCTCGGCAAAGGGAACGTTGAGGTCAGCCAAAAGCGTGACAACACTCTGCGCCTCCAGACCGACTGCCGGATTGGTAACGGTCACAGAATAGGCGCCGCTGCAACTGGCCTGTATTGTTGCGGTTCCTTGTCCGCTCACGATGCAGCTTTCATCCGGTCCCGACCAGCTATAAATATATTCGGGACCTTGGGGGACAACATTTGCCGCAATAGCGACAACCTCCCTGCCGCAAATTATGGAATCCGGTGTTGGAATATTGATGACGGGCAGGCAGTCCATGACCACTACCATAGAGTCCTGATCTACGCAGGTTCTGTCGCCGTTAGCTGCCTCGAAGATGTAAGTGCCGGGTTCGCTTACGGTAAAGGTCTTGCTGTTCACACCCTGTGAAACACCGTTGAAGTACCAATCATAAAAACCGGCTGAAGAACCGGAAGCATCCAGCAATGCCATACCGTCCGTACAGGAAATTACGGCTGTATCCGAACTGAGGACGACATAAGGCGCAGCGGGATTCAGGAAAATCTCCGCCGTATCGCGGTCCGTACAAAAGTTATCAGGATTCGTTACCGTCAGGATGAAAAGCCCCGGGCAGTCAGCCGAATTGACCAATTCCTCCGGATCGTTCATCAAACAAGGACCTTCCCAGGCAATGGCGGAGCCCGCCGGGAAATTGGACTGGGATCCGTCCAGGATTATGACATCCGTACCGCAATTGATGGTCTCGTCACTGCCTGCATTGGCAAAGGGTTTTTCCAGGTCGGCAAATACGCGGACCAGAGCGGTATCCCTGCAATCGTTGGATTGATCGGTTACGATCAGCTGAAAATATCCGGAGGTATCCGTCGTGGTAACGGGTTGGTTGGCCGGCCCCGTGAGGCGTCCCTCCAGAATGGTCCAGGAGAAGACCCATTCCGGGGAAGGGTTCTGGTTAGCGCCGATGGAAACCTCGGTCACCTGGCAATTGATGGTTTGATCCGGACCGGCCAGGGCTTGCGGCGCCAGGGTGTCAATTGTGACGTTAATCGTCGCCGCCCCGGTACAACCGTTGATGGTATCGGTTACGGTGAGTAGATAATTTCCGGCCTGGCTGACATTAATGACGGGTGTTTGCCCAATTGGATTACTCCCAGGGTCAGCCCAGTCGAACCGTATCCTGCTGCCCGGTACGGAGCCGCTTCCATCGAGGGTAACAACCTGGTGCGAACAGGTTAATAAAGGATCTGGTGAACTCACCTGCGCTGCTGGTACGGCAAGATCTTCATCTACCATAACCTGCGCCTGTGTTGAACAGCCGTTGAGGGTATTGGTGGCCTGGAATACATATTGGCCCGCGCAATTGACAATCACCCGGTCATTGGCTGGAGCGGAAACCAGGCAAGGACCCGACCAGAGGTACTCCAGCGGACCGGCGGCAGTTGCCGCTCCGAACAACGTATCCGATGCAACCAGGCAATTGATGGTGAAATGGTCAATCGGGTTGATGGCCGGATGAATGGTGTCAATGGAAATCGCCACAGCGGCTGTGTCCCGGCAGCCGTTTTGCAGATCGGTGACGATGAGGGTATATTCCCCGGGTTGATCGACCAGCGGTTCGGCGACGTTGTCCGGGCCTGCAAAATGGCCGGTCGGGGAAGTCCAATTGTAAGTAATATCCGGCCCGGTACTGGTGCCGGGGCCGCCCAATGAGATCTGGGTGCGGGTGCAGGTCAGGGTGTCCGGTGATCCGGGATCAGCAAGCGGAACAACCTGATTGACCGCAACGGTTGCCGTATCCCGATCCGAACAGACGGTATTATCCACCGTCCGGGTTACCAGAAGCTGGTAGGATCCCGGATCTGAAACTGCAAGCACGGGACCCGCGCCAAGCGTCGCGCCTCCGGAATCCTGCCACTCAAAACTGATCTGGCCTGCGGGCGAGGAGCCTGAGCCGTTGAGCTGTATTTCCGGATTGGCGCATGTAAGGATGTCGGGCGCTGCGATCACTGCCTGAACGTCAATCACCGTCAGGTTAACGGTAATGGTGCTGTCGCAACCTTCGGTTGATGGAATAACTACCTGGTATTGTCCGGCAGCTGAAAAGGGCTGCCCGCCGAAAATTACCGTTTGGCCGGCACAAACAGTGGTATCGAAAACCGCCGCAATCGGATCCCGGACCGTAAGATTGCTGATGACAATGCTGTCGCAACCGGTAAAAGCCTGCAGGGTATCGCGATAGGTTCCGGAAACGGTATAGGTTGAGGTCCCGGCAGCGTAAGCGCTGCCGGCGCAGATGACGGTATCTATTTGGGTGACCGGTATGGGATAGACCATCAGATTGACCCGGACGATACTGTCGCAACCGGCAAAACTTTGAAGCGGAATCTGAAATTGGCCGGCAGTGGTCCAGGTGCTGTCGCCGATGGAAAAGGAATCGCCGTCGCAGATTGCGCGATCCAGGATCGTGGTATCCGGCGGCGGTACGATCTCCACCTCGATGCAACTCCCGGTCAGTTGCCCGCAAAATTTGGGCGTAAAACTCTCAAGGTTGGTCCTCAGGCTGTCTACCGTCCAGGCAATCGGGAGGCTGTCTACCTGTGATTTTCGATAGGACAGTCCGCAGATCTGGTAATTCCCGGCAGGGTAGTCGCTCAGGTCCGCCAGAGTATCATAGCCGATAATGGTGTCGGCCCGGCTGTAAATGTAGGTGTAGGCAAACTCCGCCGTATCCGCCGGTGGTCCGGCGATCACCACCGAAGGGTCAAAGACCAGGCTTGTATCGCCCTGGCAGGTGACCAGGTCCGGCGCTGTCAATTGCCCGGCTTTCGCAAAACAGCAATCCACTCCTCTGCTGTCGCAAAAAACAAGCCTGATGAATAAAAAAGCGCCGCTATAGCTGGATGGGTTGTTGCGGACCCGGAAGCGCCAGATGCCGTTTACAGGGCCGGTATTGAAATTTTCAAGACTGCCGATATAGGGGTAGTAGCTGCCGGTATAGATGCCGCCGACCACAAAATTATTGGGTTGGTTGTTGTCCCAGTGCGCCGGATGGCCGGGGTCCGGAACTGCGGTCTCCCCGGAAGGGATGAATGAAATATTCCATCCCGCTGAAAAGGTAAAGGCGAACTGGTCATCCGTATTCGGACCGATCAACTGGATGGTTTGGCCGGCGGGTGACGTAAGCCAGACCTCCAGGTTTTCCGATAATTGATGAACGAATTTGAGCTCTATTTCGCAAAGCCCTTGTGCCGGATCCGCCAGGTTGTTGTTGAAAAAATCCGTGATGTTAAGGTCGATGAATTGCTCGGAGTTGGTCGAGAGGAGGATAGTATCCGACAGGCCGCAACTCTGGCTGTACGCCAACACGGGCAGTAATGCGATATGCCACAGGATTACGAGTTTGCGCATGATGCGATCGGATCGTTTTCGGGATTCAGCCCCAATTTATACAAGACCCCATAAGAACGCAAATCGCTGGACGGCCAGTATAAAAAAGGGCTGCTTGCAGACACAAAGGTATGAAAATTACCTTTGCCCGATAGGAAGAATCGATACTATTAACGCCTGAATCACCCGCTTTGTTATTATTCAATCTGCAGGATCATGGGACTTCTGGCCGGAATCTGGATGGTCGCGTCGATTCTGATCGTTTTCCCGGTTATGATGTCCGTTGCCGAAGTCGCCCCGCCAAGGATCTCCGCAAAGCGGGCCGGATCAACGGTTGCGGCTTCCCGGTTCTTGTTCAGCAACACCATGACCTTTTGCCGGCTGTCAAACCGGAAATAGACATATACATTACCCTTGGGGACAAAATGGACCAGTTTGCCGAAATGAACGGCTGAGGCGTTTTTTCGCCATTGCAACAATTTTTGAACATAGGCCTGTGCGGCTTTTTGCCGGTCGGTCAGCCCTGAACCGGTAAATCCGTTTACGGCATCGCCGGACCAACCGCCCGGAAAATCGCTGCGGATCACCCCATGGTCGCCGGTCCCCGGGTTTTTCATCAGGACCTCAGTTCCGTAGTAGAGTTGCGGCACGCCCCGGGTGGTCAGGATATAGGCCACGGCCATTCTGTAGAGGTCATAATCCTCGTTGACCTGGGTGAAAATCCTGCTCATATCGTGGTTGTCCGGAAAAACGACCAGGTCATTCGGGGCAGGATACAAAAAATCAAACGAAAGGGTTTCGTACAGTTTCGACCAGGATTCTCCGTATTGTTCGGGCATGTTCAGCGATTGGGACAAGGCTGATTGCATGGGGAAGTCCATAAGGCTTTTGAGGTAGGATTTGTACCCGTTGGGGTTGGTCTTGCCGCGCTGCCAATAAGCAACGATCGCCGGATTTTCGTGCCATTCTTCCCCGACAATGTTGAAATTGGGGTATTCTGCCATGAGGGCTTTGGTCCATTCGCTCATATAGGCCATATCGGGGTAGGGGTAAGTATCCATCCGGATGCCGTCCAGTCCGGCGTATTCCACCCACCAGATGCTGTTTTGGGTAAGGTAGACTGCCATCAGGTCATTGCGCTGGTTCATATCCGGCATGGTGGGTACAAACCAGCCGTCTGTAAATATCTTCTTGTCAGCTTCTGACCCATGCGGGTCTTGAAGGAGGGTCTTTTTATGGTTGGTTTCCACATAAGTCCGGGCATTGTTGATCCAGTCTTCCATGGGAAGGTCCTTCATCCACCAATGTTCGGTGCCGCAATGATTGACGATCATGTCCATGATCATTTTAATCCCCCTGGTTTTGGCCTCACGCGACAATTGCCGGTAGGATTCATTGGTGCCGAATCGGGGATCCACCTTATAGAAGTCTGTGGTGGAATATCCGTGATAGGAATAGGCTTGCATATCGTTTTCCAACACCGGGTTGAGCCAGATGGCGGTAAATCCCATTTTGCTGATATAGTCCAGGTTTTTCCGTATGCCTTCGATATCGCCGCCATGCCGGCCGCCGATGTTGGCCCGGTTGGGTTTTTCGCGCATGCCGGGAACCTCGTCGTTGGTCGGATCGCCGTTGGCAAACCGGTCGGGTGTAATGAGATACATCACATCTGCGTTGTCAAAGCCTTTTCTTTCCGCTGATCCGGGTTCCCGTTCCAGGAGTGCATAATTGTGGGATTCGGCAATGGAACCGTTTGCCAGGAAATCGATTCGCAGGGTTCCGGGTTTTGCAGCGGGGGCGATAACCAGGTCGATAAAAAGGTAATTGGGATTTTCAACCTTGATGACCCTGTTGATGGTTACGCCCGGGTAATCGATTCTGGGATCGAGGTTATTGATCCTGTTGCCGTGTACCAGCAACTGGAGTTTTGGATTTTTCATGCCCGTCCACCAGTTGGGCGGTTCGATCCTGGAAATCTGATCGGCTGCGCTCATTCGGAAAGCGCCGGTCAAAATCGTCGCCAGCAATAACAATTTGCCAAGTTTCATATTCTTGCGATTTAATTTGGATAGCGTCGGTTTGCAAACAGCCTGCAATTTAAAAAAGCCATTTCTCCTGGCCGAATTTGGGGCCAGGAATTGGCTTTTTGTTAACACCCGAAACCAGGGTCATCGTTTCAGGCGGATTCTCCGGGCTTTTTGCGGTATGATAACCGTTCGTTCTGAGGCAACGATGACATTATCGTTATCTTCAAAATCGATGGATTCATATTGGGTAGCCAGCAAACAGGCTAAATTGACCTTGTGCATCGTTCCTTGCAGGAATTTTGTGCCGGAGAAATCGTCAAACCAGAGGACCGAAGCGGCTGAGGTGGGAATGAACCCGAGAAACCGCTTGAAATTGTAGGCGACCAGCGCAATCCGGCGCCCGTCGGGGCTTACGGCGGCGCCCGTAACCACCCGTTTCTTCAGGTAAAGGCTGTCCTGAAGATCTGCGGTGTAGGTTCCCGGTTTGGCAGGCAGCCGGTAATGTTTGGTAAAATAATTCCCTTTGACGAGCTTGTTCTTGGAAAAAAGGTGAAGGGAATCCGCATACCAGAAGAACGCTTCCATATCAAAATTGGCGGCTTGTGCAGGCGGCGGAAACCGCTTTTGGTCCGGGTACTGGAAAAGCAGCGAGTCGATGCGTTTGTTGGGCGAGAGGATATAGACCTTCAGATCTTTCCGGTTATTGGCATTATTGCCGAAATCGCCGATATAAATATTGCCCGACGGATCCGAGGTGATGTCCTCCCAATCCCGGTTGGTCAGCGGGTAGAGGTCGCGTTTTGTCAGCAATTTACCCCGTCCGTCCGTCAGGAAAAGGGTAGGGGATCTGCCGCTGTCATTGTGCCACCAGAGGCTGTCCTTACCTGCGTAGAACAGGCCTGAAACCTCAATCAGGTCTTTGGGAAGGTGAAATCTTTTTGGAGATTGCGCCGCACCAAGGTATGGGGCTGAAATAAATAGAAGCAAAAAAGTTATTCTGCTGTACATGATCCGGCGCATAAGGATGGCATAAATATCAGTCTTTTTTCTCCAGGTCGATTCCGGCAAAGTAACCGGTATCCAGATCTTTCAATGCTTTGGTGATATAGGTGATCTGCCCGACATGATATGAAAAGTGTTCCGTCACATGGACCAGGATGGCAACCCCGTTTTCTTCAAAGCCCTGTACCCGATGGGAAGCAATGAGATCTTCGGGCCGCACTTTTTTCAGGGTGGTTTCGATCAACAGCTCGGTTTGCGCCATTCTGGCCAGGAGTTCGGCGGAAGAGATCGGACCTTCCTCGTCGAATTCGGTTTGCCGCATCCGGACATCCTCCATTTTCATCAGGCCAGCACCAAGCCACTGCCGTACATTGCCATGAAGGTGCAACACCAGATTGCCGACCGTATTGCTGTGTACATTGGGGCGATACCAGATCGCGGATTCATCGAGCATGCCCAGGCATTTGCGCAGCCGGGGCAGGCTCTCATCAATTAATCGCCGGTGAATTTCCCGGATAAACAGATCGAAAAGCATAAGTTGGTTTTAGTCTGTCTTAAGTGTTTAAATCCCGGATGAGGGGTATCGGCTTACCAGTCGGTAAAGGCTTTGTTGAAAATATCTTCCATCATTTGGTCCAGTATGGAAGTAACGGCGTCATCCTGAACCGAGCTCAGGCTCTGGTTGCTGGGAAAATCGTAGAAAAAGGAGAAGTTATTCTTCCACCCCTTTTTTTCGTATTTGTTGTTGACGTACTCGATTGCAGTCACAATGGTAAGCCGGTTGATGGCCGTACTTTCTCCGGGTTTCGGGGCTTCGGAGGTTACCCTGAAATCCACAATGGTACCCTTGAATTCAATATCCGGAGCGGTATTGGACTGCTTCAGACGGGTTTCCGTCCGCAGTTTCTCCCGCAGGGCTTCCGCCGCGGTTTGGGGCAATACAGGTGGGGAGTTAACGGCATTGTTTTTGAAATTCCCCACATAATATGTATTCACGTCGGGCTCGATGCTGATGCCTTTAAAGGAATAACAGCCCGATAAAAGGGTGAAGGAAAAAACAGCAAGGAGCATAATCCAGGATTTCCTCATATTAATTTTTTGAGATAGAACGCTAAATTAAACATAATTGTATTTCCCTGGGCCTCAAGGCGGGGATCGGATATTATTTCCAGCCGCAGGTGAACAATCCAACAATACCGCCGCAGAACCGGCGAACAATTCAACCATTGCCTTATCTTTGGCCCGAAAACAAATGAAAATGAGCAATATTCTGATTATAGGCGCAGGCCTATCCTCTACAGCCCTGATAAAATACGTGCTAGAACAAAGTAAGGAAAAAGGGTGGTTCGTCACAGTGGCGGACGCCGACCCCGGACTGGCTGAGAAAAAAATCGCGGGACATCCCAACGGCCGGGCCGCCTGGCTGGATGTCCTCAAGGTCAACGACCGAAGGGAATTGATCGGCCGCGCGGATATCGTGGTATCCCTCCTTCCTGCCCACCTCCACTTTGAAGTAGCCCAGGACTGTATCAAACTTCGCAAACACCTCATCACCGCTTCCTACGTTTCCAATGAAATGTACCGCCTGGCTGACGAAGTTCGAGACCGCGAGTTGATCTTCATGGGCGAAATGGGCCTGGATCCCGGGATCGACCATATGTCGGCCAAGGAAAAAATCGATGAGATCAAAGCCAAAGGCGGTCAGATCACTGCCTTCAGGTCCTATACGGGCGGACTGGTGGCGCCCGAAAGCGACGACAACCCCTGGCACTACAAACTCACCTGGAACCCCCGCAACGTGGTTCTGAGCGGTCAGGGTACCGCTCAGTATCTCGAAGACGGCAAACTCAAATATATTCCCTATCACCGCCTCTACCGCGAACACTGGAACATCGAAGTGCCGGGAATGGGGCAATGGGAAGTGTACGCCAACCGCGATTCGCTCCTTTACCGTGATCACTACGGCCTGAGCGGCATCCCCAATCTGTTGCGCGGCACTATCCGCCACAAGGGGTTTTGCAACGCATGGGATGCCTTGATCCGGATCGGACTGACCGACGGCTCTTTCCCCATCCTGGATTCCGGCAAGATCACTTACCGGGAATTGATGGAAGCCTATGTGCCGCATATGGACGGCGGCTCCGTTAAAGACCGCATTGCCGCCCTGATCGAACAGGAAACCGATTCGGAGGTGATGCAAAAACTGGAATGGCTGGGGCTTTTCCGACGGAAGCGGATCCAGCTGGCCAACGCCACGCCGGCTCTGATCGTGGAATACCTGCTGCGGGATAAATGGAAGTTGAAAACCGGCGACAAGGATATGGTCATCATGCAGCATGAGTTCGAATACGAAATGGAGGGCAATAAACACCTGCTGACGAGTACCATGGTCATGAAAGGCGAAAATGAGGTGGATACGGCCATGGCCAAACTGGTCGGCCTGCCGTTGGGTATTTTTGTCAGGCTGGTCATGGAAGAAAAGATCACATCCACCGGGGTCAACATTCCGGTGATGAAAGAGGTCTACGCGCCGGTATTGGCCGAATTGCGCGAATACGGGGTTCATTTCCAGGAAAAAGACACCATCATTGGCTAACAGGCTGCTCAGCGCCTGGATGACGAATGTAAAAGCCCTGCAAGCTTTTCATATCATGCGCCAGGGGGCGGTCCTGGCGGTTGCCGTTCTGCTGGCAAAGTCGGGGTTGTCAACGGATGATATCGGCATTTACGAGAAGCTGCTGTATATCGGTTTTTTGCTAAGCGCTTTTTGGATTTCCGGCCTGACCCAGGGCTTGCTGAGTTTGTTTCCGAAGTTGGAACCGAGCGAACGGCCCGTTTTTTTGTGGGACACCTACCTGTTCCTCACCGGACTCGGGTTGCTGTTGCTGGGCATTTGCCTGTTTTTTGAGCGGCAGGTGCTGCTCGTGTTGACCAGCGCTCCGGATTTGCCGTATTACAGGCTTTTTATCTGGTATCTGGCTATTCAATTGCCTGCCTTCCTGCTGGAAAACGTTTATCTCCTGAAGGACAAACCGATGTCCAATTTCCGGTTCGGGATATTTTCAGGATTGGGTTACCTGTTGGCCGTTGCGCTTCCGCCCTTTATGGGGCTTGATTTTCGCTGGAGCTTTTACGGCCTGATCGGGCTTGCGGTCATCAAACATATCTGGTTGATCACCTGTTTGCTGGGGATTGGCAAGCCCGGATACGACCGGAGGATCATGTCGCGTTGGCTGATGTTGAGCTGGCCGCTGGTCGGTTATGCGCTCATTGCCGGATTGAACCAGTCTTTGGACGGTTGGCTGATCAGCTTTCAATTTCCCGGCAACGACCATTTATTTGCCGTTTTCAGGTATGGGGCCCGCGAGATGCCTTTTGTGATCGCCATGACCGCGGCCTTCTCATCGGCTATGATACCGCTGATTTCCGGAGATCTGGCGTCGGGCATGGAGACGCTGAAGGTGAAATCCCGAAAGTTGTTTCACCTCCTTTTTCCGCCGTCCATTGTATTGATCCTGACCAGCCGGTGGCTGATACCGCTCGTTTTCAACCGGTCATTTGAGGAGAGCGTTCCCATTTTCAATATGTTCATTTTGATCCTGATCAGCCGGTTGGTATTTTCCAGGACGGTCATGATCGCCCTTGATGAGAACAAGGCTGCCCTGTGGATCCTACTGGTGGAAATCGGCGCCAACCTTATATTGAGCTGGATGCTCCTGCAATGGATCGGCCTGATTGGCGCAGCCGTGGGGACGGTATTGGCCTTTACCCTCGAAAAAATATTGGCGGCCGTATATTTGTACCGGAAACACGGCATTAGCCCGGGGAAATACCTGGATTTGCCGGTATTTCTGGGGTATTCAGCGTTGTTGATGATCGCATTCCTGGCGGCCTTCGGGGTTCAGTCATAAAAAAAATACCCCCGGACAGCTGCCCGGAGGTATCTTTCCCGCTGGGGGATATTCAATTACATATTGCCGATGAGTTCGTCACCGAACTCTGAACATTTTAGCAGGGTCGCACCATCCATCAGGCGGTGGAAATCATAGGTAACCCGCTTTTTGCCGATGGCAGCGTTGATGGCCTTGATGATCAGGTCAGCGGCTTCTTTCCAGCCCATGTAGCGGAACATCATTTCGCCGGAAAGGATCACCGAGCTTGGGTTCACTTTATCGAGGCCGGCATACTTGGGCGCCGTACCGTGGGTAGCTTCAAAAATGGCGCAACCGTTGACGTAGTTGATGTTGGCGCCGGGTGCAATGCCGATGCCGCCTACCTGTGCTGCCAAGGCGTCGGAGATGTAATCGCCGTTCAGGTTGAGGGTAGCGATCACGGAATATTCAGAAGGACGGGTCAGGATCTGTTGCAGGAATGCATCCGCGATTACATCCTTGATGATGATGGCGCCCTTGGCGATGGCCTCATTCTGTGCCTTATTGGCAGCTTCCGTACTTTCCTTGGCGGCAATGCGGTCGTACTGGGCCCAGGTGAATACTTTATCGCCGTATTCGCGTTCGGCCAGCTGGTATCCCCACTCCTTGAATTTTCCCTCCGTATATTTCATGATATTGCCCTTGTGCACCAGGGTAACGGAAGATTTTTTGTTGTCGATGGCGTATTCGATGGCTGCGCGGACGAGGCGTTCGGTGCCTTCAACGGAAACCGGCTTAATGCCCAGGGATACCGTATTCGGGAAGCGGATCTGGCTAACGCCCATTTCCCCGATCAGGAATTTCTTGAGTTTATCCAATTCAGGCGTGCCGTTCAGGTATTCGATACCGGCGTAGATGTCTTCGGTGTTTTCCCGGAAGATGATCATGTCCACGTTCTCCGGCTCTTTCACGGGAGAAGGTACGCCGGAAAAGTATTGGACCGGACGTACGCAGGCGTACAAATCCAGCCGTTGGCGCAGGGCTACGTTCAGGGACCGGATACCGCCGCCGACCGGAGTCGTGAGCGGGCCTTTAATGGCGATGAGGTTGGCTTCAATCTCGTCGAGCGTTTCTTGCGGGAGCCATTCGCCGGTTTTGTTGAAGGCTTTTTCACCGGCAAGCACTTCCTTCCATACAATCTTGCGTTGACCGCCGTAGGCCTTTTCTACAGCTGCATCCAACACGCGCACAGATGCCGCCCAGATATCGGGCCCGGTACCGTCGCCTTCGATAAAAGGAATGATCGGGTCATTCGGCACGTTTAATTTTCCGTTGGTAATGGTTACTTTTGTTCCGCTCATTGGTTTTGATATTTTGATTTGGCTCCCGCAGGATGCGCCGGAGCGCGAGTTGATTGCCCGCAAGGGGGACGAAGGTTCAAAAAAAGCAGCGCAAAAGTAATAATTACTTGGGTTTTTAAAGAATAAATTACCCCGCGCTTGAATTTAAAATAACCCTTATGTACGTAAGAATTTTTATACTGTTGCTCGTTGTGACTGCGGCGGGTTGCAAAACAAAGCAAAACGGCGGAGATTGCAACACAACCGGTCATGTTGAGGATCTCACCGGTTTGGATGGATGCGGTTTGATGATCGTTACGGAGTCCGGTGAAAAATTACTGCCTGCCAGAATTTCGGTTGACGGCCTGGAACTCAAGGCCGGCCAATCCGCCCGGTTCGGTTACCGCAAGCTCGAAGGCCTGGCCGGCATCTGCATGGCGGAAGACGCGATGGTGGAAATCACCTGCTGGACACCCGCCGGGAAGACCGATGAAATCCCGAACCGGCCGGATTGCCTCGACCTGGAACGGTTGCCCGAAAAAGGCTGGATGCCCGATCTGTTGAATGCTTTCAAATCCGCAAAAATCACCAAATACCGGTTCCGGACCAACGGCTGGGCCTACCTGTTCTCCGGTGAGAAATCATTCCTTTACGACTGTCAGGGAACCCTGATCTGCCAAAGCAGCGAACCTTCCGCCAAGGATTGCCTGCAGTTGGTGGAACCCGGCGCCGAAGGCAAGGTCATTTACGAAAAACCTTAACCATGTCCAATCCGAATCTTGATCCCCGCGGTGAGGGAATGAACCCGGAGGATCGCCAGATTGAAAAAGCGCTCCGGCCCAAAGCCTTAGATGAATTCAGCGGCCAGCCCCGGATTGTGGATAACCTGGAGGTTTTCATTGCGGCAGCCCTTCAACGGGGTGAAGCCCTGGACCACGTCCTGCTGCATGGCCCCCCAGGGCTCGGCAAAACCACTTTGTCGCATATTATCGCGACCGAATTGGGCGCCAATCTGAAGCTTTCATCCGGCCCCGTCCTGGAAAAACCAGGCGACCTGGCCGGCCTGCTGACCAACCTGGAAGAAGGCGACGTCCTTTTTATCGATGAGATACACCGGCTCAATACTGTTGTGGAAGAATACCTCTATTCAGCGATGGAGGATTACCGGATAGATATCATGATCGACAGCGGGCCGAATGCCCGGAGCATCCAGATCACGCTGAATCCGTTTACCCTGGTCGGCGCGACCACCCGAATGGGGTTGCTGACCGCTCCCATGCGCGCCAGGTTCGGCATTAACTGCCACCTCGATTATTACGATGTACCGACCCTGATCCGGATTGTCAACCGGTCGGCAAATTTATTGGGCGTCTCGGTTACACCCGAAGGCGCCAACGAGATCGGGCGGCGAAGCAGGGGAACACCCCGGATCGCCAACGCCCTCCTGCGGCGGCTGCGCGATTTTGCCCAGATCAAGGGAGACGGCGTCATCAACCTGGAAATCGCCCAATTCGGCCTCCAGGCCCTGAATGTGGATGAAGGCGGGCTGGACGAAATGGACAACCGCATCCTGACCGCCATTATCGAAAAATTCAAGGGCGGACCGGTCGGCCTGACCACGATTGCCACCGCTGTGGGCGAAGAACCCGGCACCATCGAAGAAGTCCACGAACCGTTCCTGATCATGGAGGGGTACCTCCAGCGGACTCCGCGCGGCCGGGAAGCCACCGAAAAGGCGTATCGCCACCTGGGTATCGTACCGCCCGGCAGAGCGGGTACCTTGTTTTAGCGGACGAAAATAATGCTAAGGATTGGCTGATCGAAACGCTGAAAACCTGATAGGCAATCTTTTCACTGGCATTCGCTGGACGGGGATCGCCGCCGGTGTTCAGTTCTTGCTGGGCCTGGTGCAAACCTATGTGCTGGTCCGGTTGCTGGACAAAGCCGATTTTGCCGCCATGGCGCTGATCCAGGTATTCGGCGGCCTGTTCCTTCAGGCGCAGTATGCTGTATTTCAGTCAGCCGTCATCCAGCAAAAGGATATTTCCGCCGGCCAGTTGCGGCGCCTTTTGCAATTATCAGGGTGGGCGGCAGCAGGCGTTTTCCTGGTGTTCTGGCTGATCGGCATCTATTTGGGCTACCAATACGGCGAGGGAGCAATGGCGAACCTGGCTGCCGTTTTCGGCGCCGGGTTGGGCAGCTATACGATCGGTGGAATTCACCGCGCATGGTTGTATCGGGAATTCAGGTATAAAACCTTGTTTATTAACGAATTAATCGGATTTTCTTTATATTTTATTGTAACGGTAGTTCTTGCCCGGCTCCATTACGGGCCTTTTTCACTTGCTTTCGGGTTTGCTGCAAAGCTGGTCGTTGAAAGTTTGTTCCATCGGTTGAAAAATCAGCATTGGAGGGATGTTCCGCCGACGCCCATTGGAGAATTGAAGCATTTTTTTCAATTCGGCCGCGCGCATCTGGCAGAACGGATGGTCACCCAACTGGTTTTCAGCCTGGATTACCTGCTGATCGGCAGATGGCTTGGATTGGATGCGCTTGGGGTTTATGATGTTTTCAAACGGGCATTGGTCCGGCCGGCGGCTTTGGCGACCGAAGCCCTCGAGCGGGCGGTTTTTCCGGTGTATTCCCGGTTGCAGGGCCACCCCTGGCGATTGAGGACGATGTACCTTGCTTTGCTCAATGGGATTGCTACCTTGCATTTGCCGGTTTATACGGCCTTGTTTTTCTTGTCCCCCTGGGTCACAACCTGGTATTTTGGTGCGGATTGGACGGAATACGCCGGGGTGTTTCGCGCCCTGAGCCTGTTTGTTGTTTTTCACGCTATGCTAAATCCGGTGGACCATCTCCTGCTTTCCCAGGGAAAGATCAATCGCTGGACAGTGACCAGTTTTGGATACGGCTTGCTGACCGCAGGCATGATCTGGTTCTTGCGGGATAAGGATCTGGTAGCCGTTTCCTATGGGATAGCCGGGAGCCATGCCCTGCTGTTATGCTTCTCCTGGATTGGCCTGCTGCATCCCTTGTTGCGGGCGGGTTTTGGGGAATTCGCTAATTCCGTTGCTGTACCTGCGCTAATATCCCTGGGTGCAGCCGCGGGGTTGTTTATATTGCCGCCCGATCTGATGATTGCAGGCGTTTCGGTTTATCTGGGACTTTTCGGGTATCTTACCCACCGGTTTAACCGGTCATTTTTTCGTTTGATCAAAAAGGTGTTTTGAGCATAAGCTGTTGATTTTTATGCAGGCAGAAATTATCCAGCAACTGGCGGGTATTACGGTGGTATTGGCGCTGAGCTATGCCGCGGGGTGGTTGTTATGGGCCCCGTTCGGGCCTGCGGGCAGGGATGATGCGCTATCCTGTTTTGGCAAACTGGCCTTGGGGGCCGTGGGCCTGACCACCGGATTTGCTGTTTTTCACACCGGGGGCCGGACTGTTTGCCTGGGATTTGTCCTGATCTACCTCGGAGCCCTTTTGAGGATAAATAAGGGATACAGCCGGACAATAAAAACGCAAATCGAGTGGAAAGCGCTATTGCTGGTCTTCATGGCCGCTTTCGCCTATCTGGTGATTCAGTGGTTGACCAACCAATATTTCAATCCGGCTGTCGCCAGCCCCGGGGATGAGGATTACGGGATCTATGCCGCAACAGCGGAATATTTGAAGCGGACCGGGATTGAGCGGCCCTCTCCCTGGTATGAATTGAGCGGTATAGCGGCCACAACGCTGGCTGAACCCTATCATTATCCGGATCTTTGGCTGGCGGCCATTACCCAATCGGGGTCGCTCAGTTCGTTGTCTTCCTACAATTATGTTTATTTGCCCGTAGTCTGCGGTATTTGCTTTGCCGCCAACCGGGCCGTTATAACCCGGTATTTCAAGGGTAAGCTGAAGGTTTTTTTGATCTCGTTTTTTGCGATATACTTTCCGGCCATCTTTTGGGGATGGACTTTTTCCGGCGGGTACAATTGCCCTGTCTTCATCTGGGCAAAGGCCGCAATGGCCTATTGGATGCTGGCGGGAGCGCTTATGCTGGTCCGGGAAAAGAACGGCCGCAGGCCTGCTTTTATGCTTTTAAGCGGATTGCCCGTTCTGAATGCAGTGTATGCTCCGGTGGTCGGCATCTTTTTCCTGGTGACGGCAGGCTGGAGCCTGTTCAAGAACAGCCGCAAACGGTCCGGATTCCTTGCCGATCTCCTGGTCCCGGCGCTTGTTGCAGGGTTCCTGGTCGGGTTTTATGCGTTTTTCGGTGATTTGGTGATCGGTTCAGAAAACGCCCGCATTCCGGCAGGAGAATACGCCTGGCGCTCAGTGCGGGGCTGGTCGGCGGCAGTGATCAAACACCTGGTTTTTGTATGGCCGTTGTTTTTGCTGGCGGCTGCGCTCTTCTACCGGGACAGGACCCGGATAAAGGCGGAAGGAAAATTCCTGGGAACCTGGTTGATCCTGGTCCTGAGCGGCGTTTTCTGCAAAGGGATCTTTAACGCCAATGGTGAAGCGGAACAATTTTTCCTTTTGATAGCCAATCCGTTGGCAGCCATCAGTTTCGTTTTTTTGAGCGGCCTGTCGTTTGAGGTGTCCGGGAAAAGGCGAGATTTGTCCACCTACACCTTCGGGATCTTGCTTGTATTGATCTGGTCATTTGTTCAGGTAGCTTTTATCCGCCCGCAACACCCGGTTGTAAATGGGAATTTTCTGAAGGACGCCATTGCCGGGTTGAATGGAAAGAACCCGATCGGAGCCGAACTGGCCGACCCTGAGCAGGAAAACTTTTATACCGCCGACCCGCGCATGTGCCTTTTCGGCAGTTTTCTGGGCCTGACCGGCAAGGGATATTGGGTGAATGCATTGAGCGTGCCGGAAAATGAGGACCAGTTCAGGTTCCCCGAACGAACCGGCGCCATTCGCAGGTCGCCGTTTTTCAGATTTATCCGGGACCAGAAAAGAAAGGGCGATTTCGTGGATTATTCACACGCCCAAATGGATTTCATTCAACAACAGGCGATTGATTTTGTCGTTGTCGAAAGGGGGGCGGAGATTCCGCTTCCGATCCGATATTGCGCTCAAAAAACATTGACGGATCCCTTGACCGGGGTTCGTTTGCTCATACTCGGACGCCCATGCGCATACTGATCATCACGGTTTACTATCACCCGGTCATGACGCCGAATGTCTTCCGCTGGTCGGCCATTGCCGAAGAATGGGTGAGGAGCGGGCATGAAGTGCATGTGCTGTGCAGTGAACGATCACCGCTGCCCGGAGCGGAAACGATTGAAGGGGTCAGGATTCACCGGGCCGGTCACGGGTCCTTGCTGGATTGGGCCTACAACCGGCTGAAAACCGGAAACCGGAGGGCGGAAACACATGGCGGCGAAGGTCCTCAGAAACAAGGGCGATTGCGCAAATTCCTGGAACGGGCCGTCGGTCTTTCCTGGCGCAGGGTTTATTGGCCCGACGGCGCCTGTACCTGGTATTTTGCCGGCAGGCAAGCTGCAACGGCGCTTCACAAAAAATACGCTTTCGATAAGATAATCAGCGTATCACTGCCGTTTACCTCCTGTTTGATCGCAGGTGCAGTCAAACGCCGTTTTCCCGAAATTTTCTGGTTGATGGATGTCGAGGACCCGTTCGCCTATTCAAAAGAATTTAGGGTGAATAACCGCGCTTTGTTCAGGCGGCTGAATGACCGCATTGAACGCAAAATGCTATCCAGGGCGGATGCGGTCACAGTGACCTTGCAAAAGGCGAAGGACCGCTACCAGGACTATTTCCCTGAATTAAAACTCGGCGAAAAGATCCGCGTTATTCCGCCGTTGGTGAACCCAATGCTGTTCGCGGATCAAAAAAACAAGGCGATTCCTCCCGGCGAAGCCTTCAATCTGGCCTATTTCGGCGCCTTTTACAGCAACGTCCGGTCGCCGTTTTCCTTCTTTGAACTGCTGAAGACGTTTTTAACGGATTTCCCGGATTACCGCCGCCAACTGTTCATCCATTTTTTCGGTGAGATTCCGCAATGGGTCATGGATGGATTTTCGACCTATCCGGAATTGACGGAATTGGTCCGGTTTCGCGGCCTGGTCCCCAGGCAGGCAGTTGCGGAGGAAATGCTGAAGGCCGGTTTTCTGCTCAACTTCGGCAACACAACGGACTACCATCTGCCCAGCAAGGCAGCGGAATACCTCTGCTCGGGCAAGCCCATCATCAATGTGGTTGCCGGTCCGTCGGATGCCTTTGCGGATTTTGCACGGGATTACCCCCTGATCCTGAACCTGGAACCGGGCGCTCCCGGTCAGACCGGGGCATTGGAACAGTTCATGCGCCGGAACCTGAACCGTGAACTGGATGACGTTCAAAAGGCCGTTTATGCCCGGTTATACGGCATCCAACGGATTGCAGGTTTGTACCTGGAAAGCCTGACGATGACTACCGTTTCTCGGCGCGAAACCGGATCGGAAGGGTGAAGTCAACCGGAATTTCCTTTCCGTTCTGTATAGCAGGTTGGAATCTGCCCAGTTTTTTGACAGCTTCAAGGGCAGCTTCATCGCAACCGTATCCCAGGCCCTGCAGTACCTTGATATTATCGAGGGTCCCGTCAACAGTAATTGTGAAGGTCACCACAACGTTTCCGGCAATATGGTTGTCAACGGCCTTTTGGGGTACAACCAGGTTACTGTAGACAACCTTCAACATTTGCATATCTGCGCACCTCTTGCACTCCCGAAGGTCTTCAATTTCCTCGCATTTGGGATCTATAAAACGCGGCATGGCTTCCGTTGCCTGTTTTTCAGCCTGCCCAAAAGCGATCGAACCGAACAGGAGAAGCAGTGTGATCAGTTGAAATTTCTTTTGCATACGGATGTGATTGTTTTATTTGGATGACCGGATTGAAAAATTTACATACGGTTATTCAATGCAGCAAGCGAAAAAATGAATTCTTCGAGCATTTCGGTGCATTGGCTCCAGGTAGCAGTTGCGTGATGGTCGCCCAGGTTTTGGCGGATCCGGTGGTAAATATCCGGATTTTTTGCCAGATTCCGAATGCCTTCCGCCAAAGATTCGGCATTGGGTTCGACCCATAGCGCGCATTGTTCGTCCAGTTGCTCCAGCAAGCCGCCGACGCGGGTGATCACCATCGGGATACCGGCAGCAATCCCCAGGGTTAACACACCGGACTGAGAAGCCTCCCGGTAGGGCATGATCAGGACATCCGCCCGGTTTAACAGGTCCGCCATTCGTTCCGGGGGCAGCCACCCGGTTTCCCAATGCACTTTCGGGTGGACAAACGGATGAAAATCTGGGTCGACGACGGCGCCTGCAATGGTCAGTGCTGACCATATGTCGTCTTCCAGCAATTGGATGGCTTGTCCCAGCAGGTCAATGCCTTTGTAACGCGCTATCCTGCCGATCACCAGCAATCGCAGCGGTTTGCGTCCTTTGCGCTCACCGGAAATCAGCCCCGGCAGCGAAAGGATTCCGTGCGGAATCACCTTAAAAGGTTTCCCGGCCGTATTCGATTGCCCTGCCACATATTCGCTCAGGAATACGACTCCTCCGGCCAGCCGAACGGACCACCGTTGAAAAAGGCCCTGCAGCAAAGCCGGTTCTCCGGGGTGGCTATGGGCATCATGTACGGTAACAACGCCTGGAATGCCCAGCATTTTTGCAAGCAGAAGGAAGAACGGCGTCCAATGATGGAAAGTCGGAAAATAGAAAGCTGAGCATTGGTTTTGACGCGCGTGGCGGGCAACCCGAAACAACAAAGCGGGCAAAATAAACAAGCTTGAAAAGGCGAAACCCAACCCGCTCCTGAATGTCCTTACACGGATCGTGTTATCAGGGAACACTCCTTCTGACTGGTTTGAAGCGTAAACTTCATATCTTAGCCGGGTCAAATGACGGGTCATCTCCAGGGCATAGTCAACGCACCCCCTTTTTGGAAGAATAAAGATGAAAATGGTGCCGGCTTGTTCCTTCAATTGACCGCTTTAAGTCCCAAAGATAACAGCTTGAAGAAAATTCTGCTCATCATCGGTTCCAGGCCCGACGTGATCAAAATGGCGCCGCTGGTTTTTGCACTTCGGGCAGCGGCTTCCCATATCGAATCCCGGATTTGCGATACCAACCAGCACACCGGGCTCAAAGAACCGATGCTCCGCTTTTTTGAACTCCAACCGGATTACAGTTTGGGGCCTTTTGCGGAAGCAAACGATATTTCCTCCTTTGTTTCTGAAGCGTTACGGGGATTGGAAACGGTAATTGCCGATTTTTCTCCGGATTGGGTGTTGGTCCACGGCGATACCAGTACGGCCTTCGCCGGGGCTTTGGCCGCATTTTACGCAGGTGTCAGGGTCGGCCATGTAGAGGCCGGATTGAGAACCCCCATGAAACGATCGCCCTTTCCGGAAGAAATGAACCGAAGGCTGATCGGGCAGCTGACGGACCTGCATTTTTGCCCGACACTGCAAACGATGGATAACCTCCGTAAGGAAGGCGTGCCGGACAACCACCTCGTGTTATGCGGGAATACCATCGTGGATGCCCTCCAATGGGCGCTCGCCAAAATTGACCGGGTTCACCTGCCGGAAGTGGAAGCCATAAGGCAATTATTGTCAGCGGAAGGAGCTCAGAACAAAAAAAAGATCCTCCTCACCCTGCACAGGAGAGAAAACCTGGATCGTTACCTGGCGGATATCGGGGAAGGGATCCGGCGAATTGCCGAGCGTATCCCCTGCAGTATATATTTTCCGGTTCACCGGAATCCCCGGGTAGTGGAATGGGCCGGTCAATTCCAAAAAAAACTGCCTGATCTTATTCTGCTGCCCCCATTGCCGTATGAAGCCTTCATAAGCCTGATGAAAGCCTGCGACCTGATCCTGACCGACAGCGGAGGCATTCAGGAAGAAGCGCCTACATTGGGTAAAAAGGCCATCCTGTTGAGGGAGACCACCGAGCGACCCGAGGCGACCCATTCCGGCGCTGTCATCGGGGTAACCGTCGACGCCCGGGAAATAGAGCATCTGGCAAGGGCGTTTTTTGAAAAAGGACCGTTTGAGGCCGCGGGCGAAAACCCGTTCGGCGACGGGCATGCGGCGGAAAAGATTATCAGTCGTCTCCTGTGAAACGAAGGCTATTTTATCAGGGAGGAAACGGTATCCGGCAATTGCAGGTTCAGGGTTTCTGACAGCAGGTCGAGGTATCGCTGTATGATGAACCGTTCCTCGAATTCCCGCTGCATCTTGATGCGCGCATTCTTGCCCATGATGAGCCGGTCTATCTTGTCCATGCGGATGAATTGCTCCATTTTTTCCGCCAGATCCTGCGGGTTTCTGCTTTTGCACAACAGGCCCGTCCTGCCGTCGTCCACCATTTCCTGACAACCGGGTTGACGGGTGGTGATGATGGGCGTTTCCATACTGGCGGCTTCCATCAGCACTCTCGACATGCCTTCCCGGTAATAGCTGGGCAGCACCAGGCAATCGGCTTTGGCCACATAGGGCCGTACGTCAACCGTTTCGCCGATGTATTCGATCCAGCCCTGCCTCACCCACTCCTGCAAGGTAGATACCGGTAGCGAATGGATGCCGAGCGGATCCAGCATGCCGAGGATCCGGAACCGGGTTTCCGGATATCTTGCCTTGATGATCCGGGCGGCCTCTACAAATTCAAAGATGCCCTTGTCCCGGATCAGGCGGCCTGAAAACAGGAAAGCCGGGTAATCCCGCATTTTTTTATCCGATAGCGGCCGGTAGAACTGGGTGTCGACGCCTTCTCCGGGCAGCAGTTCCAGCCGGCCTGGCTTTACCATGTGTCTGCCGATCAGGTCCTCCGCGTCCTGTTCATTCAGTACGATCACCTTTTTGTGCAACCCCAGGGTCACCTTGTACAGGAACCGTCCGATCCTTGAGCTGGGCGGGTTCTTTTCGTTCATTACGTGGCCCAGGCCTGTAACAACGGCAAAGGAGGGAATCCCGGCAAAACGAGCCGCCAGACCGCCGAAAATATTGGGTTTTATCGTGAAATGGATGATATGATCGAAGCGGTGTTTACGATAGAGCCGAAACAGCTGGAAGGCCAGCCTGAGATCCTGAAGGGGATTGTTGCCGTAGAAATTGATATGGATCGGCTCAAAGTCGATGCCTTCCTTTTGAAGTTTTTGTTCAAAGGGATCGGGATTGGCCAGGACGACCACTTTGAGTCCCAGTTCTTTCAGTTTTTTGAGCAGACCTAAGCGAAACTGGTAGACCCAACGGGCGTGATTTCCAACCAGGGCAATTTTTTGAACTTTAGTTTTCACACTGTTTGTTTTCTCTCATAGGATGAATGGCCGAAAGATCCGAAAAAATCGCGATATTTTTGTTGAGCGCCGTTGAATTCGGCACAAATCGGACCACAGGAGCCACTTTCTGCATCTAACGTCCGGAAACCCTGTAAAATGATGAACAAGGTGAAAAAGGGATCAGTTTCGGTCCAGAAAAACCTGAAATCCAAGCCCCAGGTTCAGTTCCAAAATCCCGGGATCGGGCGACCCCGTCAGGAAGGCTGACCCCTCGATCGCAACCGTCGGCGTGATAAAAATGTCCAGGCCGGCCCCTGCATCTGCCGAGAAAACGGGGTCGAAGGTCATTTCGCTGGCAACTGCATGGCTGACGCCGGCCCTTGCAAATGCAAAAAGCCGCTTCCTGCCTTCCGGTTGGAAATAGTACCGGGCAAAAGGTGAGACCTCATAGCTCAACAGCGTTGTTGATTCGACCCGCAGGCCGAGGCCGAGCTGAGCGCCCAACATCCACTGATCGGTAAGGAAAAAACCGAAATTTGGCGTAGCCGATAGATTAAAGCTTTCCGTATCCAGGTCGGATGCGTATCCCGCGGACAGCTGGGAGCCTCCGATCATGATGTCTTTTGCGCCGATGGCAGACTCAACAGTTTTCCAGGCCGCTTTGGCGCTGTTGTCCATAAAGAAAACCAACCCTGCCGCAGCCCGGAGGGTGACAATCTCGTTAAAACTCGGAAAAACATCGATGTTCTGGTAGCTGGGGCCGGCGAAAACCTGCAAACTGACATTCGGGTTTAAAAAATAATTAAACCCGACATCGGCGCCGACCGTAAAATAGGTTCCGTCCGTGAGGTCATTAGTGATCCCCTGGAATTGGCTGTACCCCTGAATAAACCACTTCACGGGCTCTGTTTCAGGGTTGAAATAATACCGGGCAATCGCGTTCAGGCCGTAATTCAGGCCGTTGAAATCGCCGAGAGTCACAGCTGCTAACGGTTGCAGGCCAACCAGAAAGTGATTGGACAACATTTTCCCTGTGCCTGGATTCAGGGTAAGGGTTACCCCGCTGAAGTTTTCTGAGGACCTTGCTGAAATGCCGATCTGACCATACGGCATGAGGCTGCCCTTTTCGATTTGGGCATCGGCTGAATAGAAAAATAAACAACAGCATCCTGAAAACAAAATTCGGTGTAAATACTTCATAATCGGGCGTTATTTTGCCCTTAAAATAACGCAAACGGCCTGGTTGAAGAACCGGGTCTGGAATTTTAACAGCTTTTTAACGCTGAAAAATCGCCGGGAAACCAATTTTCCGGCAAGTGATTAAAGCAGCCCGGTCCCGAACCGGTCGGATACCGTACGGGTGATGGCCTTGATCTCCTGTTCGCGGTTTTTGGGCCAGATCAGCAGCACGTCCCCTTCGTCGATAATGATCAGGTCGTCGAGGCCGCCGATAATGGCCAGCTTGTCGGGCGTGACCCGCACCAGGCAATTATGGGTGTCTTCCAGGATGATCTTTTCCGCCTGGATGGCGTTACCGCTTTCGTCGCGGGCGGATTCGGCGTGCAACGCGCCCCAGGCGCCCAGGTCGCTCCAACCGAATGAGGAGGGGATCGTGTATACGTTCCGGGCTTGTTCCATTATGGCATAATCAACCGAAATATTGGGGGTTGCGCCGTAGTTTTTATTGATGAAAGCCTGTTCTTCAGCTGTATTGTACAAGCTCATTCCAGATTGAAAGACCCGGAATATGTCCGGCGAGTACTGTTCAAAAGCCGCCAGGATGGTCTGCGCCTGCCAGATGAAAATTCCGGCATTCCACAGGTAATCGCCGCTTTGGAGGAAGGCTTTAGCTTGTTCGAACGGCGGCTTTTCGGTAAACTGGAGGACCTTGTGCACCCCAGGGCCGGCTTCCTGCCGTTCGAACTGGATATAGCCGTATCCGGTATGCGGGTGAGTAGGTTGGATGCCCAGCGTTACCAGCGCCTGACGGCTTTCGGCAAAGGCCAATCCTTTTCGCACCGTTTCCAGAAAAGCGGTTTGGTTGAGGATCAGGTGATCTGACGGGGCAATGATCAGGTTGGCACCCGGGTCGAGGGCGTACAGCTTGGCGGCCGTATAGGCCACACAAGGCGCGGTATTGTTCCTGACCGGCTCGCACAGGATCTGGTTATCCGAGATTTGCGGCAACTGCTCCTTGACCAGGTCCTTATAAATGAGGTTGGTGACGATGAAGATCCGGTCGCCGGGGCACAATTCCAGGAAACGGTCAAAAGTGAGCTGGAGTAAGGATTTGCCTACTCCAAGAATGTCCAGAAATTGTTTGGGTTTGGATTCCCTGCTTGCCGGCCAGAACCGCGAACCGACGCCGCCGGCCATAATGGCTACATAGGTATTGGAAGTGTTATTCATGGAATGCATTTGGCTGGGACAAAAATAGGGCACTCCGGGCAATTTAAGGTCCCTGAAGGGTTAAAATAAGAATTTGCCAAGGAATCGGCATTTCATTTTATTATTATTAAAAATTTTGATAAAAGATTTGCAAGTATGGAAAGAAAGCCTTTATCTTGCGCTCAAATTCAATTCAAATGTTTTACGCTTCTGTTAAAAACTGGTGGTGGCACGATCACACGGATTCCCGGGTGAAGTGACACGCATTTGTTTTTAATGAAGCAGCAAAAGCGGTTTGTCGGTTCGCCCGGCAAACCGCTTTTGCTTTTAATTCGAACACCGATGGAAGCAGCAACTGCAAAAAAAACAGGCGTTAATGTCCGGGTCAGGAAAATCCTGGCCGACACCGTAACCCCCGTGACCCTTTACCTGGGGCTTCGGGACCATTACACTTTTCCCGTTTTGCTGGAAAGCAACGACTTCAGGAGCAAGGAAGATTGTCATTCCTTTATCGGCCTGGATTCCATTGCCAGTTTTAAAGTGCAGAACGGCTGGATACACCGGCAATTTCCGGATAAAAGCGCTGAAAGAACCAAAGTGGACGGCGTGGATGCGGTGCCGGATGCTTTTTACAACTTCCTGCAGGCCATTCAACCGGCCGAAAGCCCCGATGCTCCCGAGTTCAACGGCGTTTTCGGCCACACCGGGTTCGATGCCGTTCAGTATTTTGATACCCTGCAATTTGATCCGGATAAACGGCGTTTCGACCTGCCGGACATCCATTACCATTTTTACCGTTTTGTGATCTCGTTCAACCATTTCAAGGACGAACTCACCATCCTGGAAAATATTCCCGATGGGGAGATGTCCAAAATGGAAGAACTGGAAACCAGACTCAAAAGCCGGAAACTGTCAACCCATCCGTTCAGGCTGTCCGGCGCCGAGCAAAGCAACCTCACCGACGAGGGGTTTATGGAGCTGGTTACGTTGGGTAAAAAACACTGCCACCTGGGTGATGTATTCCAGATCGTGTTCGCCCGCCAGTTCAGCCAGTCCTTTTTAGGCGATGATTTCCAGGTCTACCGGGTTTTGCGGTCCATCAATCCTTCGCCCTACCTGTTTTATTTCGACTGCGGCCAATACCGGATTTTCGGCTCATCACCTGAAACCCAGATGGCGGTTCGCCATGGGGTGGCCAGCGTAAATCCCATTGCGGGCACCTATCGCCGGACCGGGGACAAGGTGCAGGACGCCGAAAACGCGCTGGCGTTGTCCAAAGACCCAAAGGAAAATGCTGAACATATCATGCTGGTCGACCTGGCCCGCAATGACCTCGGGCGGCACACCACCCGGGTAAGGGTAAAGTCGCTGAAAGACATCCAGTTTTTCAGCCATGTGATCCACCTGGTGTCAAAGGTGGAAGGCGACCTGGGCCCCGATGCCAACCCGATCCGGATTTTCGGCGATACTTTTCCGGCGGGAACCCTTTCGGGGGCCCCGAAATACAAGGCTATCGAACTGATCAACCGGTACGAAAACCAGAACAGGAGTTTTTATGGAGGCGCTTTGGGCTATATCGGGTTCAACGGCGATATGAACCAGGCAATCGTGATCCGTTCATTCCTCAGCCTCGACAATACCCTGTACTACCAGGCGGGCGCCGGCATTGTGGCGGCCAGCCGGGAAGCCGCCGAATTGCAGGAAGTGAACAACAAACTGGGCGCTTTGAAGCGGGCGCTGACGGAAGCCGAAAAGATTTAACCATCCCGGGTTGTACGACCCTTAAAAAAGGCAGATATGAAAATTCTGGTTTTGGATAATTACGACTCATTTACCTATAACCTGGTGCAATACCTGCAGGAAATCCTGGATGAAAAACCCGACGTGTATCGGAACGACGCCATTTCCCTGGAGGAGGTGGACCGGTATGACGTGATCATCCTCTCACCCGGCCCCGGGGTGCCTTCAGAAGCCGGGATCATGCCCGGGCTGATCAGGCGGTATGCCGGCTCCAAGGCCATTCTGGGGGTTTGTTTGGGGCACCAGGCCATCGGCGAGGCCTTCGGCGGCAAACTCATCAACCTTGCTCAGGTTTTCCATGGCGTGGAAACAGCGGTGACGGTCAGCGACCGGGATGAATTGCTGTTTCAGGATATCCCCGCACAATTCCAGGCAGGGCGGTACCATTCCTGGGCCGTCAGTACGGATGATTTTCCAGAGGATCTGGTGATCACGGCGGTTGACGAAGAAGGTGCAATTATGGCGATGCGGCACAAGGAATTCAATATCCGGGGCGTTCAATTTCACCCGGAGTCCGTAATGACGGAAAACGGAAAACAGATGCTGGCCAATTTCCTGGAGGGTTGCCGGGTTGAATTGGAGCACAAAACCGCGAAAGTATGAAATCGACGCTTTCCAGATTGTTTGACCACCAGCTTCTGAGCAGGGAAGAAGCCAGGGATATCCTGCTGAGGATCTCCGGGGCAGCGTTCAATCCCGTACAGATCGCCAGCTTTGTCAGCGTGTTCAACATGCGCCCGGTCAGCATCCCCGAACTCCAGGGGTTTCGGGACGCTTTGCTGGAGCTTTGCGTGAAAGTGGACGTCGGCGGACAATCTACCATCGACATCGTCGGGACCGGCGGCGATGGGAAGAATACCTTCAATATTTCCACCCTGTCGGCCATAACCGTGGCCGGCGCCGGGTACAAAGTAACCAAACACGGCAGTTACGGCGTATCCTCATCGGTCGGATCGTCGGATGTATTAATGGCTTTGGGGTATCGGTTCAGCAATGATGGTTCGGTGTTGTTGCGCCAATTGGAAAGGGCCAATATCTGCTTTTTGCACGCGCCGTTGTTCCACCCGGCGTTAAAGGAAGTTGCTCCGGTGCGAAAGGACCTGGGCATGAAAACCTTTTTCAACATGCTGGGACCGCTGGTCAATCCGATCCAGCCCAGCCACCAGCTTTTCGGGACATTCAGCCTTGAATTGCAGCGTTTGTATCAGTACCTGCTCCAGGAAAGCGACCGGCGTTTTATCATCGTTTATGCCCTCGACGGGTACGATGAGGTCAGTCTTACCGGCCCGTTCAAGATCGCGGGTAACGGACTGGAAAAGGTGCTGCATCCGGAAGATCTGGATCTGCCCGTGTATACCCAACCGGACCTTGACGGCGGCCAGAACCCGGAAGAAGGCGCCAAAATCTTCAGGGATGTGCTGGAAAACAAGGGAACAAAAGCCCAAATGGATACCGTGAGCGCAAATGCAGGCCTGGCTATCCATTGCTTCCACCCGGAACGGTCGCTGAAAGACTGCATTGCGGAGGCAAGGGAAAGTCTTGAAAGCGGTCGCGCCCTTGGTGTGCTGAAAACCTTGCTTGAACAATAGCCGATCCAATTTCACTTCAATCAACATCAAACCAAAAAACGGGTATGAACATACTGGAAAAAATAGTAGCCCGCAAACGGGAGGAAGTAGCGGAACGCCGGGAACTCTTCCCGGTCAGGTTGCTGGAAAAAAGCATATATTTTGCAACGCCTGCCGTATCATTCACCAGATACCTGAAGAGAAAGGACAAGTCGGGCATTATTGCGGAGTTCAAACGCAGGTCGCCCTCCAGGGGAGACATCAATCCGTACGCTTCGGTTGAACGGGTGTCCATCGGGTATATGCAGGCCGGCGCTTCGGCGCTGTCCGTATTGACGGACGAACAGTTTTTCGGCGGCAGGAATGCTGACCTTACCGAAGCCAGACGCTTCAATTTTTGTCCGATCCTGAGAAAGGACTTTATCATCGACGAATACCAGATCCTGGAAGCAAGGTCGATCGGCGCCGACGTCATTTTGCTGATCGCCGAATGTCTGGATAAAAATCGGATCGAACAGCTTGCCCGGACCGCCAGGGACCTTGGCATGGAGGTGTTGATGGAAGTTCACAGCCGGCCGCAACTGGATAAATTGAACGATTACATTGACGCGGTAGGCGTGAATAACCGCAACCTTGAGGATTTTGTTACGGATGTTCAGACGTCTTTTTCGCTGGCATCCGAGATTCCCGATAAATTTGTCCGGGTTTCGGAAAGCGGGTTGGACGATCCGACGGTTGTGGCCGAATTGCGGCGGGCCGGCTTCAGCGGATTTCTCATCGGCGAGTATTTTATGAAGGCCAGCTTCCCGGGCCAGCGATGCAGGGAATTCATCAACCGTGTGAAGGCCCTGGAAGGCGCGGATATTGTAGCGGGCTCCTGATCCCGTCAATTCAGCATTTAACCATCTAATCCCATATTAAAATGAAAGTAAAAGTTTGCGGTACCCGGGACAAGGATAACATCCTCGAACTCTTGCAGCTTCCCATCGATTTCATCGGGTTTATCTTCTATCCCAAGTCGCCTCGGTTTGTCGGCAACCGGATCCCGGAGGATTGGATGACCAAACACGCCCGGGAGTTCGGCCAAATCAAAAAGGTCGGCGTTTTTGTAAATGCCGAAATGGAACAGGTGTTGAATGCCGTCCACGATTACGAGCTGGATTATGTCCAGCTTCACGGGGAGGAAAGTGTGGAATATTGCAGTGAACTTCACCAATACTGGGAGATCACCTCCATGCGGCAGGCTTTCCTGTGTAAGGCCTTCCGGATCGATGACCAGTTTGATTTCTCCCAGACTTCGGCCTATGAAAAGTTCTGCAAGTTCTTCGTATTTGATGCGAAAGGACCGGCCCACGGGGGCAACGGCGCCCAATTTGACTGGGAAGTGCTCCATAAATACATGGGTTTTACGCCATACCTGCTCAGCGGCGGAATCGGGCCTGAAGATGCCGCAAAAGTAAAGGCGCTGAACTTCAAACAAATGATGGGGGTGGACATCAACAGCCGGTTTGAGGTTTCGCCGGGCCTGAAGGATGTTTCCCTGGTTAAACAATTCCTGTCAGGTCTTAATAATAATTGAAACCAATGGTTTTTTCAAAACGGAACGATTGTTTTCCGGCAAAAGAAATCAAAAATGGAAATTGCAGTTGACGAACGGGGATATTACGGTGAGTTCGGCGGGGCTTTTATCCCCGAAATGTTGTATCCCAATGTAGAAGAACTGAAACGCCGGTACCTTTCCATCATGGAGGAGCCGGATTTTCAGCGCAGGTTCCGCCAGTTATTGCGGGATTATGTCGGGCGTCCTTCACCTCTTTATCTGGCCGAAAGGCTTTCAAACCATTACGGCGCCACCATATACCTTAAAAGGGAGGACCTGAACCATACCGGCGCCCACAAGATCAACAACACGATCGGTCAGATCCTGCTGGCGCAAAAACTGGGCAAAACCCGGATCATTGCAGAAACCGGGGCCGGTCAGCATGGTGTAGCTACTGCTACGGTATGCGCGTTGATGGGGTTGCAATGTATCGTCTATATGGGCGCTGTCGACATCCAGAGACAGGCCCCGAATGTTGCCCGCATGCGGATGCTGGGCGCGGAGGTCCGGCCGGCGACAAGCGGAAGCCAGACCCTGAAGGACGCCACCAATGAAGCCATCCGGGATTGGATCAACCACCCGGAAGAAACCCACTATATCATCGGCTCGGTCGTTGGTCCGCATCCGTACCCCGATATGGTCGCCCGCTTTCAGTCGGTGATCAGCGAGGAGATGAAATGGCAACTTCTGGAGCATACCGGCAACTCCGATCCGGACCTCGTCATAGCCTGCGTAGGCGGAGGGAGCAATGCCGCGGGCGCCTTTTACCACTATCTCAACACCCCTGCTGTCCGGTTGGTCGCGGTTGAGGCGGCCGGCAAAGGCATCCATAGCGGCCACTCTGCGGCTACCAGCGTCCTCGGCACCAAAGGGGTGATTCACGGCAGCCGGACCTTGCTCATGCAAACCGACGACGGCCAGATCATTGAGCCCTATTCCATTTCAGCCGGACTTGACTACCCGGGCATCGGACCGATGCATGCACACCTGATCAAGACCGGCCGCGCCGAAGCCGTCAGCATCACGGATGAGGAAGCCCTGAATGCCGCTTTTTCCCTGACCAGGACAGAGGGCATCATACCTGCGCTGGAAACGGCTCATGCCCTCGCCGCATTGGATAAGTTATCTTTTAAGAAAACCGATATCATGGTGGTCTGCCTTTCCGGAAGGGGTGACAAGGATCTGGCCGCATACATCGAATACCTCGACAGTCATGGACTTTAACCACAACAGGATCCGGCAGCTATTCGACCGGAAAAAGGAGAATATCCTCAATATCTATTTCACGGCGGGTTTTCCCCGGTTGGACGATACAGGCGACATCATCACTGCCCTGGGAGACGCCGGGGTCGATCTGGTCGAGATCGGCATGCCCTATTCCGATCCGCTGGCCGACGGGCCGACCATCCAGCAAAGCGGCCAGGTCGCCCTCCGGAACGGAATGACCCTGCCGCTGCTTTTTGAACAGATAGCGGCGGTCCGGGCAAAAACAGACCTTCCCCTGATCCTGATGGGGTATTTCAATCAGGTGATGCAATACGGAGAAACGGCATTTTTCGAAAAATGCGCGGAAATCGGGATCGACGGCCTGATCATTCCCGACCTGCCCCTGGTCGAATACAAATCCAGCTACCGGGACACCATCGAGTCACTTGGGCTGGGATTCAGTTTTCTGATCACGCCGCAGACTTCAACCGAAAGGATCAGGATGGTGGATGAGCTGAGCAGGGGGTTCATTTATATGGTATCGAATGCCGCCATAACCGGCGCCAAGGCGGATATAACTCGCTTGCAGATTGATTATTTCGACCGGATCAAAGGCATGCGGCTGTCCAATCCGCGGTTGATCGGGTTCGGCATTTCGAGTTTTAAAACCTTTTCAACGGCTTGCGAATATGCCAACGGGGCCATAATCGGCAGTGCGTTCATCAAAGCCCTGGAATCGTCCAACGGCCAACTCAGCGATACTGTCGCCGGGTTCGTTGCCGGTATAAAGAATGAGCATGGCGAGCAGCAAACCCAATCGGTTGAACCATTAAAAAACTGAAATCTGATGATCATCCAACTGGAACCTACCATATCAGCCGGCCAAAAGGCGGATTTATTCCAACAGCTTAAAGCCATTGAGGTGAAACCGGCGGAGGTAAGCACCCAATTCGGCCATTACATTGTCGGTGTGGGGAAAAAGGATTTTGATATCCGGTTGATCGGGAGTTTGCCCGGCATCCGGGATATACACCGGGTTAGCGACGACTACAAGCTGGTTTCCCGGAAGTGGAAAGTGGAGGATACGACCATCGACCTCGGTGGCGGGATCCGGATCGGAACGGGACATTTCGCCCTGATGGCCGGCCCCTGCTCGATCGAATCGGAAGATCAGATCGTCAAAACCATTGAACACCTGAAGCAAAACGGCATCCGGATCATGCGCGGAGGCGTGTACAAGCCCCGGAGCTCGCCGTACTCCTTTCGCGGATTAGGCATCGACGGACTCAAGCTTTGGTACGAACTGGCCAGCAAGGCCGGCATCCGGATCATCACTGAGGTCATGATGGTCGAACAGATCGAGGACATGCTGGAATACGTGGATGTTTTTCAGGTGGGTGCGAGGAATGCCCAGAATTTCAACCTGTTGGATGCCTTGGGCAAAGTGGATAAACCGGTATTGCTGAAACGCGGCATCTCCGGCACCATGGAGGAATTGTTGCAGGCGGCAGAATACATCTTCTCCAACGGCAACGAAAGGATCATGCTGTGCGAACGCGGGATCAGAACCTATGAATCAGCCTATCGCAATACGATGGATGTGAATGCCATTGCTATGCTCAAAGCGAAAACGCACCTGCCGGTCATCGCCGACCCCTCGCACGGTATCGGCATCCGGCGATTTGTGGATAAAATCGCGCTGGCTTCCCTGATGGCAGGCGCAGACGGCGTGATCATGGAGGTCCACCATACCCCGGAGAAAGCCTTTTCCGACGGGCAGCAAACCCTGAGTTTTCCGGAAGCAGAACGCCTTTACCAACAACTTGAGATGGCCTGCCAGCTCAGGTCTTCTTTTGAATCATGACGCCCGGCCCGATTCCAGGCAACTTCCCATGGCCGGTAACGGAAATTCGTCTTGAGCTGGACGGATTGGAAATTGACCTGGTTAAGGTAGCTGACCAGGATTCGCTTCTGGATGCCCTGATCGCAAAGGGGATCGATCATGAGGATGTGCGCGATGAACGGATACCCTATTGGGCCGATCTTTGGCCCTCCGCGCTGGGGTTGAGCCGGTATCTGATCCGGAACGCTGTTGTCAAACCGGGACAAAATGCGCTTGAACTCGGTTGCGGGTTGGGCCTGCCCGGCATTGTTGCGGGCAAGCTGGGCGCCGCCAGTGTGGTATTATCGGATTATTTGCCGGAAGCCCTGGATTTTGCCGGTAAGAACTGGATGAAAAACCTGGCGGTCGCGGCACAAACCCGCCTGATTGACTGGCGGAACCCCGATCCCGCTGACGGTGCCGACCTGGTGCTGGCCTCCGACATTACCTATGAAGCCCGTTTCTTTGCAGAGCTGCCCCACGCCTTCCGTACGCTTTGCCGGCCGGGCGGCCGGATACTGGTCAGCGACCCCCGGCGCGCCGTGGCCCAATCCTTTTTTGCAGAACTTCCCGCTCACGGCTTTACCGTGGAATGCACTCCCATAGAAATACAATGGGAAAATCTATTCCGGATTATCGATATTTACCGCATTCAATCCGAATGAGGCAAAAATCCATTGTACTGTGAAATCAGCAATTCTAAGATCGGCCTATGACCCGGAGGCGTTCCGGCGGAACGGACATGAATTGGTCGATCTGCTGGCCGATTATTTGTCGGCCCTTGAATCGGAAAACGAGATTCCGGCCAACGCATGGATCCCGCCCCAGGACAGCCTGGAATTTTGGGAAAGGGAGCTGAACGCCGCTTCGGGCAATACGCCCGTCCAATTCTTCGGCAAGGTGATGGCTCGCAGTGTTCATTTGCACCATCCGCGCTATATGGGGCACCAGATCAGTCCGCCTGCGCCGGTGGCTGCGTTGGCAGGTTTCCTGGGAGATTTCCTCAACAACGGCATGGGGGTGTATGAAATGGGCGTGTCCGGTACGCCGATCGAGCATATCGTCATCAAAACAGTGGCCGGGGAACTTGGTTTTGACGAACGCTCAGGAGGGTACCTCACCTCGGGCGGCTCTCTTGCCAACCTTACGGCGCTCCTTGCCGCAAGGAGCATAAAATCGACTGAACCGGTATGGGAAACGGGCAACGGCCGGGGGCTGGCTTTGATGGTTTCAGAGGAAGCCCATTATTGCGTTGACCGGGCCGCCCGGATCATGGGATGGGGCGCAAAGGGCATCATCAAGATTCCTGTCAATGACCGGTTTCAAATGCGAACCGAACTGCTGCCCCAATACCTGGAAAAGGCCCGCCGGGACGATCTCACCGTTCTGGCGGTTGTGGGAAGCGCCTGCTCCACTTCGACCGGCGCCTTTGACGACCTGGAGTCCATCGGGCAATTCTGCCGTGACAACGGGCTTTGGTTTCACGTCGATGGCGCCCACGGCGCCGCGCTGGGGTTATCGCCGGCGTACAGGTCGGTGGTAAAGGGGTTGAATCAGGCGGATTCGGTCGCAATGGACTTCCACAAGATGCTCATGACGCCGAGCGTTACCACGGCCCTGATTTTCAAGGACGGATTGAACAGTTTCAGGACTTTCAATCAGCAGGCCCAATACCTGTTTGACCGGGCGGAAGAAGGCGAGTGGTACAACCTGGCCAAGCGCACCTTCGAATGCACCAAACTGATGCTGGGACTCAAGGTTTATGCCATCCTTCAATCACACGGCATGGCGTTTTTTGCAGATTGCGTTACCCGTCTTTGCGATCTCGGCAAGGCTTTTGCGAACCTGATACGGGAAACATCTGATTTCGAACTGGCTGTTGAGCCGGCTTGCAATATTGTTTGTTTCAGGTACAAACCGCCCGGGTGGAGCGGCGATCCTGATTACTTGAATGAGGGCCTACGCAAAGCCCTGTTGCTGGACGGCACCTACTATGTTGTGCAGACCAGGCTCAAAAACCATTCCTGGATTCGCTGCACCCTGTCCAACCCATTCACAACTGAAACAGAATTGACAGGGCTGCTCCGGAAAATCAGGACTCTGGCGGCTGATCAGGGGATCTCCTTTTGAAAACTGAAAAGGATCACAGGAAGATAAAGGATAAATTTCCTCAATTATCCCTATTTTGCACGTCAAGACCATAGGCCCTTTGCCTGAACAGGATGAGCAGACCTTTAAAAAATTGGCGAATTGCATTCAAATACCTTCTGGCGGCAGCCGCGATTGTGTTCATCAGCCTGTTGTTCCCCAATAATACGAAGTTCAAGTTCCAGTTCGAGTTGGGACAAACCTGGCGGTATGACGATCTGACAGCGCCGTTTGACTTTCCCATTCTTAAAACAGAAGAAGAGCTGAACACTGAAAAAGCGGAGCGGCTGCGCAATTTTTCTCCCTATTATCAGATGGATGAAAATATTGCGGACAGCGCTGCCGTCGCTTTTGAGACCGCCTTCAACCAGCAATTGGCGGAAGTCCGGAAAGCCAACCAGTTCGATGACGTTTCAAAAAAGCCGGACCGGTACCTGAACTACGGAAAGTCCTTCCTGGATCGCTTGTTCCGCAGGGGAATCGTCCGGATCGAGAGCGATCACCTCAAAAAAGGACGGGATTTTGTGGTGAATATTGTCCGCGGCAATACCGCACAACCGCAGACGATTGACAACCTGTTTACGGTGGAACAAGCCCGTTCCACCATCTCGGATTCTCTGCCGTACGCCAAACTTTCAGAGCCCGAGTTCATCTTTCCGCTAATCGAATCAGCCGTCCGGCCTAATGTCTTTTATAACGATACCCTGACCGGAAAATTCAGAAAAGAACAACTGGCTGATATCAGTACTTCCAGGGGGATGGTGAAAAAGGGGGAGTTGGTCATCCCCCGGGACGGCATTGTCACGGAAGAGATTTACCAGAAACTCGTTTCCCTGAAGTCGGAATACCAGCAGGAAGTGACGGGCATTAAATCGGGGTGGATGGTCCTGCTGGGGTATATCCTGCTGACGACCCTGATCATCGGCGTATTTTTCTATTACCTGTACAGTCTGGTGCCGGAGGCTTTTGAAAAATTGCCCAGCCTGGCCTTTATCCTGCTCTGGCCGACTTTGTTTGCCTATCTGGTTTATCTGGTGGAGTCTTCCGATACGTTGAGCCCGTATCTCATACCGTTTTGTGTGGTACCCATTGTCATCAAGACCTTTTTTCAGCCTCGGGTAGCCTTTTTTACCTACATCATTGTGGTGCTGGTGGCCAGTCTGCTGTCCTCTCTGGGGCTGGAATTCGCCCTGCTGCAGGTCATTGCGGGGATGGTTGCGCTACTCAGCCCGATCGATACCAAGAACTGGTCCTGGTTTTTTTACGCGCTGGTTTTTATTTTTCTGGGGTACGCACTCGGATATCTGGGCTGGTCCTTAATCCAGCATGGGGCCTGGGATCAGATTGAATGGAAGGTTTTTGCCTGGTTTTTCCTGAATGTATTTCTGACCTTGCTGGCTTACCCGATGATCCCGTTGGTGGAGCGCCTGTTCGGCTTCGTTTCGCCGATCACCCTGGGCGAATTATCTGACCTGAACCGGCCCCTCCTCCGCGAACTTGCCATCCGGGCGCCGGGCACTCTTCAGCATTCCCTTCAGGTAGCGAACCTGGCGGAAGCGGCCGCCGCCAAGATCGGTGCGGATACCTTGCTGGTCAAAACAGCGGCCCTGTACCACGACATCGGGAAGATGAACCACCCGGCCTATTTTATCGAAAACCAGACCGGTAAGAACCCGCATGACGCCATCACGCCCCTGGAAAGTGCGAAAGTGATCATCAATCACGTCAAGGACGGGGTTCAGATGGCCAGGAAACACGGTTTGCCGGAAGCCATTATCCGGTTTATCCTCACCCACCACGGCACGACCCGGGTTGAGTATTTCTACCGGACCCATGTCAATCAGAATCCCGGTGAAGAGACGGATGAGGCGGATTTCAGGTATCCCGGTCCCCGGCCGCAATCCAAGGAAGAAACCATTTTAATGCTGGCCGACTCTATTGAGGCCAGTTGCAAAAGTCTGAAAAACCCGAGTGAAGAAGAGTTGTTCCAACTGATCGACAAGATCATTGCAGGCAAAGACTCAGCCAAGCAACTGGACCGGTCAACCCTGACTTTTGTCGAGCTGGTGGAATGTACAAAAATATTCAAGCAAATAATGAAATCTGTTCATCATTTGCGAATAGAATATCCCGAAGAAAAGAAGAACGGCGACCGGGCTGAAAATCCGAATGGCGCCGACGAACAAGACGCTAACGCATCAGGGTAATATCCCCCTTGAAGATCTCCTTTTCGCCGTCAATGAATTCGATCTCCGCCAGATAAACGAAAACAGCTGCATTAAAGGCGTGGCTTCGGTAATTTCCATCCCAACCGAACGCCGGGTCGTTGGGCGGCGCGTCGTACACCTCGAAAACGACTTCTCCCCATCGGTTGAAAATCAGGAATTTTTTGATCAGGGCCACATCTTTGCCTCCCGCGATGTAGAGAATGTCGTTTTCCCCGTTGCCGTCGGGAGAAAAAGCATTGGGAATGAAGACCTGTCGCTTGCGGTTGACATAAATGGTCAGGTCATCCGACTCAGTGCACCCGTTGATGTCCGTGACCTGAATGCCCAGAGAAACGGTTTGTTGAGGGTAAAACGACCACTCGGTGCATTGGTTGCAGGGCAGGCTGTCAAGCGCCGCGCCTTTCCACTTCAGGATGCTGATCTGGTCCGGTCCGATATTGATCTGTGCGCGGATATCGGCAGGATCGCCTAGATGGACGGTTTGGTCGGGGCCCAGATCGACCGCGAGATCGTTGCCGTCCGGAATGACGATCAGGGTATCAATCGTACACCCTGCCGCATCCTGGATGCTCAGTTGATATTGCCCGCCTGTCAGTTTGCCGAACTGGCTTGCCGGGCTGTAAGCCGATTCGTTGATGCTGTAGAGATAAGGACCAGTGCCTCCGGTGACGCCTGTGATGAATATGCTGCCGTCCTGATCGCCGAAACAGGTCGGGGTTTCCGTCTGAACCGCCAGGCCGGTCGGTGCAGCGGCATCCATCGTCACCTCGACCTGGTCGACCGACCGGCAACCGTTTTCCGGGTTGATCACTGTGAACAGGTATTGCCCGGGTTCATCGGTCTCAATGACCGGGGTATTGGCCGAGAAGTCCGGGTTGTCCGGGCTGGACCATTCGATCTCAACATTTCCGCCTGACAGAACGGCCCCTTCCAGGATTACGCTTGATGCGTGGCAATCCAGGACCTGATCCTGCCCGGCATCGATAACAGGGGACTCCTGATCCTGGAACACGGATACGACGTCCGAGCTCCGGCACCCATTCACCAGATTGGTAACGGTTAATTCATATTCCCCTGCGCGGGAGATAACCGGAAAGACCGGGTCGGCGACCTGGAGAGTGCTGCCCGATAGCTTATCGGTCCATTTCAATTCAAAATCCGGCCCTTGGGAAGTTTGGCCGGCATCGAGGGTAACATAAGTGTTGAAGCAATCGATCAACTGATCGGGGCCGGCATCCGCATTGGGGGCCTGCCGGTTGCTGGATACGGTCACTGTCGATTGGTTCTTGCAGCCCGTTTCCGGGTTCACGACCACCAGCGTGTAGGATTGCGGATCCGAAACGGTCAGCGTTGCCGATCCGGCGCCGCTGATCGGCTGGTTCAGGTTATTCAGCCACTGGAAGGCCGGTGTTGAACCGGCGCCGGTGACTGATCCGGTCAGCGTGACGGTTTCCTGCGCGCAGGTCAGGGAGTCCGGATCGGCGATGGCAACCTCCGGCAGGGTATTATTGAGGGTAACCGCGGCCTCGGAAGGAAGCGAAACGCAACCCCGGACGGTATCGGTAACCACCAGGGTGTAAAGCCCTTCCTGTGCAACGACGGGCGAGAACAGGGCGCTGTTTGATCCGTTGATGCCGGGACCTGTCCATTCATACATGTATTGATTGCCTGCAGAAGACCCGGACCCGCCCAACAAAGCGGTTGCGGACGAACAGGTCAAGGATTTATCCGGTCCGGCATCGGCTAAAGGCAACGGCGCCTGGCTGACCATATGGGCAGCGGTTGATGCGCAACCGTATTCGTTGGTGATCGTCACCTGGTAATTGCCCGGTGAGGTTACGGTTATGTCCGGCTGATCGTTGCCCGAAGCCGAAGACCACTGATAGTCTGCAAAGCCGGGAGTGGCTTTGAGGACGGCGGATTGTCCTGCACAGAAAAAGTCAGGGCCTGAGATCGCAATTCCAGGCAGCGGGTTTTCCGCTATGCCTATGGAAGCGGTTCCTTTACACCCGTTCCCGTCCGTGACAGTCAGACCATAAGTACCCGGTTGGTTGACAAAAAGATTGGGTTCATTCCCTCCGGCCGACCACTCATAATCGCTGTATCCCGGATTCGCCGCAAGCGTAAGGCCGCTTCCTGCGCAATAAGCCGTATCGCCTGCGATTTCCGGCGAAGGAAGCGGCAGCGCATTGACCTGCACCGTTGCAGATCCTGTGCACCCGCCGGCATCGGTCACAGTCAGGCTGTAGGATCCGGCCGTGTCGACGGAGATCGAAGGCTGGTCGTCGCCTGTGGACCATGAATAGGTCAGGAAACCGTTACCGGCATCCAATATCGTCTGATTGCCTTCGCAAAAAGAGAGTTGCCCTGATATTTCGGGGCTAAGCTCGGTGTCTTCGTTCACCTGGATCAGGTCTGAGTTTCGGCAGCCGAATGCGTCGGTGACCGTGAGCGCGTAATCTCCCGGCTGATTTACGGTAATGGATTGGGTATCGTCGCCTGTCGACCATTTATAGGCCGCATAATTGTTTCCGGCATTCAATACGGTTGATCCGCCTATGCAGAAACTGGCCGATCCGCCGATCTGGACGGTCGGCAGGTTGTGTTTGATTATGCTGGCGGATTGCTGAACCTGGCAACCATTGCCGTCGACGGCGCTGACCTGATAATTACCGCCTGTGAAAACCATGATCGTATCTGACGACAGACCGTTTGACCAGGTGTAATCCTGATACCCCGGGGATGCTATGACCAGCGCCGAATCTCCGGCGCAAAGCCCGGCCGGCGCTAAAATGGCCGGCGGGACAGGGGAGAATTGTCCAAGTACAAAAGCGTTACTGCTGATGCATCCGTTTTGGTCGGTAACCGTTAGGGTGTAATTTCCGGGTGATCCGACAACAATGGCAGGCGAAACCGATCCGGTTGACCAGGCGTATTCCTGCTGTCCGGCCGGACCGCTCAGTTGGGTTGAAGTACCCGGGCAGATGGTATCCAGACCAGTGATCAGTGGCGGGGTTACGATAAATTCCCCAACGTCAAAAGAAGCTGAGCCGGAACAGCCATAGGTATCGGTCACTGCAACTTCGTAAACACCGCCCTGGTTGATGGTTAGGGAAGGTTGTTGTATGCCTCCTGTCCACGAATAGCTTTCATAAGTACTTCCCAGCACCAATGCGGCATTGACTCCGGGGCATATTTCAGCCGGTCCGTTAATGACGGGCTGCGGCAGCGGATGAACCACGACTTCAAAGGAGTCGGTAGCTTCGCAACCGTATTGGTTCTGTGCAGTGACAACGTAAATACCCGGAGCGTTAACGGTCAGGGTGGTATCGGACTGGGAGCCGGCCCAGTTCCAGGATACCAGGTCGGGGCCGGTTACTGAAAGCGAGGCAGACTGTCCCTGACAAATCTCGGATTCTCCAGAGATTTCTGCTTGCGGGCTGGAATGCACCATCACCTGGGCGGTTTGGCTTCCGGAACAACCATAAATATCGGTTACGGTTACACTGTAACTTCCGGTCGAATCGACCTGAATAGCGCTTGCGCCGCTGCCGGTGGACCACTGGTAGGTGGCAAAACCGTTACCCGCATTCAGCGATGCGGTTTCACCGGGGCAGAGCTCGGTTTCGCCGGATATGCTGGGCGCCAATTCGGTTAATTCCTGAACCTGTACGGTTTTTGAGACCTGGCAGCCATTCTCATCGGTGGCGGTCAGGATAATGGTGCCGGGCGTACTGACGGTAATGACGGATGAAGCCGACCCTGTAGACCAAAGGTAGCTCTCAAATCCCTCCGTTGCGGAAAGGGTAGTGGCGCCGCCTGTGCAAAAACTCAGGCTGCCGGTTATTTCCAGAAACGGCGCGGGATTGACGGTCAGCTCATGTTCGGCGGCGCCTGTGCAACCCATGGCATTGGTGACCGTAACGGAATAAACACCGGCCTGGTCGGCCTGGATGGAGGGGTTATTGGAATTGGTCGACCAGGAATAATTGTCGAAGCCGGTGCCGGCATCCAAGGTTGCCGCTGAACCTTCGCAAACGGACTCCGGGCCAAAAATGAACGGCTCCGGACTCGGCAGGCTGTAAACTGACGCGGAGGTTTCCCCCTGGCAGCCGTTCATATCCGTAACGGTAACGGCATAGGCGCCTTCCTGGCCGACCGATATGCTGCTGCCGGATTGGCTGTTTGACCAGGCAAAGGAAGCGTAATTCCCGCCTGATACCTGCAGCTCTGTGGATTCATCCGGACATATGCCCAGGTCACCGGAAATAACCGGCGTTGGGTTGGGCATGCCGGTCACCTGTACGGCGGTTTCGCCCGAGCAGCCGTTAGCGGCGGTCACCGTAACGCCATAATTTCCGGGCGAATCAATTTCGATGTTCTGGCCGATCTGGGTGGTTGACCATAAATAAGTTGCGTATCCGGGGGAAGCTGCCAATTGACCGGTCGCTCCTGAGTTGCAAATGACCAAATCTCCCGTGATGACAGGCTCCGGACCGGGATTCAGCACCAAATTGACGGCTGCCGTACCCTGGCAACCGTTCTGGTCGGTTACAACTACCGAGTATTGACCTCCGGATTGAACGGAGATCACGGGATTGGTGCTGTTAGTTGACCACAGATAAGACTGATATCCGGGTTCAGCCGCCAATTGAGCGGTCTGGCCTTCGCAAAAAGAAGCCGGACCGTCGATGGTGGGGGTTGGGGAAGGAAATTCCCCGACGGTTATTTGGGCGGCCCCGGTACAGCCGTCCAACGAGTAAACCGTGACCGAATAATCGCCCGGTTGGGCCGCTACGATGGTCTGGCTCGTCGCATCGGTCGACCAGGAATAACCGGCGTAACCCGGGCCTGCGTTCAAAACCGACGGCTCTCCGCCCTGGCAAATATTTAGGGTGCCGGTAATGACGGGCTGTGGCGCAGCATATCCGGCAACATTGACGGAAGCCTGGGCCATGCAGCCCTTATTGTCGGTTACAGTCAGTTGATAGTTGCCGGGTTGGCTGACCGAAATTTGCTGGCCGGATTGATTGGACGACCAGGCATAGGTCGCATAATTTCCCTGAGCGGTCAGTTGTGCGGTTTCGCCGGGGCAAAGTCCGTCCGGCGCATCGATTGCAGGCGGGTTGATGATCAACTCGCTTACGGTGACCGATGCTTCGCCGGTGCAGCCTTCAGCATTGGTGACCGTAACGGTGTATTGCCCACCGGCATTTACGGTAATGGAGGGATGGCCGGAACTGGTTGACCATGCATAGGAAGAGAACCCGGGAGATGCCGTCAGGGTGGTGGTTGTCCCTTCGCAAAACTCAAGGGCGCCCTGAATGGCCGGCTGCGGGGCGCTGGATTGCGGAATGACGGCTGAGCCTTCGCCGAAGCAACCGTTGGCGTCCGTCACCGTAACGCCGATCGTTCCGGGGGTTGAAACGGTGACGGTCGGACCGTTCCCGGGTACCGACCATTGGTAAGAGGCATAATTTTCGGTAAGCCCCAGATTCAGGGTCTCTCCGGGGCAAATGCTCTCAATGCCGGTAATGACCGGTTCGGGCGCTGGAGCTTCCTGAATGGTGATGAAGGCCGTTCCTTCACAACCCAATACGTCCGTTACCGTGGCGGAATAGACCCCGGGTTGGTTCACGGTGATGCCCGGACCGGTCTGAGCGGTGGACCAGACGATGGGGCTGAAACCGCCGTTAATTTCAAGCGAACTGGAGTTTCCCGGGCAGATTTCCAGTGCCGTAGCCGAGATCACCGGTTGCGGGTTCGGGCTCGAACTCACAAATACCGAAGCTTCCCCTGTACATCCGGTGGCATCCTGCACGGTTACGCTGTAAAAACCAGGTGTGGAAATCGATAAACTTTGGTTATTGGTGTTGTTTGACCAGGAGTAGGATGCGTAACCGCCGCCGGCGTCCAGCAGGGTCGATCCGCCCTGACAGAAGTTCAGATCGCCGGTTATTTCGGGATTCAAAGAGGTTGATTCGGTCACGACAAAGGAAGCGAAACCCTGGCATCCGTTGTCTGTGACGGTAACTTCATAAGTACCGGGGCCGTCAATGACCGTGGTATTGCCGGTGCTGTTGTTGGACCATTGGTAGGTGTCAAAACCCGGGGTGGCGGTCAGGATTCCTGATCCGAATGTGCAAATTTCGGAGGGGCCGGATATGATAGGTTGCGGCGCAGGCAACTGGTCGATCGTTATGCTGGCTGAACCGGAACAATTCTGGGCATTTTTGACGGTAACGGTATAGGTTCCGGGATCGGTTACGGTGATGGTAGGACCGGTGTCTCCCGACGACCAGTTATAGGAGTTGTATCCGGGGTCTGCGGTGAGGGTAACCGTTTCACCTGCGCAGAAAATGGTCGAACCGGAAATTCCGGGCACAGGTATGGGGCTGACGGTCAATTGGACGGAGGCCGTGCTGGAACAGGAGCCGTCTTCGGCCGTCAGGGTATAGGTTAAGCTGCCGCTGAAATTGGCCGGAAGGTTCAGTGAGGGGTTGAGGATATTGGGATTGCTGAGGTAGGCCAATCCGCCGCCCGTTGCCGTCCAGGTGAAATCAGGCGCTCCGGATCCGTTGAAACTGGCGGACAGGGTGGAAGGCAGCGGGCTGCCCTGGCAAAGTTCTATTGAGGGTTGTGCGACACTGACGTTTACGTTGCAGTTCGGGGTGGCGGTACAGTCCAGGTGCGGTGCGGCCGGCCCTGACCAGGTAAGGGTAAAACCCACGCCGGTGGCGGAGAAATTATCGATCAGCAAAAAGTAGCCCTGGCCGGCGTTAACGCTCATCGGGGCGACATAGCCATTGCCGCTGGCGCCCTCAGAAACATCGGTCTCTCCGTTGCCCAGTCCGGTATCCGGACAAAAACCGCATAAAGAAGAAGCCCAGGAACACCTGACGGGAGCGCCGAGATTAGCGCAGTCGTTTGTAGGTCCGAATACGGCAAAATCATAGTCCTGGCCGACTCCGCCGGTGGGTGTTATCGTGAAAAGCAATTGACTGTTGAGCGGAGTGGTGGCATCCAGTTGGAAATAGAACCAGGCGCTTTGGTGTTCGTTGCTCAGGCAACCGTCGTCATTGCCCGGTGCGCTGAAATCGTCAATGCCCGGGCCGAAAGAGGTGAAATTGATGGGTGAACTGCTGCATACGGTAAGCGCAGAGGAGCAATCCGGCCCTTGAGCGTAAACAATTGAGGGAAAGACTTGCGCAAGAGCGCAAATCAGTAAAACAGTAACAATTCTTCCCATTTAACGTGACCTTTTAACCGATTCCCCGGCGTTTCATTTCCTGGATCACCAACCGGTGTTCCCTGCTCATATCGCCTGTAACGGTAGAGTTTTCCTGGGCCCTACGGATCAGGTAAGGAATCACTTCCCTGACTGGACCGTACGGCAAATATTTGGCAACATTGAATCCTGCTTTGGCTAAATTGAAGGTTAGGTTGTCGCTCATGCCATACAACTGGCAGAAATTGAGATGGGGATGATTGCGGGGTATGTTTTTCTTGACGATCAGATCAGCCTGTAGTCGGTTGCTTTCTGTATTGTGGGATGCATTGCAGGAGCCGATGTACTGATAATTGTCGACACAAAAGCGGATACCGGTATTATAAGCTTCGTCTGTTGCTGCCTTGTCTTTATGTATAGGGGAGGGGTACCGCAGGTTTTCGGCCCTTTCCCGTTCTTTGTCCATATAAGCGCCCCTGACCAGTTTGGCTCCGAGCAGATAGCCTTCTTTTCTGGCCAGATTAAAGGAGTCGATCAGGAATTGGAGCCGATCCGTGCGGTACATCTGGAAGGTATTGTAAACCACGACCCTTTTCTTGTTGTACCTTTTCATCATCAGGGTGACCATATGGTCGATCGGGATCTGGATCCAGCTTTCTTCTGCGTCAAAAAAGACGCTGACCTTATGTTGTTCGGCTGAGTAGCAGATGGCGTCGAGCCGTTTGAGCACGCTCCGGTATTCGCTCCGGGTTTCCGCGTTGAAGGGTTCGCCTTTCTGGATGGATTCCAGCAGGCCGAACCTGGCCAGTCCGGTGATTTTGGCGCTGATCACGGGGACGGCTACGTTTTTGGAGGCGAATTCAATGGCGCGAAGGGATTCCCGCATGGTTTTGTTAAAATCCTCTTCGGTTTCTTTGGCTTCGGCGCCGTAATCCAGGATCGTGAAAACGCCGTTATTGTGAAGGGTTTGAATGGTCTTTGTGGAATCCAGGAGGGTAGTGCCGCCGCAAAATTGATCGAAGATGGTGTTTTTTACGACCGATTCAACGAACGGGAGGTGCAACCTTATGGCAGTAACGCCAAGTTTGGCGCCAAGCCCAACAAGCCAATGGCGGTTCATCAGCCCGAAAAGCCAGGCTGATTTTTTCAGTTCCTTATCGGTTTTGTGCGCAAAAGCAACGGATGTGTTGTTGAAATCCAGATCAAGTGTGTTAGGATATTCGAGAATGCTTTGTGCCATGCGTTCAAGTTTTTCCTTGTTTTTGAGAACCGGTTTTCCTGATGATTTCATGTATTCGAGTTTCACCCAAAAGTAATATCCATATAATGTTGAACCGGATGTTCGCCACCTCAAAGGTATAAACTTTTAAGCTGGAACTTGAATAAATTCATGAAACAAAAGAACTACAAACAGACTGTACCGGGTTTAACCTGCTTATACGTAAAAAAATGATTTCAGGTTCATTATGCGGCATTTGTTTCATTCCAGATCGACCAGGATTGCTCGGCCTGCAAAATCAGCATCTCCATCCCGTTGTGGACCGAGGCCCCGAATTCAGCGCCTGTCTGCAGGAATCTGGTGACCTCCGGATTGTAAATCAGGTCGAAGAGGTAGTGCCTGGAGGTAAGGTGGGTATAAGGAATCTCCGGCAGGCGGTCAACCTCCGGCGTCATGCCCAAGGGCGTGGTGTTGATGATCAACCGGTTCGAACGGATATCTGAAGGGGTTATCCGGTCGTAGGTAAGATGCCCGGCCCCGCTTGTCCTGGAAACCAGTTGGAAGGGCATGTTCATCTGTTCCAACACCCGGCAAACCGCTTTGGAAGCGCCGCCTGTACCCAGTACCAGCGCCGATTCAACAGGATCGCCGGCCAGGAATCCATTCAGGGAAGTCGCGAAACCGTAGACGTCGGTATTGTACCCAATGAGACGGCCTTGCCGGAACGCGATGGTATTAACGGCTCCGATCCTTCGGGCGCTTTCTTCAAGCTCATCCAGAAAAGGAATGACCTGTTGCTTGTAAGGGATCGTCACGTTTAATCCGATCAGGTTAGGGTTTGCCGCGATAACGGAGCTGAGTTCGTCAATCCGGGCAATCGGAAACAGCTCATACGCCGAATTGGAGATGCCTTCACGGGCAAATTTTTCCGTAAAGTATTTTTTGGAAAAGGAGTGGGACAGCGGGAATCCGATCAGGCCGTATAACCGGCCGACACCTATGGGGGAGCTCATGGACAATTTATTCTTTTAACCGCCCGTCCTCCATGACCAAAACCCGGTCGCTCAGCTGAGCCAGTTCCTGGTTATGGGTCACAATGATAAAGGTTTGCTGGAGGTCTTTGCGGAGTTGAAGGATGAGTTGGTGTAATTCCTGAGATGACCCGGAGTCCAGGTTGCCCGTCGGCTCGTCGGCAAAAACCACCGCCGGGTTGTTGATCAAAGACCGGGCAACGGCTACCCGCTGTTGTTCGCCGCCGGATAATTGCCCCGGTTTGTGGGTGAGGCGGTCTTTCAAACCCAGGTATTCCAGCAGGGATTCCGCTTTTTTCCGGGCTTCATTCTCCTTGTTATTGCTGATCAGTGCGGGGATCACCACGTTTTCGAGGGATGTAAACTCGGGCAGCAGGTGGTGGAACTGGAAAACGAAGCCGATATTGCGATTGCGAAATGAAGCCAGTCCGGCATTATCAAACCTGGATACCTCGGTGCCGTTGAAGGCAAGCGACCCGGAATCAGCCCGGTCCAGGGTGCCCAGGATATGCAGCAATGTGCTCTTGCCGGCTCCGGATTTTCCCATTATTGTGACGATTTCGCCTTTCTCTACGCTGAGGTCGACACCTTTCAAAACTTCCAATCTGCCGTATGATTTGTGGATGTTGCGCGCTTGGATCACAGAAAGTAATTTTCAGATTTTGCTTTTAGAACAATTCGATTTGTTTGCCGATCAGGGTGTTTTGTTCGGCGTTTTTCGGTTGGCTTGATTTCACCGACGGCATAACCCTTCGGATGATCCGGAGTTTGTGGGTGTATTTTTCCAGTTCGTGGTTGTAGATGCCGTAGTGATCAAGGGTATCTACCCGGACCTTGCCGTAAACATGCAGGACCTGCCCTTCGGGAAGTACGATGCCGGTATGCGTGATGCGTTCAAGCCTGTTCTCAAAAAAGGCCAGATCACCGGGTTGAGCTTGTTCGGCAAAGTCAACCGTTTCGCCGATAAGGACCTGCTGGAACGATTCGCGGGGGAGGTTGATGCCGGCCATCCGGTATACCACCTGGATCATGCCCGGGCTGTCTACGCCCATCGAAGACCTGCCGCCCCAGAGGAATGGCACGTTCATGTAGCGGCGGGCCAGTTTCAGGATCATGTCCCCGGAGGATTGGATATCCTGCGGAAAAACCGCCTGACCGCTGAAGGTAAAGGATTTTTCGCCCAGCTGGAACCGGATGCCGTCAAATAAGGGCAATCTGGCGCCGAGGCCCAGGGGCAGGAAGAACTGGTCATGCCGTACGGTATTCCAGGGATCCAGCACAAAGGCAAATTGTTGCTGGTAGGCGGTCCATTCGGTAGGCGTAATGGGCTCAATCTGGTGGAGGGCTACCCATCCGATGAAGTTATCATCCGAAAACCGCACCCTGGCCCATTGGCGACCCTTGGTTTCCAATATTTCCACCGTTTCCCCGAAAAGCATCTGGGAAATCATTTCACTTTTATGCGATGGACTGTTGCGTACCGCCGCCGAGCTTAAGGGGCAAATTGCGTAGCTCATATGGGCCTTATCCTGCTATGTTCACCCAAAAATAATATTATTCCCTAATTTTCCGTTGATTTGACTGAACATTTCAACTTACCTTCGCCAGGTTTTTAAGCTCAACTGAATAACATGAACATTAGAAATACCTTCTATATTTGCGCTTTGCTTCTGGTTATCAATTCTTTAAAAGCCCAGGATCAGCATTTTACCCAATTCTATGCCTCGCCGCTGTCGCTCAACCCCGCATTAGCCGGGAGTTTTCAGGGAAAATACAGATTCTCATTTATTTACAGGGACCAATGGCGCCATGCGCTGGAAAACCCGTATACGACCTATTCGGCCGCGGCTGATTTCCGCTTTCAGTTGGGGCGCCTTCAAAAGCCCGGCAAAGACGCATTCGGCGCAGGAATGATCTTTTACAGCGACAAGGTCAGCATTCCGGGTTTCAGCACTAACCAGATCATGCTTTCCGGCGCCTTTCACAAGAGCCTCAGCCGAAGGAATGACCAATTCCTGAGCGCCGGCTTTCAGGTGGGGCTGGCCCAACGCAACGTCGTGTACGGCAGTCTGACTTTTGATGATCAGTTCAACGGATCTGACGGATATACCAACCCTACCGCTGAGGAATTGCCTGAAAACAACTTTGCATACAACGATTTCCACGCCGGCATCAACTATTCCTATTCTCCCAACCGGGGCATAGGCTTCTTCGCCGGCGCGGCCATTCACCACATCATGGAACCGCAAACCAGCTTTTTCTACGATGAGGAAAAGCCGGACCGTTACGACAAAAATTACCTGTTCAGGAAGTATACCGCCCACCTGTCCCTGCAGATCCCGGTCGGAGAAGTCGTGAAAGTATCACCCCGCCTGCTGGTCTACAGCCAGGGACCTCATTTTGCCGTCAATGCAGGGTCAAATATCCGGATTGCCGTTAACCAATCCGGCAACACAGCGCTCCATTTCGGCGGTTGGGCCCGGACCACGCGGGATGAGGAGCAGTCACCCTACCTGGATGCTGCCATCGTGATGACCGGCCTTGAATTCAATAATTTCCTGTTCGGCGTAAGCTACGACCTGAATCTCACAGCGCTGAACCTGAACAGAAATGGTCAGGGAGCGCTGGAGATCTCGATCGCTTACCTGGGCGAATACGAGAACGATACGGTTCTCTGTCCCAAGTTCTAAGCAAAGGCCAGAAGGTTAATTCCCGCCTTCCTTTTTCTTCTTTTTGAACGGATTGAACTTCTCAAGTTCTTTCTTGATGTCGTCAGCGGATTGGTTGGTCTTGGTGTTGATCACCTCATCCAGCTTCTTCTTGGCGGTCGAATCAATGGTTGAGCCCACGGCTTCGCCGACCTTGTCCTTGAGCAATTCTCCGGCTTTGTCCTTGGCCTGATTGGTCAGTTCTTCCGCTTTTTTGGTGACGACCGACTTGACCGTATCGACAGCTTTGTCCACTTTGTCATTGACAACAGCCTTGCCTTCCTCCAGTTTTTTCTCCGCTTCGGAACGCAGTTTTTCCTCCTGGGCCTTCAATTCGTCCTTGACGGTTTCGGAGGCCGCTTCTGCCAGGGTTTGTTCGCCGTCGCCGCTCAGCAGATTGAGCTTTACTTTCGGATCGGCCAGCGAGCCGGTCAACTGCACGAGCACATTGACAAACTCGCTTTTCTGAAGACTTACCCCTAGTTTGGAAGCCTCCTTTTGCAACAGGTTGAACCCCGAGTTGGCCGCCTGACCGACAGCGCCTTTTTCGAGCAGTTTCCTCGGGATCCTGGCTTTGATCTTATAATCCATGTCCTGGTTCAGACCATGGGTCCCGCTGATGTTCAGCCCGATGTCCTTAACTTTCACATCAAAAGGCTTCACTTCTACCAGGCCGTTTTTGATCTCAAACCAGTTTTTGGTGTTCTCCAGCTTCATTTCTTCTTTCAGGTAATCCAGGTTGAGGGCATTGCCTACCGCCTGCAGGGGTTTGAACCCGGCGATAATGCTGTTCACAGTTTCCAGGAATCCCTGGGCATTGACGGTAGACAATTTCGGGTACATATTTTTGCCCAGTTCGCCTTCCAGGATCAGGCTGCTGCTGAAATTGCCTGAAATGAATTTCCCGATCGGCGCCAATTGCTGGAAAGTATTGAACGTATTGAAGGATTGTTTGAAATCCAGCTTGTTCAGGTCGTATTTGAAGGTAAAGGCCGGCGCCTCGGGATCTTTGGTATCATAGCTGCCGGCTACAGCCATGGTGCCCCCCAAAGCGCGCGCTTCGGCGTTTTCCAGGATGGCCGCCTGATCGGCGACGGTAACCTCCCCTTTCAGGTCCTTCAACTCCATATTGGTATAGATCAACCGGTCGATATCCGCATTGATGTTCATCTTGATATTGGCAGGCACCAGGAAAGGCTCCAGTTCGGATGCCTGGGCTTCCGTAACGGGCTCTGTAGCTGAAACGGCAGATCCCTCTGCCGTCATGAACTGGTTGAGGTTCATCAGGTGGGAGCGCAAGGACAGGTTGCCGCCCAGAGTGCCATTGTCGAACAGGTAATCGAACATATTGGTGATCACGCCGCTGGAAGAAAAATCGCTTTCTCCGATGGAGGCGCTGAATTCCTTTGCTTCAAGCCGGTTGGGTTTCATGTTGCCTACGGCCACCATATCCTTGATCTTGTATTCGCCGTAGGTAAGGTTGTTGATCCTGGAGTCGAGGTCAAAATCAAACCGGTCGAAGATTTCCACGGACGCGGGCTGCTCCGTCTGGGCATCTGCGATGGCAGGAGCTGTGGCGGGTGTTGCGTCGCCGGATTCTTCCGGCATCCACTCGTTCAGGTCAAAATTATTGGAACGAACGGTCATCTGCCCGGTCATGGTTTTTTCCGGAGAGAAATAGGCCAGGATATTGTCGACCCTGCCGGAAGCTTTCAGGTCGCTTTTGCCCAAATCGGCATCAAAGCCGTCGATCTGGACGAATTTGGGGGTAAATTCTGCTTTAGCCGTCCGGATATTCACCAGCGGCAAACCCTCGCCTTTGTATTTGAGGTTGTTTACGTCCATCGAGCCGGACATGTTCACCTTCTCATATTGCTGGCTTTCGATCAGGGACAAGGTCGTATTGACCGCCATATCTGCATTGATCCGGCCGCTCATTTCTTCGGTGGCTGGGATGGGAAAAGCCTTGGCCAGGTCATCGAGCACAATAACGCCCTTGACTTTGGTGTCCACTGCGGGGTCGGAAATGGGATGACGCAGTGCAAAGGACCCTTCCAGCGGATTGGACCCGATGCGGAGGCTGAACCTGGGCAGGTCCACCTTCATATCGTCAAAATTGCTGGAGGGGCTGTCTACCGTGGCGTCGGCAAAGATGTTGGAAATGCCGAGCGGCAGATCGGGGTATTTCACATTCCCGTTATCCACATTCATCTTGATGTGGAAGGCGGGGTATTGTTCTTTTTCGCCGTTGTACGAGCCTTTTACATTGCCGCTGAGTCCGAACTGGCCGTCGACTTTCACCGACTCGTATCCTTGGATATAGGCGTTCGGGATCAGGGAAAACAGGCTTTTGAAATCGGATTCGGGGGTACTGAAACTCAGGTCCATGGCGATATCTTCCGCCAGGAGTTGAACGAACCCTTCGGCATTGACCGTCAGGTCGTTCACCGTAAGCTTGTTGTCCTTTAAGGTGTACTTGCTGTTGGTCTGGTCGATGTTGAAAATGGCGTCCAGATCGGCCCTGGCCTTTTTAAGATAGGTAATACCGCCCTGTGACACGGTCATTTCACCGATGGTTGTTTTGGTGTCCAGGTCATAGACATCAATCGTGAAATCGCCTTTGCCGGAATGATTCAGGTCGTTGATCGAGACAAAGGTGCCGCCCTGACGGTCGTCGTACACGAATTTGCCGCCGGTGATGCTGTATTTATCCAACTTTATCCGGACACCGCTGTAATCGGTACTTTCAGCGGTTTCCTCGATTCTTTCATCGGTCGGGACAGTGATATCGTAATTGGCCAGGCCGTTCTCGAGTACAAGAATATTGATGTCGGGCTCTTCCAGGCTCACCGATTTGATGGAAATGGGCGCATCCGCATTGATCACCGACTTGAGGTCGATGGTGAATTCTGCGGCTTTTCCTTTGGCCAGCGGGTAGCCGGCGAACGTGTCAATTCCGACCACCGAGAAATCCTCCATCCGAAAGCAGAAATTGGGGAAACTCCGCAGCAGGGAAAGGCTGACATCAGAGAAATCGACCTGGGCACGGACATTCTTGTTGATCTCTTCCTTGGCTTTAGCCAGGATCTCATCCTTGAAAATAAAAGGCAAGGCAATTGCGGCGCCGATCAGGACCACCAGCAAAATACCTGCGATTAAAAGAAGGCGCTTGATGATTTTCATAGTATTGACAATTTCTTTTTAACTTGCCGGGCGATAAAACTTACCTGCCCTTGGACTCAAAAACGATTTTTTCAATGGTTTTTAATATGGATGCACCTTTAAAAAATCTTACACAAATTAAAACAATGTTTAATTTTTCCTTAACACTTATTACACCTGCAAATGCATGACCCCAAATTTGATTTGATCCAAACAGAACAGGCGCTGGCGTCCTTTTATTCAACCAGCAAAGATGTGCCTTGGTTGGGTTTTGATACTGAATTTGTCGGTGAAAAGCGGTTTAATACCTTGTTGTGCCTGATCCAGGTCATTACGCCGAAGGGCCGCTACCTCATCGATCCGCTTGCGTTGAAAAGCCTCGACCCGCTGCTGGAGATCATTCAGGATCCAAAAATAGTAAAGATTACGCATGCCGGCGAAAATGACTACCGGTTATTGCACAATATCTACGGCATCACGCCGAATAACGTATTTGACACCCAGATCGCAGCCGCTTTCACGGGGTACAAATACCCCGTTTCTTTCCGGCGGCTTGTAGAGGGCGAACTCCGGATCAGCCTCGACAAGGGATACGCCGTAGCCAACTGGGAAAGGCGACCGCTGCAGCCCAGGGAAATGAAATACGCCATGGAGGATGTCATCCCGCTTCCCGACCTTTGGCACAGCCTGGAGTCCAAACTCCTCAAAAAAGACCGGCTTCGCTGGGCGGAGGAAGAGTTTGCCAAGCTCGAAACGCATGCCTATTACGCCAAGGATCCCAACCAGGAAATTATTTCACACAACCTGATGCGGTCCTTGAACCAACGCGAGCGTTTGTTTCTCCTGCGCATGCTGACGTGGCGGCGCGACACAGCCGAGGCCAAGGATTATTCCCGGGAAATGGTGATGCCCAGCAAGATCATTACGCATATCATCAAGAGTATCGGAGCGGGTAAGGATGCCCTCAAGAAAAACAGGCATATTCCTGATAAGATCACGGATAAATACGGCAGCCTGTTCATGGAGTTCATCGAAAAGCCCGCTACACCTGAGGAGAAGAAGATCCTGGTGCAAATCCCGAGGCCCGATAAGGATGATGATATCGGCGATGATATTGTACTGGAAATGTTGTATCTGCTGGTCAAATATCAGGCGATCAACCAGGGGATTACGCCTTCCCTGGTCATGCCTAAGAACATGGTGGATAAATTCCGCAATGACGATGAGCTCAGAGAGGCGGTGATCGGTTCGGGCTGGCGCCGGGAAATGCTGGGCGACTCGCTGGTTAAATGGCTGGAAAACATAGACCGCCTGGAGCTGGATATCCAGGGCGGAAAGATCGAGATCCGGATCGGCGACAACTGATCACGCCTGGTTGCCGGCAGGTAAAACGCTGTATACGCTTGCATAGGCGCCTTCCCTCAGCAGGCTGTAGAATTGAATGGTATCGGCCAGCTGCGCTATTCCGGATGGCCCCACCAAAATGCCGGCCAGTCCGGGGCTGTAAAAAGCGTGGATCATCGCCAGCTGGTTGAAGCTGGTCAGTGGCGCCGGAAACGATCGTTGGTCCAGGGCGTTTAAAAAGTTTCGGACCTTGTTCGCAAATCCCTCATCGGGTATTCCTCCCCGGGCAATTAACGAGCTCTTGCCTGTATAGTTTTCTTTTTCCAGTTTTATTCCGCCGGCATTGATACCGTAGGCTATAAATCGCCGTTTCCCGTGAAAAGGTGCGTACCGCTCGTAATCGGAGTACAACAGATTATGTTTGATCTGGATCAGAGGGTCCAGGCCGAACGCCTGGTTGACCAGCGCATGGATTTCGGGCCGCCGGATGCCGGATAATCCCGCAGCGATTCCTTTTTCCTGGGCAATGGCCAACGCCTCGTAAGATTCCCGTATGGCTGCTTCATCATCCCGGTTGTCCCAATGGATCATCAGGGTGTCCAGGTTTCCGCCGAAAAGTGCGCCGTAATGATCCATGGCCAGCAGGAGAAAACTCTTGGTCAGGTTGTGGTCCGGACTGCGCATATTGTCCAGGCTGCCGACCTTCATGATGACCCTCAGGTCATTTACCTGATTCACCCGCGTCCATTCCGCCAGGATTTGTTCAGACAGCCTGAAATGCCCGGGATTTTTGTCGATGGGATAGTTGGTGGCGCCGTCAATTCTCCGGAAGCCGGATTCGTAGAAATAATCCAGCAGTTGGAAGGCCGTGTTCCGCCCGACGGTCCAACCCCACATAGCCGACCCAAGGGCCAGGTCCGGAAAGGCATCATGTTTCATCGTCTCGAGTCTGTTTATCTTTTCTTTTTAATGGCCTTCATGTCCTGCCAATACCGTTTGGCGAGCGGTATGATCCGGACCTTGCTGCTGGCGGCGTCATCCGTCCAGGTGACCGGCAATTCGAATACCTTGAGCTTCAACCATTCCGCCGTGATCAGGAGTTCGGTGGAAAAGAACCACCCGTCGTTTTGGGCGCCGCGGTCCGATAACTTCAGATAAGCTTCCCGCTTCAGGAATTTGAATCCGCACATCCCGTCCGAGAATTTTACGCCCAGGTATGCTTTCAGCAGCCAGTTGAACCCCCTGGAGGAAATCTCCCTTTTCAGGGTTCGGCCGATCACCCTGGACCGGGGATGGAGCCGGGTGGCGTAAACAAAATCGCAACCCTGATCCGCCAGCGCCGAGTAAGCTTCCGGGAAATGCCGGAGGTCGGTTGCCAGGTCGAGATCCATATAGCCTACGATATCGGCCTCAGACCGGCCCCAGGAATGCTTCAAGGCCAGGCCGACCCCTTTTTTAGGCACGGTCAGCAATCGCACTTCAGGGTAAATCGTCTCAAGTTCTTTTGCGAGCTCTCTGGTGCGGTCCGTTGAGCCGTTGTCGGCAATAATGATTTTCCACTGGCTTCGGTCCGGGTAATTTTCGGTCAGGAAGCGGTGCAGGATGCCGACCTGTTGTTTCAGGGTCGCTTCTTCGTTTAAAACAGGTATGGTTACGTCAAAGGTCATGGACGAATGGATTGTTTGGATTGCCCGGTCAGGAAACCAATAATTTTTTCAGCAGTGCGCTGGGAGGCGCCGGGTTGGCCGAGGGCTTCCCTCAATTCGGCATACCCCTGTTTAAGGCGATTTTGTTCCTCAGCGGTCAACAAATGCCGGGTTTCCATCCTGAGCCTGTCCGGGTTCAGGTCGTCCTGGATGAGTTCCTTGAGCAGGGCCCGGTCCAGGATCAGGTTGGCCAGCGAAATATAGGAAACATGCACCAGCCGTTTGGCAATCCAGAAAGAGATCCCGCTGCCGCGGTATACGACAATTTCCGGAACCCCGAAAAGGGCGGTTTCCAGGGAGGCGGTGCCCGATGCCACTACAGCCGAATGGGCTATGTTCAGCAATTGATGGGTTGCTCCATGGATCAGTTTCACTTTACCCGTTGCACCGGCTTGATCAATGATCTTATCATAAAATGCTACCGGTATGGCGCCGGCGCCGCCGACTGCAAACTGAAAATCAGGGAATGACGCCGGCAGGGTCAGGAGTACCGGCAAAATCCTGGATATTTCCTGCCTTCTGCTGCCGGGCAACAAGGCAATGACCGGCCTTGGATCAAGCCCGTTTCGCTCACTGAACCGGGGGTCGGTTTTGAAGTCCGAAACCACATCCAGCAGCGGATGGCCTACAAAGTCAGCATCATATTCGTACCGGGCGTAAAATTCCGGCTCGAAAGGCAGAATCACGTATAACCGGTCGACGCTTGATTTGATGATCTTTACGCGGCCGCTCTTCCAGGCCCACAGCTGGGGCGAGATATAATAATTGACCTTGAACCCCTGTGCTTTTATCCACGGCGCCAGTCGAAGGTTGAATCCCGGATAATCGATCAGGATCACCGCATCGGGACTGAAATCCAGGATCTGACGCTTGCAAGTCCTGAAATTGCGCAGGATGGCGCCCAGGTGGGTTATGACTTCCCAGAAACCCATAAATGCCAGGTCGCGGTAGTGCTTGAGTATGCGCGCGCCTGCCGCCTCCATGAGGTCTCCTCCCCAGCCGCAGATCTCCGCGCCGGGATCCTGCGATCTCAATGCTTTCACCAGATTGGAACCATGGAGGTCGCCGGAAGCTTCGCCGGCTACGATAAAGTATTTCATGGGCGGTTAGAAAAAGATATCCCAATAGTAGAACAACCAGCCGAAAGCCGCCAGGATGGTGGCAATGACAACACCTCGCAGGGACTGGAACAACCGTTTTTTCTGAAAATAATTGACCCAGAATATGTTGAAGCAAATACCTGCAAGGATGAGCGTCCGCTCCTGGAAAAGGGAGCCCAGACCAACAGAACTGCTCCAGCCCATGGCGTCGAGCCGCTCATAGATCATGAGCAGTACGGCATAGCTCACAAACGGGGTCAGCAGGGCTATGATAACGCCTGCCCAGATCGCATTTTTATTCATCATATGGCGTGATTGTTCAAGCTGGTTTTCAAAGCAGGGATAGCGGAATAATTTGTGAGATCGTGTTTGGAAGGCACAACGGAGATGAACCCGTTGTCCAGCGCCCAGACATCAGTGTCCTGGCTGTGGTGGTCGTCATTGACAAATTTTCCGGTCAGCCAGTAGTATTTCTGCCCTCTGGGGTCGCGGGCTTCCTGGAACTCTTCGATCCAGCGGGCCTCGGCCTGCCGGCATACCATCAGGCCTTTGATCTCGTCACCCGGCAGGTTGGGTATGTTCACATTGAGGAGACTGCCTTCCTGGAGGCCATTTTTGATGACATGCCGCATGAGCTTTGCCACAAACGGCTTGCAAGGCTCAAAATTCGCATTGTGATTGTAATCCAGCAGCGAAAACCCAATGGATGGGATACCTTCCAGGCTGGCTTCCATAGCTGCCGACAAGGTGCCGGAATAGATGATATTGATCGAAGCATTGGAGCCGTGGTTGATGCCGGAAACGCAGAGGTCTATCTTGCGATCCTTGAGTACCACGTTTTTAGCCAGTTTCACGCAATCCACCGGGGTGCCGCTGCATTCATAGGCTTCCAATTGGTCAAAGGCCAGCGATTTGTGCAGGCGCAACGGATTGTGAATGGTGATGGCGTGCCCCATGCCGGATTGCGGGGAATCAGGAGCAACGACGACCACCTCGCCGATTTCGCAGGCCACTTCAACCAGGGCTCTGATGCCCATGGCCGTGATGCCGTCGTCGTTTGTCACCAGAATAAGGGGCTTTTCCATAGGTTCTGATTTTTGAAGATGCAAAGGTAGGGTAAATTGCGGTTACTTAAAATCCCGATACCGGAATACCGAATTTGACAATGCCGTTACCGAACAGAGGGTATTGGAGCTTATTTTTGCACCACAATGCTGGAAAAATGGACGTTGCTGCTAAAAAAGGGGTTTTATTGGTCAATTTAGGCACACCGGATGCGCCTACCCGGAATGCCGTCAAGCGGTACCTGACCGAATTTTTGCTGGATCCGCGGGTGGTCGACTATCCCTGGCTTGCCAGGAACTTACTGGTCCGGGGCATTATTGCACCCTTCCGTTCCGGAAAATCCGCCAAATTGTACCAGCACCTCTGGACGCCCGAGGGGTCTCCCCTCAAGGTGTATGGTGAGCAGGTCGCAGCCGGATTGCAGCAATTGATGGGTGAAACCTATCAGGTTGAGCTGGCCATGCGCTACCAGCAACCCTCCATTCCGGCCGCCCTGGACCGGCTTGCGCGGAACCAGGTCAGCGATATCCTGGTTGTGCCTCTTTTTCCGCAATATGCCTCGGCTACGACCGGCTCGGTTCATGAAGCCGTGATGAAAGTAGTCCGGAAATGGGAATCCATTCCAGAGATCCGGTTCATCAACAGTTATTACAACTATGGCCCGCTGGTGAATATTTTCGCTGAAAATGCCCGGGCTTTCGACCTGGCAAGCTACGACCATATCCTCTTCAGCTACCACGGGTTGCCCCAGCGGCAGTTGAAGAAAGCCGACCTGACCGGCAAGCATTGCCTGCAAAAAAGCGATTGCTGCGCTTCGGTTTGCACAATCAACCAATTCTGCTACTCAGCCCAATGCCATGGCACCACGGCTGCGATCGTAGAAAAACTCGGTTTGGATGCGAGCCGGTACACCACGACTTTTCAAAGCCGCCTGGGCCCGGAGGCCTGGGCCCAGCCCTATACCAGTGCGGTCATCACGGAGCAGGCAGCCAAAGGCGCCAAAAAGCTGCTGGTTTTTAGCCCGGCTTTTGTGGCGGATTGTCTGGAAACGCTTATTGAAATCAAAGTGGAATACCAGGATTTGTTCACATCCCTTGGGGGAGATCGGGTTGACCTCGTACCCAGCCTGAACGACAATCCGGAATGGATAAAAGGGCTTGCCGGCCTTGTGCGGGCGGCTAAAAATTGAAGGTGGCGCTGAAAATGGGAATCCTCGGCAGCAGTTTCACCTGCACCGGTTTTCTGACCTGCGTCAAAGTGAAGTTCTCGTTGACATATTCGGTTTTCAGGTCGTAATAAAGGGCGTTTCGCCGGTTGTAGACGTTGTACAGGCCGATTTGAACGCTGTGCCGGAGATTTTTCTTCGGAAAACGATAGGTTACACTCAGGTTCAACCGGTGATAAGATGGCATCCGGTAGGCGTTTTTCTGATCGAATACGACAACCTCAAAATCTTCAGGCGGGAAAAAGATCACCGGTAGGTTGACCGGATATTTTTCAAGCGGCAAACTGAATGCGAACCCGGTGGAGAATACCCAGTCTGCCGAAAAACTGATACTGGGCGATATCCGGTGAAATACCAGGATTTTCAGATCGTGACGGCGGTCATACTTGTACGGATACCATCGCCCGTTATTGATCCGGTCGAACCGCCGGTCGGTTTTAGCCAATGCGTAGGAGATCCAGCCCGTTGTCCTGCCGAAGTTTTTGCGGATAGAGACCTCAGCGCCGAAAGCGCGGCCCGCGCCTTCGGTTGCATTGTTTTCCCAACCCGTCAGCAAATTGGCGCCCTCCGAAAACTGGAGCAAGTGGTTGAGCCTTCGATAATACCCGTCCAGGCTGAACTTCCAGACAGGCGACGGTTGAAAGTCCAGGCCGAGTTCGCCTGACCAGACATCCTGCGGTCGCCACCGTTCGGTAGCCGGTACCCAAAGATCGGTAGGCAGCCCCAGGCTGGAATTGGAAAGCAGGTGAACAAACTGCTCCATCCTGCTGAAGCCGCCGCGCAATGACCATTCATCCGCCATATTCCACAAAAAGGAAAACCTGGGCTGGAAGGTCTGGTAATTTTTCCTGCGCACACTTTGCGAAACAGCCCGGATACCCAGGTTGAATATAAGTTTTTTGCTGATTTTCCATTCATCTTCCGCGTACACCGAAAATTCACTTGTAGAAATGCTCTCGCTGTTGAACGCCTGTTCCGGATCCACCTCCTGGAGCGTCTGGTCGAGGTTGATGGCGCCGGGTTGGAAACGCCTGCCGTTGAACTGAACCCCAAACCGGATGAAGTGGCCGGGAGAGGGGATAAAGTCAAAGTCTGTTTTGAACCCCCGGTCCAGGATGCCCGAACGGAATTTGACCAGGGAGAAAAGACTGATGAATTGCCGGGACGGGATGGCGATAATGGAGTCCAGTGAAAAATAGTCGGCGTCCACCTTGAGTTTGCTGTACGTCAGGGTGGTATTCACGAACAGTTTGTCGGAGAAAAGGTGGTTCCAGCGCAGAGCTGCCACCCGGTTGCCCCATTTCAGTTTTTCTTCATATTTCTGGTAAATCCGGAAGGTCTGGAGGCCGCCGCCTGAATTGCGGATGACGAGGGTATCCGCTGCGGATCCGGAATTGTCGAGGTCGTCGTCTCCGCTGAAAAAACTGAAATAAAGGCGGTCCTTTGAGGAGAAGGCATAATTGAGTTTGGCAAACCAGTCGTTGAATCCATAATCCACAAAACCCTCTTCACCGTTATCTCGCTTGAGTTCGACCGATTTTTGCCGGAGATACCGGTCGATGATGGACAGCCTGCCGGTAAAAAAGAAACCGCCTTTGCCTTTCTGGATGGGGCCTTCAACCGCCAGCTTGGAAGTTGTCAACCCCAGGTCGATCCGGGAATGGAATTCTTTCTGATTGCCTTCCCGGGTCCTGACATCCAGCACGGAAGCTGTCCGACCGCCGAACCGGGCCGGGAAGGCCCCCCGGTAGAAATTGGCGCTCCGCACGGCATTGGTCGGAAAAATGCTGAACAACCCTGCCCCGTGGGACACGTAGTAGATCGGGACGCCGTCCACCAGCATGAGATTGTCCCCCGGGCCGCCGCCGCGTACATGGATGCCTTCCAGTCCGTCCGTTCCGGTCTGGACACCGGGCAGGAAATGAACGGCCCGGATCAGGTCCGCCTCCCCGCCCAGGGCCGGCATGTTTTCAATGACGGATACCGGTATGGAGAAAGCCCCGTCAGACCGGGTATCAAAATGGTGGAGGGAGTCTTCGGCTACAACCACCACTTCCTGCAAAGTCAGCGAACCGCCGAGCTCAAGGTCCAGCCGGATATTCCGGTCCAGTTCAACCGTCCGGACCAGCGGGTCGTAACCGAGATAGGAAAAGGTGATCTTTTTTTTGCCTTCGGGCAGACTGAGGCTGTAAAAACCGTATTCATTCGTCGTTGTTCCCTGACCGGGATCCGGCACCCATATGCCGGCGCCGATCAATCGCTCTCCTGTTTGGATGTCGGACAGAAAACCGCTGATCGTGAAGGTCCTTGTTTTGGGCGACGCGAGGTAGATGCTGATGTATGGGCCGTCGAGCCTGAATTTGAGGCGGGTGGCTTTGAGGAGTTGCTCAAGGATCAACCGGACCGGCTGATTTTCTGCGTCAAGCGTGATTTTTTGCGTTGGGATTAAATCGGGGCTAAATGCCAGGGGAACGTCGTACCGGTCGAGTAACTGGACCAGCGCATGCTCAAGGGACGTTTCGATGAAATGTACGCTTATGCGCTTTTCAAGGGCATCCTGACCGGCCAGGGGAATGCCGAAAGCCACGACAAGCGATATGAGTGTTATTATTCGTCCCAATTTCATCTACGGCTGTAATCTCACGGCAAGCTATCGCTCAGGTGATTTTCCCTGCTTCAATCTTCGATAAGCCGGCCCTTTCATCAATACAAACGTCGCAAACAGGAAATAGCTGCATTCCGGCTTGCATTAAAATTGCACATTCCACCTGGGCAGATGTAAAATTAAGGCGATATTCCGGACAGGATGTATTTTATTTTCTATTTTTCGACCATCAAATTGAAACGCATTAAACACAAACCAACTTTAAATGCAACTTCCGACAATTGACCTGATTGTGTTCTTCGGCTATATCCTGGCCATGATGGGGTTCGGCGTCTGGATCGCCAACCGGGAAAAAACGGAAAGCGCACAGGATTATTTTCTGGCCAGCAAAGCCCTGCCCTGGTGGGCGGTAGGCGGCTCCCTCATCGCTTCCAATATTTCCACAGAACAGATCATGGGGATGAACGGATCCGGGTTTGAGATCGGTTTGGCAATCGCTTCCTATGAGCTTATGGCGGCCATTACCCTGATCCTGGTAGCGAAATATTTTCTCCCTGTTTTCCTGAAAAAAGGCATTTATACCATGCCCCAGTTCCTGGAAATGCGCTACAACAGAACAGTTCGCACCATCATGTCCGTTTTCTGGGTCGCGCTGTTCGTTTTGATCAACATTACCTCCGTGTTGTACCTCGGCGGCCTGGCCATCAAAAACCTGATGGGCATTCCGCTGTTCATCGGCATTCTGGGGCTGGTGATATACTCGGCTTCCTTTTCTATCTTCGGCGGTTTGAAAGCCGTGGTCTGGACGGATGTCGTACAGGTGGTGGTCCTGATCTTCGGCGGCTTCCTGGCTTCCTACTTTGTGGTTTCAGCGGTCGGCGACGGCAGTTTTTTCCATGGGTTGGACGTCCTCTACGAGAAAACGCCCGAACGCTTCAATATGATTTTCTCAACGTCTGATACCTATACCGAACGGCTTTCCGGCAACACCCTGTCGTCGTATAACCTGTTGCCCGGAATCGGGGTATTGCTGGGCGGTATGTGGATCGCCAATATTTATTACTGGGGCAACAACCAGTACATCATCCAAAGGGCGCTGGCCTCCAAAAATCTCGGCGAGGCCCAACGGGGTGTTGCCTTTGCAGCCTTCCTCAAGATCCTGATGCCGATCATTGTGATCGTACCCGGCATTGCCGCCTTTGTATTGAATGCGGATATCCACAAAGCGGACGAGGCTTTTCCATGGGTGCTCAATAATTACGTCGGGATCGGTTTCAAAGGACTGACCTTTGCCGCTTTGGTGGCCGCGATCGGATCTTCCATCAGTTCTATGGTCAATAGCGCATCCACGATTTTTACCCTGGATATTTATAAAGAACTGATCAATCCGGAAGCTTCTGAAAAAACCCAGGTCAGGGTCGGTCAGTTATCGGCCGCCGGCGCACTGCTGATCGGCGCTTTGCTCGGCCCCCTGCTGGGGAACCTGGGGCAGGTGATCCAGTTCATTCAGGAATACACCGGTTTCATCAGCCCCGGGGTTGTGGCGATCTTCCTGTTCGGCATGTTCTGGAAACGCACGACCGCCAAAGCCGCTGTGATCGTAGTCATCCTGGCCATACCGCTGTCCACGGCGTTCAAACTGCTGCTCCCGCAAATTCCGTTTATCGACCGGATGGCCATCACTTTTCTGATCTGTTCTTTTGTTCTGGTCATCCTATCCATTATTGAAGGCAAGCAGATCAAGGCCGCCGACGGTCAGGAACATACTGGCATGAACTTCCGGCTCGGGCTGATCGCCGTATTGGCGGGCATTGCCGGCGTTACAGGCGTTAAGCTGATTGTTGAGCCGTTTGCGGCCGGTTCGGTAGGGTGGGGGGCTTTCACTCTGGCCCTGACCCTCGTGCTGTGCGTGCGGTTGCTCAACGGCAAGGGTGTTCCGGACGCCAAGGCTATCGAACTGGATAAGGCCATGTTCCGGACAGATCGGGTCTTTTCGGTCATGACGCTTGTTATTTGCCTTATCCTGGCAGCCATTTATGCCGCATTATGGTAGGCTGAATTATTTCCTATCGTTTTAATAGGAATTGGGTATTATCCTTACCTTTGACGCCGGATCACTAAATCTGGTTGACATGGTGGAACTGTTGCAACGGCCCTGGCCGTGGTACCTGGCGGGCTTTATGATCGGCCTGCTGGTGCCGGCATTGCTCTTGCTGGGCAATAAGAAATTCGGCATTTCGTCTTCATTCCGGGACATATGCGCCGCCTGCGTTCCCGCCGGCCTGAGCTTTTTCAAATACGACTGGCGGGATAATTTGTGGAATATTTTCTTCCTGACCGGCGCTATAATCGGCGGCTTCATCGCCCAGACCTGGATGCAAAATCCGGCGCCTGTGGCCATTAATCCCGAAACTGCGGCAGCTTTGCAGGACCTCGGCATTAAGGACTTTACAGGACTGCTGCCCTCGGATATTTTTACCTGGGAGAACCTCTTTTCATTAAAAGGCCTGATCTTTTTTGTGATCGGCGGATTCCTGGTAGGGTTCGGGACCCGGTACGCCGGAGGGTGCACCTCAGGCCATACCATCATGGGCCTGGCCGACCTCCAATGGCCTTCATTGGTGGCTTCCATGTGCTTTATGGCCGGCGGCTTCTTCAGCGCTCACCTTTTGTTGCCCAACATCCTTAAATGGCTGAACTGATGAAAACCTTCAAGGCAAACTACGGTTATCTGATCGCCGGAATCCTCTTCGGCATCATCTTTGTCAAGGCTGAAATCATTTCCTGGTTCAGGATACAGGAAATGTTCCGGCTTGAAAGCATACATATGTACGGGGTCATCGGCACAGCGGTCATTACCGGCATGGTCTCCGTTTTCCTGATCAAAAAATTCAAGCTCAAGGCCCTGAACGGAGAAGCGATCGTATTGAAACCCAAGAAATTTCACCGCGGCGTCATCATCGGCGGCTTCCTTTTCGGCATCGGCTGGACCTTCACCGGAGCCTGTCCCGGACCCCTGTACGTCCAGATCGGCAGCGGCTACACGGTTATTCTCGTCACCCTGATCAGCGCCTTGTCCGGCGTCTGGATCTACGGCTGGTGGAAAGAACGCGAAATCGCTAAGGTGAGGAATTGAGGAACTGAGGAATCGGGGAATCGGGAAACCCAACCGATTTTTCTACCTTTGCGACCCAATTCCAATCGCACATGGCGCTAGATTTTGTTCAGTTCATCGCCGGATCCTTGTCTTTGCCGGCCCATAAGGTTAAAAATACGTTGCAATTACTGGATGGAGGGGCTACCGTACCCTTCATCGCCCGCTATCGGAAAGAAGCTACCGGCTCCCTCGATGAAACGGAAATTCACGCCATCCAGAAGGAATCCAAAAGGATTGGCGACCTGGAAAAACGCAAAGAAGTCATCCTGGCTTCCATCGACGAACAGGGTAAAATGACTCCCGACCTGAAAAAGCGGATCGGATCCTGTTTCAACCTGACAGAACTGGAAGACATTTACCTGCCTTACCGGCCGAAAAGGCGCACAAAAGCCACCATCGCGAAGGAAAAAGGACTGGAGCCCCTGGCACAGGCCTTGTTCGCCCAGGACCGCCATGATCTCAACCGGCTGGCCCAGCCCTTTATCGGCGGTGAAGTGGCGGACGTGGAAGACGCGCTCCAGGGCGCCCGCGACATCATTGCCGAGTGGGTAAATGAGGATGAAAAGGCGCGGAACCGAACCCGGCAGGTGTTTTCAAAGGAAGCTGTAATCCGATCCAAGGTTGCCCGCGGCAAAGAAGAGGAAGGGAGCAAATACCGGGATTATTTCGACTTTAGCGAGCCGCTCGCCAAATGCCCTTCGCACAGGCTGCTGGCCATCAGGCGCGGTGAGGATGAAGGATTCCTGCGGGTGGTCATTGAGCCCGACGAAGAGGCTGCCCTTCCCGCACTGACAAAGCTTTTTGTGAAGGGATTCGGCGCCGCCAGCGATCAGGTCCGGACGGCTGTCCTGGATGCTTATCAGCGGCTGCTGGCGCCATCGATTGAAACCGAATTCCGGCATTCCTCCAAGGAAAAGGCCGACCTTGAGGCCATTAACGTGTTCACGGTCAATCTCCGGCAGTTGCTCCTGGCTCCGCCGCTCGGACAGAAACGGGTATTGGGCATTGATCCCGGCTTCCGGACCGGCTGCAAGATCGTTTGTCTGGATGAGAACGGACATTTGCTCCACAACGATACCATCTATCCGCACCCGCCTCAGAATGAAGATTTTATAGCAAAAAGAGTGCTGGCTGACCTGGTTGAAAAATACAGGATTGATGCCATCGCCGTCGGTAACGGTACGGCGGGCAGGGAAACCCAGGATGTATGCAAAGCCACGGAATTCGGGCGTAAGGTCGAAATATTCATGGTCAATGAGGCCGGGGCTTCCATCTACTCTGCTTCCGAAGTGGCCCGCGAAGAATTCCCGGATTATGACCTGACGGTCCGCGGCGCGGTTTCCATCGGCCGCAGGCTGGTTGACCCGCTGGCTGAGCTCGTCAAGATCGACCCGAAGTCCATAGGCGTTGGCCAGTACCAGCACGATGTCAACCAGCCCTTGCTGAAAGAAAACCTGGACAAAGTGGTGGAAAGTTGCGTGAACTCGGTGGGGATCAATGTCAATACGGCCAGCAAGGAATTGTTGACCTACGTATCAGGCCTGGGGCCCGTACTGGCTGCCAATATTGTGACTTTCCGGAAAGAAAACGGTACGTTCAAATCCAGGGAGGCTTTGAAAAAAGTACCTCGCATGGGCGATAAGTCGTTTGAGCAATGCGCCGGTTTCCTGCGCATCCGGGATGGGAAAAATCCGTTGGACAATACGGCAGTCCACCCCGAACGGTACCACCTGGTGGCCCAGATGGCGGCTGACCTGGGGGTCGGCGTGGAGGAATTGATCCGGAACCCGAAACTGGTCAAACAGATCGATCTTCGGCGGTACACCGACGAGCAGGTCGGGTTGCCTACCCTGAACGATATCGTCAGGGAGATGGAGAAACCCGGCCTCGACCCGAGAGGCGAAGCCAAGGCTTTCGAATTTGCAGCAGTCCGGTCAATTGACGACCTTCGGCCGGGAATGGTCTTGCCCGGCATCGTCAACAACATCACCAATTTCGGGGCATTTGTGGACATCGGGGTGAAAGAAAGCGGATTGGTCCATGTTTCTCAACTGGCCAACCGGTTTGTGAAAAATCCGGCCGACGTGGTCAAACTGCACCAGGCGGTTACGGTCAGGATACTGGAGATCGACTACCAGCGAAAAAGGATCCAGCTGACCATGAAAGACGTAAATTGAACATTATGATCCAGGTTTTTGTAACCGGCGGCACTTTCGATAAAGAATATAATTTCATTGACGGCACCTTGTATTTCAAGGATACCCATTTGCCGAAAATGTTTGACCGGGGGCGTTGCACCGTGGATATCGATGTCAAAACCCTGATGATGCTGGACAGTCTTAAAATGACCGAAGCCGACCGGGAGATCATCGCCTACAATTGCAGGCGGGCTGAAGCCGACCGGATCGTGCTGACCCACGGAACCGATACCATGGTTGAAACGGCCCGGCACCTCGCCAATGCCGGCATTGAGGATAAGACGATTGTAATAACGGGCGCTATGATCCCTTATGCCTTCGGCAATTCATCAGATGGATTTTTCAACCTCGGCGCCGCAATCGCATTTGTGCAGGTGCTGCAACCGGGCATATACGTGGCCATGAACGGCCGGTTTTTTGACTGGAATAATGTCCGGAAAAATAAAAAAACAGGCTTTTTTGAAGAACTCGGCGGAGAATTCCTGCTGGAATAACCATACACAAGGCATAGACCGGAAATGGCAAAGAATCAAATTGAGATTTTATACAAAGACGACCACCTGCTCGCTGTTGACAAGCCGCCGGGGTGGTTGTCGATCCCGGATCGTTACGAACCCGAAAAACCGAACCTTCAGCATTGGCTCGAAAAAACGGTCGGAAAGGTCTGGGTCCTTCACCGGCTGGACCGGGATACTTCCGGCGTCATTCTGTTTGCCCTTTCCGAGGCGGCTCACCGCGAGGTGTCGCTTCAGTTTGAGCACAGAACCGCAGATAAAAAATACCTTGCTCTGCTGGACGGCAGGCTCCCCGATGATCAGGGAGCAATTGACCTGCCCATAGCTCAACATCCCGGCCAATCGGGCAAAATGGTAACACATCCGAAAGGCAAGCCGGCCCTGACCCTTTACCAGGTCGTTGAACGGTTCCATCACTATACCCTGGTGGAGGCAGACCTGAAAACGGGGCGAACCCACCAGATCCGGGTCCACTTTCAATCCATAGGATTTCCGCTTGCCGTTGATCCGATGTACGGGCCCCGGAAGGAATTGTACCTGTCTGCCTTTAAAAAGAAGGGATTCAGTATGGGAAAAGACCAGGAAGAGCGGCCATTGCTTACCCGAACGCCCCTGCATGCCCATACCCTGACCCTCACGCATCCGGTCAGCGGAGAGGAGATTACTTTTCAATCACCCGTCCCCAAGGATTTTTCTGCGGTCCTGAACCAGCTGGAAAAATGGGGGCGGTAAACCGATTTCCCTTATCTTTGCCCATCATTCTTAAATTTGAATAATGACTCAGGAAGCAGCTACCCGCCAGGTGATCCTCAACCACGACAAATGGGAAGCGGTCTTTGCTGAAAAAGCCGGGACCTATCAATCTGCACACCCTTATCCCTACGCCGTTTTTGAAGACTTTCTGGAGGTTCCGGCCGCCAAAATGGCTATGGACGCCTTCCCGAAGGTGAAAGACCAGGGGTGGATCCACTATGTTCATGTCAATGAAAAAAAGCATGGATTGAACAAAATGGACATGATTCCGCCTTATCTCCAGGAAGTGATCCGGGAACTGAACTGCGACAGGTTTGTAACCTATCTCAGCCGGCTGACCGGCATCGAGGGGCTCAAACCCGATCCGTCGCTGGAGGGCGGCGGTCTGCACCAGAGCCAGCGCGGCGGTTTTTTGAACATCCATGCCGATTTCACCGTACACCCCCACAAACGCAATTGGCGGCGCAGGGTAAACGTGCTCGTCTACCTCAATGAAGACTGGCTGCCGGAATACCGCGGCGAACTGGAACTCTGGACGCGCGACATGAAAGCCTGCGCCCGGAAGGTGCTCCCGGTCTTCAATCGTTGCGTCATCTTCAATACGGATGAGGATTCCTACCACGGCCTGCCGGATCCGATCCAATGCCCGGAAGACATGACCCGGAAGTCCATTGCACTCTATTACTTCACGGAAGAAACAGCCGCCCCCCGGAAAAAAGCAACCAACTACCGGGCCCGGCCGGATGACGGGATCAAAGGCCTGTTCATTTTCCTGGATAAAAAACTGGTCAGCTTTTACAACACGCTCAAGGGGTGGTTAGGGATCAATGACGATTTTGTGAGCAAAGTGCTGAATCTGTTCAGCAGAAAAAAATAAAAGCCGAATCTTCCTTTTCCATGGGGCAGAAATCGAAATATTCCTTGTTGATTGCCGGAATATCCGGTCTTTTTTTTACGCTTTTCCTGGGCGGCGTTCACCTTTTTGACTGGGATGAGATCAATTTTGCCGAGATCAGCCGTGAAATGCTGCTTACCAGGGATTATACCCGGGTTTACATCAATTTTCAACCGTTCTGGGAAAAACCGCCGCTGTTTTTCTGGTTCCAAGCCCTGGCGATGGCCGGTATGGGTGTCGGCGAGTTCGCCGCCCGGTTTCCGAATGCTGTTTGCGGGGCAGTTACCCTGGTGGTTATTTACCGGATAGGCCGTCAGTTTTTCAGTCATCGGTTCGGCTTGTTGTGGGCAGGCGCCTATTTCGGCTCGGTGCTGCCGTTCCTGTATTTCAAATCAGGCATCATTGACCCCTGGTTCAACTTGTTTATTTTTCTGGGGCTGTATCACTTTTTGCTGTTTCACTGGAAAAAGAACGGCTATGAAGGGATCCCGTTGAGGAAGAGTTACTGGACGTATCTTTTCTGGGCCGGATTCTTTACCGGAATGGGCATTCTCACCAAGGGCCAGGTCGCCTACCTGATCGTTTGCCTGACCCTCGGCGTTTACTGGATCCATCAGCGCTTCCGGTTTTATGTCAACATACCGCAATTCCTGTTTTTTACCCTCGCAGCTACCCTGGTCACGCTGATCTGGTATGGAACGGAGACCCTGAAAAACGGCACCTGGTTTATCGAAGCGTTCAACAGATACCAATACCGGCTGTTCAGCACCCACGATGCAGGCCACAAAGGGTTTCCTGGCTATCATTTCGCGGTTTTGCTGGTGGGGTGTTTCCCCGCTTCCATTTTTGCCATTCGCGCTTTTTTTGCCCAACCGGCGGAAGAAACGGACCAGCAGAATGATTTCAGGCGGTGGATGAAATTCCTGTTCTGGGTCGTCCTGATCCTGTTTTCGATCGTCCAGTCCAAGATCGTCCATTATTCCTCCATGTGTTATTTCCCGCTGACCTTTCTGGCGGCGCTGGTCATGGATAAAATTACCGGGAACAAGCTTGCGCTCAGCCGGTGGATGAAATTGGGGTTATGGATGATAGGCGGCGTTTATATGGCGGCCACCATAATCCTGCCGTTTGCCGCCAGAAATGCCGAACGATGGAAATTTTTGATCAAAGATCCTTTCGGAAAGGCTAACCTGGATGCTGCCGTGCGCTGGACGGGCTGGGAGGCTGGAGCCGGATTCCTGCTTTTAGCCGCCGTGCTCGTTTTTTTCCGGTATGCCCGGAAAAATAATTGGCGGACAGCCTGGCCTGCCCTTTTTGGCGGGACGGTAGTCTTTATCATGCTTACCCTGGCAGGATTTATCGGCAGGATCGAGGGGTATTCCCAACGGGCAGCAATTGAGTTTTTTACCGCGAAAGCTGATGAGGATTGCTATATCATTACCAAAGGTTACAAGTCCTACGCTCACCTGTTTTACGCCCGGAAAAGACCCGTTTCGGACCCCCGAAGCTACGATGAAAACTGGCTTTTTACCGGTAAAACGGACAAGCCGGTCTACGTCGTGACCAAGATCAATAAAACTGCCGAATTGGAAAAAATGCCCGGCTTGAAAGAGATCGGAAGAAAAAATGGTTTCGTTTTCTACCAAAGAATTGATTAAATTTGCCATCAGCTCCCATAGAACACTCCTACTGATCTGTTTTCAAAGCTCAGAAACCACCAGTCTCATTTCGTGAAGTCAGGCACAAACCTTTGAAAAATGAGCAAAACCAACAACACTAAGAAGCCGCTCGACCGGATTCACCTGCTGGAGCGTTTGCGGCGTAAAATTCAGTCTCCCAATGCGGGTTTGAAAGAAATTTCGGTAAAAAGTTCAGACCATCCGGTGCGTTCGTCCAGTCCCGGAAGAGGAGAAAATGAATCTCCGGCCAAAGAGGGAAAAGGCGGTCCCGGTCCTGCCGGTCAGGGAGACTTCAGCTTTCCGCCGGACCAGAAAAAACGGTTTGGTTTTTTTGGCAAGAAATGACCGGACCGGCGCCAGCTATTCAACTGCGGCTAAGACAAGCGCTGAATAGGGCGATACGGTTACCTTCCGGGTAACCTTGTCCCACCCTTTTTCATTCAGGCCCCTGTCATTCAGCATTACCGTCCATTGGCCCTCGGGTAATCCAATAACGGCAGGGTGGTCGTTGCCGTTAAAGACCACAAGTATGTCTTTCCAGGTATCGCCGTTGGCATGGTTGCTGATCGTGAAAGCGACTGTCGATTGCCCCGTGTTTTCCAGGAAACGAAGATTTGTCCGGATCATCTCCGAGGTCGGCATCCGGAAAGCGGGGTGCGATTTACGCATGCGGATCAGGTCCTGAAAATAAGCGAAGACATCGGGGTATTGCGCCTTCCTGGACCAGTCCAGCCAGTTGATCTCCACCGGCGATTCAAAAGAGTTCTCAACACCGTTCTTGGTCCTCAGCATTTCTACGCCGGCGTGCAGAAAACTGATGCCTTGAGAACAGAGCACGATTGCGCCGGCTAGTTTCTGCATTTTTATCCGGTTGGCTTCGCTGGCCTCCGGAGCCGAAACGGCCAGTCGGTCCCAAAGGGTGTGGTTGTCGTGACAGGAAACGTAAGTGATGGTTTGAGTGGGCTCTGCTGCCCATGGAGACCTGGAGTAATTCACAGAATCATAGTTGACCTGGGGATGCATCGTTGAAGCCGTCACGCCGAATTTAATGGACTCTTCCAGCCCTTTCTTTCCGCTGACGAACCCCTTTTGTGTAGGGGTGAAAACATGCCCTTTAATGGCATCCCGGATATCATCGCTGAAGGCGGCAATGCCATCCAGTTTGTAGGTATTGGCTTTCAGTGCACGCAGGCTGTCGGGCAGCGGGCTCGCTCCTGCGGTCCATCCTTCTCCGTACATGAGGATGGTCGGGTCTATCCGGTCCAGCGCCCGGCGGATCAGGTTCATCGTCTCTATGTCATGGATGCCCATCAGGTCGAACCTGAACCCGTCGATATGGTAGGCGCGCGCCCAATAGGTCACCGATTCGAGGATGAATTTTCGCATCATGGCCCGCTCCGAGGCGGTTTCATTCCCGCAGGCAGAGGCGTTGGAAAACCCGCCGTCGGCACTTTGGCGGTAATAATACCCCGGTACGAGTTGGTTGAAATTCGAATCCTCCGTAGCGCCGGTATGGTTGTAGACGGCGTCCATGATCACCCGGATACCGTTTTCATGGAGGGTTTTGATCATGGATTTGACCTCGAGTATTCTGGTCAGGCCGTTGTTGGGGTCGGACGAAAAGCTGCCTTCCGGTACATTGTAATGCTGCGGATCGTATCCCCAATTGTATCGCTGATCCTCCGGCTTGCTTTCGTCCAGGCTCCTGAAATCGAAAAAAGGCAGCAGGTGGACATGCGTTACCCCCAGGGATTTGATGTGGTCAAGGCCGGTACTGACGCCTTTCGGTCCCTTTGTGCCGGTTTCGGCGAGCCCCGCGTATTTCCCCTTGTTTTGGATGCCGGATTCCGGGTATGCCGACAAATCGCGGATATTCAGTTCATAAATGACAGCATCCGTCGGCTGACCGAATGCCGGCCGCTGGTCATTTTCCCAACCTTCCGGATCGGCTTTGTCAGGCGCTGTCACCATACCCCGCAAGCCGTTTACGCCTGCGGCGCGGGCATAGGGATCGGTCGTTTCATTCAACCACTTTCCCTTGATCTTTACCTGCAGGGTGTAATAATGCCCGTGAAGGTCGCCTTCGACCGTTTGTTCCCAAACTCCGTTACCCGCCCGTTGCATCGAAAAGGTCGCATCCGGCTCTCCGCCGCTGCCCGCCTGATAGAGCCGGAGCGCCGCTTCTTCGGCGGTCGGCGACCACAATTTGAACATGGATTCGTTTTGGGAATAGGTAACGCCCAGATCTTGACCGTCATAAACGGGATAGGATTCAAAATCCGGAAAATCCACGGGTTGGGGAGCTTGCTGGCAAGATGAAAGCATAACTGCAAAGATCAGAAATTTGCCGAAATTGGAATGGATCCGCTTCATTCGATTCATAATTGGTTAGGGAGGTTTCAAACCAGGGGCAAAATAGTGATTTGTCCGGTTTTCAACGGATTTCCGATGAATTGTAGGGGTTATCTCTCAATATTATTTTATTTTGCACGTTAAAACCAAATTGCCGGGAATTCCCGGTTAACCGGTTGATTATGAACAGGGAAAACTTTCCAGATTTTTTAAACAACACGGAAAAATTGTCTCAACTCACCTATGAGGAGTTGAAGACCCTGTCCCTTCAATATCCATATTGCGCCAACCTCCATCTGCTGCTGTGGCAAAAGAGCAGGCAGGAAGGGCATCCGGATGAAGAAAAGAACCTGGCGAAAGCGGCAGCCTATACCTTCGACCGCGGGCACCTGTTCCAGTTGTACCATCATGGCGAACCGCTGACGGTGGAAAGATTCATGGGGGACCACCATGAAGTATTGGAATTGAAAGACCTGTCTGTTCTGGAACCGGTTCCGGTGCCCCGGGAAATACAGCGGCCTTTCGGCGAATCCGACCTGGCAGAGACACCCGCTGCCAATATGACAGTAGGGGAAGACTTGTCAGAAGATGAGGATGATCCGGAGGCGCCGGATCAGACAACCGGCTTCTCGGAAATACCGAACGAGGCCCAGATCCCCGAAGTGACCGCAAGCCCGGAAAGTGTAAAGGATCTTGAAATCGATTTGCCGCCTCTGCGAACGGACCTGGTCGAGGAAGCGGTCGACACCCTGGCGGCAGGCCTCGGATCGCTGATGATCGCTGTATCCGGGCCGGAAAGCGGTATTGATGAGATCACCCGGGAAGATGAACCCGAACCGGCAATGGGTGAAACGGAACCGCCCTTGATGAATGAAGATGCGGAAAATGTGGTTTCCGGCTCCAGAGAGATCGTTTTTGATCTTTCTCCTGTGGCAGGAAGTACCGAACCGCCGGCTCCGGAAGCGGAATCCATACCTGATATTGAAGAAGAAGCCCCTCCGCCCGCGCCGATGCCGAAGCATAAATTTGCAAGCTGGCGCAGCCAATCATCGGCCAGGCCTGCCTTTGTGATCCCGGAAGCTCCTGATGAAGAAAATGCCCATAAAGAAGTCAAAGTGAGGGATCTGGCTGAACAAAGCCTGACGGATAACGACGGTATTATTTCAGAAACGCTGGCCAAATTACTGGCTGAACAGGGGCAGAATGAGAAAGCAATTAAAATGTTTGAACGGTTGATGCATAAAAATCCGAAAAAAAGCGCGTACTTTGCGGCCAAAATAGAGGAGCTCAAAAAAAATTGAACAATGGCTACAGGATTAACTATATTGATCGCCCTGATTTGTGTGCTGCTGATGGCTGCTATTCTGATCCAGAATCCCAAAGGCGGCGGTATCGACGCTACGTTCGGCGGCGGTCAGGCCAACCAATTATTCGGTGCATCAAAACAGACGGACTTCATTGAGAAAGCGACCTGGATTCTTGCCGCGGCGCTTTTCGCTCTTTGCATCCTGACGACCCTTTTCGTCGGCAGCGTCGGCGTAGGTCCTGATTTTATCACCACACCGCAATAAGCATCCGCCCGGTTCACCTCAAATGATGAACCAGGAATGCTTGAAAAGAGTCATCCCGGCCCTGATCCGGGATGACTCTTTTCATCTTTCCGAATCTCTCCCAGGTTAGCAGCCGGCCTGAATTCCCGTCAACGATCCGTGAATATTCCGCGGATGAAATTTTGTCCAGTCCATCCCGGTTTATTACAAGCTTTTTACTGCAAAATTGTCAGGGAATACGGTTTGGCACGAACTATGCTATTCTTGGTTGAATTTTAAAATCATGTTTAATACCGATATTGAAAAACCAGTCAAGTATGAAGCCAATTAACGACAGAGTTGTGGTCAAACCGGCTCCGGCTGAAGAGAAAACGGCCGGCGGCATTATTATTCCCGATACCGCCAAGGAAAAGCCCCAGCGGGGTGAAGTGGTCGCCGTAGGCCCGGGTAAGGACGGCAATCTGATGACCGTTCAGGTAGGTGATATTGTTCTTTACGGCAAATACGCCGGCCAGGAACTTCACTACCAAGGCAATGACTACCTCATTATGCGCGAAGACGATATCCTGGTCGTCCTCTCCTAATTTCCCTAATCGAAAAATCTACAATCCGAAATGGCAAAAGAGATCAGCTTTAATAGAGATGCAAGAGAACGGCTCCGTTCCGGGGTCGACGCGCTTGCCAATGCAGTGAAAGTAACCCTCGGCCCCAAAGGGCGTAACGTCGTAATCCAGAAAAGCTTCGGCGCCCCCCAGATCACCAAGGACGGCGTTACCGTAGCCAAGGAAATCGAACTGGAGGACGCCGTTGAGAATATGGGCGCCCAAATGGTGAAGGAAGTCGCTTCCAAAACCGCCGATATCGCCGGCGACGGAACGACCACCGCAACCGTGCTGGCCCAGGCCATGATCAATGCAGGCCTGAAAAACGTTACGGCCGGCGCCAATCCCATGGACCTTAAGCGGGGCATCGATAAAGCGGTTAAATCCGTGATCGAAGATCTGAAAAATCAATCCGAGGTCATCGGCAATGATTTTGAGAAAATCCGCCAGGTCGGCGCCGTTTCCGCCAACAACGACGAAGAAATCGGCGACCTGATCGCTGATGCGATGAAGCGCGTTTCCAAAGACGGCGTAATCACCGTGGAAGAAGCCCGCGGTACGGATACCTACGTGGACGAAGTGCTGGGTATGCAGTTCGACCGCGGTTACCTCTCACCGTACTTCGTGACCAATGCCGAGGACATGACGACGGAATATGAAAATCCGTTCATCCTCATCCACGACAAGAAGGTTTCCAATATGCAGGAAATCGTGCCGGTCTTGGAAAAAGTGATCCAGTCCGGACGTCCTCTGTTGATCATCGCTGAAGATGTTGAAAGCCAGGCGCTTGGCGTTTTGGTAGTCAACCGCCTGCGCGCCAACCTGAAGATCGTTGCCGTTAAAGCTCCCGGCTTCGGCGACCGCCGCAAGGCCATGCTCGAAGATATCGCTGTCCTGACCGGCGGCGTTGTCATCAGTGAAGAAAAAGGCTACAAACTCGAAAATACGGACCTGTCCCAACTCGGCCAGGCTGAAAAGATCCGCATCGACAAGGACAATACCACCATCGTGGACGGCGCCGGCGACAAGGAGCAGATCACCGCCCGCATCAATCAGATCAAACAGCAGATCGAAGCCACGACCAGCGAATACGATAAGGAGAAACTGCAGGAACGTCTGGCCAAACTGGCAGGCGGTGTGGCAGTCCTCCATATCGGCGCGCCCACGGAAGTGGAAATGAAAGAGAAAAAAGACCGGGTGGACGACGCCCTGCACGCTACGCGGGCTGCCGTAGAAGAAGGTATCGTAGCCGGCGGCGGTGTTGCGCTGGTTCGCGCGATCGATGCCTTGAAGAACGTCAAAGGCTTTAACGAGGACGAAAATATCGGCGTGCAGATTGTTCGCAAGTCGCTTGAATCGCCCCTGCGCACGATTGCTGAAAACGCAGGCGTAGAAGGCTCGGTAATCCTTCAGAAAGTGATGGAAGGCAAAGGCAGCTTCGGCTACAACGCCCGGACCGATGTCTTTGAAGACCTGAAGAAGGCCGGCGTTATCGACCCGACCAAAGTAACGAGGATCGCCCTTGAAAATGCCGCGTCCATTGCCGGTATGGTATTGACTACCGAATGTGTGGTCAACGACAAACCGGAAAAAGACAACGGCGGCGGTCACGGCCACGCGCATCCGGGCGGCGGAATGCCCGGTATGATGTAATGCCAGTCCGGTACGCCGGAAAGCAAATAGATATTTTGACCGTATCTTCCCGCAGTTCAGCCCGAACTGCGGGAATTTTTTTTCACCGTCCTGGAAGGCTGAAACCGGGAAATAATTACTTCACCGCAGCTTATTCAAAAGAGACCAATAACCCGACCTTGCCGCCGTCGCCAATCTCAATGCTGTAGGAAGCGGTTGAGGACCTCGCATTGCCGGGACCGGATTTGACGGCGTCGTTGTACAACCGCACGGCATTTCGTTTGAATTTTCCCGAAATTACCTGAAAAACGATCCCGCCCGCCAGGCAAACGCCGCCTACCTGAAGCAGGTCGAAGCCGGCGTCCCGGTTTTGCCGGTAGATCAGCATGCCGCTCAGCAGGAACAGACTTCCCGCACCGTATCCGACAATGCTGAACTGGTCGCTCATCATGGCCAGGTTGATCTCATCGTGGGCTCTGGGATAGTCTTTCATAAACCACTCCATGACCGACAGGTTGAGGGGTTTGTCTTCAAGGAAATAAGAACGGCTTAGAAAGATCTTTTTTACGGCGATCGTATCTGCTCCGGTCGCCTGTCGTGGGCTGCGTTGGCCGCTTAATCCGGCGGCGGCGCCCAGAAGCAGGAGCAGTAGAAAAAGGGTTCTGGTTTTCATTTTTTATCATCTTGTTTCGGGGCCTGGGTTTCAGTTGCACCTCCCGAAATGGTGGATCCCAGGAAAATGCTGTTGATGAATAAGCGATTGGTGCCGTACCAGAATGCGCGGAAGTTGAGGTTGTCGGCCAGACAAATGGCCCGTCCTCTTCCCATGCCGCTGACGATGACTTCTGCGGATCCTGCCACCTTGCTGATGAGCTTGTTGGGAATGTAGCCGCTGAGCAGGGGGGAGGCGGTATAGACGGCCGGGGTCGCATACGGATTTTGAGCCGGTTCGAAGAGCAGGTTGTCGTTCCTGAAAACGGGCATCATTTCCCTTTGTCTCCCGAAGAACAAGGGGTTGGTCAGGTCCGTCTGCACCTGAAAAATAGACCCCGGAATGCTTCTTGAGCCGAAATCATCCCTAAGGCCGTCGTAGGCTTTTCTACCTTTTTCGTTTCCGGAATCTGTTTTTCGCACAGCTACATTGGCCAGCCCCTTCCCGGCAGCCCATTGAACGGCGCTTCCGGACAGGATGAGGGTGCCTCCGTCGCGCGTCCATCTTTTCAGGTCCTCAAGGAGCCCGTTGGAGAAGCCGTTATACGATCCGCTGGGCAGGATGATGACGTTGTATTTCCAGATATCCGTCCGGCCCATCTGGTCGGCTTCGATTTTTGTAACCGGAATATCGTACCGCTGATCGAGCAAGTGCCAGGTTTCTCCGGCATCCGCGCTCGAAACGCCGTCGCCGACAACCAGGCAGATCCTTGGTTTGTCCAGCGGGCGGAAACTGTTGCTGCCCAGGTCAATGCCCTGCGGGGAGAATCCGGTCCCTACAGCCGTGATCTGGACGCCTGCAAAGTTCTGGGCCTCCTGCATGTATTGAAAAACCATTTCAGGGTCCACAGGCTGGTTCACGGCGGGCACCATCACTGTGCCGCGATCATAACTTTTGCCGTTCAGGGTGAATGTCTCCATGGCCGACTTGGCCCTGAGTCCTTTTGTGAGGAGGTAATTAACAGCTTTCGGGCCGTAATAATCGTTCCAGTCGATCAGGTAGGCGTAACCGGACCGGCTCACCGGGGCCAGGTTCCTTTGATCCGTCAGGCCTGTGACTTCCGCTCCCAGGGTACCTGCAACCAGGGACCGCTTACTGAGGGCTCCGTAGGGTAGATCAAACGCCAGGGGAAGCGTCCAACTGGAGATATCATAGAACAAACTGTCTTCGAAAGTGGTCTGGGTTTCGAACATGGCCCGGATCAACCGGTAATGGGGCTGTTCGAGCGGCACGATATAGGCGCTGCCGGGTTCAAATGCCTGGGAATTGTCCGCCTTGATCGATTTGCCCAGTTTGTGCACCCTGATATGCTGCCTGCGCAGGATCTCGACCAGGTGATTGGTGCGGTTGAAATCCTTGGGATCGCCGAAGACAAAAGCGCCGCGCGCGTCTGATTTGGCTTCCTGTTGTACATCCCGGTAGTAATCCCGCTGGTAGGACAACAGCTGCTGCCTGAGGGCGAGGATGGCTTTATGGGTGGACAATGCGGTCGTCACCTGGTTGCGGATGGTGAAGGCAAAACTGAGCGGACCGTTGTCGGTATCCTGCAGGTGGCCCCTGGAGCTGGCCTGTTCGAACAGGATGCCGATACACCCCTGAACGTCGGGGTAGGTTGAGCCCTTACCGTAGTAGAAGTCGTCGTAACCTTCGCCGCTGTAATAAAGCGAACCGATCTTGTCGAGGGCTTCCGCGTGGAAATCGGCAATCTTGCCGGTCAGTTCCTGGTTGATGGCGGGTGTAAGGGGGTTTACGCGGGTGGATTCGCCCGGCATAAAAAAGAAGGAAGAGTTGGAACCCATCTCATGGTGATCGGTCAGTACGTTGGGGCGCCAATCCTGAAACAGTTCAACCCGGCCTCTGGATTCCGGGTGTTGTGCGGGCAGCCAATCCCTGTTGAGGTCGAACCAATAGTGGTTGGTCCGGCCCCGCGGCCAGGGCTCATTGTATTCCCTGTCGGAGGGGTCGGAGGTCAGGTTTTTATTCTTATGCTCATTCACCCAGGACGCGAAGCGGTTCAATCCGTCGGGGTTGAAGCTCGGATCGAAAATGATGACCGCTTCGTTGAGCAATTCGTCCAGGTCAGCGCTTTTGCCCGCGGCCAGGTAGTAGGCGACCAAAGGCGCCGCGTTGGCGCCGCTGGGTTCGTTGCCGTGTATGCTGAAACCCTGGTACAGGACGACAGGCATTTTAGCCGGATCCAGGCTGCCTGAACGGTCGGGGTCGCTCAGTTGCTGGTGTTGCGCCTTTAGTTCGGCCAGCCGTGCATGGTTTGCGGGGGAAGTGATGGTCAGATAAACCAAAGGCCGTTGTTCATAACTTCTGGCGTATTCTGTCAGGGTGATCCGGTCGGAAAGCCGGGCCAATTCCCGCATGTAGGTGTATTGTTTGTCGTGGGTCAGGTGCCATTCTCCGATCTGGAAGCCGAAGAAGGATTCAGGAGTCGGTATGTTTGGATCGTATTCGATATCGGGCAGGTAGTAGGTTATGGGTAGATGGCTGTCCGACTGAGCCTGAAGTAAAATGCAGAAAGTGATGGAAATGGAGATTAAAGTTAACAGGCGTTTCATGGATTTTTGTGTAGTTGTGATTCGATATAGTTCTGGTAAAAATAAGGCTACTCCCTAAATATCCAAATGTTTTTTAACAGGAATCAGCAGCTCCTTTTGGGGCGGTGGAGGTGGAATTCTGGAAAAAATCAATATTTTTAGGCCAAATTCCAGCAGATGGTCGAATTGTTTTTCGCTGTTTTGGCAGGACTTTTCTCTGTGGTCAATCCGATTGGGGTGGTTCCGGTTTTCCTGGCCATGACCCCGACGTATACAAAACAGGAGCGGGCCAAAACGGCCCGGAGTACGGCTATTTATTTTACGCTGATCCTGATCGTCTTCTTTGTTGCCGGCACCTATATCCTGGGGTTTTTCGGCGTCAGCCTGAGCGCCATGCGGATTGCCGGCGGCATCATCATCCTGTTGTCCGGGTATTCGTTGTTAAGCGGCAAACAGGCCGAAGGGCGGGCGTACGATAAAGCGGTTGAGGATGAAGCGCTGACCAAACCGGATATTTCCTTTTCTCCGCTCGCCATGCCTCTGCTTTCCGGGCCGGGTTCCATCAGTCTGCTGATCAGCCTTTTCTCGGAACATCCCGACTGGATCGCCCGCGGCATCATCGTGTCGGTCATTGTTATTAACGGCTTGCTGGTCTTTCTCATCCTTCGCTCGGCGCCCTACCTTTTCCGCGTATTGGGTGAAGCCGGCATGCGTGCGCTTTCCAGAATAATGGGCTTCATCGTAATGGCCATCGGCGTGCAGTACATCATCGTAGGTATCGTCAAGCTCGTCTCCGACCTGCACCCCCACTAACCCCCTCCAGCCTTTAACCTTTAACCTTTATCCTTTATCCTTTAACCTTTAACCTTTAACCTTTATCCTTTAACCTTTATCCTTTATCCTTCACCCCATACTTCCCGCCCCACCAACGCGCCATCTGCTCCCGGATCTTCACCTCCGCCGGGTTGTCCTGCGGTTCAAAAAAGGCGGTACCGGAGATGGCCTCGGGCAGAAATTCCTGGTTGACGAAATTGCCTTTGAAGTCATGGGAATATTGGTAGTTTTTGCCGTAGTCGAGCTTTTTCATCAGGCTCGTCGGGGCGTTTCTCAGGTGCAGCGGGACCGGCAGGCTGCCGGTTTGCCGCACGCTTTCCTGGGCTTTCCCGATGGCCATATAGGCGGAATTGCTTTTCGGGGAGGTTGCCAGGTATATGGCGGCCTGGGACAGGATGATCCTGGATTCCGGCCAACCGATCACGTCCACGGCCTGGAAGGCGGTTGTGGCCATCAGCAGGGCATTCGGGTTGGCCAGTCCGATGTCTTCAGAAGCGGCAATGACCATTCTCCTGGCGATAAACCGGGGGTCTTCACCGCCTTCGATCATCCGGGCCAACCAGTAAACTGCGGCGTTGGGATCGCTCCCGCGGATGGATTTGATGAAAGCGGATGCGATGTCGTAGTGCTGCTCGCCGCCTTTGTCGTATAGCGCCATTTTTTGCTGGATCCGCTCAGTGACCAATTCGTTGCTGATCACCAAAGGGCCGTCTTCGTCAAAGCTGGCGGCTAATTCCAGCACGTTATACAGTTTTCGGCCGTCGCCGCCGGAATACATCAGCAGGGCGTCGTATTCCTCGATTATGATCTCCTTTTTCTGCAGGAATTCGTCTTCCCGGATAGCCTTATCCGCCATTTGCCGGAGTTCCTCTGCGCCCAGGGGTTGCAGGACATAAACCTGGCAGCGGGACAACAATGCGGAAATGACCTCAAATGATGGGTTTTCGGTAGTGGCGCCGATCAGGGTGACCACGCCTTCCTCTACTGCGCCGAGCAGGGAGTCCTGTTGGGCTTTATTGAACCTGTGGATCTCATCGATGAACAGGACCGGGCTGGGGCGATTGAAAAAATGCTGGCTTTTCGCCAATTGGATCGTGTCACGTACGTCCTTCACCCCTGAGCTGACGGCGCTCAGGATATGAAACGGCAATTCCAACTGATGAGCGATGATTTTAGCCAGCGTGGTTTTGCCAACACCGGGCGGGCCCCAGAGGATGAAAGAGGGCAACCGGCCCGATTCAATGGCTTTCCGGAGGACGGCGCCCGGCCCTACCAGGTGTTTTTGGCCGACATAGTCATCGAGTGTAGCCGGCCGCATTCTTTCTGCCAATGGCTTCATTTCAGATCTTGCTTTCGTAATTCAGCGAATTGCACAAAAAAATCAAGGGACTCCGGGTTTCGCATGGCGCCCGGGTTAGCTGCTTTGCCGATGGGCATCCCCATCAGGATCTTTTTAACCGGCGTTTCCAGCTTCTTTCCGCTGATGGTAAACGGGATATCCGGCGTGGGTATGATCTCGTCGGGCACATGCCTTGGCGAGCACCTGGATTTTAATAAGGCCCCGATTTCATTTTTGAGGGCGTCGTCCAGCCGGTCGTCGGGTTCCAGTTGCACAAATAAGGGCATATAATTCCGCCCGCCGCCCAGTTCCAGGTTCACGATCAGGCTGTCTTTGATCCGGGGGATCTCATTGAGGGTGTTGTAGATCTCGGCGGTCCCGATCCGGATGCCATGCCGGTTGAGCGTGGCATCCGAACGCCCAGAGATGACAAGCCCGCCGCGTTCATTGATCGTCACCCAATCGCCGTGACGCCAGACGCCGGGGTACATATCGAAATAACTGTCGTGATACCGGGCTTTGCCGGGGTCATTCCAGAAAAATACGGGCATGGAAGGCATGGGTTTGACGATGACCATTTCCCCGACCTCATTCTCCACAGCCTCGCCCTCTTCGTTCCATGCGTACAAGGCGCAACCCAAAGCCCTGCACTGGATCTCACCTTTGTAAACAGGCTCCCACGGACAACCGCCGACAAAAGCCGTGCAAACGTCTGTGCCGCCGCTCATGGAGCACAGCCACAGATCCTCCTTGATGTCCGTATAACACCAATCAAAAACTTCGGGCGGCAAGGGAGCGCCTGTAGACCCAATGGATCGCAATGCGGACAAATCGGCCGCTTGACCCGGGGTCAACCCCCGTTTCATGCAGGCGGTCAGATAGGGGGCGCTGGTGCCGAAATGGTGGACCGGTGCGTTTTCAGCCAGTTTCCAGAGGACTTCCATGTTGGGAAAGGTCGGACTGCCGTCGTACAACACAATGGCAGCGCCCGCCAGAAAGGATGCCTGAACAAAATTCCACATCATCCAGCCTGTGGTGGAATACCAGAAGAAATTCTCGCCGGGTTGCACATCGTTATGGAATGCGAGATACTTGAAATGTTCCAGCAGCATGCCGCCGTGACAATGGGTGATGGCCTTCGGAATACCGGTCGTGCCGGAGGAATACAAAACCCAGATGGGATGATCAAAGGGCACAGGTTCGAATTCCAAAGGATCTGAAGCCGTTTTATCCTGGATTTCGGACCAGATTACACCCTTTTTGACAGAACCGGCATCGGCTTGTTCATAGAGATAGGGCAGGAGCGCTACCTGTTGCAAGGAGGGCATTTCCTCAGCCAGTTTCCTGACCGTTTCCATCCGGTCATAAGGTTTGCCGTTGTATTGATAACCGTCGGCAGCGAACAACACCTTGGGCTCAATCTGCCTGAACCGGTCCAGAACGCTGTCGGCCCCGAAATCCGGCGAACAGCTCGACCAGACCGCCCCGATGGAACAAGCGGCCATAAAAGCATAGGTGGCTTCCGGTATATTGGGCAGGTAGGCGGCTACCGCATCTCCTTTGCCGACCCCGTTAGCTTTCATCCAGGTGGCCAGCTTCGATACATTTTCAAGGGCTTCCGCCCAGGAAATGCTGCGCAAAGGGTGCCTTTCGGATTGAAAGTGGATGGCAGTTTTATCCGGGGCGGCGTGCCGGGTCAGGTGCTCGGCGTAATTCAGGGAGGCGCCTGTAAACCACTGCGTGTCCGGCATGGGATCCGCCGTCATGACCTGCTGGTACGGGGTATGGGATCTGATATCAAAATAAGTCCAGATACTTTTCCAGAAATCGGCAGGATGATTAACGGACCATTCCCACAGGTCGGCGTATCGGGTAAAGCTAAGGCCGGAATAGCCCTTGAGCCAGTTGGCGTAATGCGTAAGTCTTGAATTGGATTTGAATGCCTGATCCGGTTTCCAAAGCATCCGGATTTCTTCTCCCGCCATTTGTTTTTCGGTGATTTTATTTGGTAAACAACAAAGTTAAGCCTTTAGGTCCGGATTTTTCCGGTTTTATTGGAAGGCGTAAAGGCGTGAACAAGTTCCGTTGAATTTACCTTATTTTTGCCCAACCTGACCAAAAACGCCGGAATATGGAAAAGATCCTTGTAGCCAACCGGGGCGAAATTGCCCTTCGGGTAATGCGAACGGCCAAAAGAATGGGCATTCGAACAGTAGCCGTTTATTCTGAAATCGACAGGGACGCTCCCCATGTCCGCTTTGCCGACGAAGCCGTGTTGCTGGGGCCGCCGCCCTCCGGGCAATCCTACCTCAAGGGCGATCTGATCATCGATGCGGCCAAAAAGCTTGGCGTTGACGGCATCCATCCGGGATACGGATTCCTGAGCGAGAATGCAGGGTTTGCCGAAGCAACGGAAAAGGCCGGGATCACTTTTATCGGCCCAAGCCCCTACGCGATCGAGATCATGGGCAGCAAGCTGGCGGCCAAAGAGGCGGTGAAAAAATACGGCATTCCGATGGTGCCCGGTACGGAAGAACCGGTAACTGATCTGGACACGGCCAAAAAGATCGCTGCCGATGTCGGATATCCTATCCTGATCAAGGCGTCGGCCGGCGGCGGCGGCAAGGGCATGCGGATCGTGGAAAAGGAATCCGATCTCGGCGAGCAGATGGAACGGGCCGTCAGCGAAGCCGTCAGCGCTTTTGGAAACGGCGCCGTATTCATCGAAAAGTACATTACTTCACCCCGCCATATCGAGATCCAGGTGCTGGCCGATCAGCACGGTAATACCGTTCACCTGTTCGAGCGGGAATGCAGCGTTCAGCGGCGCCATCAAAAGGTGGTGGAGGAAGCGCCCTCCTCTGTTTTGACGCCGGAAGTGCGCGCTGCTATGGGAGCGGCTGCCGTCAAGGTGGCCGAAGCCTGCAGTTATACCGGCGCGGGCACGGTGGAATTCCTGGTGGACAATGGCCTGAATTTCTACTTTCTGGAAATGAATACCCGCTTGCAGGTGGAACATCCGGTGACCGAATGGATCACAGGGTTGGACCTGGTGGAGCAGCAGATCCGGATTGCCTCAGGCGAGCCGTTGGCTTTCCGGCAGGATGAACTGAAGATAAACGGCCATGCCTTAGAATTGCGGGTTTACGCTGAAGATCCTATGAACCAGTTTCTGCCCAGCATCGGCAAATTAACCGTTTACCGGAAACCGGAAGGCGACCATGTCAGGGTGGATGACGGCTACGAGGCCGGAATGGATATTCCAATTTATTATGACCCGCTCATCGCCAAGCTGGTCACCTGGGGAGAGAACCGTACGGTGGCCATCGAACGCATGATCCGGGCCATCGAGGATTACCGCATCGAAGGCGTAGCTACGACGCTGCCGTTCGGACGATTCGTTTGCAAGCACACCGCTTTCGTTTCCGGCGATTTTGATACGCGTTTCGTCCAGTTGTACTTTACCCCCGAAAAAATAAAAGAAGAAAACGAAACGTCGGCTGAGCTCGCGGCGCAGCTCGCGCTTCATCTGTATCAGCGGGACGTCAAAAAATTGCAGGCGCCGGTCCACCGGAGCAATCCATGGTGGAAGAGCCATTAGATTGGAGATTGATGATTACATGATTGATGATTGTTGAACTGCGGGGCGTCCCAAAACGGCGTCCAGGTAGAATTTCGCCGCCCAATTCAGGTATTTAAACCGTTGGTAGGGGCCCCAGACCGGCGAGGAACCCGCCATCCCGCCTTTTGCGCCCGGCATGGGCAGCTTCGACGGATATCTCCGCAGGTCTCCAATCCATTCCATACTGACCGTTTTGAAAACCTTTTCGCCGCTGATTTCCGCCAACCGCCGCAAAAACAAAGCAAACTGAGCTTGCCCTGTCAGGCATTTGAAGGCATAATTGCCGTTCCAGTTTTGATCGTATGTGCCGGCCAACCGGCCTTTTTTTTGATGGATTTCTACCATCTTCATACCGGCTTCCAGGCATCCTCCAATCAGTTTTTTATCCTCCAGGATCAAAGCCGACTCCAGAAACCCCTGCCAGGTATAGCCTATGGTATGGGTAAGGGCTGGTGAATCCGGATGAAAACCCCAGTTTGCCACGCTGGAATCCGGGTTGATCCATTGCCGGTAACGGTCTATAATCCGGGCCATTTTTTCCTTTAGCCCCGGCTGCTCCACGATTCGACCGGCCTGCAATATGGCCCATACCGCCATGGTATAATAGGCCGGTTCGTACCCGGGCACATAGGCAAAAGCCGTCCAGCGGTGTTCAGGGCCGAGTTGACGCAACAACCAGCCGATCGCCTTTTGCACGGCCTCGCGGTAGACTGTTTCACCTGTTCTTTGGTAGATAGCGGTAAGGCCGAACAGGATCATGGCCGTATCGAAGACGACCGGCTCGCCCCGGCCGCCCAAACCCGCCGGGAAGGCGCCATCCTCCCGTTGAATATCGACCAACCACCTTGCGCAGCTTTCAGCGGCCTCAAGCAGCGGTCTTTCTTTCAGATAGTCGTGGTAATCCAATAAGGTCGGGATAACATAACCGGTCGTCTCGGGGTAGGGTAGCGACCACCCTTTCAGCAGCTGGTAATACGCCGACGAGCCCGCTCCCCCGTTAATCCGGATGCTGGTGAGAAGCCAGTCCAATACATTTTGATATGACAGTAAATTTGCAGCCATTGCGGTACCTCAATATTCCCTGCCGGTCAGCAAACTGAGCAAATATAACCCCTTGCTCGCAGCCTTGAAAATCCTGTGGTGGGGCCTGCGCACGCCTCCGAAAGCGCGTGTGAAAGACTCGACCGGGGCCAGCATGCTTCCGCAGAAATCGATCTGCTTATGTGTGGCGCAAAAAGCCAGAATGGCATGCCAGTACAGGGCCGTTGCCGCTCCGGCTGGATAAAAGGCCGGGTCGGCGCCGTGCATCAGGAAATAGGCGGTCTTGTCGTCCCATACGGTGTAAAGCCCTGCAACCGGTTCGGTGCGCCCCTCAACAAATGCCAGAAACAATCGATTCCGATGGCGTTTCCGCGCAGCCTGGTCCAGGTACAGGAGCTGGTTCTTGGAATAGGGCAGGGGCAACCCCTGTTTTTGAAACGAAAGGGCGTGCAAGTCATAAAATGCCTCGGTGTCATTGCTTTCTTCGACCCTGATCTTCCCTTCCGCTTTTTTCAGGTCCGTGCGGACACTGCCCTTGGCTCCTGCCAGCAAATTGCCGGGATCGCTTAAATCTTCCAGCCGGTAGGTGTACAAGGTGGTCTGTTTATAACTGTTCCAATAAAACGGCAGCCAGCTTTCCACTTCGGGATACAGCTGGATATTGGCGAAGTGAAAGGCGGGCAACTGATCGATCAATTGGGTCATGACCTTATGCTCGTATGCGTAACGCCTTTCTGGTTTTTGCGGCAATTCAGGATAGTGCATCCATACCCCAAGATAGTCCGTAAAAGGCGGCATCCCCAATACTCTAATTCCCATTCTCGTCTTCAAAAAATAGGGCATGAGACCGCACAATCCTCCGTCGCCGTCCTGTACAACGGCCGCACCCCATTTGTCATTCCCGCATACGGCATCCAGCCACCAGGGCTGGAAATGCAGCGGCAAACGATAACGTTCGGCGAGGCTTCTGTACAATATTTGGCGTTCTGCGTTCAAAAAGATGAAATTGTTGTTGGTTGAAAACCGGTTCAAAGATACCTTTATGACCCAAATTAAGATCAACAAGTCTGTTATGAAAATTGAACATACCGTTCTGGAGCGTTTTCTGAAATATGTCCGTATCGATACCCAGTCGGATCCGGCCTCTCCTTCGGTTCCTTCAACGGAGAAGCAAAAAGACCTGGGCCGCATTCTGGTTGCGGAACTCCTGGAAATGGGCATCCCGGATGCGCACCTGGATGAATACGGATACGTTTATGCAACTGTACCGGCAACCTCGGATAAACCGGATGTACCGGTCATCTGTTTTTGCTCGCATATGGATACCTCACCCGATTCAAGCGGCACGGGCGTGGAACCCATTGTCCACAAAAATTACAAGGGCGGACCGATTACCTTGCCGGATGACCCCAGCCAGGTCCTGAAGCATGCCGATCATCCCCACCTGCTCGATCAGATCGGCAATGATATTGTGACTGCAAGCGGCACAACCCTCCTCGGCGCCGACAACAAAGCCGGGCTGGCCGAGATCATGGATGCCGTTCATCACCTGGTACTTCATCCGGAACTCAAACACGGCAAAATCAGGATCCTGTTCACACCGGATGAGGAGATCGGTCGCGGTGTGGATAAGGCGGATATTGAAAAACTGGGCGCCGATTTCGGTTATACCATTGACGGTGAGCAGCGCGGGTCGATCGAGGATGAGACTTTCTCGGCTGATGCAGTTACCCTGGTTATTCACGGGGTCAGCGCACATCCCGGCTTTGCCAAAGGGAAGCTGGAAAATTCCATGCGCATTGCCGGCGAGATCATGGCCGCACTTCCAAAAGATCGCCTTTCGCCCGAGTCGACGGAAAAGCGGGAAGGCTTCGTACATGCCACCTCCATTTCGGGGACGGTGGAGAAAACTACCCTGTCCTTCATTGTGCGCGATTTTACCGAAGCCGGGCTGGCTACGCACGAAGCCGAATTAAAACACATCGCAGAACGGATCCTGGCGGGCTATCCGGGTTCTTCCTTTGAGTTTGCCGTCAGGCAGCAGTACCGCAACATGAAAACGGTGCTGGACCAGCACCCTCAGGTCGTGGATCATGCCGTTGAGGCGATCCGGCGGGCGGGGATGAAGCCGATCCGATCCAGCATTCGAGGGGGGACCGACGGCTCCCGGCTTTCCTTTATGGGGTTGCCCTGCCCGAATATCTTTGCAGGCGAACACGCCTTCCACTCCAAACAGGAATGGGTATCGGTGCAGGATATGGAAAAAGCCGTTGAAACCATAATCCACCTGGCATTGATCTGGGAAGAGAAATCGTGAACCCGGTCATTTTTCACAAATCCTTAATACTCGCTAACTTTTTTTAACCAAAACGCGGACTGCTTTAACGTTGTCATAGGTGTATCAGGTTTTTTCTCTGCCGAATATTGTGGTATAGTTGATCACACAAAAAAATACCACCATGAATCCGAGAACCCTGCTCACAATCGCCGCTGCGCTGCTCTTTTTTGGGGTTTTCCAGGCTTGCACCTCACCCCAAGAGCTGGTCGAATCCGGAAATTACGACCAGGCCATTGAAATGGCCGTCCGCAAACTCGCCGGCAAGAAAAACAAAAAAGTCAAGTACGTTCAGGCCCTTGAAGATGCCTTCGCCAAGATCACGGACCAGGATATGCGCCTGGCTGACCGCCTTAAATCGGAAGGCCGGCCGGAGAACTGGTCAAAGATCAATGACGTTTACCGCCGGATCCGGCATCGCCAGGAATTGATCGAACCGCTCCTGCCGCTGATCGATAAGGAAGGCATCAAGGCTAACTTCCGGTTTGTCCGCGTGGACGACCTCGAGCTCGAATCCAAGGAAAAGGCTGCCGAATACCAGTACAACCTGGGTAAACAACTAATAGCGGAATCAAAAACCACGGGCGATAAACTGGTTGCGCGTCAGGCCTACGCCGAGCTGGAAAAGATCAGCCGTTATTACAACAATTACCGCGACCGGAAACAGTTAATGGATCAGGCGCTGGATCTGGGCACCACTTACGTTGTATTTCACATGAACAACCGGTCCAACACCGTGATCCCCCGCGAAATGGAACAGGAATTGCTGCGGTTCGGCGTTCAGGACCTGAACAGCCAATGGCGGGTCTTCCATACCAATCCGCAACCCGGTGTGGCCTACGACTACAAGGTGGAAATGAATTTGAACCGCCTGGACGTGGGCCCCGAAGTGGTGAAAGAGCGCGAATACGTTGATTCCAAAGAAATCGAGGACGGGTTTGATTACGTGTTGGATGAACGCGGAAATGTGAAAAAAGATACGGCGGGCAATGACATCAAGATTCCGAAGAAAGTGCTGGTAAAAGCCCGGGTGCTGGAGGTGTTCCAGACCAAGGTTGCCAGTGTCAGCGGCCGCATCGAATGGTATGACCTGCACAACAACCAGCTCATGGAAAGTCAGCCCCTGACGGCAGACGCCGTGTTTGAAAACTACGCCTCGACTTTCCAGGGCGACAAGCGGGCCCTGAGCGATCAATCCAGAAAACGGATCGGAAACCGGCCTTTGCCCTTCCCGACCAATGAAGCCCTGCTGCTGACCGCGGCAACCCAGCTGCAACCCGTCATAAAAGAAAAAATAGCTTATACAGGGAAGATCATCTGATCTTTCCTCAGAACTCGGTGGTAATATTTTGAAGGCCGTCTCAAGATCTTTGGGACGGCCTTTTTGTTTGAAATTCGCCAAAATTGAATACTTGCGGATTATTTTATTTTTCATTCGGGATTCAGAATTTTTTTTCGAATATTGCCCGTCTATTTTAATTAATCCGATAATTCAAACACCTATGGACCAATTTTTAGCTGAGCTGGCCGGTACGGCTACATTGATTCTTCTTGGCGACGGCGTCGTGGCGGGCGTTGTGTTGAAAGGGACCAAAAATGAGAATGCGGGGTGGATCGTCATCACCATTGCCTGGGCGCTGGCGGTGGTCTTTGGGGTATACGTAGCCGGCGAAATCAGCGGAGCCCACCTGAACCCGGCGGTTACCATTGCGTTGGCTGCGGCAGGCAGTTTTGACTGGGCCCAGGTGCCTTTGTATCTCGCCGGACAAATGGCGGGTGCAATCCTCGGCGCCATTCTGGTCTACCTGCACTACCTGCCCCATTGGAAAAATACGCCTGATCCCGGCGCCAAACTGGCCGTTTTCTGCACGGCGCCGGCCATTCGCGACAATACCGGCAACCTCATCAGCGAGTTTTTGGGCACTTTCGTGCTGTTGTTCGGGCTCAGCGCCATCGGCGCCAACCGGTTTGCGGAAGGTCTGAACCCGTTGGTGGTCGGCTTGCTGATCCTGGCCATCGGCAACTCGCTCGGCGGAACGACCGGCTACGCCATCAACCCGGCCAGGGACCTCGGCCCCAGGATCGCACACGCATTCCTGCCCATTCACGGCAAGGGCGGTTCGGATTGGGGTTATGCCTGGATTCCCATCGTCGGCCCCATTCTCGGCGGGATCTGCGGCGCCTTGTTCTACAACCTGATCTTCTGATTTCAAAACGAAAACCACTCAAAAGATTTTCAACATGCAACAGTACGTCCTTTCCATTGACCAGGGGACTACCTCCTCCAGGGCCATTGTCTTTGATAAAAAGGGGAATATCCGCGGATTGGCGCAGGAAGAATTCGACCAGATCCTGCCGCAGCCCGGTTGGGTAGAGCACGACGCGAAAGCCATTCTGGCCTCCGTGATCAAAGTGGTCAGGGAATCGCTGGGCAGCATACCTCCAACCGAAATTGCCGCTATAGGCATCACCAACCAAAGGGAAACCACCGTGGTGTGGGACCGGCATTCCGGCGAACCGGTATACAACGCCATCGTCTGGCAATCCCGGCAAAGCGTCTCCATCTGCGATGCCCTCAAGAAAAAGGGGCTGGAGCCGATGATCCGGCACAAAACAGGCCTCGTGGTAGATGCCTATTTTTCCGGCACCAAGGTCAAATGGATCCTGGATAACGTCCCCGGCGCGCGGGAAAAAGCCGATAAAGGCGACCTGCTTTTCGGCACCATCGATACCTGGCTGATCTGGAACCTCAGCAGGGAAAAAGCCCACGTGACAGACTATACCAATGCCTCCCGGACCATGATGCTGGATATCCATCAATGCGCCTGGGACAAGGAGTTGTTATCGGCCCTGGAAGTGCCCGCTTCGATGCTGCCGCAGGTTAAAGACAGTTCCGGCGTAATGGGCCACCTGAAAGAGGACCTTCTGGGGGTTGCCGATATCCCCATTTCCGGGGTTGCAGGCGATCAGCAGGCTGCGTTGTTCGGGCAAGGGTGTTTTAGCCCCGGCATGGCCAAAAATACCTACGGCACGGGATGTTTTATGCTGATGAATACCGGAGAGAAAGCGGTAGCCTCCGCCAACGGTCTGCTGACCACCATTGCCTGGGGCCTGAACGGCAAGGTGGAATATGCCCTTGAAGGCAGCATCTTCATTGCCGGATCGGTGATCAAGTGGCTCCGTGACCAGATGAAGATCATTGGGCATGCAGCCGAAACAGCGTCGCTGGCTTCCGGCATTTCTTCTTCGGAGGGGGTGTATTTCGTGCCGGCATTTGTCGGATTGGGCAGCCCTTACTGGGATTCGGAAGTTCGCGCCTCCATTCTGGGGTTGACCCTGGGCAGCGGGCAGGCCCATATCGTGCGGGCGGCATTGGAATCGGTAGCCTACCAGACCACTGAAGTATTGGATGCCATGCAACAGGACTCCGGCCTGGAACTGAAGGCCCTGCGGGTTGACGGCGGCATGGTGAAAAATAATTTCCTGATGCAATTCCAGAGCGATGTTCTGGGTGTTTCCGTGGAAAGGCCGGTCGTACAGGAAACCACGGCTTTGGGGGCGGCTTACCTGGCCGGACTGGCCGTTGGTTTCTGGAAGGATCAGGAAGACATTCGCGTGAACTGGCAATTGGATAATGCCTTCCATCCGGAAATGGATGCCGGGCAACGGGAGGGGTTGCTGGCCGGATGGAAAAAAGCGGTAGCGGCAACCCGCGCTTTTAAATAGCTGCGGACTTAAGTCCGCAGCTATTTAAAAGCGCGGGTACCATCGTACAACTCGTACCGCTGGAATTTGCACGCCAGCGGTCCGTTGAATAGATTTATCTTCTTCGAGGGCCGGAGCCCGATATGTTTCAGCGCTTCCATATTGGCGGAAATGATCCAGGCGTCATAACCGGCGAAGGCTTGCTTCAATTGATCGCCGATGTTCTTATACAGCTCGTTGATGTCGCCGGTGATCATTCTTTCTTCATAAGGCGGGTTGAATACGGCAATTCCCGGGCCCGGCGGCGGTTCCAGTGTTTCAAATTTCTTGCGTTCCAGGGATATGGATTGCTCCAAGCCCGCTGCAAAGATGTTCTTGTCCGCTACCCCCAGGGCCCTGGGATCCTTGTCGTAACCCAGGATCGGGAAAGCCGGTTTCCGGATAGCGGCCTGAGCCTCTTTTTTGATCTTATTCCAGAGCGGCGCATCAAAATTGGGCCAGTGCTGGAAGCCGAAAGTCCGGCGCAACCCCAGCGGAGGCATATTGGCCGCGATCATAGCCGCTTCGATCAGGATCGTCCCCGAACCGCACATCGGGTCAAGGAACAAGGTCTCGCCGGTCCAGCCGGTCATCATGATCATCCCGGCAGCCAGCACCTCGTTGATCGGCGCTTCGCGGGTGCCGGTCCTGTAACCCCGGCGGTGGAGGCTGTCGCCCGAACTGTCGATGGAAACCGAACAGGCTGTTTCGGAAATGTGGAGGTTAATTCTGAGATCCGGGTTGTCGGTATCCACGCTGGGTCGCAGCCCGGTCCTGTCCCGGAATTGGTCAGCAATAGCGTCTTTGGCCTTGAGCGCCGCATAATGGGAATGGCGGAAAACCGACGAGTTGACAACCGGATCGATGGCAAAGGTCTTGTCCGGGTTGATCCAGTCGGACCAGTCAAAAGACCGGATGCCGTTGTAGAGCTGTTGTTCGTTTTTGGCCTCAAAATCAAAAAGCGGTACCAGGATCCGGAGAGCGGTACGGCTCAGGTAATTGGCTTTGTATAAAACTTCCTTATTGCCGTTGAAGCGGACCAGGCGAGGCTGTACGCTGATCTCGGCGGCGCCCAGCGCGTCCAATTCGGCTGCGAGGGTTTCTTCCAACCCGGCAAAGGTCTTGGCTAGAAATTCCATTAACAGAGTGGGAATAAATAATTAAGCGGAAGCCCCTTTGATCTTCAACTCATCTTCACGGCAGGCCTCTCCGGGTTTTCTACCGCAAACGGTACATTCGCCGATCTGATCTTTCAACATCGGGTTGTTGCTGGCACACGTTCCCCGGAATTCGTTACCGGTGAAAATATGGCGGATATTGATCAGGATAAAGGAAATCCCGAAAACGCCGAAAACAATGGCCAACACATATAAAAATTCCATAAACGGGCTTTTTAATCGTCAAATTCTATCTGGACAACGTCCGGCAAGCCAGAATAGTTTATTTTTGCAACCGGAAACGCCTTCGCCCGCAAAAGTAAGGATTACCGGTCATGAATTTATCTGGAGATCAAAAAATGATGCAAGCCAAACTGGACGCATTCGCCCGCCTGCTGGGAATCATGGACGACCTGAGGGAAAAATGCCCCTGGGACAGAAAGCAAACCCTCGAAAGTTTGCGCAACCTGACCATAGAAGAAACCTATGAACTGGCGGACGCGATCCTGGATCAGGACCTGGAAGGGGTCAAAGAGGAAATCGGAGACCTGATGCTCCATATGGTGTTTTATGCCAGGATCGGTGATGAAAAAGGAGCCTTCGATATCGCGGATGCCCTGAATGCCGTTTGCGATAAACTGATCAAGCGGCACCCCCATATTTACGGCGACCTACAGGTTGCCGATGACGAAGAGGTCAAGCGCAATTGGGAGCAGTTGAAACTGCAGGAAGGCAAAAAATCCGTTTTGGCCGGCGTACCCAATTCGCTGCCCGCCATGGTGAAGGCCTATCGCATGCAGGAAAAAACCAAGCAGGTCGGTTTTGAATGGGAGAACAGCGAACAGGTATGGGACAAAGTGCGGGAGGAAATGGAGGAATTCCATGAAGCGGTAACTTTGGGCCATTCCAGCGAAAAACAGGAGGAAGAATTTGGAGATGTCCTCTTTTCTTTGGTAAATTTTGCCCGATTTCGAGGCATTGACCCCGAAACAGCCCTCGAAAGGGTCAACCAAAAGTTTAAAAAACGGTTTGAATATATCGAGGCCAATGCGACCAAAGATTTAAGGGAAATGACGCTGGAGGAAATGGACGTTCTCTGGAATCAGGCCAAAACTTCTGTTTGAAAGGACGAAAGCCAGCCGGCTTAATTAATAGTATATGGAAAAAATACCTTTGGAAATTGTAGCGCTTTCAAGAAGCCCATCGCTTTCACAAAACTACGCTGTAGTCTTGGCGGAACAGACCGGCCCAAGGCATCTGCCGATCGTTATCGGTAAAAATGAAGCCGAAGCGATAGCAGCCGGGATCGAGCGGATGGTGCCCAACCGGCCGCTTACCTATGACTTGTTCAAAAATACCTTAAAAACGTTTAATATCCACCTGAAGGAAGTCGTGATCAACAATTTGCTGGACGGCATTTTCTATGCCCGCCTGGTCTGCCTGAAAGACGGCGAATTGATCGAAATCGACTCCAGGACCTCCGACGCGCTGGCGTTGGCCGTGCGCTTTGACAGCCCGATATTCACCTATGAGTTCATCCTGGACGCTGCCGGCATCGTGGAGGAAGAACAGGAGGAAGCCCAACCGGCCCGAAAACCGCCCAGGCAGCGCAGCAGCGGTTCGCGCAGGCGGTCGTTGACCTCGTATTCGGATGAAGCACTACAACGCATGCTGGAAGAAATGCTGGAAAGCGAAGACTATGAACGTGCTGCCGAGATCCGCGATGAAATGCAGCGGCGGAAAGATAAAAGCTGACAAGCCTGCATGCAAATATCCGTTGATTGGACCAGCTTCAAGGACCGGCTCAAGATCAGAAAAACAGGAGAGGACCGGCAGATCTTTGATCCTGTCCGGGCCAGATGGCTGGTCTTGCAACCGGAAGAAATGGTCCGCCAACTGGTGATCCAGTACCTCTTGCTGGAAAAAGGCTTTCCGAAAAACCGCCTTAACGTTGAAAAAGAATTGCAGGTTCAGGGCCAGAAACGGCGCCTGGACCTGATCGTTTATTCAAAAGCCGTGGAGCCTTACCTGTTGGTGGAATGCAAGCGACCCGGCGTCAAACTGGACCAATCGGTTTTCCGGCAGATCGCCTGGTACAATATGCCGTTGCGGGTCAGATACCTGGTTGTGACCAACGGCCCTGAGACCTATTGCTGCGAAATGGATTATGAACTGAATTCCTTCCGGTTTATGGATGCCCTGCCTGATTTTCCTGCTGATGCCGATTTGTTGCCGCATTGATTTGAGCATTCGCATCAACACATCCTCAAATCACCCTTTACTCATGCGCTCCTTAGCCGCCGCCACCACAGCAGGTGCATTGCCCACAAAGATGTCTTCATCAATAAAGATCACCGGCCTTTTCAGGAACGTGTATTCTTCCAGGATGAGTTTCTTGTAGTCCGCCTCGGTCAGTTTCTTTTTATTCAGCTCCCATTCCCGGTATTTCAAGGCCCGGCGGCTGAACAAGGCTTCATAAGAACCGGCTTTTTCCTTCATCCGATCCAGCTGGGCTTCCGTGATGGGTTCGGTCTTGATATCCTGCATTTCAAAATCCTTACCCGGCTTCAGATCCTTGATGATGCCCTGGCAGGTGGTGCACGTGGCGAGGTGGTATATCTTTCTCATTCCGGTATTTTTGCATCATTAACAGCGGTAATGTTTTTTGGTTTCCTTGTTAAGTTAATTTAGACTTAGATCCATGCTGAATTAGCCCCTATTCCTCATTTTCCGATAGGATTTCAAGGGATCTGGGTGGGGCTGTTTTAATTTAGCGTTCAAAATGAGTCATGTTTCGAATGCATAGATTCCAGGTTTCCAAAACCAGATTGTTAGCCGTCAGTATCGGTATAGTATACTTGTGGTTCGGAACCCTGAAATTTTTTCCCGGGGTGAGCCCTGCCGAAAAGTTGGCGCAGGATACCATCAATCAACTCTTGATGGGATTGATACCTCCCAAGGTTTCAATTATCATGTTGGCCGTTTGGGAGGTGTCGATCGGTATTTTGCTGGTCGCCAATGTATTGAAGCGGCCGGTTATCATTGCAGCGATCGTTCACATGGTTTGTACCTTTACGCCTTTAATTTTCTTTCCTGATCTTTCCTTTACAAATAACGCCCTGGAGTTGACACTGGTCGGTCAGTATATCATCAAAAATCTGATCATTTTAAGCGGACTGTTCATTATTTGCCCACCCGGAAAAGCTGTAACTTTGCAGGCTAATCAAGCGACCCATGCCGATATCGCCAGCAGAGCTCATTCTGAATGAACACGGACATATTTACCATCTGGATCTCCATCCGGAACAAATAGCGCCATTAATTTTTACCGTAGGTGACCCGCAACGGGTGCCCCGGGTCTCCAAATATTTCGACCGGATCGATCACAGGGTCCAGAAAAGGGAGTTTATCACCCATACGGGGCAGTTGGGCCAACACCGGGTTTCGGTCATTTCAACCGGGATCGGCACGGACAATATCGATATCGCCCTCAACGAAATTGATGCTTTATTCAATATCGACCTGCAAAAACGGGAGCCGAAAACAGAACTGACGAGCGTTTCCTTCATTCGTATCGGCACCTCGGGCAGCCTGCAGGGCGATCTGCCGCTCGGGTCATTCCTGGCTTCCTCTTTCGGTATCGGCATGGACAATTTGCTGCGGTATTATCCCTTTACGGAAGATGAAGCCGAGCGGGAGATCCATCAGGCCTTCACCAGGCATTCCGGTCCGTTACCCGCTGATCCCTACGTGGTCAGGTGCAGTGAAGTGTTGCTTGAGCAGTTCAGGGACTGGAATCGCGGGATGACGCTTACCTGTCCGGGCTTTTATGCCCCGCAGGGCCGGCAATTGCGGTTGAAAAGCAGCATTGATCCGGATACCCTCCGTAAATTTTCAGAATTTTCGTTCGGGGAACACCGCATTACCAATTTCGAAATGGAAACCTCGGCCCTTTACGGTATGGCCAGATTGCTTGGACACCAGGCGCTTTCCTGCAGCGTTTTGATCGCGAACAGGATGGACCAAACCTTTTCTGCGGACCCGCATGCGGAGGAGGAACGATTGATCCGGGACGTGTTGGAGAGGGTGAGAGGGTGAGAGCCCGACTTCGTAACGCCGATGGCGTCACTTCGTCGGATGGGAGGTGAGAGGGTGCGGGGCGACCCTCCCACTTGTGTGAAATTATCGTCTGCGGATCATTTTCATGTGGATGCCGCCGGATTGCTGGTTGGCAAAACCGGAAAGCGCCCAGGTGAAATTGACCATGAAGTACCGGCCCAGCGAAACGGTGGTTTGCTCATAAAAGGAATTCAGGCTGCTTCTCCGGGAAATGCCCACATTCTGGTTGAGCAGGTCGAAGGCTGCAATTTCCAGTTGCCCGCGGTTATTGAACAGGTAGCGGGACAGGGAGGCCTTCCAGATCGGGATGGTTTGTTGCCCGCCGAAGGATTCCTGTGAATAAACCGTATAATCCATGCTTGTGTTGATGGACCAGGCCTTGGTCGGGTTGTAGGTGAAATCGGCGAAATAGACCTGATTGGTGAAATCCTGATTGAGCGAGCTGTTTTCTTTGTACCCGGTCCAATTGTAGTTGACCCGGATGCCGGCGGCGACGTCGAACCTTTCCTTATTCTTGTTTTCCAGGCTGAATTCCGCTCCCGCGTCCCATTGGTCGGTTTGGTTTTCCACGCCGTTGAGCAGGAAGAAACTGCGGCTGTTGCGCCAATCGGAACTGATGCTCATGCGGCTGCCCATCCAGCGCAGGGGGGCGCCGAAAGAAAGATAACCTCCCCAGGAAGTAGAATGATCGAGGTTGACGGGCTGGGTGCGTTGCCGCAGCAAGGTATCGATCGTCTGGGCATTGACGATGGGATTCATAATATAATTCCCATCCAGGTTGGCAAAGAAATTGACCTGGGAAAACTGGTCGAACAGGAAAAAGCTGAGGTTGCCCTGATGGAAATATTGCGGCCGAAGATCCGGATTGCCCACATAAATATTGATCGGGTCGCTGTTGTCCTCAATGGGTTGCAGCTGTTCGAGGGACGGCGGTTGAATATTGGTATTGTAGCCGAACTTCAGGCTTTTGCTGTTGGAAATCTCGTAGTCGGCGTTCAGCCCGGGCAGGAGGTTCCAGAAATCCCTTTTGATCGGAGATTCGACCGATGCCAACTGCCCGCTCAAACCCGATTTCTGGACCGAAAGGCTGGTATTGAGGTTCAATTTCTTTTTGTTGAGCCGGAACCGAAGCCCTGCCTGGTCATAGGTGTAATCCCTTCTGAATTTGTTGCTCAGCTGCTGGTTGAGGACTTCAGACTGGTTGTTCTCATCCAGGATATCGTAGAAATTCTTGTTGTAATCGTTGTTATAATTCTGGCGTGAAAGGTTCCATTCCACATACTTCCCCTTGCCGACGGGCTCGGTATAGGCCAGTGAAACGCGGTAATTATCCCCGTTGTCCCCGGTTTGCTGCCGTTGCCGGATGGTGTCGGAGGGGAGCGAGGAGTAGCTGTTCATTGCCAGCAGGTTGCCGTTGCGGTTTTGCCGGTTGATGCCCAGGCCGAGGTCGGCTACAAAAGCCCTACCTTTTTTGTTGAATTTACGGCGATAAACCAGGCTGCTGTTCCAGTTGACCTGGTCGCCGGTGCTTCGCCAGTCCTGGGTGCTTTGGTTGACGGGCACGGTTGAATTCTGAAACGACCGGGTATTGGACAGCGAAGAAGAATTGCCGTCGTTGAAGGTGAGGCTGGACCGGAAATTGATTTGCGACATGGAATCCAGGTCGTGTTTGATGGTCAGGTTGAGCCGGTGATTTTCGTTTTTACTGGTCTGATCGCGTTGTTCGTCGGTAGAGAAGATATCGTTTTCCAGCCAGTTCTGCCTGAAGATGCTTTTATCCTGTTCATTCTGGATGCGGTTGTAGAAATAGCTGGAGCTGATCTCGGTCTTTTTGTTGAGGTCGTAGTTCCAGTTGACGCCGCCGGCCAGGGTGGTTGAGATGCCGTTTTGACCGCCCATCATATCCAGCGGAAGATCGGAATCCGAGCCGATCTGGAGCCGCATGGCGCCGCCTCCGCCGCTCATCATTTTTGACATACCGCCCATGAAATTGATATAATCGTTGATGTTGAACCCCTGTTCGTTCACATTGTTGCCCATTCCGAGAATGGAGAACTGGGATTTGGGGCTGAACTTGTTGACATTCAATTTTCCATTGAACCGGTTATCGGTACCGTAACCGCCCTTGAGAGAGCCGAATGCGCCGGCTTTTTTATCCGCCTTCAGCTTGAGGTTGATCGTTTTTTCCTTTTTGCCGTCATCGATGCCGGTGAACTCGGCGGTATCGGATTTTTTATCATAAACCTGGACCTTATCCACAGCGTTCGCGGGCAGGTTTTTGGTGGCCACCTGCGGGTCTTTGCCGAAAAACTCCTTGCCGTCGACCAGTACGTTTTCTACTTCCTTGCCCATGGCTTTGATGCTGCCGTCCCTGCCGACTTCCACGCCGGGCAGCTTTTTGAGGAGCTCTTCAACGACGGCATTGGGTTGGGTCTTGAAGGCATCGGCGTTGTATTCAAGCGTATCCTTTTTGACGGCCATCGGGATATGCTCGCTTTTGACCAGGACTTCTGCCAGGTCGGCGCTGGCCGGCTCCATGATGACGGGGCCGAGGTTGATGCTCTCTGCGGCCATGGTCAGATCCTTTGAAAGGTTGGAATAACCCACAAAAGTCACCTGAAGGATGTAATCCCCGGGAGCGACCCTTTTAATCAGAAACGAGCCGTTGTCATTGGTGATGCCGAAACTGACCAAAACGGAATCCGCTCTTTGCAATAACACAACGGTGGCTCCGGCCAGAGGAGCGGCGGCGGTATCCACCACCGTTCCTTCAACCGAAAGATTCGATTTTTGGCCGAATGCCGTTGTAACAGCGAAAAAGGTGAGTATGAAAAAAAGTCGGGTGATTTTTGAATGCATGTCAAATTCGGATTTAATACGGTTCCAGGTCATTTGATCCAATGACATCAGGCTTAAAGAAGGGTGGTGGAATGAAGATTATCCCCGTTTGATCCGGATGACATTGCCGCCGGACTCCTGCTGCATTTCTTTGGTTTTTTCCTCCACGATCTTGTCGTATTCCTCCTGGGTTACCTTGTCGCCTTTTTTAGGCGCCTCGATAAGGCCTTCTTTGGGCGGATCGGTTACTACCTTGGTGGCTGTCACCGTCCTTCTGCCGTTGTCGATGTCGAGTTGCAGGATCATGCCGGGCAATTCGCCATACTCGTCCGGCCCGTTGGAAACCGGGATCTGGGAGGAATACCAGGCTACGACCACTTTACCGGTATCCTGGAGTTCGGCTTTCTGGCAGGTATACCCCAGGATGTCCTTCTGCTCTTTGACGAGCTTCCATTTGAGGTTGCCCAGTTCAGACTTGATCAGGAATTTTCGACTCAGAAAATCCTTTTGTTCTACCATCTCATCCGCGTCGAGGTTTTTGTAGGTTAGGTTTTCAGGGCGGAACATTTTGATCTGGATATTGGCGCCGCCGCTTTCACCGGTCCAGGTTCCTGTATTGTTGTCCTCTCCTTCTTCCACATCTTTGTAGAGGGATTCGGCTGAATTAAAAACCAGCATTTTGCCGAAAGTCTGTTTTTCCGGAAACATAGCGTGCATGGCTTCATCGGCGCCTTCCGGCAATTGGATTTCCAGCTTTATGGCTTCTTCGTAATATACCGTGCCTGAGGTGGTTTGGGCCAGGGCGGGCAAGGAAAGGAACAACAAGGAAACAAAGGCAATGTTCTTCATTTTTGGTATTTGAAATGGTTCGGCACAAAAGTAAGGCGGGTTTCGACGCCTTTTGGTTAAGCAACCTTGATTTAAGGTTAATTAAGGTTAATGGACGCCGGGTCAAAGCGAGAAATGGGTAATTTTGTCCTTATTCATCGTATTTGCAAACTAAATGAACCAAAAGGATCAATTCCGCCTTTCGATCGGCCTGATGGCGGCCAGCCTCGGCTTGCTGGTCGTTTTTCTCGGACTTTGGTTGAAATCGGCATACAAGGAGGAAGAGCAGGTCCTGCAGAAATCAACAACCCAGGCGTTCTTCACCTCCATTATGGGTATTCAGAACGAAGCCTTCAATGAGCTCTACGGCCGCCCCGATCTGTTCATCTGGCATGACTCAACCGGTAAGATTCCCCCGCCCGAATTGTTCAAATCAGATAAACGGATACTGACACGACACCAGATCCAGCTGCCCAGGGATTCCAATATCATCATATCCGTCAATGCAACCTCCCCGGCCAAGGTGATCCCCGGCGATGTGCAGGGCGGCGCATTATCCCTGATCGTTTCCATGGTAGCGGATACCCTTTGCCCGGATACCATTCTGTCCAAAGAAAACAACCGCCAGGTATTTGAGATCATCAGGGATAAGCTGCACAAGACCATGGTGGCCTCAGCGTATCCCGTTGCCTATAAATTGATAAAAATGGATGGCGACACCTTTCCGGCAAACACCGCCTTTTTGTCCAGCAAGTACATGGATTCGGTAACCGGCGACAGCTATGCCGTGGAGCTGTCAGAATATCAGCCCTACCTGATGAAGAAGATTCTCCCGGAGATCCTTTTTTCCGTCCTGCTGTTGCTGACCATCAGCGGCGCCTTTTTTCTGGTCTACCGCAGCCTGATCCAGCAAAGGAGGCTGACGGACCTGAAAAACGATTTCATCAACAATGTCACCCATGAGCTGAAAACGCCGATCACTACCGTTGGGGTGGCCATAGAGGCCATGAGCAATTTCAATGTGCTCCAGAACCCCGGACGAACCCAGGAATACCTCGATATTTCAAGGCTTGAGCTCCAGCGTCTTTCCATTTTGGTGGACAAAGTGTTGAAAATGTCCAGATTCGAACAGGGCGGCATCGATCTTAAACCGGAGGACCTCGACCTGAAAAGCCTGGTAGACGAGATCCTCCTGTCGATGAAACTCCAGTTTGAACGGCATCACGCCAAAGTCGATTTTAGCGCAAATGCCCTGGAAGTGCGCCTCCAGGGAGATCGGACCCACCTCACCAGCGTGGTGTATAATTTGCTGGACAATGCCTTGAAGTACAGCCTGGAATCACCGGAAATAGCGGTTTCCCTGGAAGAAGAAGGCGAGCTGGTGTCTCTTTCCGTAAGCGACAAGGGGATCGGCATCCCTGCCGAATTCCAGGGCAAGATTTTCGATAAATTCTTCAGGGCGCCCAACGGAGATGTTCACAATACAAAAGGACACGGCCTGGGTTTGAGCTATGTGGCCAAGGTGATCCGGGAACACCGGGGGCAGATCAGGGTGGACAGCAGCCCGGGAAGTGGAACGCGTTTTACCATACAATTGCCCAGAATTTATGCCGCAGGTTAAGATCCTATATGTGGAAGATGAGCCCTTTCTGGCCAAGATCGTAAAGGAAAGTCTGGAAAGCAGGGATTTCAAGGTGATCTGGATTGAGGATGGAAAAGAAGCTATTCCGGCGTTTGAACGGCATCAGCCGGATATCTGCGTACTGGACGTGATGCTGCCCAATGTAGACGGGTTTCAGATCGGAACGGGCATACGCCGGCTTTCGCCCAAAATTCCGATCATTTTTCTGACGGCCAAAAACCAGACCCAGGATGTATTGAAAGGGTTTGAATCAGGAGGGAATGATTACCTGCGCAAGCCCTTCAGCATGGAGGAGCTCATTGTGAGAGTCCAGAATCTGCTTCAGCTTGCGGGCGCCCATTTTCCTGAAGAAACCGGAACCGAAGCCATACCTTTCGGCCGGTATCGTTTCCTGCCCCAACGCCTGGAATTGCAAATCGGTGAAAAAGTCCGCAAATTATCCCATAGAGAATCCCAGCTTCTCCAGATCCTGGCCAAAAACCGGAATGCGGCGGTTGACAGGCGGGAAATCCTGCAGGCGGTATGGGGCGACGACTCCTTTTTCAATTCCCGGAACCTGGACGTGTATATCGCCAAACTCCGTGACCTGCTCAAGGACGATCCGGATGTGCAGATCATCACCCTCAAAGGGGTAGGCTACCACTTCATGGTCGGCTGACGCCGAACCGGTGATTGAGCGGAGTCGAAATCAAATGACCGTAATATCGCCTTTGATGATGACCGTTTTTCCCGGCGCCACTTCCACTTCAGCAAAGAAAACGTAGACGCCCGGCAGCACGTTCCTGCCCTGGAAAGTGCCGTCCCAACCGCCCTCTTCGGCATTCGTTACCAGGTTTTCGGCTTTGTACATCAGTTCCCCCCACCGGTCAAAGATCAGCAACCTGGGGATGGGCAACGGATCCCTGGAGTACAACATGAACCGGTCGTTGCCGAAAGCCGATCCGTGGCGCAAGGCATTCGGGGCAAATACGTTTGGCTCAATGGCCAGGAAAAAACTGTCGATGGCGGGGCAACCCGCTTCGTCAAAAACAGCAACGGTTACCCAGGTGTCATCGATGGGCCGGATGCTGTAACGCAGGCAATCCGGGCATTCGGTACTGTCCGCCGGGGACCAGGTCGCCAGGCCGGCCGGCCGGTCCGGTATGGCTTCCAGGACGACCTCGTCTCCGGGTTTGATCGGCAGTTTCATCCGTCTGGGGATGATCTCTACCAAAAAGCTGTCCGGTTGGCCGATGCTGATGGCCAGCGGCCGGTTGTAACACCCCGTTGAATCCTTGACCACCAATTTGTAATCTCCGGCCGGAATCGTATTGAAATCGCTGTTTTTTGAAAAGGTCTTGCCGTTATCCACCGAAAACTGATAAGGCGGCAGGCCCCCGTACGGGCTGCCGAAGGCGATCATGCCGTCGTCAAAACCGAAACAGGAAGGTTCTTCCGCCGCATAAGGGAATTCCGGGGATTCAAAAACAGCCGAAGCGGTATCCTGTGCAAAATCGTTGCGCCGGCATACGCCCAGGTACCCCAGCGCCGTATACAAACCGGGGGCATAAGCTACGAACATGGTGTCCGGGCCGTATTGCAGGATGGAGTCCTCATACATCCATTGCACGCCGTCGAAATGGCCGGAGGCATAAAGGGTATCCGGGCAAACGCCGTCGCCTTCCAGCCGGACCTGGATCCTGGGCTCCGCAATTTTGCTGAAGCCGGAGTAAAAAGCGGCAAAACTGGCCGGTTCGTTGCGGCCGTACATAGCTACCTGGATCGCGCCTTCCGCCACCACGCTGATCGTTTTGGGATTGCTGGTTTGGGAAAACAGGTTCAATTTCCGGTAAGTGACGAAGTCCGGATTGCCCATTACGGGCGCCGGAGCGCCGATGGCCACCTGGTTGCCGTCGATGCGAACAGTGACGACCGAATCCTTCATGGCAGCGATCATCAACCCGCCCTCGAACCGCATATTGCCGATCAGGTTGGGTTCGTAGATATTATCGACGGCATTGGGAATGGCGCAGCTGATAGGCGGCACAAAAATGAGGCCGGCAGTCCGGTATTGGTCGCTGCCCTGGCTCGTGCCGCCGATCATCTGGTACATGAAAACATCCTCGGAAGATTGAATGTAGAGGTTTCCGTCGATGGTATAAGCGTTGGTCGGCACTACGTAATACTCTCCCGGCTGAAGGGTGGCCACCACCGCAGACTGCCCGTTCAGCCAGATTTTGGTATCTGGTCTGTGCGCGATGATGATCGGGTGTTCCAGCGCCGAAGAGCCGTTGCCTTTGCAGAGAATATATTCCTTGCCGGTTTTCTCGAATGGTGCGATCTGGTCTATGCCGATATCGTGCGCGGAAAGGGTGACCGGCGCCCCGACCCAGGATCCGCAGCTGACCACAACGGGCCTGGAGGATTCGACGAGCGATCCCATGAAACCGTTCACAGGTTGTGCAGCGGCATTGACGTCGATGTATTGGGAAAATACAACGGATTCGCCCTTGCGGAGAAATACGCTTTCTGCCCCGCTTGACTGGACGTTGGCGCCGTTGATCCGGAAATCGACATTGTCGTTAAAATCGGAAAAGGTCACAAAGGTTGAATCTTGAGTAGCCATGACGCTGACAAAATTGGACCGCCAGTTGTTCCCGTCCACTTCCTGCAGCAGGTGGCCGATCCTGAATTCGGTCCCAAGGGCGGCGCGGCCTTTGCAGGTCAGGTCGCCTGCGTGGAACTCCGAACTGCTGTGGACGCGGTAATAGGCGTAGAATTTTTTCGGCGCGTCCATGATCAGGCCTTTCATCTGCACCGGCTTGTGCAGCATTGACTCATCAACCAGGGTGATGGATTGCGGGTTGTCGCCGAGTATATACCGGAACGGCTGGGCATTGCTGATGGTGACTTTCGCCCGGATGCTGCCGTCGCTGTTGCGGATATTCACCTCGAAGGGCGCCACCTCGGGGGTGGACAGATACAGGTATTGCGGGCCCCACTCGGCCCGGGCATGCATCGGGGGCAGCCAATGGATCGTATCCAGCTGCGCTGTGGCCGTTGTAAGTACCGCCATCAGGCAAAACGACAGATATAACCGGACCTGGTTCATTTTCGCGCTTTTATGAGGGGTAATATAGCCAAATTTAACCCGAAAAAGAAGTTCTATTGATGTATAATGGCTTCAAATTGACAAATTCAGATTCCGGGTTGGGGAGAAGCCGGAAATACTTGAGGCCAGTTTTTTGCCCTGGTTTTAGGGGCCTTGGCAAAAGCATTTTACCTTTGTGGAAAATTGAAGTTTTGGCACTGATAAAATCCATTTCAGGTTTCCGCGGAACGATCGGCGGGCAGGCGGGCGACAACCTCACACCCGTCGATGTGGTTGAATGCGCGGCAGCTTACGGCAGCCTGCTGATAGAACGGAACGCACCTAAAAAAATCGTAATCGGCCGGGATGCAAGGCCTTCCGGCTGGATTGTTTCCAGGTTGACCATTTCTACCCTGCTGGCCATGGGATTCGATGTGATCGATCTCGGTTTGTCCACCACGCCCACCGTTGAATTGGCGGTGCCCGCGTTGGCTGCCGGCGGCGGCATCATCATCACGGCCAGCCATAACCCCAAGAACTGGAACGCCCTTAAATTTTTGAATGAGCGGGGTGATTTCATTTCGCCGGCGGATGGAAAACGGGTGTTGTCCATCCTTGCCGACGGCGGATTCCGGTTTTCTGAGGTAGACGACCTCGGCCGGTATGAGCAGCAATCCGGCTGGATCGAAAGGCACGTTGAAGCCATCCTGGCCCTGGATTATATCGATGTGGAAGCCATCCGGAAACGCAAGTTCAAGGTGGTGGTCGACCCCGTGAACTCGACCGGCGCGCTGGCCTTGCCGCCGCTGCTGGAATCGCTCGGATGCCGGACCATTCTGATCAATGAGGAAATGAACGGTCAATTCGCCCATAACCCTGAGCCTTTGCCGCAGCACCTGACCGGGTTATGCGATACCGTCCGGAAACACAGCGCCGACCTGGGCATCTCCGTCGATCCGGATGTAGACCGGCTGGCCCTGGTCTGCGAAGACGGCGCGCTGTTCGGCGAGGAATATACCCTGGTAGCTGCCGCCGACTTCATGCTCTCCCGGAAACCGGGGAATACCGTATCCAACCTTTCTTCCACCCGGGCGCTGCGGGATATCACCCGCCAGAACGGGGGGCAATATTTTGCCAGCGCCGTGGGTGAGGTGAATGTGGTGGAAAAAATGAAAGCAGTCGGCGCGGTGATCGGCGGAGAAGGAAACGGCGGGGTCATCCTGCCGGATCTTCACTACGGCCGGGATGCCCTTGCCGGCGTTGCCTTGATCCTCGGGCACCTTGCAGAACAGGGGGTAACCCTTTCGGAACTGAAGAAAAGATACCCGGCTTATGCTATGATCAAAGACAAGGTGGAACTGACGCCGGACCTGGATGTGGACGGTTTGCTCGAAGGCCTGAAAGCGCGGTTTTCAGCAGAAGAATGCAATACCGAAGACGGCCTGAAGGTAGACTTTAAAGAGGGCTGGGTGCACCTGCGCAAGTCCAATACTGAGCCCATCGTCCGGATCTATTCGGAAGCCGATACCGAAGCCGCCGCCCAGGCCCTGGTCGACCGCATCAAAACGGAAATGAACGCGATCGCGCTAAAATCATAATGCAGCCTGCTTATGGAAACGACTACAAAAGCTCAATGGGCCGAAACTTCCCTTGAGGCCTGGTTCGAACCCTTCCGGAAGAATATCGTCGGGTGGGATCAGCGTTTTTCCACGCCTTTCGGTGAGAAACAGATCATTTACGCCGATTGGACGGCAAGCGGGCGGCTTTACCGGCCGATCGAGGAGAAGCTGTTGCATGATTTCGGGCCGTTCGTCGGCAATACCCATACCGAAACGACGGTCACCGGCAGCTCCATGACTTTGTCCTACCACAAGGCCCGGGAAATCATCAAAAAACACGTCGGCGCCCGCCGGTCCGATATCCTGATCTCTTCCAATTCAGGCATGACCGGTGTGATCAATAAATTTCAACGCTTGCTGGGGCTGAAATTGCACGAACGGTTTACCTCCATGGTCCGGATCCCGGAGGAAGAACGCCCGGTTGTGTTCGTCAGCCACATGGAGCACCATTCCAACCAGACTTCCTGGCTGGAAACGATCGCTGAAGTCGTGGTGATCGAGCCCGACGACCAGGGATTGATGGACCTCGGGCATTTTCAGGAACTCCTGGATCGGTATACACACCGAAAGACAAAAATTGCAGCCGTTACCTCCTGTTCCAATGTCACCGGCATCCGAACACCATATCACGAAGCAGCGGCGATGATCCATAGGGTAGGGGGGGTCTGCTTTGTTGATTTCGCCTGTTCTGCTCCCTATATCGATATCAATATGCGGCCGGCGGACCCCCTCGAACACCTGGACGCGATCTATTTCTCTCCCCATAAATTCCTGGGCGGCCCCGGGGCCAGCGGCATCCTGGTATTCGACCCCCAATTGTACAAGAATAAAATACCGGATCACCCCGGAGGCGGCACCGTGGACTGGACCAATCCCTGGGGAGAACATCGCTATATTGAAGAGATTGAGGCTCGAGAAGACGGCGGCACGCCGGCATTTCTGCAAACCATAAAAACAGCCCTCTGCATCCAGTTGAAAGAAAAGATGGGTGTGGAGAATATGCTGAACCGGGAGGAGGAAATGCTGGAAAAGATCTGGGCCCGTTTCGACCAGCTCGACAACCTGCACCTGCTGGCCGGCCAACACCGGCACCGTCTGGGGGTGATCTCCTTTTACGTGGAAGACCTGCATTACAACCTCGGCGTCCGGTTGCTCAATGACCGTTACGGCATCCAGGTCCGCGGAGGTTGTTCCTGCGCGGGCACTTACGGCCATTTTCTGTTGCACGTCGATCCTACGTTTTCCAAAACCATTACGGATAAAATTGCGGAGGGCGACCTGTCCATGAAACCCGGCTGGATCCGGATGTCCATTCATCCCACCATGACGGATGACGAACTGGAGCAGATCCTGGATGCGATCGAAGCGTTGTGCAAAAATCACCGGGAATGGGCAAACGATTATGCCTACAATCCCAAAACGAACGAATTTTCCTATAATTCCGGCGGACCGGCCGAGCAGGATAAGGTGGATCAGTGGTTTGATTGGTAAAAGACAATAGGAGGTTCGTTTTGTTGGAGATCCCCTAAGAATTTTATCTTCGGGGCAAAGTAACTCAGCATTGTGAAACGATTAACGCTTCCGGTATTCGGCCTGCTGCTTATCGCAAACGGGCTCACGGCGCAATTCTACCTGAACGGAGACGCTTTCCAGCGCAACGATACCTGTTATCAGTTGACCTATGAAGTCAATAATTCTGTCGGTTCCATCTGGAATCCTGTCAAGATCAATCTGAACAATTCCTTCGATGTGGTGCTGGAGGTGATGCTGGGTTGCAAGGATGCGAACGGCGCGGACGGCCTGGTCTTCGGGTTCCAACCGGTCAGCACTTCCATCGGTCAGGGGGGCGGCTCGATCGGATTCGGCGGGGTGGCGCCTTCTCTGGGTGTTGAGATCGACACCTGGCAAAACACCGACCTGGCGGATCCGACCTTCGACCATATTGCCGTGATCAAAAACGGCAACCTGGCGCATTCAGGGCCCAATAACCTTGCCGGACCGGTGCAGGCCAAGGCCGGTCAGAACAATATCGAGGACTGCAAAATGCACGACTTCCGGGTGAATTGGGATGCCGGCCAGAAAAAACTCGACGTCTATTTTGATTGCGAGCTTCGGCTGAGTTATACCGGGGATATCGTCCGGGATATCTTTTTCGGCGACCCGGAGGTTTACTGGGGGTTCACCTCGGCAACGGGCGGTTTCAACAATGTCCATCAGGTATGCATTCGCTATACCACATTTCTGAACCAATTGCAGGATGTCGTAGTATGTCCGGGTGGGCACCTGCAGTTGAATGTGCCCGGCGGCGTACGGTATCAGTGGTCGCCGCCCGACGGCCTCAGCGACCCGACCAGTCCTTCACCGATTGTCAGTCCGGTGCAGACTACCCATTATGAGGTCACGGTATGGGATTCCTGCGACCGGCCGTTCAAGGACGATGTCACTGTTTCGGTAGCGGGCGATTCCGTTTTTTTTGACCTGGGCCAGGATACGGTGCTTTGCGACCTGAATACCCTTACGCTGGATGTTACCACGCCGACGGCCCAATATCAATGGCAGGACGGTTCGATAGGACCGACCAAACTGGTTCAGTTTCCGGGTTTTTATTCGGTAACGGTTACGAGGACAGACACGATCTGTATGGCGGAGGACCGGATTCAGGTGGATTATAAATATCTGCCGGTTTTTAACCTGGGGCCGGATACCACGCTTTGTGTTGGGGATATTATCTTCTTGAATGCCTCGGTTCCCGGTGCGGATAATCTCTGGTCCAACGGTTCAACCGGCGATACGATCCTTGTCGGCCAGGAAGGCCCCGTAACCCTGGCCATGACCAACTATTGCGGAACGGCAACCGACCAGGTCTACATCAGTTATGAGGATTGCCGGGATATATTTCTGCCGAATGCTTTTTCCCCGAACGACGATGGGATCAATGACCGGTTTTACCCGCAGGACGGCGGAGACGTAACGGATATTTACCTGTTGAGGATCTTTGATCGATGGGGCAATCAGGTTTTTGAAAACAGCGATTTCCTGCCCAATGACCCGAACTCCGGATGGAACGGCCAATTCAGGGGAAAGCCTGCTGCGCAGGGTATGTACGTATATTTTCTGGAAGTCAGGTTCCGGGACAGGACCAGGCAGCGGATTTCGGGGGAGGTTTATTTGTTGCGGGAGTAGGCGGTTGGCAACTGGTCGGCTGTCCGGGCATTGCTTTTGCTTTGGGGGAGTTGTCAGGCAGCAACTTTCCGTTGGTCTTAACCAAAATTCGGGATGATTCATGTTATTTATTAGCTGTTGCCTTTCTTTTATTTAGTCATCTCAATTACTGATTTTCCATTAAATTTCCATATTCCATTTTTTCCTCCAAACCAAATGTTGTCTTTTAAATCACCTAAAATGAATAAAATTTCAGAAAAAGTGTTTCCGTTGTATTCAAACTCTGAAAATTTATGTCCATCAAAAACGCATAAGTTCCCAATTCCTGAACCCAACCAAAGAATTCCATTTTTGTCCTCATGGATTGTACGTATCCGCTTGTTGCAAAGGCCATCTTCTTTTGAGTATGTTTTAAAAGATTTTCCATCATACCTGGTCAGTCCACTGTTTCTGTTTCCGTTAAAGCCAATCCATATTTGCCCTGATTTGTCACAGTAAATTGTTCGTACTTGGTTATCACTCAATCCATCATTTATTAGAAACCGGGTAAATTTTTTACCGTCAAATCGATTAACCCCGCCATAAGTCATTGAAGCAAACCACATATTTCCATTGTTATCCTTTCTTATAAATGGAATCCAATTGTGATATAAACTATCTTCTTGTTTTCTGCCTATTTCGGTTAAATAGGGTTCAAAACTTTTACCATCATATTTGTATGCACCACCGCCAGCAGTTCCAATCCACAGGTTATCATTATCGTCTGTTGCTAAAGAATGAACAGCATTAGGGTTAATTGTTGGGTAAACTTTGTCAAGCCAAACACTTGTGGTATCTTGGTATGGTAATGTTATATGTTCAAAATATTTTCTGTCGTATTTCACCAAACCGTTTTGAGTTCCGAGCCACAGATTATTTTTATAGTCGGAGATAATTGAAAAGACTTGATTACTGTTCAATCCGTCTTTCTCTGTAAAATGTTTGAATGTTTTTCCGTCATAATGATATACACCACCTCCATTACTACAGAACCAAAGAGTTCCGTCTTTGTCAAGATAGCCGTTCGAAAATCCGTTTTCAGGAACAGGGATTTTAGCCACCTCTGAAACTTCCTGAACAGTTAGTGGTTCCTTCTCATTCTTTGTTTGTCCTTTACAGGAAACAAAAGTTGAAAGCAAAGTCAATACAGCTATATGTGTGAATTTTAATTTCAAGTTCTATCGTTTCTTTGGTGACACCTAACGCGGGCCCTACCGACGTAGCCGCAAATAGCGGCTATGGGAGGTAGGGCAGAGTTCCATGCCGGCTATATATTTATAGTTTTTCAATCTCATCTTTCCTTAAATTCGTATATGCTGTTATTTTTTCAATGGGTTCTCCGGACTGTTTCATCTTTTTAGCAATTTCAATATTTTTTTCGTTTTTGCCTTTTTCCATGCCTTTTTCCATGCCTTTTTCCATGCCTTTTTCAAATCCGATCTCAATTCCCTCGCTAATACCCTCTTCCTTCGATGTATCTACCACATTTTTTAAATCCCGGTAATACTTCAGGCTCTCTTCGTATGCCTCTCGCTCTTCTGCAGTGAATTTGGCGATCTCTGCTGTATTGAATAATTTCTCAAATACTTTTTCCTGTAATTTCTTCGGCCGGTCCTGCAACTGCGATAAATGCCGGAATGCGTACAGCCACTTGTCAAAATGCGTTTCCAAATCTTCTTCCTTCTTACTGAATTTCGGCAATTCGATATATAAAAACTTCAATTTATCATAAAATACTTCGCAGCGTTGGTTTTTCAGCTCCACTACATGTAGCAATTCTTCTTCTGTTTTATGCTCATCAAAAATAAAATCCAATATCCCAACCGTATACACTGCGCTTAGTCGATAATCCCAATCGCCCATTTTTGCTTGTTCCTGAATCGGAAACGAGGCGTAATAAATACTCCTGTCCTTGAAAAAATTCTGCTTGGCCTTTTGGACCTCTACAATGAACCTTTCGCCCGTCTCTCCTACGCAGTACAGATCGAATATGGCCTTTCTGTCCAATTCATTATGGCCTAATTGCTCATTTTTGGAATAGCTCAGATCTTTTATCCGGTGCTTTTTAGGAAGGATTTGGTTGAGGAAATCTATAAGCAGCGTTTTGTTCGGTTCTGTGCCGAACAGCCTTTTGAATCCAAAGTCCGTAAGCGGGTTGATATATTTATCTTTTAATGGACTCATTTTCAAATACTTGTTTCCACATCAAATAAACCAATCTTACAAATATAAACTTTTTTTTTGATTGCAAATTATTTTATGTTTTTATTTTGGTTTATTGGCTGACATGGAACGGTTGCAACCCCGCACCAGCGGGTATCGAAATCGGAACGTCGCTTTTCAATACCTACTGGTACAAGGATATCGCCATTACCTACAATGCCCCTGCTTCCGGCAAAGCCAGGAAGCAGGGGCATTGTGAGATGTTTTTTCATAAAAATCATAACAGGATTCAGTTTCTGCAAGCCAATTTAAGGCTTTTTTTCTCCTGCAAAAGCACCCGTGCTAATAAAACGCAGATGCTGAACAATCCAAGCGTCGGTAAGATGTTTGGCGCAGCATCTGCGGTACGATTGTTGTTATTTTTAAACCAATCAGTTCTTCGAAATTCCGGTTTCAGACCGGGGCCGCCCTGGTTCAGGATATTGGCGGCAATTCGGTGTACATTAGATGTTGGGCTGCGGCGTTATCCGGAGATAAGGCTTGATCCTTTTGTGCCCTTTCGGGAATTTTTCCGGAATATCGGCGTCAGCTACCGACGGCAGAATGACCACGTCCTGGCCTTGTTGCCAGTCAACCGGCGTAGCCACTTTGTGGTTGTCCGTCAGTTGAAGCGAATCGATCACCCGCAGGATCTCGTGGAAATTCCGGCCCGTGCTGGGCGGATAGGTCAATGACATGCGGATCTTCCTGTTGTGATCAATGACGAACACGGTTCTGACCGTTGCTTTTTCGGAGGCATTCGGGTGGATCATGTCGTACAGCTCAGCCACTTTGCGGTCGTGGTCGGCGATGATCGGGAAATTCATGGACACATTCTGCGTTTCCTCGATATCCTTGATCCAGGACATGTGAGAATCCAGCGGGTCGACGCTCAATGCGATCACCTTGACGCCTCTTTTGGCAAATTCTTCTTTAAGCGCGGCGGTTCTTCCCAATTCGGTGGTACAAACGGGCGTAAAATCAGCAGGGTGTGAATACAACACGACCCAGGAGTTGCCGGCCCAGTCGTGAAAATCAATGTTGCCCTCAGTGGTTTGCGCCTGAAAATTCGGCGCCAGGTCTCCAAGTCTTAATGACATAAGTAATATTTTAAAAGGTTAACGGATGTCGTGTGTCAATTGTCTGATATTAAAAACATTAAAAAGATTCTGAACCGGGTAATGCTTTCGGATTTCTGAGCCTTTTTTTGGATTTGTAGGCCTTGGAACCGGATTTTGTCCGTGTTTTCAGGGATTTCCCGGCAAGGAAAGGCCGGATCAGGGCGGCTATCTTTGTGAACTCAACCAGAAAGCCATCGTGACCGTACAGGCTGTCGATAACCTGGAAGTTCGCACCAGGCACATGACCGGCGATGAATTCTTGTTCGTTCGGCGGAAAAAGGACGTCCGTCTCAATGCCGATGACGAGCGTTCTGGCTTTTACGCTGCTCAGGGCCTTTTCCACACCGCCCCGTCCGCGACCTACATTATGGGTATCCATCGAACGGCTCAGGCTGATATAAGACAGCGGCTCAAACCGTTTGTACAGCTTGGAACCCTGATACCGCTGGTAGGAACTGGCGCGGAAATCGCTCAGCTTATCGCCATCAGGCTCCACCTGGGTTTTGGAATAGGCCTGATAATGCCGGTAGGACAGCATAGCGACAGCGCGTGCCGCTTCCAGGCCTTTGCGCCCGGCTTCCGGGAGGCCGTTTTCCAACAAGGTAGGGTCGGCTTCGAGGGCCATCCGCTGGGCTTCGTTGAAGGCTATGCCCCAGGGCGAATGTTTAGCGTTGGTGGCCAGCACAACGAGGTTTCGGATAAAATCCGGCTCCGTCACAGCCCACTCAAGGGCCTGCTGGCCGCCCATCGACCCGCCGATCAGCAGTTCGACCTTTTTGATGCCCAAATGGTCCCGCAACAGCCGATGGACCTTGACCATATCCTGAATGGTGATCAACGGGAATTCCTTGCCGTAAGGCCGGCCCGTCCCTGGGTTTTCGGAAGCCGGTCCTGTGGTGCCGTAACAACTCCCCAGGATATTGGCGCAGACGATAAACTGTTTCTCCGGATCGAAAATATTGCCCGGCCCGAATAACCCCGCCCACCAGTTGTCCGCGTCAGCGCTGGCGGTGAGGGCGTGGCAGATCCAGGTAACATTATCGGCATCGGGGTTTAAAACGCCATAGGTGCGATAGGCAATTTGAACCTCCGGCAATGATGCACCGCATTCCAACTCAAAAGGGCCACTGATGTGAAACTTTTCCATTGTGCTTTTACTGATTTTATATTTCCGGTTCTTCCGGCGGGACTTGGCACCTTGGAAAGCCATCCAGGTTGCCAGGGTTTCACAGAGCCCTTTCTCTCCACCCTTCGGTATAAAATCTTCTTAAGGAAAGAAGTAAGAATTCGGTACAAAATTAGGCCTGTTTGCCTAAAAAGTCAAGGAAGCCGGCAAAATAAATTGGGTTCGAACAAAGCAACAGGTGCATTGAACTCCCATAATTTTAACATGTTATTACCTTTGTTCGATCAAAACCAAACAAAGATGACCATAGAAATCAAAAGACTGGACGACGCCTTCCACCTGGAAGCCTCCAATGACAGCGGCAACACGGTGCAAACGGACGGATCGCCCGCAATCGGCGGCTCAAACAAGGGCATGCGCCCCATGCAAATGCTGCTGGCCTCCATGGGGAGCTGCAGTGCCATCGATGTGATCTCCATTCTCCGCAAACAGCGCCAGGAACTGAAAGACATCCAGATCTCCGTTACCGGTCAGCGCGAAGAAGGCAAGGTGCCGGCTGTTTTTACGGATATCCACGTTCATTACAAACTCTTTGGCGACCTCAACCAGGAAAAAGCCGTTCACGCTGTTGAATTGTCCATGGAAAAATACTGTTCCGTTTCCAGGATGCTGGAAAAAACGGCCAGGATCACCTGGGATGTAGAATTCATCAAAGACTGATCCGGCCAATTTTCAATAAAAGACAATCCAAGCCTAATGTCCGAAGAAAAACGCTTTGAAACGGCTGCCGTCCGCACCCAGGCGCCCCGTTCTCAGGCCAGAGAGCACAGTGTGCCCCTCTACCTGACCTCCAGCTTCACCTTTCCGGATGCGGAGGAGATGCGGGATGCCTTTGCCGGCGAATCCGACGCCTATATTTATTCCCGGTACGCCAACCCCAACGTCCAGGAATTCATCGACAAGGTATGCCTCCTGGAAGGCATGGAGGCCGGTTTTGCAACGGCTTCCGGCATGTCGGCGATTTTTGCCGGATTGATGGCCTTTTTGAGATCGGGGGATCATGTACTGGCAACCCGGGCGGTATTCGGGTCGACCCATCAGATCCTGACCCAGTTGTTTCCGCGATGGGGTATCGATTTTACCTATGTTGATCCGGAAGACACTTCCCGGTGGGCGGAAAGTGTTCGACCCAACACCCGGATCCTGTTGTTGGAAACACCCTCCAATCCGGGGCTGGTGCTTGTTGACCTCGAAGCAGCTGGTCAATTTGCCAAATCCCACGGGTTGATCTTTATCGTGGACAACTGTTTTGCCTCACCTTATCTGCAGCAGCCGGCCCGATACGGAGCGGACCTGATCATTCACTCCGGCACCAAATGGATGGACGGACAGGGCAGGGTACTCGGCGGCATATTGGCAGGCCGACCGGAGCTGATCGATGCCGTAACGTTCTTTTGCCGGCATACGGGGCCTTCCATTTCGCCGTTTAACGCGTGGATCCTGTCCAAAAGCCTGGAGACGCTTTCGGTCCGGATGGAGCGGCATTGTGCGAATGCGCTGGCACTGGCCCAATGGCTGGAAACGCAGGATGCCGTAGAAAAGGTCAGTTATCCGTTTTTGCCGTCGCATCCGCAACATGAACTGGCCCGCAAACAGATGAAAGCGGGCGGCGGATTGGTGACCTTTTCCCTGAAGGGCGGCATCGACAGCTGTATCCGTTTTTTGAACAATATCCGGTTGTGCTCCCTGTCGTCCAACCTGGGCGACACGCGTACCATTCTGACCCATCCGGCTACAACGACGCATTCCAAATTGACAGAGGAAGAAAGGCTGGCCGTAGGCATCAGCCCGGGTTTGATCCGCGTTTCAGTGGGATTGGAGCACATCGATGATGTGATCGCGGATTTCTCAGCCTCTTTGAAGCAGTAGTTAGTTGACAGTGGTCAGTAATCAGTTGCCATATGTGGACTGACAACTGACCACTGACCACTGACCACTGGTCTTTTTAATACCGGTAATAATCAGGTTTGAAGGGCCCTTCAGCCTCAACGCCGATGTATTCGGCTTGCTTCCCGGACAGTTCTTCCAGTTCTACGCCGATTTTGGCGAGGTGCAGCCTGGCAACCTGCTCATCGAGGTGCTTGGGCAGGGTGTAAACCTTATTTTCGTACTGGTCGTGGTTTTGCCACAATTCGATCTGGGCCAGCGTCTGGTTGGTGAACGAATTGGACATCACGAACGAGGGGTGACCCGTAGCGCAGCCCAGGTTGACCAGCCGGCCTTCTGCCAGAACGAGTACATCCTTGCCGTCGATCGTGTATTTGTCAACCTGCGGCTTGATGTTCACCTTGGTGCTGCCGTATTGCTTGTTCAGCCAGGCCATATCGATCTCATTGTCAAAGTGACCGATATTGCAAACAATGGCCTTGTCCTTCATATTGCGGAAATGCTTTTCGGCAATGATGTCGCAGTTGCCGGTAGCGGTTACCACGATGTCGGCCTGTGATACGGCATTTTCCATGCGCAGGACCTGGAAGCCGTCCATGGCAGCCTGCAGGGCGCAGATCGGGTCAATTTCCGTGACGATCACCCGGCATCCGGCGCCGCGCAGGGAGGCGGCGGAGCCTTTGCCTACGTCGCCGTATCCGGCAACAACGGCAACTTTGCCGGCCATCATGATGTCGGTAGCGCGGCGGATGGCGTCGACACAGCTTTCCTTACATCCGTATTTATTGTCGAATTTGGATTTGGTGACCGAGTCGTTGACATTGATCGCCGGCATCGGGAGCGTACCTTTTTTCATGCGCTCATAAAGCCGGTGAACGCCGGTGGTCGTTTCTTCGCTCAGACCGCGGACACCTGCGATCAATTCCTTGTGCTTGTCCAGCACCAGGTTGGTCAGGTCGCCGCCGTCATCCAGGATCATATTGAGCGGTTGGTCGTCCTCAAAAGCGAAAAGGGTTTGTTCGATTGCCCACCAGAATTCCTCTTCGTTCATGCCTTTCCAGGCAAAAACGGGGATGCCTGCGGCGGCGATGGCGGCAGCGGCGTGGTCCTGGGTGGAGAAGATGTTGCAGGAAGACCAGGTGACCTCGGCGCCCAGCTCGATCAGGGTTTCGATCAGCACGGCGGTTTGGATGGTCATATGGAGACAGCCTGCAATGCGCGCCCCTTTCAATGGTTTTTGAGGGCCATAGGTTTCCCTGAGGGCCATCAAGCCCGGCATTTCGGCTTCGGCCAGCTCGATTTCTTTCCGGCCCCAGTCTGCCAGACTGATATCTTTGACTTTGTACTTCACCTTGGTGGCAGTTGCTTGCATGTTTAATATTTTTTGAGGTGCAAAGATAAGGTTTTTTGACCATAGAATTTGGATGGAGAATCGCAATATTACTGTAATTTTGCCCTATGAAAATATTGATCATCGGCGGGGGAAATATGGGATTGACCTACGCTCAGAGTTTTTTGCGGTCCCATATCGCCTCGAAGGAACAGATGATGATCCTCGAAAAATCTCCGGAAAAAGCCGACCAACTGGCCCAAAAGGATATCGGCACGGTGTACGGCAAGCCCGAAGAATGCCTGGTCGGCGCCGACCTGATCATCCTGGCCGTCAAACCGCAGGATGCTCCGGCCCTGTTTGAAAGTCTGCAGCCGATGATCGACCCTCAGCAGGTGTTCCTCTCCATCATGGCCGGCGTAAAAATGAAAGCCATTGCAGAAGGGCTCGGCGCCAGAAAAGTGATCCGGGCAATGCCCAACCTGCCGGCGCAGATCGGCATGGGGATGACGGCTTTTACCTCTTCCGAGGATGTGACCCGGATCGAACTGGTGATGGTGCAAAACCTGCTGAGCACAACCGGCAAAACGGTGTATGTGGAAGAAGAATCCGCCATTGATGCGGCTACGGCCATCAGCGGCAGCGGCCCGGCCTATGTCTGGTTTTTTATGAAAGCATTGATGGAAGCGGCCCATAAAATGGGATTCAACGAGTCGGAATCCGAGCTGCTGGTCAGCCAGACTTTCCGGGGTGCGGTGGAATTGTATTCAAAAACCGACCTTTCCTGTCAGGAATGGATCGACCGGGTAACGTCCAAAGGAGGCACTACCGAAGCAGCGCTTAAATCCTACCGGGAAAGCGCTGTTTATGAAGATATCATGAACGGCGCGAAAGCGGCGCTTGCCCGCGCCGTGGAATTGGGTCAGTAAGGAATGCCCAGTTTCCGGTAGATGAAATGCAACAGCCAGGCCGGTCCGATCAGCAGGAATTGCAGATCTTCCAGAAATGACGGCTTTTTCCCTTCGATCTTATGGCCGATGAACTGGCCGATCCAGGCCACTACAAAAATGATGAGTGAGGCAATCGCCAGTTTGCCGGGTTGGGCGCCTACGGCCAGGTATATGCTGTGTACCACGTATAAGAATCCCGCACCCACCAACACAAAACCCAAAAACAAGGGGATGGAAAGCCTGAAATAATAGATCATGGCCAGCACAAGCAGCACCGCCGCCCAATTGGTCAGGAATGTCCGCTCAACCGGGAAGGGGATCGCATAGATCAGGCCCAGCAAGCTGATCATGATGGACGGAACGCAGATCCAGTGGATCAGTTTATTGGTTGCATTGCGGTGACTCTCGCCGTATTTGTCAAGCAGCCATTGGATCGTTTTTGCCATAGCGTTTAATCGGTTAGGTGAATAAGGCGGCTAAAAATAGCGAAATTTCACAGATTTGGGAAATATTCCACACCGAGCTTTCCGGTCCAGATCCCGCCCGGTTGCAACCGGATCAACCCCTCGCCGTTGTTGAAAGCATCTGTATTGGAGGTCATCGGCTCAACGGCAATGGATTCCCGGTAAAACGGGGTGAAGATCTGCAGGAACCTGAAGCCTCCTTCTCCGGATTCCTGGCTGTAAACGAGCCGGCCGGCCTTGTTTTGCAAGGTTACCTGAGCCGTTTTTACGGCTTCATCCAGCGCAAAGCAATTGTCCAATACGGTGGCTCCGATCAGGACCGGTTTACTGAAATCGTCATAGGGGTATCGTTTGCCGGTGGGCAACATCCGGGCATTGACGCCGATAAGGCTGCATCCGGGCAATTCCATTTCGACCTCATCGATTTTTGTACCCAAGGAAAAATAAGGATGCCAGCCCAGGCTGACGGGAATATCGGTATCACCCAGGTTTTGGCAGGTCAGTTGAATGCTCAGGCCGTTGGGGCGGTCGACGGTGAATCCGACCTGGAACCTGAAAGGAAAGGGATACCCGGGATGATCGCCTCCGTCGGTGTAGGAACAACGGAAAACAGCCCTTTTATCCGTCAATTCCTGTTTGGTGAATTCGAACGATTTATCCGTACCGAAACCGTGGATCCCGTGACCGTTTATACTGTCGTCGAGCGGGAATTCATAGGATTGCCCATCCCAGGTGTAGACGCCGTCGGCGAGCCTGTTGGAAAATGGAAAGAGGAATGAACTTTTGTACCACTTGTTTTGGGATAATTCAGCCGGAGTCGGATAACCGTCAAGGACCGGCATGCCGGCCAGCTCCAATTCGAGGATATGGGCGCCGAATTCCGGTACCAGGGTGCATTTGAACCCCCAATCTTCGTGCTCGATGATGTGTGCTGTAAATACGCCGAAGGGTTCAGTCCGGTGCCTGAATCTTGCCATAGTCCCTGTATCTGATTAATTGCCTGACAAATGTAATTAATCGCGGGGATACGAGCCGATATCGCAATGGAATAAGCCGAGGAATTATTCTTGCGTCCTGGCTTTTATGGGCTGAAAACTTTGTACTTTTGGCCTTTGTTATAGAAATATTCCTAACCAAAAGGGTACACAATCCAAATTAATCAGCACAATTTTTTATGGATAATACGGCAATTTTTGACCAATTTGCAAAGCGCCATATCGGGATCAATGAATCCGAACTCGGTAAGATGCTGGAGGTCATAGGCGTATCAAGCCTGGATCAATTGATCGACGAAACGGTGCCTGAAACCATCAGGATCCGCCGGGAAATGAACCTTCCGGCCGCCTTGAGCGAATACGAGTTCCTGGAAGAGCTGAAAAAGACTGCTGCAAAGAACAAAGTGTTCAAATCCTATATCGGGCTGGGGTATCATCCCACCATCACCCCGTCCGTCATCCTGAGGAATATTTTTCAAAACCCGGGTTGGTATACCCAATATACCCCTTACCAGGCGGAGATCTCCCAAGGGCGGCTGGAAGCCCTGCTTAATTTCCAGACCACGATCAGCGATCTTACCGGCCTGCCCATTGCCAATGCCAGTTTGCTGGACGAAGGCACCGCGGCGGCGGAAGCGATGATCATGTTTCACAGCCAGCGGAACAAGAAAAACAAGGGGGCGTCTGTCGATCGTTTTTTGGTTTCCGACCAGGTTTATCCCCAAACCCTTGATGTATTGATCGCAAGGGCCGAACCGCTGGGCATCGAAGTGGTTTCCGGCGACTGGCGAACCTTTGACCTGGACGATAACGTGTTCGGCATTCTGCTCCAGTACCCGGCTGCGAGCGGCGAAATTTGCGATTTCCGGAGCCTGACGGCCGCCGCTAAAAGCAAAGAGGTCTACGTCACAGTGGCCTGTGACCTGCTAAGCCTTGCGCTGCTAACGCCTCCCGGTGAATGGGGGGCCGACGCTGCCGTCGGCAATTCGCAGCGGTTCGGCGTCCCGATGGGATACGGCGGGCCCCACGCGGCTTACTTTGCCTGCCAGGAGGAATACAAACGGCAGATCCCGGGCAGGATCATCGGCGTATCGGTAGATGCCCACGGCCACAGAGCCTTGCGGATGGCGCTCCAGACCCGGGAGCAGCATATCAGGCGGGAAAAGGCTACTTCAAATATCTGTACGGCCCAGGCCCTTTTGGCCATCATGGCCGGCATGTACGCCGTTTACCACGGCCCGGAAGGTATTCGCGCCATCGCCGGCCGCATCCATGCCTTTACGGGAATCCTGGCCCGCAACCTGGCCAGGATCGGCTTCCAGCCTGAAAATGACAGCTTCTTTGATACGTTGAGCATTCCTGTTGATGCAGGAACCTTGTCTCGGATCCGTGAGCTGGCCGATTCAAAAGGCGTCAACTTTTGTTATGGGGATGACCGGATCGGCATCAGCCTCAACGAGACCGTCACCGCCCGCGACCTTGAATTGATCTTCAGCATTTTCGCCGGGGCCGGAAATCGCGGGGAAACAGTCGAATACCAGGGGTCCGGCGACTTGTCTGTTCCGGAATCGCTGCAGCGAAAATCGGGATACCTGACCCATCCGGTTTTCAACCAGTTCCACTCCGAAACCAAAATGATGCGCTATATCAAGCGCCTGGAAAACAAGGATATATCGCTGGTGCATTCCATGATCCCGCTGGGTTCCTGCACCATGAAGCTCAATGCCGCTACGGAGCTTATGCCGGTCAGCTGGCCGGAGTTTGCGGATGTCCACCCTTTCGTACCGGCCGGTCAGGTAGCCGGCTATCACCAGATCTTCAGCGAACTGGAAAGCTATCTGAGTGAAATCACCGGTTTTGCCGCTTGCTCCCTGCAACCCAACTCAGGCGCGCAGGGTGAGTATGCCGGTTTGTTGACGATACGGGCTTATCACCTGCACAACGGCGACACGCAGCGGAATATCGTGCTGATCCCGTCGTCCGCCCACGGCACCAATCCCGCCAGCGCCGTAATGGCCGGCATGGAAGTGGTGGTGGTGCAGTGCGACGAGAAAGGCAATATCGATGTGGAAGATCTGCGGGCCAAAGCGGAACAGCATAAAGACCGGCTCTCGGCCCTGATGGTGACCTATCCCTCCACCCACGGCGTTTTTGAAACCGGCATCAAGGGGATCTGCCAGCTCATCCACGATTGCGGCGGCCTGGTTTATATGGACGGCGCCAACATGAACGCACAGGTCGGACTGACCAGCCCGGGCGTGATCGGCGCTGATGTCTGCCACCTCAATTTGCATAAAACCTTTGCCATCCCGCACGGCGGCGGCGGCCCGGGCATGGGGCCCATTTGCGTGAACGAACGGCTCAAACCATTCCTGCCTGGGCACGTATTCGCTCAGACAGGCGGCGCTTTGCCCATTCGCGCCGTTTCCTCGGCGCCCTGGGGAAGCGCCTCCATTTTGCTGATCTCCTATGCCTATATCCGGATGCTGGGCAAGAAGGGATTGCTTAATTCAACCAGGTTTGCGATCCTGAATGCCAATTATATCCGGGCCCGTCTGGACGGCGCTTATTCCGTTCTGTACTCGGGTGAAAAGGGCCGCAGTGCCCACGAGCTCATTATCGACCTCCGCCCGTTCAAGGCCCTGGCCAGTGCGGAAGATGTTGCCAAACGCCTGATGGACTACGGCTTCCATGCGCCTACCTTATCCTTCCCGGTAGCGGGGACCATCATGGTCGAACCTACGGAAAGCGAGGATAAAGAGGAACTGGACCGTTTCTGCGACGCCATGCTCCAGGTACGCGTTGAATTGGATGAGATCGCTAAAGGGGAAGCCGATCCTGAATCCAATGTACTGTCGAACGCGCCGCATACTTCGGGCATTGTTGTTTCGGATCAATGGCCCTATTCTTACAGCCGGGAAAAGGCCGCCTTTCCGCTGACCTACCTGAGGGAGGGCCGTAAGTTCTGGCCTTCCGTAGGGCGTATTGACGGCGCTTACGGCGACCGCAACCTGATCTGTACTTGTCCGCCGCTGGAAGATTATATGGCTACGGAACGCTGATGCGTCCCTGAAATCGTCCCGATATGAAATACATGTTGCTTTTTGTTTTAATGGCCTTTGCCGCTCAGGCGAATGGCGGAGACGGATCGGACCACCAATTCCATGTCAGCAAATGCCTGATCGAGTACAGTGAGGCCGATCATACCCTGCAGGTGAGCATGCATATTTTCATTGACGACCTGGAGGAGGCGCTGCGCCGCTTGGGCGCCGATAAATTGTTCATCTGCACCAAGATGGAGGATCCCAAAGCGGAAACCTATGTCGAACGCTATATTGCAGATCATCTGTCGGTGACGGTCAACGGTAAAAAGCAAAATTTTACCTTTATCGGCAAAGAACCTTCGGAAGACCTTGTGGGCGTTTGGTGCTACCTGGAGTCCGGGAAGGTGGACGCCGTCAGGGACGTTTCACTGAAATTCGACCTCCTGATGGAGGCCTTCGACGACCAGAAAAACCTGGTCAGCATTCTGGGACCCAAAAAGCAACAAGGTTCTTTTCTGTTCGAAAAAGGAGCGGCTGAGGACAAGATCTCCTTCTGAACGCCGGTTACCCAACGGTCTTTACATTACCGCATTTTCAATAGACACCTATGGAAAAACCAACCCGTATTCTTCTTTTTCTCCTGGCAGTCATTCTCCTGGGGTGCCGGGAAAAGCCGGCGCCTGTTTCCTTCGATTCCCTGACGGAAGAGCAAAGGCACCAATCGGCCAACGCCCTTGCCGGCATGACCGTTGCTGACGGATTAGAGGCTGCCCTGTTCGCCGCCGAACCGGATCTGAGCAATCCGACCAACATAGCGGTGGATGCCAAAGGCAGGGTTTGGGTTTGTGAAGCCGATAATTACCGCTTGCCGTATAACCCGAAATTCAAAAAAAGAGAAGAGGGCGACCGGATCCTGATCCTGGAAGATACCGATGGAGACGGAAAATCGGATAAGGTCAAGACTTTTTACCATGGCCCCGATATGGTAGCGCCGCTTGGCATTGCCGTTCTGGGTTCAAAGATTTATGTTTCGGTGAGCCCGGTATTGCTGGTGTTTGAGGATAAGGACGGCGATGACGTGCCGGACAGCCGCGACACCCTTTTCATAACAGAAGGAGGGGCCGACAATGATCACGGATTGCATGCCGTTTCCTTCGGCCTTGACGGCAAGTTGTATTTCAACCACGGCAATGCGGTCACCGGTTTGTTCCATAAGGATGGAAGTGCTGTATTGGATCAATACCAGCGCCCGGTCCGGACAAAAGGGCAACCTTATCTCCAGGGACTGGCGATGCGGTGCGACCCCGACGGGAGCCATGTGGAAGTCCTGGGGCATAATTTTAGAAATCCGTATGAAGTAGCAGTGGACCACTTCGGCAACGTCTGGCAATCGGATAATGACGACGACGGCAATAAAGGCACCCGTATGAATTTTGTCATGGAAGGCGGCAACTTCGGCTATGTGGATGAAATGACCGGCGACGGCTGGCAAAAGCGCCGGCTGGGATGGTCGGATGAAATTCCGGTCAGGCATTGGCACCAGAATGACCCGGGGGTAGTGCCCAACCTGCTGTACAACGGAGCCGGTTCGCCGACCGGTCTGATGATCTATCACGGCAAGTTGTTGCCGGAACCTTTCCAGGGAGCAATGATCCATTGCGAAGCCTTGCAAAATGAAGTCCGGGCTTATCCCGTAACCCCGGACGGAGCCGGTTACAAAGCCGAAACCGTCGTGATCATGAAGAGTGAGAACCAATGGTTCCGCCCGTCTGACGTTGCTGCTGCTCCGGATGGATCCTTGCTGGTTGCCGACTGGTACGACCCCGGCGTCGGCGGGCATAAATTTGAGGATGTATCCAAGGGACGGATCTTCCGGGTGGCGCCGGATGCGGGAAAATACCGTTTCAAACTGGCCGACCTTGCCACGCTGGACGGCCGCATAAAAGAACTTTCCAATCCGAATATGGATGTCCGGTACCAGGCCTGGATGGGGTTGATGAAACTGGGGACCGAAGCCCGCCCGGCGCTGACAAAGGAATGGGAGAGCGGCGACCCGGTGAGGAAGGTTCAGGCGCTGTGGTTATTGGCTCGTTTGCCGGATACCAACGTTGCATTCCTGGAAGAAGCATTTAAGGATGAAGACCCTGAGATCCGCGTGACGGCACTCCGGGCTGTACGGCAGTTCATTCCCGAAAAATTAACGGAATTGATCGGGAAAGCCGCAGAAGACCCTTCTCCCGCAGTTGGCAGAGAGGCACTGCTGGCCCTCAGGAACCTGGGAACACCGCAAGCCGCGGCTTTATGGGCCAAACTCGCCAATCGGTTCGATGGAAAGGACCGCTGGTATCTGGAAGCGCTTGGTATAGGTAGCAACCGATACCCGGATCTTTACTTTCAGGCGTGGCTGGACCTTGTGGGGGACAACTGGAAAACAGCAGCCGGCAAACAGCTGGTTTGGCGTTCCCGCTCGGCGTTGTCTTCCCCCATGCTGGCGCAAATGATCCGGGAAGAGCAGGATCCAAAGATGACGGCGCGGGATTTCCGGTCATTTCAATTCAAGCCCGCCGAAGGCCGCAGCGACCTGATCGCAGGTTTCCTGACGGACAGCGACCCTGGAAAGGCCGCCATGGCGTTGGGGCTCCTGGATGAAGGGTATGCCAGGTCCCATCCGGCTGCTCTGGCCAATATCAGGAAGCTCATACCGGCCATTACCGGCACCCCGGAATGGGTGACTGCCGTACGAAATCTCAATCTGAAGGATCAGGTACCTGCCTTGATGAATACTTTTATGGAAAGCGAGGACCCCGGTTTGGCGTCGGATGCCGCGGGCGCATTTTTTGACCTTGGCGGCGTATCTTACCTGAAAGCGCAATTTGGGAAAGCCGGTCCTGACCGAAAAATGCAGCTCATCGACCGGTTCAAGCCGGTTCAGCATCCTCAACTGGTCAGCTTCTGGTCGGAAGAGGTGTTGAAGCCTTACCCGCCGAATTTGCTCCACGGTTTTGTAGACGCCCTGGGCTACGGATGGGACGGGCAACACGTGCTTTATGACCTGGTCCGGAACGGAAAGCTGCAAGGCGATCTGAAAACATCCGCAGCCCTGCATATGATGAATTGCTGGGATACGGAAGTCAGGGCGGCCGCCCCCGGGTACCTGACCAACAGGAAAGGGAAATCAGGGGATTTTCTCCCCGACCTGGACGACCTGGCTAACCGGGAAGGCATGCCGGAAAAGGGTAAACTGATTTTTACTAATTTGTGTACAACCTGTCATCAAATAAATGGCGAAGGGGTTGCGTTCGGCCCTGATTTAAGTCAAATTGGTGATAAACTATCGCCAAAATCCATCTATTCTTCCATTATTTATCCGAGTGCGGGCATCAATTTCGGTTATGAAGGATACGTCATCAAAACTGCTGACGGAAGCGTTTACAGCGGATACATCACCAGCCAGAATGACCGGGAATTGAATCTGCGCATGATGGGCGGAATTACCCAGACCATCGCAAAAAGCGCGGTATCGAGCCTGGAACCGATGGAAAGTTCGTTGATGACGCCCAACCTGTACGAGTTGATGGAGGTTCAGGACCTCGTGGATCTTGTTGCGTATCTTTCCACCTTGAAAAAAGAGGAAGAGATCCGGTGATCAGCCCGTTATAATAAAAAAGGAAGAACCGCTTTCCGGTCTGCAGGATAGTCTTGGAAACGGTCTTTGTACCAATGGTGGTGGCTGATCGCCCTTGGGATCAGGTTGGCCGCTGTCCAGACCGCGAAACTCAGGGCCGGCATATTCCAGCACAGCACGGCAAAGCCGGTCCACTCGACTATTTCTCCAAAATGATTTGGACAGGAGACCCACCGGAATAACCCGTTCTGCGGTATTTTATAACCTGTTTCTCCGGGTTTGCGGAGCGAGATCAGGCTGTTGTCCGATTGGAGATTGATCCCGAATCCGAGGATGAACAAAGTCAGTCCAAGCCAGAAAGGCCAGGAAAGGACCCAGTCATCGGGATAAGCCGAACCCAAATTGCCTAAAAAATAGCCGTTCAGGAATCCGTTCACCGAATTAAAGAATATGGCTGAAGCCGAGATGGCCAGCGGGATCCGCTTTCCGCCCATTTTTGCCCTGAAGGGATAGATCAGGCTCCTGTTCAGGTAATGGCAGGCCCATAACCCGGCAGCGATCCAGGTGAACGCTGGTTTGTAGCCATTTCCGGAAAGGAAAAAAATACAGAACATCAACGGTGAAACAATTTCCATGAGGATCCAGCCGGTGCGGTAGGGCAGGGTAGGCCCCCATTGGTTGGTGCTGTGGCGACCGTAGGGCGCCGTAACCTTCAGCTGAACCGGTACGAGTACCAGTGCGATCCCGATCCAGATCAGTGCGATACTGTTAATTTCTGCAATGGTCATTTCAATGGATAGATTCGGGTTGAAGGGAGACCGGGAGGCCTGATTTCCCCATTTCAGTCAGAACGAAATAGGTTGCAAGAATGGCGGAAAGTACCAGGTGGCCGGCCACTGCGCAGGTATACCAGTCCCCCCATCGGCTTGCCCCGAACCAATCGCCGTAGAGGTAGATGATTGCGAACCCAAAAATGGATTTGCCGACCTCGAACAGGGCGGCGTACCGGTTCCTGTCCATGAGCTCGGTATACGCATAAATCGAAAGAAAAACGAAAGCTCCATACAGGAAAATGCCGGGGATGCCGATGGCGGCGATATTGGCGAAAAAATAGATCAGCAGGAAGTAATTGAAGAGCATCTGCACCCATGACCATATGATCATGCCTTTTGAAGCCGGCGTGTCGTATTTGTCAAAATGATAAGGATCTTTGATGCTTTCTACCGGGTGTTTGTCCCTTACATCCTCCGGGCGCCAACCGGTGGGCATAAACCAGATCCGGAACTTGTCTTTCCAACTCCTCGTCCGCCAGGCATCTTTCATGAGCAACCAGATGTGCACGAAGTTGATCTTGATCGGGTTCCAGGTCCGCACCGGCCGGGTTACGCCGTACACGGGCGGCACGTCCGGCAGTTCTTCCTGGAAGGTACCGAACAGTTTGTCCCAGAAAATGAAGATCTGTCCGTGATTTTTATCCAGGTATTCCGGGTTGATGGCGTGGTGAACCCGGTGGTGGGAAGGCGTCACGATGATCTTTTCCAGAAAGCCCATTTTGCCGATCAGGCGGGTGTGGTACCAGTATTGAAGGAACAGGTGGAGCGGACCGATAACGGCGATCACCATGGTGGGAACGCCCAGCAGTGCAGCAGGCAGGAGCAGGATCGTGAAAAAATTGATAAAACCCGATATGGACTGCCGCAGCGCACAAGCCAGGTTGAATTCCTCGCTGCTGTGGTGGATAATATGGCGATTCCAAAGGAAATTGATCTCGTGGCTCCAGCGGTGGGACCAGTAGCCGTGGAAATCGATGACCAGAAAGCCGACGGCGTAGGTCAGAAAGGTATTTTCGACCTGTATGATCGCCACCTTCCCGACCAGCCAGCCGTAGGTGATGATGCTGATGCTCAGGCCCAGGATATCCTTGACTACATTGGTCATCCCGGAGCTGAGGCTCGATATGCTGTCCATATGCCTGATCACCCGCTTGCCTTTCCAGCGGTCGACGAGCCACTCCGCTATAAAAAGGATCAAAAAAACAGGTACTGCAATATTTAAAAGCTTTCCGTAAGTTTCCATCTTTGTTGTGTGGCCGAAGCGGCCTTTTTCTGATTCTCAAATATAGGCAAATTGGCAAATAAAACATCCGGTCGCCGGGTATACAAACCTTCCTACCGAAAATACCGTGCTTATCGTACAGCCCTCCTTGTATCGGGAAGTTACCTGATGCTGGGCCTGAAGCGGCGCATTCTGGGTAAAACCTACTACCGGAAAAAACTGCAGGTCCTGCATGTGCGAAATGCAAACCGGGTGAATGCGGCAATTCTGGAGCTGCAGGGACTATTTATTAAGTTCGGGCAGCTGATCTCCATCCTGTCCAACGTCCTGCCCGAACAGTTCCGCGAACCGCTGGCCGCCCTTCAGGACAAGGTGCCGCCGAGACCTTATGAAGAAGTCGCCGAGACTTTTTTCAGCCAAACCGGCAAAAAGATCCCGGAAATCTTTGAGCATTTTGAAGAAACGCCCATCGCTGCCGCCTCCATCGGTCAGGTTCACCGGGCAAGGCTGAACGGCGAGGAATACGTTGTCAAAATACAACATTCGGACATTGAGGCCATTGCCGGAGCGGACCTTTCCATCCTGAAAAGGCTGGTCGCTATTCATGCCTTTTTCATGGACATGAAAGGGATGGACTACGTCTATGAACAGGTTAAGGAAATGATCCGGGACGAACTGGATTACCAGAAGGAAGCGGCTTCCATGAAAAGGCTGTCGGCAGCCCTGGCCGGTGAACAGGAACTGCGGGTGGTCGTGCCCGAAGTTTATCCGAAAATCGGAACCCAAAAAATTCTGGTGAGCCGGTTTTGCCGGGGCGAGAATATTTCCCGGATCGCCGTATTGGACGAGTGGGGCATCGATCGCAGAAAACTGGCGGAACGGCTGTTGATCCTGTACAGCAAAATGATCCTGGTTGACGGTTTTTATCACGCCGACCCCCATCCCGGGAATATTCTGATCAATAAGGATGGGGAGATCATCCTCTTGGACTACGGCGCCGTAGCGGAGATCTCGCCCGTACTCCGGGCCGCAATTCCGGAACTGATCGAAGCCGTGATCAAAAACAATACGGAAGAGACCGTTGCCGCTTTGAAAAAAATGGGCTTTATCACTTCGGACAAAGAAGCGGTCCGCATTGCCGAACACATGATCCAGGTTTTTCGGGGTTTCCTTCAGGATGAAGTGAAGATAGACGGCATGAACCTGGCCAGCGTCAGCCTGAATTCCGGATTCGGAAGCCTGATCGATCTGTTGAAACAGGTGAGCCTGAAGGATGTTTCCCGGTCCATTCAGATCCCCAAGGATTACGTGTTGCTCAACCGGACGGTAGTGCTTCTGCTGGGGCTTTCTTTCCAGCTGGATCCGGGATTGAATCCGTTGGATACCGTAAGGCCTTACCTGAAAAAACACCTGGGCCCTGACCGGAAGGGGATTGCAAAAATGGTGTTGAACGCCATCCGGGAACAGGCCATGACCGCCATGGCCATCCCGCGGGAATTGCATAAATACCTGAAACACGCCAACCGCGGCGAGTTGGAATTCGAGATCAAAGGGCTGAAGGAAAGCCTGACCAAAATTTATTTCCTTGGCCAGCAATTGGTTTTCCTTTTGGCGGCAGCCATCAGTTTTTATTTCATCAGCCTGGACGCCGCCAGCCCATTGGGAAAATATACGCATTGGCTTTGGATTGCAGCTTCCGCTTTTGCCTTTTTGTTCTTCCGGGCCTGGTGGAAAGGCGAGAAAAATGATTGAGGGATCGCCGCTTTTGCAGAATAATCGATGATATTAAACGGCTTGAAATTTTTGTTCTCCGCCAAATACGTTAAATTGGCTGCCGAATCCATTTACCCATCTTTTCGCCCAAAGCCATATACGTATTTTTTTACAGTCTGCGCTCAAAATCTCCAAAAAGCCTTGCTTAAAAAAGCCTTTCGTAATGAAGCAGCTATTTACTCTTGCGCTTTTGATTTTGTTTGCGCCGTGCCTTTGGGCCGGAAAGATCTACAAAATCCTTGCTGATGGACCGACCACTCGTTTGGCCATCTCTTCACCCGACAGCCAAACCACTTATGAGATAGGCGGATTGGAGCCCGGGAAAAACTATTGGGTGTACGTCAACGGACTCAACGGAGAAAAAGCCGGCCTGAGACCCCTGAGCAAAACGGCAAAAGGAGGGCAGTGGGAGAGCCGGCGCCTTTTGTCAGATGTCGGGGCCTCGGAATCCGTCGAAGTCCGGTTTGCCGTTCCCGGGGCGGTATATTGGATCTCCATACTGCAGGAGACGACGGATATGAACCCTGTAGCCAAGGTGCTGGCCGGGATCACAGCATCCTCCAACGGCGACGCGCAGTACCTCATCCAGAACGTATTCATCGGCGGGGGCTGTTTTGATGTGTTGAACGCCACTTCCCAGGGCACGAGCACCCAGATCGGGACTTTCAGCAACGGCGGTTCTTCCATCAATATCAACACCGGGGTCATCCTCTCCACGGGCAACGTTACCAACGCGGCAGGTCCCAACAATTCACCCAGTACAGGGTCCAATTTCAACAACGCCAGCAATGACCCCGATCTGGCCGCACTGGTCAACAACGGCAGCCTTTTTGATGCGGCCGTCATCGAATTTGAATTTACGCCGACCATCTCGCAAGTCAGTTTCGAATACGCCTTTGCCTCGGAAGAATACTGCGAATTCGCGGGCTCCAACTTCAATGATGTTTTCGGTTTTTTCATCAGCGGCCCCGGCATCAACGGACCGTTTACGAACAATGCCGTCAATATTGCGCTGATTCCCGGCACAAATAACCCCGTAGCGATCAATACGGTTAACCATTTCAGCAATACGGCTTACTACCACGACAACAACCCGCCCGGGCAAAGTACCACCTGCAACACCGGCGAGGCGGCAGCCATCGGCACCATTGCCTATGACGGGTTTACCACCGTGCTGACCGCGGTAGCCGACGTGGTGCCCTGTGAAACCTATCACATCAAACTGGCCATTGCAGACCGCGGCGACAGCGCCTATGATTCCGCCGTATTCCTTAAGGCCAACAGCTTTAATGCCGGTACCTCCAGCACCCTGATTACGCCTTCCATATCAGGCGTTGCGTTTTCGGACAATACAGCTTACGAACAATGCGGAGACGGCGTTTTTACCTTTGTCCGGGACAATAGCTTCATCAGCGAACCCTTTGAGTTTTCTTTTACGGTTTCCAGTTCAAGCACCGCAACCCCGGGCCTTGATTATGTGGTTTTCCCGACGACGATCACTTTTGCACCGGGGCAAACCACCCTGCAGCTGCCGGTCGAAATCCTGGCGGATAACCTGGCTGAAGGGGTTGAAAGCATCATCCTTGAATACGACAACCCTTGTTCCTGTTTTCCCCAACAGGTGGAGTTGTTCATTTATGATCCGCCGGCCCTTGAGGTGTTCGTTCCGGATGAATTTGTATGTCAGGGTTTGAACACAACCATCACCCCGCAGGTCAACGGCGGTGCACCTGATTATACCTTTGTCTGGAGCAATAATACCACAGGATCTGATTTTACGGTCGCACCGCCCGCAGGAACCACCAACTATTCCGTCACCGTGACGGATGCCTGCGGCGAACAGGCGGCGACTTCCTTCCAGATCCAGTCGTTTAAACCTACGGCCACCATCGCCGGCCAGGGCGCTATTTGTGACGGCAATAACACGGCCTTTGTCGAGGTCTATTTTACCGGCGAACCCCCGTATTCCGTCACCTATTCCGTTAACGGATTCAGCACTACGGTCAATAACATCATAGATAACCCCGCCCAGGTGCCTGTACAGGATGTGGGCCCGGTTACCCTGGTTTCCGCCTCCGCCAACGGCTGTCCGGCCAATGTGACCGGCTCGGCCCTGGTCACCCAGACCCAGGTTGCGGTCAACCCCTCCATTACGCCGCTGGTCTGCTACGGCATGGACGACGGCGCCATTACCCTGCAGGTTTCCGGCGGGCAGGAGCCCTATTCAATCACCTGGGACAACAACCTCGGCCCGGGTGATTATCAGCAGAATCTGGAACCGGGCGATTACCACGTAACGGTGGTAGACGACAACGGCTGCCTTGCTTTTGCAGAGGTCTCCCTTTTGCCGCCGCCGCTGTTCCAGGCTGATATCGTACAGGTGCACAATGTTGATTGCAATAATCCGCTGGGCGGGATCGACGTCAACATAACCGGCGGCGTCGGGAGCCTGTTGTTCAACTGGAGCAACGGCACTTTCAACCAGAATCTGAGCGGCGTCGAACCCGGGTATTACGACATAGCGGTTTATGATGCCAATGGCTGCCAGGCTACGGCAGGGGCCAATATCATCAACAATATCAACTACCCTAATGCGGTAGTTGCCGATGGCAATACCCTGGATTGCCTCAACCCCTCCGTCCTGATCTCAGGACTCGGATCGAGCCAGGGCGCCAATATCTCGTACCAATGGCTGGATGAAAACAACCAGGCCATTCCGGGGGCCACCAACCGGGATTATACAGCTTCGGGCCCGGGGCAATATACCCTCATAGTGACCAATACGGTGAACGGCTGCTCAAAAGAAGCCACTGCCGAGGTCATTCTCGATGCTGACCTTCCGACAGCCAATGCCGGTCCGGGAGGGGAGATCACCTGCCTGGAGCCTACCCTGACCCTGGACGGATCGGCCTCCAGTCAGGGAGCGGGCATTGAGTATGTATGGACGTCCGGCAGCGGGCATATCCTGAGCGGCGCCCACAGTCTTTCACCGGTAGTAGGCACGGGAGGCACCTATTTTCTGCAGGTCTCCAACTCGGATAACGGGTGTGTCAGCAGAGATACCGTGGTCATAACGGCCGACCAGGATTTTCCCGCTGTTCAGGTTGACGCCCCAGGCCTGATCAATTGTTATGATCCGGTGGCAACCCTCTCGGCCGGGACCTCGAATGCCGGAACCAACTTTGCCGTTGCCTGGACCTCCGGCGACGGGCATTTTACCGGCCCGTTGGACGACCTTGTCACCACAGCCGACAGCCCCGGCAATTATACGGTTGCCGTTATTAACCTGGACAATGGGTGTGAAACCGAAAAGACGGTCTCGATAGGTGAGGATTTTGTCCAACCCGTTGCCGAAGCCGGCCCCCCCTCTGAATTGAGCTGCCAGACCTCTTCAGCCGCCTTGAACGGAGCAGGATCCAGCCAGGGCTCGCAATACGCCTATTCATGGGTCACCGCAGATGGCCAGGTGAACTCAGGGCAACATAGCCTCAATGCCATGGTGAACGCTGCTGGCACCTATACCCTGCAGGTATTGAACACCACAAACGGCTGCCAGGCGGAAGATTCGGTTCAGATCACCGAAAACAGCGATTCTCCGGCCATCGCCGCGGCGGCAGACGGCATCCTGACCTGCGCAAACACATCCGTCCAGCTGAGCGGTACGGGATCCGATGCAGGGCCGGATTTTCAGGCAACATGGACCGGTCCGTCCGGCGGGAATATCGAATTCCCCGACAGCCTGGTCACCTCCGTTGATCAGCCGGGCATTTATACCCTATCCATCACCAACCTGGATAATAGTTGCGTATCCAGCCTCACGGTCAATGTGGGCCAGGATATTGCCCCCCCGGCGGCATCTGCCGGGCCTGACCGGACCCTGACCTGCTTCGAACCATCGGTGGACCTGGACGGCTCTTTATCCGACCAGACACCTGAAATGGTGTTGCAATGGACTGACGCAGCGGGCCAACCCATCGGAACAAGCGGCCAACCGGTGGTAAGCACAACGCTTCCCGGAATCTTTTACCTGTCGGTCCTCGATCAGGATAACGGTTGCAGTTCAACGGATTCGCTGGAAGTGCTGATCGACCAGGTCAAACCCCTGGCGAACGCGGGGCTGGACAATGAGATCAATTGCGCGACACCGGTTTATCAACTGACCGGAAGCGCTGCCGATACCGGGCCGGTCTATGAACTGGCCTGGACGAATCTGACCGGAACGGAGCCGATTCCAGCTGTGCTTAGTCCGTCCTTTTCCGCTCCCGGAACTTTTGAATTGAAGGTTACAAACCTGGATAACGGTTGTTTTTCGACCGATACCGTTGCGGTTACCGCAAATTTCAATCAGCCTGAGGCATCCATTAGCGGGCTTGCGGTCCTGAATTGTACGGATACGCAAATTTTGCTCAATAGCTCAGTGATCGGCCCGTCCACACAACTGGCCTACAGCTGGACTACTGATGCCGGCCATTTTACCGGCAGCACGGCGTCGCCGGATGCTTCTGTCGATCAACCGGGGATGTATATCCTCCGGGTGCAGGATCTGGAAAGCTTCTGCGTCGACACGGCGTTGTGGAATATCAACCAGGATATCGCACTTCCCATTGTAGCGATTGCGACGCCTGAGATCATCACTTGCTCCAGCCCTGAAGTGACCCTGGACGGTTCTGCCTCCAGTGCGGGGCCGGAATATGAGTATTCCTGGTCAACTGCCGACGGCGAATTGTCCGGCAATTCGGACGACCCTGTAGCAGCAGCGGCTTCTCCCGGCAAGTATACCCTTTCCGTCCTGGATACAGGCAACGGTTGCTCCAGCCAATTGGAGGTGCTGGTAGAACAAGATCCGAATATCCCCGTTGCGGACGCTGGACTGGAAAAACAGATCACCTGCGATGTGCCCCAGGTAAACCTTGGCGGCAGCGGAACGACCCAGGGGGCCGGCATAATTTATGAATGGCTCACACCGGCAGGCGGTTCGGTCAGCGATCCGGGGCAAAGTCTCACCACCACGCAAGCTCCGGGTACCTACATTCTCAAGGTCATCAACCAGAACAATGACTGCATTGCATTGGATACGGTTGTCGTTGCCATCGATACCTTGTCGCCGGTGGCGGCAGCGGGTCCTGATCTGGTCCTGACCTGCGAACAAACCGGTGGCGAACTCACATCGGCGGGTTCGAGTACGGGCCCGGGGTTCAGTTACGCCTGGAGCCGGTCGGATGGCATCGCGCTCGGCGCAAACCCGGTTCTCCCGGTCAACGCGGCGGGGACCTACAGCATTGCGGTAACCAACAATGCCACGGGATGCCGGTCGACGGATGCGGCGGTGGTCTCCATGGATACCCTGCATCCGGTTGTTGCGATCGATCAGCCTGATTTGCTGACCTGTACTGCCCTTTCACTGGCATTAAACGCCCAGGCCCAGGGCAATCACCAGTTGTCGTATGAATGGTCTTCGGACAACGGGAATATCATTTCCGGGGGCAACGGCCTTCAACCTGTGGTCAATTCCACGGGAGAATATGAGCTGCTGGTCACCAACCTGGTCAATGGTTGCCAGGCCGCCGGGACGGTTGAGGTCGGCATTGATACCGTACATCCGGTTGCGCAGATCGTCGATCCCCAGATCCTGAACTGCCAGCAGACCTCCATTACGCTGGATGCCAGTGCCAGCCAGCAAACCGGATTTGAATACCAATGGTCTACAGCCGGCGGCCGCATCCTGTCCGGGGAAAATGCCTTAATGCCGGTCATCGACAAGAAAGGGACCTATACCCTGACCGTGTTGAATCCGGATAACGGCTGCGAATCCGTATCATCAGTTCTGGTGGAAGAAGACAAGGACCTGCCCCAATTGGTCATTGCGGAACCGGACATCCTGACCTGTGCGGTAACGTCCGTTACCCTCCAGGGGAGTTCAAACGGAAACTATCAGTATACCTGGTCGGGGCCCGGCACTCCCGGCGGGACCGGGCTGCAGTTGACCGTAAGCCAGCCGGGCGTATACCAGCTTCAGGCGCTCGACCCGATGAATAATTGTGAGAATGATGTTGAAGTAATGGTTGATCAGGATATAACGGCGCCGGTTGCCGATGCGGGCCCCGGCGGAACACTCGATTGCCATCTTTCGGAGATCGGTTTGAACGGAAGCGGATCATCACAGGGAAGCGGCTTCCTTTATTCCTGGACCACTGCCGGCGGTTCTTTTGTTTCCGGAACAACCGTTCTGAATCCGGTGGTTAATGCACCCGGTCAATACACCCTCAGGGTTGAAGATACAGGCAATGGATGTACCGCGATCGACCTGGTGGAGGTGAGCGCTGTCCCGCCGGTTGAAGCGGATGTGCTGATAACGCCGCCGCCGTGTTACGGAGACCCCGCTGCGTTGATCATCCAGAACCCCGGCGGAGGGATTTCGCCCTATCTGTTCTCCATTGACGGCGGGGATAATTTCAGGACCAACCCCGGGTTCACGGGCATTCCATCCGGCGCCTATGAAGTCGTCGTTCAGGACGCCACCGGTTGTGAATTCCGTCAGGAAATCGCCATTGAGGAGCCGAACGAACTGGAAGTGGTGCTTGACCCGCAAATCGAGGCTGAACTGGGGGATCAGATCACGCTCCATGCCCAGGTCAATATCGACTCTTCCGACATAGCCCGCATCCTATGGCGGCCTGCCGATCCGTTGAGTTGCAACGATTGCCTGGAGCCTACCCTGGAAGCCTTGCAAACGACCATTTTTTCAGTGCAGATTGAAAATAACAACGGATGCAAGGCTGACGCCAGCACGCAACTGATTGTGGACCGGAATGTGAATATTTTTATACCGAACGGCTTTACCCCCTATAACCAGGACGGTAACAACGACCTGTTCATGATCTTTGCCAAACCCGGGCAGGTTAACAAGATCAAATCCTTGCAGATCTTTAACCGTTGGGGTGAGCTTGTTTTTGAAGTATACAACTTTCCGCCAAACGACCCCTTATACGGATGGGACGGGACCCACAGGGGATTGCCGCTTGATCCGGCCGTCTTTGTGTATTGGACCGAGATCGAACTGATCGACGGCCAAACGGTGTTGCTTAAAGGGGATGTTACCCTGATCAGATAATTGGAAATTGTTAAAAATCAAGAAGCCCGTCCGGAATTCCGGACGGGCTTCTACTTTGTGGCGGGAGCAGGACTTGAACCTGCGACCTTCGGGTTATGAGCCCGACGAGCTACCAACTGCTCCACCCCGCGGTATTTGTGGGCTGCAAAGATAACAGCCTTTTTTGATTTTAAAATTCTTTTTCAAAAAAAATTGAAAAAAAATCCAACTCCTCATTGTCGGACAAGCCGGAGAACGGTTTCAGCCACATCCTCGCTGTTCGGCTTTGAAAAATAGTCTCCATCCGAGCCGTATGGCGGCCGGTGAGCCCTGGCGGTTAAAGTGACCGGGGGGGCATCCAGCCACCGGTACCCACCCTGGACCTCCAGCACCTGTTGCATCATGTAAGCGGTGGTTCCGCCGGGTACGTCCTCGTCCATGAACAGGATTCTGTTGGTTTTTTTCAGGGATTCCAGGATGCGGTGATGGATATCAAAGGGCAATAAGGTCTGAACATCGATCAACTCTACGGAAATGCCGCGCGATTTAAGCAACTCCATGCCTTCGAACGCAACCCGGACGCTGGACCCGTAGGTGACCAGGGTAACGTCCGATCCTTCCTGCAGGATATCCGGTACCCCCAGCGGCAATCGGAGCTGTTCGAGATTGTCCGGTACAGGTTCCTTCAGCCGGTAACCGTTCAGGCATTCAATGATAATGCCCGGGTCGTCACCGTGAAGCAGCGTATTGTAAAACCCGGCAGCCCGGGTCATGTCCCGCGGGGTGATGACATAAATGCCGCGCAGGGCGTTCAGCACCATGCCCATCGGGGAGCCGGAGTGCCAGATCCCTTCCAGCCGGTGCCCCCGGGTCCGGATAATCGCCGGCGCCATTTGTTTGCCGTTGGATCTGTACCTGACGGTCGCCAGGTCGTCGGTCAGGGCGGATAAACCGTACACCAGATAATCCAGGTACTGGATCTCGGCGATCGGCCGCCACCCCCTCATGGAGAGTCCGATCGCCTGTCCGACAATGGTCCATTCCCGGATGCCGGTGTCAAAAATGCGGCTTTCCCCATATTTTTGCTGGATTCCGGCCAGCCCCTGATTCACATCACCGATCTTGCCGACATCTTCTCCGAAGGCGATGAGGTTGGAATGGGTTGAGAATGCATGATCAAAAAAGCGATTCAGGATCTCATAGCCGTTCCTGCGTTCGGGGTTGGAGCCGTAAACCGGTCCCACCGGGGCCACAGCGAGCGCGGAATTCGGGGAAGAAGAGTAGAGCTGGGCATGGTAGTGCCTGTCGGCAGTCTGATAACATGCCCTGATCCAGGATTCCAGTTTGGGCAGCGCCGGTGCTGACCCGCCTGCCGAGATTTCAAACAGCATTTTGCGGGCGTTCTTCAGCACTTCGCTGATAACCGGCGTTTTGAGGGCCGATAGTTCTTTTTTCAGCTCAACCGCATTGGGCTGCTGATCGGAAATGGCGGCATAGATCTGTTCCAGTTCCTTCAAACGAGTTCCGGCGTAGTGGTTGCAGCGTTTCCAGGCCTTGTCCCGGCTTTCCTTTACCTTCAGCCTGGCCGTTGTCCGTATTTCGTGCAGTTTTTCTTCGGTGGCATACCCTTCCCGGACCAGCCATCCCTTCATTTGTTCCAGACAGTCTGTCTGTTTTTCCCATTGAAGGCGGTCCGGCGACTTATACCGTTCATGGGAGCCGGAGGTGGAGTGGCCCTGGGGTTGGGTTAGCTCTTCAATATGGAACAATGCGGGTTGATGTTTTTGGCGAACCTCTGCAAGGCCTGTTTCAAAGAGCCTGAGCAGTTCCGGGTATTTCCATCCTTTTTCTTTAAGGATGCGGACGCCGCCTGAAGACCGGCGATCCGGCTCGAACCCGGCCAGCGCGGCGGAGATGCTGGCTTTGGTGGTTTGGTATTCCTTGGCAACGGAAATGCCGTAACCGTCGTCCCAGACGAAGACAGCCAGGGGGACCTGCATTACGCCGGCGGCATTGACCGTTTCCCAGAATACGCCTTCGGTGGTGCTGGCATCGCCGATGGTGCAGGCGACGATTTCATTTCCGGCATTGGAAAAGCCGGAAACCACCCCGGCTTCCCGGTATTTTTTTGAAGCCAGAGCGAGGCCGAGCGAACGCGCCATTTGTCCGCCTGTACTGGATATGTCGGCGCTGACATTGAATTGGTTGACGTGTGGCAGCCAGTTGCCTTCGCTGTCAATAAAAGGCGTTGCGAAGTGGCTGTTCATTTGCCTGCCGCCGGAGAACGGGTCGTGGTCGGGATCGGCGTAGAGTTGTGCGAAAAAATCCTCAACCGTGCAAAGGTTGAGCGCGAGCATTAGCGTAAGGTCGCGGTAATAACCCGAGCGGAAATCTCCGGGTTGCAGAAAATGGGCGAGGGCGGCCTGCGGGACTTCTTTGCCGTCGCCGGTAATGCCAAATTTGGCCTTGCCGGTGAGGACTTCTCTGCGGGCCAGCAAGGAGGCTTCCCGGCTCAGGCAACAGATTTCGAAATCATGCAGGTAGGTCTCAGCATTGTAAAATGGTCTGTTTTCGGTTCGGCGCTTTCTGGTATCGAACGCAATGTCTTCACTCATTCAAGGTAAAATTTGGTTAGGCAAGGCCGCAGGGTTTGTTGTCGGAATAAAATTCCGAAAGCCCTTGATTTTTGTAACAAAGTTAAACAAAATTTTGTTGAATTTGAACAGGGACTTTCAGCCTGATGCACTGACCTCGGTTACTTTAAAACGGGATTGCGTCTTAAAAAGGTCGTTAACAAGCATTAACGAATCATTAACCGGGTAACAAAAATATTTAGGCTACTTTTGCCATTATATCGTTAAAACAAAAAAAATCACCGTAATGAAAAGATTATTTTCTCTCTTTACCATGCTGATTGCCATCACCTCATTCGCCGTTGCACAGACCAACGTTACGCCTGTTGACGCAACGACGCCTGAAAAGGTAGGTGGCCCGAACATGAAATTTGAAACGATGGAAGTTGACTACGGCACCATTGAACAAGGCGCTGATCCCTACCGCGTTTTCAAATTCACGAACGTAGGTACCGAACCGCTCGTGATCAAAAGCGCCAAAGGCAGCTGCGGATGTACGATCCCGACCTATCCGAAAGAGCCGATCCTGCCTGGCCAGACCAACGAGATCAAAGTAAAATATGACACCAATCGTCCTGGCCCCTTCACCAAGCGCGTAACACTGACCACCAACGTCAGCGAAGATCCCGTCGTTTTGACCATCAAAGGGGTTGTGAACAAAAAGGCCGAGGAGCAAGAAGGTTTGCCCTTGAACAAAAGCGGCCTGTTCAACAACAACGGCAACTAATAAAAGGCTGTTAATCAGCGCTTTTATCAATCATAACAAAAAAGCCGGCGAGGAGTATCCGCGCCGGCTTTTTTGTTTGTCCGGTAACATAAAAAAAACCCTTGCTTCTTGGAAGCAAGGGCCTCTAACCCAAACAAATAAACACAAAAACTACTTTTAGATACACAATATTACGGCATTTCTTTCAATGATACAATTTTTTCACCTTAAAAAATTTATAAAAAAAACGTATTTCGTTTAAAGTGCTGTACATCAGATTTTTATATACGTTATTGCCGTTGCGGGTAGCGCAGCCCGGCAGAAAACGGATGATGGGGTAGTGTTACAACAACCGGCATCCTTAAAAAAACGGAATTAATATAGATTTGTGACATTTAAAAGCATGGTTAATTTTATTATTCTATTGATTTGCAATGTTTTATGGCAATTTTAGTGACAAAAAATAACCGCTATCTTGCTCCGCCCGCCTTATTTTTTGGCCCCGCCCGTTATTTGCGTTTCCAAGATTCGGTTGCAACCTTTATATTTAGTCCCGGAATTCGAAATTTTCATCCATGAAAATACTCAAATTTTTATCAGCCCTGGTCATTACCGGCGCGCTTTTGTTTGTTTTGGGCATGGAAAAGCCATTTGGGGTGCAACTGCCGCCCATAGGCGGGTTTTTCAGCCCCTTTTCAGGATTCTGGCAAAACGCGGAGTCCGCCGGCGCTTACAAGAGCGGGTCGCTGAACATTGAAGGCACAACAGCGCCGGTGAAAGTGGTCTTTGACCGCCGCATGGTGCCCCATATCTTTGCCCAAAGCGCTGAGGATGCGGTTTTTGCGCAAGGGTATATTCACGCCAGGTTCAGGCTGTGGCAGATGGATATTTCCGCCCGGGCCACCGGCGGGACCGTAGCCGAAGTTGTCGGAGAGAGCGGCTTGAACAACGACAAGGAGCAACGCCGCAAAGGGATGGTTTTCGCTGCGGAGAAAACGGTGAAAAACTGGCAGAACGCTCCCTTCGAATGGGGCCTGATCCAGGCTTACACCAACGGCGTCAATGCCTATATCGATCAATTATCTCCCAAGGATTACCCGCTTGAATTCAAATTGCTCAATTATCGTCCGGAGCACTGGACGCCGCTGAAATCCGCTTTGTTCTTCAAAAAGATGGCGGAAACCTTATGCGGCAGGAGCGATGACATTGCCGCTACCAGAGCCCTCCGCAAGGTCGGTAAACCCTTGTACGACTTTTTATTCCCGGAGTACAACCCGCAGCAATCTCCGGTCATTCCCATCGGCACCCCCTGGGACTTTACGCCGGTCGAAATCCCGCCGGCGCCGGAAAATAAGGTCATGATCGGCAATCTGTCGCCTGATTTTAACCCTGCGCAACCCCTGCCGTTTATGGGGAGCAACAACTGGGCGCTGTCCGGCGCAAAAACGGCTTCCGGCTATCCGGTGCTGTGCAGCGATCCGCACCTCCAGCTGACCCTGCCTTCCGTCTGGTTCGAAGTGCAATTGAACGCGCCGGGCCTGAACGCTTACGGGGTGTCTTTTCCGAGCCTTCCCGGTATTTTGATCGGCTTCAACGATCATGTCGCCTGGGCCGAAACCAATGTCGAACAGGATGTCCTGGATTGGTACGCCATCACGTGGGTGAATGAAGAAAAAACCAAATACCTCCTGGACAACAAACCGGTGAATGTGGAGATCCGGGAAGAAACGATCCTGGTGCGCGGTCAGGAACCCGTGGTTGAGAAAGTCAAATACACGGTCTGGGGCCCGGTGGTGACCGAATTCCCTGATAATTCGCACACTGACCTGGCCATGCGCTGGGTGGCGCATGATGCCCAGAATGACGGCGTATCCCATGACATCGGGACCTTTTTCAACCTCATGCGAGCGACCAACTACGAGGATTATTCAAAGGCCCTGAGCACGTATGATAACCCGGCGCAAAACTTTGCTTTTGCTGCCCGTGACGGAGATATCGCGCTAAAGGTCAACGGCCGCTTTCCGCTGCGCCGCCCCGGTCAGGGCAAATTTGTTCAGGACGGCAGTACAACGAGCTCGGCCTGGCCCGGCTTTATTCCCATGGATCAGGTCCCGCAGGTAAAAAACCCGGAAAGGGGTTTTGTCGCTTCCTCCAATCAGCGCTCAACCGGGCTGGACTATCCCTATTATTATTTCGGTTATTTTGACGATTACAGGGGCCGCTACATCAACCGGACCTTATCCTCCCGTTCGGGGTTCACACTGGAAGATATGGCCGCTTTGCAGAACGATGACTACAGCCTGAAGGCCGAAGAAGGCGTACCTTTATTGATCTCATTGCTGGACAACAACAAACTGAGTACCGGAGAACAATCCATGCTGGATACGCTGAAAGCCTGGGATTTCCGGTTTACAGCCGATATCAAAGCGCCGCTGATCTTTGAGGAGTGGATGCGGCAGGTTGCCCTGCTGGCCTTCGATGAAGTGGAGGAAACGGCCGGTGAGCCCATCATCCTGCCGGAGACCTGGCGAATGATCGATCTGCTGGCACACCAACCGCAAGATACCATTTTTGACAACCGTTCCACACCTGAGACCGAAGACGCGGGAATGATCGTTTCGAAGGCCTTTCACCAGGCGGCCGCAACAATTTCCGAACATTGGGCAGATCCTGCCTATACCTGGAAGGACGCGAAAGGGACTGAGATCCGGCACCTGGCCCGCCTTCCCGGTATGGGATCCGGCCTGATGCCCATCGGCGGTTACCGCGACGCGCCCAATGCACTTTCCCGTACGGCAGGCCCTTCCTGGCGGATGATCGTTGAGCTTGGTCCGCAGGTGAAAGCGCGCGGCATCTACCCCGGCGGCCAGTCCGGAAACCCCGGGAGCCGTTACTACGACAACATGATCGGCGAATGGTCAAAAGGAAAGTATCAGGATCTGATTTTCATGAAGTCGCCGGATGATGATCCGCAATCCGTTTTATTCACCCTGGAAATAAATTGATGATGATCCGTTCTTTATTGCGGCTATCGGCAACTGTACTGGTTGCCGGCCTGATCCTGGGTTTTGTCCTGCCGTGGTGGATCCTTGCATTGGTAGGCGCCGCAGGAGCCTGGCTATTGAAAACCCCGCCTTCAGCGGCATGGATCGGCGGTTTCGTCGGCGGCGCGCTGGTTTGGGGCGGTCTTGCTTTCTGGATCGATAACAGCAACTCGGGCATCTTGTCCGGCAGGATCGCGGGATTGGCAGGCGCTGAAAGCCGGTACGCCATTCTGCTGGCTACTGCGGTATTCGGGGCTTTGCTGGCTTCTTTCGGTGCGCTAACCGGCAGCCTCGCCCGCCGGGCTATCGCCTGAAAAAGGAAAAGCGAAACCAAAACAGTTCCGCTTTTCAAAATCACTCAAATCGTTTATTCTTCCGGTCGGCGCATCAAATGATAGTCGATACGCCGTCTTTTATTCTTCCTTCGTGGAGGTAGAGTTCCTCCGGTTCGGACACCATTTGCGCAATGGCATCGCCGATGCGGGAGCACCCGTAGACAATGGCCGGCGAAAGCTCCGGGGTGCCGATGCCCTTTTCCAACAGGTATTGAACAGCCAGCCGGATCAGGTGCGCCTCGTCGTTCATGCCGAGGCTTTCGAGCAGCATGGCAGCCGATAAAATGGCCGCATTCGGGTTGGCGATGTCTTTGCCTGTGGCCTGCGGAAATGACCCGTGTATCGGCTCAAACAAAGAGGTATGCACACCGATGGATGCGGACGGCAACAGCCCCATTGACCCTGCGATCACGCTGGCTTCATCGGAAAGGATGTCGCCGAACATGTTTTCGGTCAGGATGACGTCAAACTGCTTCGGGTATTGGATAAGTTGCATGGCGGCATTGTCCACGAACATCATTTCCAGTTCGATATCGGGGTAGTCCTTCGCAATGTTTTTGGTCACATCCCGCCATAGCCTGGAGGTTTCGAGCACATTGGCTTTGTCCACCAGGGTGACTTTTTTCCGGCGGCCGGCCGCGTAGTCAAAAGCCAGCCTGGCGATGCGCTCGATCTCATGCTTTTCGTAGCTGCACAGGTCGGTGGCTTTGCTGTTGTCCGGTTGCCGTGTCTTCTCGCCGAAGTAGATCCCGCCGGTCAATTCGCGGAGGATGATGAAATCAGCGCCGGCTACCTTATCCTCCTTCAGGGGTGAAAGGTGGAGGAGGGTAGGGTAGGTCTTCACCGGCCGGATATTGGCATACAGTTGAAGGCTTTTTCTCAGTTTGAGCAGGCCTTGCTCCGGTCTTACTCTGGCATTCGGATCGTTGTCGTACTTCGGATCGCCGATGGCGCCGAATAAAACGGCATCGGCGGCCATGCAGGTTTCCAGCGTCAGATCGGGCAACGGATCCCCGGTGCGATCTATGGCGATAGCGCCTACATCGGCAAAACAATATTCGAAATAGTGGTTGAAACGGCCGGCAATGGCGTCCAGCACTTTAATGGCTTGCCAGGTTACTTCGGGGCCGATCCCATCGCCGGGTAATACTGCAATTTTTATTTTTTCCATGGAACTGGTTTCAAATAACAACTCCGCGATCGCGCTCGAATTGTTCGATTTTATCTTTAAGACTCAATAAATAATCCAGGTCATCGTATCCGTTGAGCAAACAGGTCTTTTTATACGGATCGATGTCGAATGACACCTTTTTACCGGATACCGGCAACCCGAGGGTCTGGTTTTCAAGATCAACGCTGAATTCGGCCCCTGGATTGGATTCGATGGCCAGGAAAATTTCATCGAGTATTTCCGGGCTGACCGTTATGGGCAGCAATCCGTTGTTCAGGGCATTTCCCTTGAAAATGTCAGCGAAAAAACTGGACACCACCACCCGGAACCCGAAATCGTACAAAGCCCAGGCCGCATGCTCCCGGCTCGATCCGCAGCCAAAATTCTTGCCGGCCACCAGGATATCCCCGGCATACACGGGGTTGTTCAGGATAAAATCCTTTTTGGGGGTTCCGTCGCTGTTGTAACGCCAGTCCCGGAACAAATTATCCCCGAACCCTTCCCGGGTGGTCGCCTTGAGGAACCTCGCCGGAATGATCTGGTCCGTATCCACGTCCTCTGCAGGGAGGGGAACGGCGCTGGATTTTATGGCTTTAAACTTTTCCAAGTTTTCTTTTTTTGACGTTTAAGCAATCATCAATTCCCGGACGTCAGTTACCTGGCCGGCCACTGCAGCCGCTGCGGCTGTGAGCGGGCTGGCCAGGATGGTGCGGGCGCCGGGGCCCTGCCGGCCTTCAAAATTCCGGTTGGAGGTCGATACGCAGTATTCGCCTTGCGGAATTTTGTCCTCGTTCATGCCCAGACAGGCTGAACAACCGGGTTCCCGGAAATCGAAACCGGCTTCCTGAAAGATCTCCGCCAGGCCTTCTTCTTTCGCCTGTGCAGCTACCTGTTGCGATCCCGGTACGATCATTGCCGTTACGTGGTCGGCTTTTCTTTTTCCCTTCAAAAACCGGGCCACTACTCGCAGGTCCTCGATCCTGGAATTGGTGCAGCTGCCGATGAAGACGTGTTGAATTTTCTTTCCGGAAATGGACTCGCCTGATTCGAAGCCCATATATTCGAGGGCTTTGCCGAAAGTCGCCGGATTCTCCCCGGGTTTGGCCCCCGGTACGGATTGGGTGACCTTGATCCCCATGCCTGGGTTGGTGCCGAATGTTACCATGGGCTCGATATCGGCGGCATCAAAGTTGTATTCTTTGTCGAACACGGCATCATCATCCGAAAACAGGGTTTTCCAACGCGCCGTTGCGGCATCGAAATCCGCTCCCTGCGGGCTGAATTTGCGCCCTTTGAGGTAGTCGAACGTCACCTGGTCCGGAGCGATCAGCCCACCACGGGCGCCCATTTCTATGCTCATATTGCAGATGGTCATACGGGCTTCCATCGACAAGGACCGGATGGCAGAGCCGGCGTATTCCACAAAATATCCCGTACCGCCGCCGGCGGTGAGCCTGGAGATGATGTAGAGGATGATATCCTTGGAAAGCACTCCGGGGCGCAGTTGACCGTCAACGGTTATGCGCATTCTTTTGGGCCGGCTTTGCAGGAGGCATTGCGTGGCGAATACCTGTTCCACCTGGCTGGTGCCGATACCGAAGGCGATGCACCCGAAGGCGCCGTGCGTGCTGGTATGGCTGTCGCCGCAAACGATGGTCATGCCCGGTTGGGTGACGCCCAGTTCAGGACCGATCACGTGGACAATGCCCTGATAGGGATGGCCCAGGCCATACAATTCCAATCCGAATTTCCGGCAGTTTTCCGTGAGTTTCTCCACCTGGAACCTGGACAGCTCTTCCCGGATCGGCAAATGCTGGTCCCTGGTCGGTACATTGTGGTCCGCGGTTGCCACGGTCTGGGCCGGTCTGAACACCGGAAGGCCTCTTTCGGCGAGCCCGTCGAATGCCTGGGGGCTGGTAACCTCGTGGATGAAATGGCGGTCGATGTACAACACCTCCATGCCGCCCGGCACAGGGCTGACCACATGCGCATCCCAGATTTTATCGAATAACGTTTTACCCATTTCGCTTTGTACGTTTTAGGAGACGGTCATTACCACCTTACCGATGATGGTGGAAAGGTCATCGTCGTTGACTTCCTTCTTCTGATCGGCTACCTGGAGGAATTCCTGGTAAACCAGGTCGAGCTCTTCTTTGCTGAGGTTATGGCCGATCTGTTTGGACCGGTAGGCGATGGCGGCCCGGCCGCTGCGGGCGGTGAGCACGATCTTGGAATGATCGACGCCGACCTCAAGCGGGTCGATGATTTCGTAAGTTTCCCTTTTCTTGATCACGCCGTCCTGGTGGATTCCGGAGGAGTGTGCGAAGGCGTTTGCGCCGACGATCGCCTTGTTGGGTTGCACCGGCATGGCCATACTTTCGGAAACCAACTGGCTCGTCCGGTACAGCAGGCGCGTATTGATGCCGTCTTTGAAACCGAGGTACGGATGTTGCCGCATGATCATGACCACTTCCTCCAGGGAGGTATTGCCCGCCCTTTCGCCGATGCCGTTGATGGTGCATTCAATCTGCCGCGCGCCGTTCTGGACGCCGGAAATAGAGTTGGCCGTAGCCAATCCAAGGTCATTGTGGCAATGGGTGGACAGGATGGCCTTGTCGATGCCCGTTACATTTTCCTTGAGGTACCGGATCTTGGCGCCGTATTCTTCGGGCAGGCAATACCCCGTGGTGTCCGGAATATTCAGGACGGTAGCGCCGGCTTTGATGACAGCTTCGCAAACGCGGGCCAGGTATTCATTATCGGTCCGGCCGGCATCTTCTGCATAAAATTCGACGTCCTCAACGTACGATTTTGCCTTTTTCACAGCGGCTACCGCCCTTTCGATGATCTTTTCCCGGGTACTGTGAAGCTTGTAAAGGATATGCGACTCGGAGGTGCCGATACCGGTATGGATCCGCGCGCGGCGGGCAGGTTTGAGCGCCTCTGCAGCCACTTCAATGTCTTTTTCAACAGCCCTTGACAGGCCGCAGATAACGGGTTCCCTGAGCGCCTCGCTGATCCTGCGGACCGACTCAAAATCACCGGGACTGGAAATGGGAAAGCCGGCTTCCAATATATCCACGCCCAGCAATTCAAGTTGCAGGGCTATTTCGATCTTTTTTTCGGTATTCAATTTGCAACCGGGGACCTGCTCGCCATCCCGGAGCGTGGTGTCAAAAATAAATATCCGCTTGTCGTCCATCGCTGGTTTTTTAAATTGCGTTATGTTTGTCTTGCAAAATTACCATGAGAACGAAGCGACTTAAAATCAAAAAAGGGAATTAATACAAGTCCGCAACCCTGGTCATATTTTTTAAATATAAGATTATCAGCGATTTAAAGAGGGAGCATTTACAATGCCAAAACAACGAACCGACGATCTGATCCAACTGATTCGGTCTTTAAGCCGGGCAGAAAAACGCCACTTCAGGTTATTTGTGAGAAGAAACCAGAATTCTGACGATATCCTGTTTCTGCAGCTTTTCGATTTGTTGGAAAAATACAAGGAATACGATGAAGACCTGATCCAGAAGCGATTGCCCGCCATTAAGAAAACCCAGCTGTCCAACCTCAAAGCCCACCTTTACAAACAACTCCTGATCAGTCTCCGGCTGCTCAACAGCTCCAATAATGAAGATATCCAGATCCGGGAGATGATCGACTTTGCCCGGATCCTCTACAACAAGGGCCTTTACCGGCAAAGCCTGGAGATCCTCGAACGGGCGAAAGCCAGGGCCATGCGGAGCCGGTTTTATTCCCAGGCCATGGAGATCATCGAGTTTGAAAAACAGATTGAAGGGCAGTATATCACCAGAAGCATAGAAGGCAGGGCCGAAGAGCTGACGGAGGAATCCAGAAGGCTGAACGACATCATTGTCAAGAACAACGAATTCTCCAACCTGGCCATCCAGCTCTATGGCCTGTACCTGAAGGTGGGTTATGTCCGAAGCTATAAGGATTATGTAATCGTTCAGGAATTTTTTCAATCCAACGTTCCGCGGTTCGATTACAAGGAGCTCGATTTCTGGGGAAAGGTCTTCTATTGCCAGGCATTCGTCTGGTTTTATCATATGACCCAGGATTTCCCGATGACGTACCGCTATGCCCAAAAGTGGGTCAACCTCTTTCATGAGAATGACGGGATGATCGAGCTCAACCCGGCGATGTACCTCAAGGGGATCCATAACCTCCTCGGCGCCCTGTTCAATTCGCTGCACTACGACAAGTTTGTTGAAGTATTGAACGTGTTGAACCGATTCCCGGATAAATTTGACATCACGGTCGAGAAAAATATCGAAGGGCTGTTTAACCTGTTCAAATATGTCCATTTCCTGGAAAAACATTTTCTGGAAGGCACTTTTACCAATGGATTAACGCTGGTGCCGGAAATCATCCAGTTGATTGAAACCGATGAATACAACTGGGACCACCACCGCGTCATGATCTTCTATTACCGGATTGCCTGTCTGTATTTCGGCAGCGGCAACAACGGTGAGGCCATCGATTTCCTGAACCGGATCATCAACCAGAAAAACCCCGATTACCGGGAAGATATCCAGTGTTTCGCACGCATTCTGAACCTGATCGCCCATTTCGAACTGGGGAATGCCCAATTGGTGGAATACCAGGTCAAATCGGTTTACCGCTTTCTGTTGAAAATGGAGAACCTGCAGGAAGTGCAAAAAGAAATATTCCGGTTCATCCGCAAGACGCCCCGCATGCGGGAGTCCGAGCTGCGAAATGAATTCATCAGCCTGAAAGAGAAATTGTCCAAACTGGAGAATATGCCTTTCGAGCGGCGGCCGTTCCTTTACCTGGATATCATTTCCTGGCTGGAGAGCAAGATCGAACGCAAGCCGGTCCAGTCGGTCATCCGTGAAAAATTCCTGAAACGCCAGCATAAAAACCCTGATAATTAAAACCTTGGGAAGCCCGGCGCCCGATTATTTGCCGATATATCTTTTCCGGAGTTGGCAGAATACGGAAGATTTCATTTAACTTCGGGTCCTGAGATCACAAACAATCATCGCAATGAAAATCTACCTGAAAAGAATCCCGCAGTTACTTTCGCTCAGTTTGGCGGCCTGCCTCCTCTTTGCAGGATGCGGAGGTGATCAACCCGGCGGAAGCAAGGAAATGAACTTTGTACGGGTCAGGCTGGCCGCCGAACCCGACTACATCAACCCCATAATCACCGTCAATGCCTACAGCCGCATGGTATTCAGCGGCATGTACCAGTCCCTGCTGGATTTTGACCCGTATACCATGGAGTTGGTCCCGGTGCTGGCCACAGACCGCCCCATAATTGAGAATATCGATTCCGGGCCCTACGCCGGCGGCATATCCTATACCTTTGAAATCCGACCGGAAGCAGACTGGGACGACGGCAGGCCTATAACCGGCGAGGACATTGCTTTTACCCTGAAAACCTATTTCCATCCCGGGATCCCGCTCGCCGCTCCGGGCCGCTCGGTCCTGGAATCCTTCGTTGATGTGGTTGCCGATCCCAATAACCCCAAAGAGTTCACCATTGTTTCCAATACAAGGTACTTTTTGGGAGAAGCGGCTATCGGCACCTTGTCCATTCTGCCGGCCCATGTTTACGATCCGGACGGCGTGCTGAAGAAAGTACCTATGGCTGACTGGAATAACCCGGAAAAGGCTGCCGTAATGACAGAAGCTTCACCGGAACTGGCCGCGTTCGCAGAAAAATTCATGAACTCCGCCGGCGGCCGCGCCCCGTCCGATCACCTCGGATCAGGCCCTTACAGCCTCGTTTCCTGGGAAACCGGCCAACGGATCATTCTGAAAAGAAAGGCCAACTGGTGGGCGGATAAGGTTACGCCTTCCGGACCAGGCCTTCGCGCTTATCCGGATTCATTGGTCTATGTCATAATCCAGGATCAGACCACAGCCGTAACCGCCCTGAAAGCCCAGGAAATTGACGTCATGACCCAGATTGACGCCAAGGAATACGTCAACCTCCTGCAGGACGAGAACTTCAAATCGATGTTCACCCTCCACAATCCCGAGGTTTTCCAGGTTTATTACATCGGGATAAACATGAAAAACCCGAAGCTGAACGATAAACGGGTGAGAAGAGCAGTCGCTCAATCCCTGGATATCGATGCCCTTATCGACCAGTTGTTCTTCGGCCTCGCTAAAAGGGTGGTCGGCCCGTTTCACCCTGCCAAATCGCTCTACAACAAGGACCTTAAGCTGCTGTCCTATGACCCGGAACAGGCCAGAGCACTGCTGAAGGAAGCCGGTTGGGAGGACACCAACGGCAACGGTACGGTGGACAAGAACATCGGCGGGCAACTTACGGAGCTGGAACTGGATTACCTGACCACAGCCGGCAGCACCATGGGGCAGAATATTGCCTTGCTGTTTCAGCAGAACGCAGCCAAATCGGGCATCAAGATCAATATTCAGTCGCTTAACCCGGATGTAATGCGCCAATCCCTGGACAACAGGACTTTTGAACTGTTCGGCAGGGGATGGTCGACCGACGGACTTCCGGATGACCCCAGCCAGTACTGGGCCAGGGCCAGCGACCGGCCGGGCGGCGGCAACTACTTCGGTTTCGGAACGGAAGAATCCGATTCCCTCATCGAACAGATCAAGGTAACCATGGATGATCAAGCCCGAAACAAACTGTATTACAGGTTGCAAGAAATCATTTATGATGAACAACCGTGCATTTTCCTGCTCGCCCCGCAGGAGCGGATCGCCATCAGCAACCGTTTTAAAGCCCGGACAAGCGCAACCAGGCCATCCTTTTTTGTGTCGGATTTTGAGCTTCAGGAATAAATCTTTTTGCCAAAAACTGCTTCTGTCAAAAAAAAACTCCGATCCTATGAGTAATATCAGACCATTGCTGAGGCTGACCGTTTTTTTGTCGGCTGCCTTGTTTGGAGGGTGCCGTACTGAAACAGCTCCCAAGGACGACCTGGCGTTCTGTTCCCGAAAATCGAATGACCTTGTCCTCCGGCTGGAAGCCGAACCCAATAACCTGAACCCGTTACTTTCTACCTCCGGCTACAACAGCCTGGTGGACTACCAGATGTTCGGTTACCTGCTGACGATTGATCCGGTGTCAATGGAGCTGGCGCCCTACCTGGCTAAATCCAGGCCGGCCATTCAGGAATTGAATGACGGACCTTACGCCGGCGGGATGAGTTATACCTACGAAATCCATGAGGCAGCGGTTTGGGACAACGGCACACCGGTAACCGGCCGGGATTACGCCTTTACCCTGAAGGCCGTACTCAACCCGTTTGTGACCGGAGCCAAAAGGCTGGTACCTTATGTCCAGTTCATCAAAGACGTGGTTATCGACCCGGAAAATCCTAAAAAATTCACCGTATACACCAATGAACGCCAACTTTCAGGAGAAGAACGCGTATCCAGCACTTTTTTTGTCATCCCTGAATATGCGTACGACCCCGAGGGCTTGTTGAAGGACATACCGGTTACCGATTTTTCAGATGAGGCCAAAATGAAGACCCTCTCCGAATCGGATGACCGCCTGTCCAGGTTCGCCGATCAGTTCCAGGACCCGAAATACAGCAACGATCCGGCGGCCATTTCAGGATGCGGCGCTTATAAACTGGAATCCTGGGAACCTGGCCAGCAACTTAGCCTGGTCAAAAAGGAAAATTGGTGGGGAGACCCCCTGGTCAAAGATTTTCCCAACCTCGGCGCGTATCCGGACCGGATCGTCATTAAACCCATTATTGACGCGGCAACGGCCCTGACGGCCCTCAAAGCAGAGGAAATTGATGTGATGTCGGACATCAACCCCAAGGATTTCACGGATCTGGTAGCCGCGGGCGACTCTTCCTGCTACCGTCTGGAGGCGCCGTCGATTCTGCAGGTTGCCTTTTTGAGCCTGAATACCCGGATCCCCAAACTATCGGATAAGCGGGTCCGGAAAGCCATTGCCTACGCCATCGACGTAGACCAGATCATCAATACCCTTTATTACGGCCTTGCGGAAAGAACGGCTTCGCCGGCTCACCCGTCCACTTCGTATTACAACCAACAGCTCAAACCGATCCCGTTTGATATTGAAAAAGCGAAGAGTCTCCTCGCGGAAGCCGGGTGGAAGGATACCAACGGCGACGGCGTTGTCGATAAGGACATCAACGGGCAGAAGGTTGAATTGCAGCTCAGGTATGGGTTCACCGCCACCCGGTCCATATCGCAGCAAATCGGCCTGCTGATTCAGGAAAATGCCGGAAAAGCCGGCATCGATATTAAGTTGGACGGAAAGGAATTCAATCAATTGCTGGACGACCGGAAACGGGGCGACTTCGACATCATCGCCGGTGGCCGGTCCCTGTCGCCTTTATACTGGGAACCCAAACAGAATTATCATACGGCAGGCGACAACCAGGTAGGCTTCGGGAATGCAGATACGGATGCCTTGCTCGACAGTATTCAAAATACCTTTGATGAAGCGGAAAGGCTTAAAATGTATCTCCGGTTTCAGGAGATCCTGTACGATGAAATGCCCGAGATCTATGTCATAGCGCCGAAGGGAAGGATCGCCATCCACAAACGGTTCGAGGGGCCGACCATGGCGATGTATCCTGGCTTCCTGGTTAATTTATTCCACTTGAAAGAGAGCGCTAACTGATAAGTGCGGCCATGGCCTGGTCAAGGTCTGCCATCAGCCAGTCAGGGTCTTCAAGGCCGATGTAAAACCGGACCAGGTTCCAGGGCAGGGGAGAGTCCGCACGGCCGGGAATATCGTAAAACCCGACGGTCGGCAGGGCCAGCGACTCATGGCCGCCCCAGGAGACCGCGATCAGGAACCCGCGAAGGCGATGAATGAAATCCTCCATTTGTTCTTTGGACCCTGCCTTGAAATAAACGGAAAACAACCCGCCTGCGCCCTTCATTTGTTTTTTGGCCAGGTCGTGCTGCGGGAACGACGGCAGAAAGGGGTGAAGTACCCGTTCTACCTTGGGGTGGGCTTCCAGCCAGCCGGCAATCTTCATGGCGCTATGGAAACTGCGGTTCATCCGGAGCTCAAGCGTCCGCAAGCCTCTGATGACCAGTGCGGCATCGTGCGGCCCCAGGATCCCGCCGAGCGTCATGTATTCGCTTTCAAAGATCTGCTTGATTTTTTCCTTGCTGCCGCACACCGCCCCGACCACCACATCGCTGTGCCCGTTCAGGTACTTGGTCCCTGAATGCACGATCAGGTCAATGCCGAAGGAAGCGGGTTGCTGAAAAAGCGGAGAGGCGTAGCTGTTGTCGATGATGGTCGTGATCCCCCTGGATCGGGCCAGCCGACCGCAGGCTTCGAGATCCTGGATGTCAAAGGTCAGCGAATTGGGGCTTTCCAGATACAACACTTTGGTTTCCGGCCGTATAGCGGCTTCTATGTTTTCTATTTTGCGGCCGTCTGCGAATGTATGGGTCACGCCGAATCTGGGCAGGAATTGGGTGAGCAACGCCTTGGTCCAGGAATAAGGCGACTGCACGCAAACGATATGATCCCCTGAATTGACCTGGGAAATAACAGCCGCCGCCACTGCCCCGCTGCCGGATGAGAAGACCAGGCAGTCCCCGGTGCCTTCCAGGGCCGCCAGCTTTTGCCGGAGGATGGCAACCGTCGGGTTATTGCCCCGCGTATAGACGTGGTTGGCCAGTTCATCGGTGAACGCTTCCCGGAAAGCATGGAGGTCGGGAAAGGCAAAATTGCTGCTTTGAATGACCGGCGGAGAGACCGCATTGAAATAAGCTTCGCGATCTTCGCCCAAATGGACCAGTATTTCACTCAGGTGCATGACGTTGAATTGACGGGTTAAAAAGGGAAAACTACAGGAAAGACATCATATCAATAGGTCAAAGTCCCTTCCAGAACGGTGACGGCCAGGCCTTCCAGGATCACACGGTCGCCGGAAAGGGTGCATCCTACCTCTCCTCCGCGCCGGGACAATTGCCGGGCCTTGAGTGAGACTTTGCCCAACTTCGCGGACCAGTAAGGGGTCATTGCCGTATGCGCCGAACCGGTTACAGGGTCTTCGTCGATGCCGCTTTGCGGAAAAAAGCACCTGGATACGAAATCCACTTCCTTTCCGGGAGCGGTGGCGATCAATCCTCTGGATGACAGGCTTCCGATGGCCCTGAAATCGGGTTGCAGGTTGAGGACCTCCTCCTCGCCGGAGAGCACGGCCAGGTAATCATCCTTCCCCCTGAGGACTTCCAGCGGCTCCACGCCGAGCCCGGTCACAATGACCGGCGGGGTGTCGACCCTGCGGGCAAAATCAGCCGGGAAATTCATGGCATAAGCCCGGTCGGAAACCCGGTTAACGGTGAGTTTGCCGCTCCGCGTAAAAAACGGAATGGCATCCTGCGACCAGTTGAGGTGTTGAAAAAGGATGTGCGCTGAAGCCAGGGTAGCGTGACCGCAAAGGTCAACTTCAACGGCGGGTGTGAACCAACGGAGCCGGAAACCCTCGCTTTCGGGGACAAAAAAGGCCGTTTCGGCCAGGTTGTTCTCCATGGCGATGGCCTGCATCAACTCATCCGGCAGCCAATTTTCGAGGGGAACCACCGCTGCGGGGTTCCCCTCGAACGGCCGCGCCGCGAAGGCGTCGACCTGGAACTGCCGGAGTTTCATCGCCCGAGGGCTTTGAGCATGGTCGCTCCGATCTGGGCCGGCGAATTGACCACATGGATGCCGCAGTCCGCCATGATCTTCATTTTGGCTTCGGCCGTATCTTCCTTGCCGCCGATGATGGCGCCGGCATGGCCCATGGTGCGGCCTTTCGGGGCGGTCTGGCCGGCTATAAACCCGACAACGGGTTTGGTTCCGTGCGCTTTGATGTATTCGGCAGCTTCGGCTTCCATCGTTCCGCCGATCTCGCCGATCATGATGATCCCTTCGGTTTCGGGGTCGTTCATCAGCAATTCGACCGCATCTTTGGTGGTTGTGCCGACGATCGGATCGCCGCCGATCCCGATGCAGGTGGACTGGCCCAGGCCGGCTTTGGTCACCTGGTCAACAGCTTCATAGGTAAGGGTGCCGGACCGGGATACGATCCCGATACTGCCTTTACGGTGGATGAAACCGGGCATAATGCCGCACTTGGCCTCGTCGGGGGTGATCACGCCGGGGCAGTTCGGGCCGACCAACCGGCAGTCGTACTGGCTGATAAATGCCTTGGCTTTCACCATATCCTGGACAGGAATGCCTTCTGTAATGCAAATGATCACACGGATTCCGGCTGCGGCGGCTTCCATGATGGCGTCTGCTGCAAACGCGGGCGGAACGAAGATCACCGACGTATCGGCACCGGCCTTTGACACCGCATCGGCAACCGTGTTGAAAACAGGGCGATCGAGGTGTTGTTCGCCGCCTTTTCCCGGGGTGACCCCGCCGACGACATTGGTGCCGTATTCGATCATTTGTTCGGCATGAAAAGTGCCTTCCTTCCCAGTAAATCCTTGAATGATGATCCTGGATTGCTTGTTTACAAGAACTGACATGTTGAAATAGTAATTAACCGAAGATGTCGGATTTCGTTAACAAAAACAGCCTGGTGTGCGGCGGCGCGTCCGTGCAAATGAATTATTTCTCTTCATCGTCGATGATAAAAACATCTTCATTGGACTTGCGCATATAGTAGCGCTCGCGGGCAAATTTTTCGTCGTTCAATTCCAGCTCAAGCCGTTCCTGTTTGGCTTCCTCGATCTTTTGCCCGTAGAATTCCTTATCCGCCTCGAGTTTATTGACCGTCCTTTGGAGCCGGATCTGGGTCAGTACATCGTGCTTGTCGATGAAGACCATCAGAAAGGCGAAAATGGCCAGGGAGAGGAAATACTTGTTTCTGAGCGGTTTGGGGAGCCCGTCCACAAGCGGTTTCAACGGGTTGGTCATGGCTAGCTTTTTTGGTAACGGTGTAAAAATACGAATTGTATTCCGTAATTGAGCCAAAAAGTTTGAAGGGCGTTAACCGCCGATCAGCGCCTTGCCCGGATAAACGGCCGATTCACCGAGTTCTTCCTCGATCCGGAGGAGTTGGTTGTACTTGGCGATCCGGTCGGACCTTGAGGCCGAACCCGTTTTGATCTGGCCGGTGTTCAGGGCTACGGCCAGGTCGGCAATGGTCGTATCCTCCGTTTCACCGGAGCGATGGCTCATGACCGACGTATAGGAATTGCGCGTAGCCAGGTTCACCGCATCAATGGTTTCCGTCAGGCTTCCGATCTGGTTGACCTTGATCAGAATGGAGTTGGCGGCGCCCATATCGATACCGCGCTGCAGCCGCTGGGTGTTGGTAACGAACAAGTCGTCGCCCACCAACTGGACCCGCGAACCGAGGGTTTCCGTGAGGGCCTTCCAGTTGTCCCAGTCATCTTCAGCAAGGCCGTCCTCGATGGACAGGATCGGATATTTATCGCACCAGCCTTTCCAGTAGCTGACCATATCCGAGCCGGACAATTTTTCGCCGCTGGATTTTTTGAAATGATACAGGCCGGTCTCCTCGTCGTAGAATTCGGAAGAAGCCGCGTCCATAGCGATCATAATGTCTTCACCCGGGCGGAAACCTGCCGATTCGATGGCTTTCAGCACAATTTCGATGGCTTCCTGATTGCTTTTGATATTTGGCGCGAAACCGCCTTCATCGCCGACGTTGGTGGAGTATCCCTTGCTTTTCAACACCTTTTTTAAGTGGTGGAATACTTCGACGCCCATGCGGAGGGCTTCCGAGAAAAATTCCGACCCGACCGGCATGATCATGAATTCCTGAAAATCGATGCTGTTGTCGGCGTGCGACCCGCCGTTCAGGATGTTCATCATGGGAACCGGCATCACGTGCGCATTGACGCCGCCCAGGTAACGGTACAGCGGCATCCCGGCTTCTTCGGCAGCGGCCTTGGCTACGGCCAGGCTGACACCCAGGATGGCGTTGGCGCCCAATTTTGATTTATTCGGTGTGCCGTCAAGGTCTTTCATCAACTGATCGATATACCGCTGTTCGAAAACATCGACGCCGAGCAGTTCGTCCGCCAGTACTTCCTCGATATTCCGGCAGGCGGTCAGGACCCCTTTCCCCAGGAACCGGCTGTTATCATCGTCCCTCAGCTCAACTGCTTCGTACCGGCCGGTAGATGCGCCGGACGGAACCGCGGCGCGGCCCATTGCGCCTTCTTCGGTGAAAACCTCTACTTCAACCGTAGGATTACCGCGGGAGTCGAGAATTTCTCTTGCTCTGATGTCAACAATTTCGCTCATACAATAGATTGTTGAAAATGGTTTGACAGATTTTGCGGGGTTTCAGGCCGCCGCTGTTAGGTTTATAATTAAGATTTTCCTGCGTTTTCCATCATCCGGATAAACTCTTCGAACAAATAGCGGGAATCGTGCGGACCGGGCGACGACTCCGGGTGGTATTGCACCGAGAAAGCCGGTTTGCCCTTGACCCTGATCCCTTCGATGGTCTGGTCGTTGAGATTGACATGGGTGATTTCCACCTTGTCCGCATTGGCCCGGATAGCGTCGGGGCTTACGCCGAAACCGTGATTCTGGCTGGTTATCTCGCAGTGGCCGCTGATCATATTCTTGACCGGGTGGTTGATGCCCCTGTGGCCGTGGTGCATCTTGTAGGTCGGAATATCTACGGCCAGCGCCAGCAATTGGTGCCCCAGGCAGATCCCGAACAGCGGTTTGCCGGCTTTCAGAATGGCCTTGGCTGTAGCAACGGCGTAATCCATGGAAGCCGGATCGCCGGGGCCGTTCGACAGGAAATAGCCGTCCGGATTCCAGGCGCTGAGGGTTTCAAAGTCCGTTTTGGCAGGAAAGACCTTCACATAGCAATCGCGGCCGGAGAAGCAGCGAAGGATGTTCTCTTTGATGCCGAAGTCGAGGGCGGCAACCCGGTATTTGGCCGATTCGTTTCCGTAGGTATAAGCCTCGTCCGCACTTACCTTGGAAGCCAGTTCGAGCCCTTCCATAGGCGGCGTTTCCGCCAGGCGTTGTTTGAGGGTTTTGATATCCAGCGTCTCCGAAGAGATAATGGCGTTCATGGCGCCTTTGTGCCGGATGTGCCGGACAATGGCCCGGGTATCGACATTGGAAATGCCGACCAGGTTTTCCCGTTCAAAATAATCCTGGATGGATTGATCGGCTTTCGTCCTGGAAAATTGCCAGGTGAAGTTTTTGCAGATCAGGCCGGCGATTTTGATGGAGGATGACTCGGTTTCGAGGTCTTTGGTCCCGTAATTCCCGATATGGGCGTTGGTGGTGACCAGTATTTGACCGAAATAGGAGGGATCCGTAAAAATTTCCTGGTAGCCCGTCATGCCGGTGTTGAAGCAGATTTCTCCGGTTGTGGTACCTTTTTTCCCTGCGGCGTGGCCGTAAAAGACGGTACCATCTTCCAGCAAAAGCACCGCGGGGGACTGTTGCAGTTCACTCATGAATACATGTGGTTCATTCCGGCCGCGAAGATAGGGAAGTCCGGAGGAAAGGGGAAAGGATTTTTGAAGTAAAAGGATTTTTTTACCCTGTGCGGGCTAAAATCCCTTCATTTCGAGTATTTTTTTCATGCCGGCCTGGACTTCAAGGGCCGCTGCTCTCGCTTTCCGGTCGAAGTCGGTCCCGTCTCCGGCAAAAATAATGCCCCTTGAAGAATTGACCAGAAGGCCGACTTCGTCATTCATGCCGTACCGGCATACCGCTTCCAGGTCGCCGCCCTGGGCGCCCACGCCCGGCACCAGGAAGAAATAACCGGGCGCCAGCCTGCGGATCTCGGCAAATTTTTCCGGATGGGTTGCGCCGACCACGAACATGAGCTCATCCGGCCCGGCCCATTCTGCAGCTTTGCGGATCACTTTTTCATAAAGGGGCGCACCCCCTGCAATCTCCATCTGGAAATCTAAGCTGCCTTCATTTGAGGTGAGGGCCAGTAAAATGACCCATTTGCCCGGGTAATTCAGGAAGGGTTGCACGGAATCCCGGCCCATATATGGCGCGACCGTTACGGCATCGCAGCCCAGGGTTTCAAAAAACGCCCGGGCATACAGGGAAGAAGTATTGCCGATATCGCCGCGTTTGGCGTCCGCAATAATGAATTGGTCCTTGGGGATGTATTCCAGCGTCCTTTCAAGAGAGGCCCACCCTTGAAGCCCCTGCGCTTCATAAAAGGCAAGGTTGGGTTTGTAGGCCACGCACAAATCATGTGTTGCATCAATGATCCGTTTGTTGAATTCGAAGACCGGATCGGGAAAGGACCGCAAATGATGCGGAATTTTTGCCGGATCGGAATCCAGCCCGATGCATAAAAACGATTTTTTGATCCGGATTTGATCGCAAAGCTCCTGTCTGGTCATAATATTCAGGTGGTTGAATGATTTTTGATGGATTTTGCCCGGGTTTTACGCGGAAATGCCAAATTTGCACTTGCAAAAAAACGGTATCATGTTAAATCGTCAAAATCCAATCCTGACAGAATCCTGGAAAAAACTCGAAGCCCACTTTCAGCATATGCGGGAAATCGAGATGAAAGCCCTTTTCCAGGCGGATCCGGGCCGCTTTGAAAGGTTCTCTGCCCGCTTCGGCCATATGCTGGTGGATTTCTCCAAAAACAGGATCAAGGAAGAAACCTTAACACTCCTGCTGGCCCTGGCGGAAGAGTGCGGCCTGAAAGAGGGGATCGACAGCATGTTTTCCGGCGACAAGATCAACGAAACCGAGAACAGGGCCGTTCTGCATATCGCTTTGCGCAACCGCTCCGGAAAACCGATCCTGCTGGATGGCCGGGATATCATGCCCGATGTCAATGCGGTGTTGGACCAAATGGCCGCTTTTTCGAAAAAATTGCACGAAGGCGAATGGCGCGGCTTTACCGGCAGGAAGATTACGGATATTGTAAATGTCGGCATCGGCGGATCGGATCTAGGCGGGGTAATGGTCACCGAAGCGCTGAAACACTACTGGCGCGAAGGGATCCGCCCCCATTTTGTTTCCAATGTCGACGGCACCCATATGGCCGAAACCTTGAAAGGGCTCGATCCGGAAACCACCTTGTTCATCATCAGTTCCAAAACCTTTACCACCCAGGAAACCATGACAAATGCCCATTCGGCAAGGGATTGGTTTTTGGGGAAGGGCGCCCCTGAAGACGTGGCCAAGCACTTCGTCGCCGTATCCACCAACGAAAAGGCCGTCCGGGATTTCGGGATCGACGCGGCTAATATGTTTGAATTCTGGGACTGGGTCGGCGGCCGGTATTCGCTGACCTCCGCCATCGGTTTGTCCATTGTTTGCGCCGTCGGGTTTGACCATTTCGCCGAATTGCTGGAGGGATTCCACGCCATGGACCGGCATTTCGCCGAAACGCCCCTCGATAAAAACATTCCCGTTATCCTGGCGCTGATCGGGATCTGGTACAATAATTTCTTCGGCGCCGAATCAGAGGCCATTTTGCCTTATGACCAGTATCTGCACCGGTTTCCGGCCTATTTTCAGCAAGGCAATATGGAAAGCAACGGCAAATATGTGGACCGTAGCGGCAAACCGGTGCAATATCAGACCGGCCCGATTATCTGGGGCGAACCGGGCACCAACGGCCAGCACGCCTTTTATCAACTGATCCACCAGGGGACCAAGCTCATCCCCTGTGATTTCATCGCTGCAGCCAACAGCCATAATCCCATCGGCGACCATCAGGAAAAGCTGCTGTCCAATTTCTTTGCGCAAACGGAAGCGCTGATGAAGGGCAAAACGGCCGAAGAGGCCGGAAAAGAGCTGAAGGATGCCGGGATGGATGAAGCTGCCATTGAAAAACTGCTGCCGTACAAGGTTTTTACCGGCAACCGGCCTACCAACTCCATACTGGTCAAAAAAATGGACCCGAGGACCCTGGGCAGTCTGATCGCCCTTTACGAACACAAGATCTTCACCCAGGGCGTCATCTGGAATATTTTCAGTTTCGACCAATGGGGCGTCGAACTGGGCAAGCAACTGGCCAATAAGATACTCCCGGAATTGCAATCCGCCGCAACCGTCACCAATCACGATCCTTCGACCAACGGATTGATCAATGCTTATAAACTAATGAAGGGGCAATAACTGTTATATAGGGAGAAATTCGCAGATTCTATGAATGCTTTGAACCGGAAACGGTGGGGTGTTTGGGCAAGGAAACTTCAGCGCTTTTTTATCACCACCGTGATCGGTGGATTGGTCGTGGTCTTGCCGATCACCATTTTTGTCTCCCTCATCAACCTGGGCCTCCGGCTCATCGGCAGGCTTGTTGCGCCCATTGGTGAACTGTTTTCCTTTTCCGACTCCATCAACACGTGGATAGTTGACCTGATCTCCCTGGCGGTGGTGGTCGTATTGTTTTTTGTGATCGGCCTGATCGTCAGGACCAGTTTCGGCAACCAGCTTTTCAGCATACTGGAGCGGGATTACCTCAGCCGCCTGCCGTTTTACAACACCCTGCGGGAAACCGTCCGCCAATTCATCGGCAACAAGAAAATGCCGTTCAGCAAGGTTGTGCTGGTGGAGGTTTTCGGAACCTCAACCAAAATGACCGGATTTGTAACCGACGAACTCGGAAACGATATGTATACGGTGTTCGTCCCGACCGCGCCCAATCCGACCAACGGTTTTGTCTTTCACGTCCACGCCAGCCATATTGAATTCCTGGATGTGAAAGCGGAGGAGGCTATGCGTTCCATCATCGCGGTGGGAGCGGGCTCCAATATATTGTTCAAAGAAAAGACCAAAGCTGACCAGGAGGCCTGATTGACCAGGCAAACCGGTCATTTTACCTGTTCAGCCGGAATTTATGCCCGTTCAGCAAGAATGATACTCCCTTTTTTACCCATTTGCCTACCTTAATGAAAATTTTATGTTTCCAATGAAAGTTCGGCTTTTCCTAATTGCGTGTTTTTTCACTATGGGTACCGGAGTCCTGAGCGGGCAACCCCGGCTGATGACGGAAACCGGAAAGATCTCCTTCAAATCGGATGCTCCCCTGGAATTGATCGAAGCGGCTTCCAATGAGCTCAAAGGGGTAATCGACCCCGGCAGAAACGGGTTTGCCTTTTCGGTAAATATCCAGTCTTTTCAAGGGTTTAACAGTCCCTTGCAAAGAGAGCATTTCAACGAGAACTACATGGAAAGCAAAAAATTCCCGCGTGCGACCTTTTCCGGCAAATTCATTGAAGATGTGGATTTTACCAAAGACGGCACCTACCAGGTCAGGGCAAAAGGAAAGCTCAATGTCCACGGAATTGAAAAGGAACGGATCATCAAAGGCGCCGTTAAAGTAGAAGGCGGCAAGGTGACCCTGACGGCCGCTTTCACCGTTCTGCTGGAGGAACATGGGATTGCCATCCCGAAAATCGTATACCAGAAAATCGCCGAAGAGATCTCCGTTGAATTGGTTGCCACCTTAACTGTGCAGGAAGGGTGAAAAAAATAATGTTCTGGACAGGCCTGGTTTTATGGTGTCTCGGACCGTTATCCGGGCAACAGCCGTATTTCAGGTACCATAAGTTGCCGGAAGACTGGACGGATGCCGAGGTCAGTACCATCTATGAGGCGTCGGGCGGTTTTGTATGGATCGGTACCGACCAGGGCTTGTTGCGGTTTGACGGGCTGGATTTCAAACCGTTCAGGGTAGCGGGAAACCCCAATCCGCTGGAGGTGTCGGCCATTTACGCCGACCGCCTCGGCACCCTCTGGGTGGGCTACCAGTCAGGGACCATCGTGCATATGCATGGAGATGACAGCCTGCGCGTATGGTCTCCGGAAGAAGGATTGCCCGATGTTCCGATAACCGGATTCGGCGAGGACGAAAAGGGACGGCTTTGGTTCGGCACCTATGGGGAAGGCGTCTATTTTTACGACGGGACCCGGATGTATAATTTTAATATGGACGACGGCCTGCCTGCGGAAGACATTTACACCCTGGTGGCCGGCCCGGATGGCAGGATGCTGATCGGCAGCGACAGCGGTTTGAGCATTTGCTGGATGGAAGGAGGCCGCAAACAGATAAAAAACCTGACCAAGGCCGATGGCCTGCCGGATGATATCATCAAGGCCATTCTGCCTGCCGATGACGGGCATATCTGGGCAGGCGGCTTTGACGGCGGGATCTGCCGGATTTCCCTGAAGGACTTTTCGGTCCAAAAACCGGAAACGGCCTGGAAAAACGGCGTGATCAATAACCTCCTGATTTTTGACGGATTGGAACTGTGGATAGGGACGCAAGGAAATGGCATATGGCGGTATAACTTTGATGAAAAACGGTATTCAGCGGTTGAATCCTTCCGGTTCGGTAAGGCCAGGATCCAGGACCTGCTCAAGGATGTGGAAGGCAATGTCTGGGTGGCCTCCAACGAGGCTCCGCTGGCTTCGGCCAACCGGCAGTTCGAATTCCTGCACGATGGCCTGAAAGACATCCAGGCGGTCCTTTACGACAAAGACCATCAACTCTGGGTAGGCGCTCAAACCGGATTGTACAAGTATGAAACCCAGGCGGACGGCGGCAAATCCTTTCGCGAAGTCATCCCAGGGATCAATGTGATCAGCTTGCACGACAACGACAGCGGTGTATTGTGGATCGGCTGTTTCGGCGAAGGCTTGTACGCCTATCAAAAATCAACCGGCGCAACCCGGATTTTTACGGAATCGGACGGACTTTCCAACGGGAGCATCCTGTCCATTGCGGACGACGGCGACAAATTGTGGCTGGCTACCCTGGGGGGCGTCTCCAGCATAAAGGCCGGCACGAATCCGTTCGGCGACCGGATCGTCTTCAAGAAAGAGGAAGACCTCGGCGCCAATTTCGTGTTCAAGGTCTATTGCGATTCGAAAGGCCGGAAATGGTTCGGTACCGACGGGAAGGGATTGGTGATGATGGACAAGGGGCGAATAGCCAACTACGACAGTACAGGGGCGCAAGCATTCAAATCGGTTTATGCCGTTACGGAAGATGAAAGCGGCAGGATCTGGTTCAGTACGGCCAAAGAAGGCCTGTTTTCCTTTGACGGTTCTGTTTTTGACCATTTCGGCCTGCAGGAAGGCCTTCGGAGCCTGACCATCAACGGCCTGGCCACCGACGGCAAAGGCCAGGTGCTGGTTATCCATCCCAACGGCATCGACCTGCTCGACCCGGAGCTGAAGCACTTCATTTATTACGACCGGGAAGTCGGCCTGACGGATTTTGAACCCAACCTGAATGCCATGTACGCCGACAAGGAGGGTCGGGTCTGGATCGGCGCAAAGGAAGGGGTGATCGGCTTCAATCCGCTCAAGGAAGCGCTGAGCATACACCCCAGGATCATGATCGATCGCGTATCCGTGTTCCTGGAGCCCATCGATTTCAACCGGGTCAACAGCTTTCCGCATGACCGGAACGGCCTGGCCATCGACTATTCCGGCATATGGCTGACCGATCCGGAAACGGTGAAATTCCGCTATAAGCTGGAGGGGTTCGACCGCGAGTGGATCATATCCTCGGACAGAAGGGTCGTCTATTCCAATCTGCCGCCCGGCGACTACAGGTTTGTGATCTCAGCGTCTGAGAATGGAAAGTTTCAGTCGGAGCCCATTGCAACCTACAGCTTTCTGATCCGGACACCCTATTGGAAAAAAAACTGGTTTATCGGCGCTTCCGTCCTGTTGGGCGTCTTGTTGGTATATTATATCATTCAGATCAGGGAAAAGAGATTGCAGCGCGTGGAAGCCCTCAAAAAAGAAAAGGTGGAAAGCCAGTACGAGACGTTGAAGAGCCAGATCAATCCGCATTTTCTGTTCAATAACTTCAATACCCTTGTAGCCATAATCGAGGAATCGCCTGAGCTGGCCGTTGAATACGTTGAAAAACTGTCGGATTTCTACCGGCATATTCTTCAATACCGCGAAAAGGACCTGATCGACCTCCAGGAAGAGCTGGGCCTGGTCATGGACTACGGATTCTTGTTGGAAAAACGGTTTGGAGACGGATTGCAACTTAAAACCGAAGAGATTCCGCAGGAAGCCTGCATCGCGCCGCTGGCCCTGCAAATGCTGGTAGAAAATGCGGTAAAGCACAATGTGATCAGCAAATCGAGACCTTTAAAGATCCGGATCTATCCGGACGATCAAGGCTATATCGTCGTTTGCAACAACCTGCAGAAAAAACTGTCGCCCGAAAAATCTACCGGATTTGGCCTGCAAAGCATCGCCAAGCGATACGAGCACCTGAGTCAGAAGAATATCAGGGTAGAGGAATCGGCCGACAGCTTTAAGGTTTTTATTCCCTTAATCAAAAAAGAACCCGCATGAAAGTTTGGATCGTCGAGGACGAGATCACCGCTGCCAGACGACTGGAAAAGATACTCTGCGAGATTGACAATACCCTGGAGATTGCAGCCAGACTGGACAGCATTGAAGCCGCACTCAACTTCGCTGACAAAAACCCATTACCGGACCTGCTCTTTATGGATATCCACCTGGCAGACGGGTCCTGTTTCGAGATCTTCGAGCACCTGAAGATCGATAAACCAATCATTTTTACTACGGCCTACGACCAGTATGCGATCCAGGCATTCAGGGTAAACGCCATAGACTACCTGCTCAAACCCATCAAGCGCCAGGAGCTCGAACAGGCGCTTGACAAATACCGGCAGCTGGCTGAAAAATCGGCCATCGATTATAAAAAACTGGCCGCCATTATTCAAAAAGACGCCCCGTCGAAACGGTTTTTGATCCGGGTCGGCCAGCACATCAAGATCATCGACCTGTCGGAGGCCGCTTACTTTTATACCGAAGAAAAGATCACGTTCGTCATTACCTGGGAAGGGAAACGGTATCCGCTGGACCAATCGCTGGAAAAACTGGAAGAATTCCTGGATCCCGAAAAATTCTTCCGGATCAACCGGCAGTTCATCATTCACGTCCAGGCCATAAGAGAAATGTACGCTTATTCAAAATCCAGGGTAAAGCTGGAGCTGCAACCTCCGTGCGACCTGGAGACGATTGTCAGCACCGAACGGTCGCCACATTTCAAAAAATGGCTTCAGGGTGAACTGGAAAACTCCTGATTTTCCCGTTCGGGGGGCTTTTTTTCCCGTTCGGCAAGTTAATTTTTGATCCTTTGATCCTGGGAGATATTTTTGGCCTCGAATTCAAGCGCCCGAAACGCCCTGAGATCATGGACAAAATTTTAGCGACATTATTTATCTGCTTAGTTGTTTCCGTTTTGCTGATTTCATGCAAACACGAACCATTCGGCCCAATGAGCGACGGTGAAATAACACCGGTTGATACCACCGGCAATCCGATCGATACGACCGGTACGGGCAATCCCGCCGACACCAGCTCCAATACGCCCTGTGACCCCAATCTGGTATATTTCCAAACCCAGGTACTGCCGATCCTTCAATCCAACTGCGCGCTCAGCGGCTGCCACGATGACCAGTCGGCTCAGGATGGCGTTGTGCTGTCCAGCTACGCAAAAGTCATGTCAACAGCCGATGTGGAACCGGGGGACCTCTCCGAAAGCAAGCTCTACAAAGTCCTCGTTGATGACGACGTGGAAGACAGAATGCCGCAAACGCCCCGGCAACCGCTGGCAGCCAATCAGATTGAACTGATCGCGAAATGGATCCAGCAGGGCGCCAAAGACCTGACTTGCGAGGAAGGAAATTCAGGCGGCGGCAACGGTTGCGCAACAGACAATCGCAGTTTCTCGGGCCATATCGCGCCGATCCTGCAGACCCATTGCATCACCTGCCATAGCGGTCCGCTGCCTTCGGGCGGCTATGATTTTACCGTTTACAGCGGCGTAAAGAAAGCCGTGGACAATAATCGCCTGGTCGGCGCCATTCAATGGCAACAGGGGTTTACAGCTATGCCCTACGGAAGCGCCGCGAAAATCCCGGATTGCGCGATCAACCAGATCAAGGCCTGGGTGGATGCAGGCGCGCCAAATAATTAAAAGTAACTCGAAAAGTCAACCAATTTAAAATGGATCGTACGAAAAAACTGATCTTCTTTTTGATTTCTTTTTCCCTTGCGGGCATTACTTCCTGTTATTACGACGTTGAAGAAGAGCTCTATCCTCAAAACAGTTGTGTGACGGATGGAGCGACCTACCAGGGTACCGTGCTCCCGATCATCCAAAACAATTGCTATATCTGCCACAGCCAGTCGGCCAAGCAGGGTAATGTCGTTTTGGAAGGTTACGACAATCTGAAGTTTTATGTCGACAACCAAAAGCTGGTTGGCGTCATCAACCACGCGCCGGGGTTCCAGCAAATGCCTCAGGGACAGCCCAAACTCGGGGATTGCAACATCGCCAAGATCGAGGCGTGGGTCCAGGCCGGCGCGCCCAATAATTAGTAACGCTTAAAACAGGAAGCCATGAAAAAAATCTGGATTGCCATTGCCTCATTAGCCCTGATCGGCGCTGTTACGGGAATTTACCTGTGGAACAAACCTCATAAGAACATGAACCGGGCCGCGGCTGATTTCAAAATGGAATCGGCGGCCCTGTTTTCCGATTTTGAAACGGACGAAGCCGGCGCCAACACCAAGTACCTGGACAAGGTCATAGAAGTGACCGGCGTGGTGCGGTCCGTCTCAAAAGAGGACGACGGAATCATCAGCGTTACCCTGGCAACGGATGATGAACTGGCAGGCGTGATTTGCCAGCTTGACGAATTGACAACCCATAAGCGAACGGAATTTCAGGCCGGTGAAAAGGTCACCTTCAAGGGGATCTGCACCGGAATGCTGATGGACGTGGTGCTCGTTCGTTGTGTGGAAGTTTGACGGCCGGTTAGAACCGTATTGACGCGCATACTCAGACAAACATTAATCTTATAAACCAATTTTGAAAATGAAAAAATTATCAGTTCTTGCTTGTTTTTGCTTGCTGGCCTCCGCCTCTCTCTTTGCTCAGAAGTACTTTACCCGCGAAGGCAAGATCTCTTTCTTTTCCGAAGCTTCCATGGAAAAGATTGAAGCCCATAACCAGAAAGCGACCAGCGTGCTTGACGCTGAAACAGGTAAAATGGAATTCGCTGTCCTCATCAAGGCCTTTCAGTTTGAAAAAGCTTTGATGCAGGAACACTTCAACGAAAATTATCTGGAGAGCAGCAAGTACCCCAAGGCTGTCTTCAAAGGCGAGATCGTGGACTTTGCCAATAAAGTAAACCTGAAAAAAGACGGTGAATACGCGGTAAAGGTGAAGGGCGACCTGACCATCCACGGCGTCACCAAGCAGGTTGAAACAGACGGGGTGTTCAAGGTTGCAGGCGGTGTGATCTCTGCCGTATCCACCTTTGACGTTGCGCTCGCTGATCACAAAGTAGAAATTCCTGCACTGGTCAAGGACAACATCGCTAAAACCGTCAAGGTATCGGTCGATGTCCAATACCAGGAATTGAAGAGCTGAAGCTAGTTTGTTATTCCCCCTTTTATGCGTTCCCAACCCGGAGCAGTCCGGATGAAGTACGCATCTAGGGCTTTTCGAGGCTTTGGGCGGCCGAGTCGGGCTAGACTTGGCCGCCTTTATTAAGGCCCGGTTGTGTTGAGTTTCCGTGCAATTATTAAAAGGATTATCCATGAAAGCGAACCTTTACTTCTTTTGGGCAGCCTGCTGCCTGCTTATTTCAACGGCCGCTTTTTCCCAGGAGGACGACCTGCTGTCCTTATTGGAAGAAGAGGAAGGAACCGAATATGTGACCGCCAGTTTCAAAACAGACCGGGTGATCAACCTCCACTCATTGGAAAGTACGGCCGCCGGCGTACTGGACATTAAAATCTCCCACCGGTTCGGCATGATCAACGGCGGGCCTTACGAGTTTTTCGGACTGGATGCCGCCACCATCCGGATCGGCGCCGACTACGGCCTGACAAACCGGCTCACCATCGGCGGCGGCCGTAACAGCTATGAGAAGACTTTTGACGGTTTTGCCAAATACAAGTTCCTGCGGCAATCAACGGGCAAAAGGAAAATGCCGGTTTCCGCCATTCTTTTTGCCAGCACCGCGCTGAAATCCATCAAGTGGGCCGACCCGGACCGGGAGAATTACTTCTATTCCCGGTTGTATTATACCGGCCAGCTGATCATCGGCAGGAAATTCAGTGAAAGTTTCAGCCTTCAGCTTTCCCCGACGGTGGTGCACCGCAACCTTGTGGCCACAAAAGCCGAAAAAAATGACGTTTTTGCCCTGGGCGCAGGCGGCCGGATCAAGTTGTCGAAGCGCATTACCCTGAACGCCGAATACATGTATGTCCTGCCGGATCAACTGGCGCCTGAATACAAGAACATGCTCTCGATCGGTTTCGATATCGAAACGGGCGGACACGTTTTTCAGCTCCATTTCACCAATGCCACCTCTATGATCGAAAAAGGCTTTGTGACGGAAACGACGGGGGATTGGGCCGACGGTGGCATCCATTTCGGATTCAATATTTCGCGTGTTTTTACGGTCAGGAAACCGAGGATCAGGGAGTAGGGGTTGCTGAGTAGTCAGCGGGTGGTTTATTCTTTGATCTGGCTGAGGGCTTCCCGGACCGTGCGCACCGGCAATTTGCACAACTTGTCCCTGCAAACGAAGATCCAGGTCCGGCCTTCGGCAAATTTGCCTTCCAGTAATTTCAGCCCGCTATGCCGTTCAGCGCCCATGATCAGCACGTTGGGCAAAAACTGGCTTTGAAGGGAATCCCTGACGGCTCCGGCCTGATCGCCGGTGACGGCTATCTCGTACCGGGGGTACAGGTTGTCCATCTGCACTTTGGCCCAGTTGGTGTAAAACGACCGCGCACCGGAATCCAGCAGCCGGGCTGAAACGGCCCGGACCATTGCCTGACTCCTGTTGACATAACTGGTGTCATAAAAATAGGCGCCCAGGATGGCCAGGCCTTCCGCCATCACCGAATTGGACGAGGCAATTACATTGTCTTCCATTTCCACTTTCCGATGAATCAGCAATGGGTCCAGATCGGAAGTGTAATAGAACAGCACACTGTCGCGGGCGGAAAAATGTTTGATCGCATAATCCGCCGTTTGTCTGGCGGCAAATAACCAGGACTCGTCGAAAGTGGTTTCGTACAGCCGGATAAAGGCCAGGGTTGCCCAGCCGTAATCATCCAGAAAACCGTTGATCGAAACTTTTCCTGTTTTGAAGTTCCGGTAAAGGCGGCCGTTTTCTTCCATCATTTTGGACCTGATCAAATCGCCGTTCTCCAGCGCCGGTTTGAGGTAATCCGGGTTGCCCAGGTAGGCATAAGCGTCGCAATAAGCCCGGGTCATCATGGCATTCCAGGCGCAGAGCGCCTTGTCGTCCGTACGCGGCGGAACCCTTTTCTGACGGGCCTCCAGTAATCTGACCGATATATCGGAAATGATCGATTTTGCTTCTCCGGTTGTAAATCCATGGCGCCCGGCAACGGACTTGACCGGCTCAGATGCATGCAGGACATTCCTGCCGTTTCCCCAGTTACCGCTCCGGGTGATCCGGTAGTAATCCTTGAACAGGCCGGCCTGACGGTCATTGCCGATCAGACTGTCAATTTCCGGTTCGGTCCAAACGTAGTACCGGCCTTCTTCTCCTTCCGAATCGGCATCTATGCCGCAATAAAATTCACCGTCAGGACCGGTAAGTTCACGCTGTACAAAATCAAGGGTTTGTTTGACGACCTTTTTATACCGGCTGATCCCCGTTGCGGCGTAAGCGCCGGCATACAGGCTGACCAGTTGGGCATTGTCGCACAGCATCTTTTCGAAATGCGGGATTTTCCAGTGTTCATCGGTGGAATACCGGGCAAATCCCCCGCCGAGGTGGTCGTAAATGCCGCCTCGGGCCAAATGGTCCAGGGTGGTTTTTACCGATTCCAGGGCGGCGGCATCGCCGGTGTGGTGGACCCACGTCAGCAAAAATTCCTGGTTGTCGGGAAGGGGGAACTTCGGAGCGCCTTTTACTCCGCCCAGTCGCCGGTCCATCTGCCCGGTCAGGTCATTTGCAAAGCGGTCCAGATCCCGAAGGGTAAATCCGGATGGAGTTCCTGCCACAGCAGGCCGGCCGAAAGCAGTGACCTCATCGGCCAGTTTCCCCGCGTATTCTTGCAATTTCTCCGGGTCTTTGCGGTAAACATCAACAAAGTATTCGAGTACGTCGATCCAGGCCTTCCTGGGGTGATAAGTACCCGTCCAGACCGGCTTTCCATCGGGTAAGGCGAAGACGTTCAACGGCCACCCGCAACCATGCGGTGAGGTAAGCTGGCAGGCATCCATATAGACATTGTCGATATCCGGTCGCTCTTCGCGGTCGACTTTAATGCTGATGAAATGCTGGTTCATGATCCGGGCAACGGTCGTATCCTCAAAGCTCTCTTCCTCCATGACATGGCACCAGTGACAGGCCGAATAGCCGATACTGACGATCAGCATCTTATGCTCGGCTTTTGCCCTGGCCAGGGCCTCTTCGCACCAGGGATACCAATCAACCGGATTATAGGCGTGTTGCAACAAATAGGGACTGCTCTCGCTGATCAGGTGATTGGCCTTACCGGAAGCGGGATCTGCCTGTTTGCATCCTGCGGGCAGGAGAGCAAGCAGAAAAAAAACAGGCAGCAGTTGGCGGCAGCAGGACATGGATTTCAGGTTCCTCACGCTAATGGCGGTAAAATTTATCGAAAACGGTGATGACCGGAAGCACATTCCCATCCGGATCAAAGAAATCCCGCGTGGAGCGGCCGTTCATGGTGGCGGGCTCCCACCAGAAAACACCCGTGCCGAGGTGGTCCGGCGTATTCAAAACGATCCGGTTAACTTCGTCGAGGAACGCTTGCTGGCCTTCGGGCGACTCCGGGAAAGGCGCGGGTTTATCCTTGTATTCCGTCGGAGAGGCGCAATAAGCCACTTCAACCAGGATGATCGGTTTTTTATAGGTTTTGGCCATGAAGTACATATTGTCGCGCAGGTCCAGCAAGGAACCGTGCCACCAGGGGTAATAGGATTGGCCGATGACGTCAAAATCGATTCCGAATGAGGCCAGTCGGTCATAAAAAGCCTTGGTTTGTACCTGGTTGCCGCCCTTGTCGATATGGATCATGATCTTTGGGCGGGGGTGATTGCCGCAGGCTGCAAAAACGCCGTTGATGCCGGCCTGGGTCAGTTCAGCGAAGTTTTGCCAGTTGTCCGGTAGTTTGCCGTCCGGCCAGATCATGCCGTTACTGACCTCGTTGCCGATCTGGACCATATCCGGAAATGCGGATGCCTCCCGAAAGGCGGTCATGGTTTCCCGGGTGTATTCGTACACGGCTTCGACCAATTCCTCATGCGATTTGCCTTCCCAGGCCTTCGGGGTGAATTGCTTGCCGGGGTCCGCCCAGGTATCGGAATAGTGGTAATCGAGCAGGAACTTGTAGCCTGAGTTTTTGGCGGCCTTTGCAAGGGCCAGGGTATATTCCAGGTTGTTGGGCAACCGGTCGGGGTTGTGGAACAGCCGAAGCCTGATCCAGTTGTAACCGTGATCCCTGAATATTTCCAACCCCTTTTTGGGCAGCCCGTTCTCTTTAAACGAAAATCCGTTGTCTTCTGCCTGTTTCAGAAAAGACAGGTCGGCGCCGACGGCATACCCGTTTCCCTGGGAAAAGCCGGTGTAAAAGCAGCATAACAGGAAGATCGTCAACGAGCCGGTTAATACCTTGGCCATGTTTTCTTGTTTTGAATAAGGCCAAGTTAGGAAAAATCCCGTAAGCGAGCGGAAGTGATGACCGCAAAACCGGCCGCAAGGGCTGAAACAATTAACTTTTTATATCCGGGGAGGAACAAACGCTCCGGGTTGGTTACCTTTGCAGCCATGATTTGTGCACATGAATAACCTTGAGGCATTCAGACATATTCACACTTTTATGATTGATCTGGACCATGTGCTGTCCAGTCCGCTGTTCCGCATCGAAGCGGACGGGCATATCAGCTGGCAGTTCTCCAGAAAAGATGAATTCGCACTGCGCCTGGCTATCCAGGGCGGGTATAATATTGCCATACTATCCGGTGAAGAAATGTCGCCGGGGCTTGAGGAATGGCTCAGGTCACTGGGATTGAATGATCTGTTCTTTGAAACCGTTGACAGACTGGATGCCTATGAAGAATTTGTTGCCGGCCGGAAATTGGACAGTGAAGGCATTCTTTACCTGGGCGGAGAACTGCCGGATCTGGAGCCGATGATGAAAGCCGGCCTGCCGGCCTGTCCTGTCGATGCCGGTCCGGATATCTTCAGCGCCGCTCATTATATCTCACCGTTCAAGGGAGGAGACGGGTGCGTCCGGGACGTCATCTCAAAGGTCCTGAAGCTCCACCACAATTGGCCCGCCGGATAAAGCGAATAAGGATGAAATGGATTGCCGTTTTGCGATTAATCCGGGCGCCCAACCTACTGATCGTCGCATTGACCCAATGGCTGGTCTATCGCCAGGTTATTCTTCCCGCTTTGTCCGCTGCCGGCATCGAACCGTCCCTTGCGCTGAACGAACGCCTGTACCTCATCCTGGTCACGGTCATTATTACGGCCGGCGGATATATCATCAATGACCTGTCAGACGAGAAAGCCGATAAAGTAAACGGCCGTAAAACGCTCATTTCCAGCCTTGACCAAAGGAGGTATGCCTGGTGGTTATACCTTTCCGGCCAGATCCTGGGTTTCTGCCTGGCGCTGTTTCTGGCTTTTCATTCCGGAAACCGCTTGTGGATCGGGCTTTATCCGGCCGGGGTATGGCTGTTGTATGTTTATTCCACTGTCCTGAAACGGCTTCCCTTCCTGGGCAATGTATTGATCGCTTTGTTCTGTGCGGGCGCTGCAGCGATCATCTGGTTTGCCGAACGGGGTTCGCTCGCTCAATTGCAGAAAACGATGCCTGACGTTTACCTTCACTTTGCCGGGATAACGGGCTTTTACCTGGGATTTGCGTTCCTGAGCACCCTTTTCAGGGAAATGATAAAAGACCTGGAAGATGAACCCGGAGACGAAAAAGCCGGGTACCGGACAGCCGTGGTCTGGCTGGGGCCCCGGACCGTTAAACGGTTGACCGCATGGGTCGGCATTTTCTTTTTCCTGACGTTCGGCCTTGGGATGTTTTACCTGGGGCAGTACTTCAGGAAGGAATGGCTCGTGCTGACCTCCATTCTGGTGACCTTGCTGTTTTTCGGGGCTTTCCGGCAAGTGCTGAAGGCAAATTCCCCGAAGGAATTCCACCTGCCCAGCACCCTGGCGAAAGTGATCATGGCCCTTGGCATTTTGTTGTTGTTGGGACTGAATAACATTTGAACGCATGAATGATATTACCCGCAGAAAAATTGTCCTCGCCTCACAATCGCCCCGGCGGCGCGACCTGCTCCAAGCGGCCGGGCTCAGCTTTGAGATCCGTGCCAACCCTGTGGATGAGGAGGATTACCCCGCAACCCTGACGGTCGATGAGGTGGCTGAATATCTGGCGATTCAGAAAGCCAATGCTGTTCGGGACACCCTGACCCGGGAAGAAATCGCCATAGGCGCGGACAGCGTGGTGATCCTGAAGGACAAGATTTACGGCAAACCCGGCGATCATGCCGAAGCTGTTGCCATCCTGCAAGCGCTTTCCGGGCAGATGCACCGGGTGATTACCGGTGTTTGCCTGCTCACCCTGGATAAAATGGTTTCCTTCTCCGCAGAATCAAAGGTGTTTTTCCACCCCCTTACCGATGAGGAGATCGACTTTTACATCACCCGTTATCAGCCCTTTGACAAGGCGGGCGCGTATGCCATCCAGGAATGGATCGGATTGTGCAAAATTGCCCGGATCGAAGGGACCTATACCAATATCATGGGGTTGCCGGTGGATAGGGTAGTGGAGGAACTGGAGAAGTTTTAAAGCTGTGGGAAACCGGACAAAATGAGTTGATCCGGTGGTGCATTGAATGTAGGTCCTAAGTTTTTGTCGGGGAGTTATTGCATGAAAAAAAAATAGCATTAACTTAGCCCATTATAACTGAATCCTTTATGGCCTTTATAGAGATCCGTCCCACAATGCCCTTGCTTTTGGCGGCACCAAAAGCAAGGGCATTGTGGCTTATGGCGATATCCCCGCACCAGTGGGTATTGAAAGGCGACGTTCGGATTTCGATACTCTTGGGTTCGGGAGTACAATAGTTGAACTAAACCGCAAGCGGTAGACTGCCTCGGGAAA
>CALMYQ010000093.1 GCA_937873655.1 uncultured Lewinella sp. | reverse complement strand
GTCTTGCAGTTGGCAGTCTTGCAGTTGGCAGTCTTGCAGTTGGCAGTCTTGCAGTTGGCAGTCTTGCAGTCCGGCAGGGATTTCCGAGGCTGCCAATTGCCGCTTTACCAGATCACGGAAACGCCTTCCGATTTGTATTGACGGATTTTCTGATCCTTGCTCAAAATCGGTATTTTCAGGCACTTTGCCTGCCAAATGAGCATTTTCTCGAAAGGATCCTTGTGGAAAGCGGCATTTAACTGATGATAGGTAGCGTACATTTCCACAGAGAGCGGTAAAGACTCAAACCCGGTTTCTGCGGAAAGTGAGGGAAAATCCTCGGGTTTGATATTCTCCAATAAAAGCTTGCCCAACGCATATTTCATGGAGATCTCCCAAAAGGAGACGGCACTGACCATAATATGGGTGTCCGGAGATTCCAGAATTCCGGTAACTTTGGGTGATAACTTCTCCGGGTCTGTGATCGCCCAAACGAGCACATGTGTGTCTGCAAGATAGGTCATAGCCCGAGAAATTCTTCTTCCGTCATCTCAAAATCTTCCGTGAATTCTGCACGGGCTTTGCCTGCGAGTATGCCGAGTTTACGCTTTGCACGTGTAAATGAAGCGCGCGGGACCAGGTAAGCTACAATCTCTCTTTTTCGCCCGAATGCAATAGCAATCTCTTCACCTTCGCGCACTTGCTCCAGGATTTCAGAAAAGCGGGCCTTGAAATCCCCTACGGTGAACGGTTTCATTTTTTATCGGTAAAGTTATTCACAATTTGTCAACTTGTCAAGTTTTGATTTTATCAACAGTTTCTACTGCCATTTGAAATAAAATCGAAGGCCTGATTTCAATTTGTAATTACGACTTCTTTCACTTCTTACACATTAAACAATATTATATTCATTCCTTTTTCCACAAACACCCCCGCCAAATGGCTTCACTTTGTGGATAACTGCGGGTTTATCCACTGGATTTTTGAGGTTTTCCACATTTGCTGTTTCAAGATCCAGCCGGAAATTGCCGGGAAAGCCGTATTTTTGAACTTTGCGGATTCAAATCGTATGGCAGAAGGCGACAAACCGGTATCATCGACCCGAACCCAGGGCAACACGCGCACTGGGCGGGGTAAAAAGCAGGGAGAAGACATGTCCAGTTTCTTCTTTGGACGTGTATTGCCGCAGGCCGTGCCGCTGGAAGAAGCGGTGCTGGGCGCCATCATGCTCGACAAGGATGCCCTGACCGTTGTTATCGACATCCTCCGGCCGGATTCGTTCTACCGCGAAGAACACCAGCAGATCTACCGGGCCATGATCCGGCTTTTCGAGCGTTCCAACCCGATCGACTCGCTGACCGTGATGGAAGAACTCCGCAAGATGGGCGAACTGGAGGCTGTCGGAGGCCCGGCCTATTTGGCTAACCTGACCCTGAAGGTCGCCTCGGCCGCCAACCTGGAATACCACGCCCGGATCGTTTCCCAGAAGTTCATCCAACGGGAACTGATCCGCACTTCCACCAAGACCATCAAGGACGCATTCGAGGACAGCACCGACGTTTTCGAGCTGCTCGACGATGCGGAACAAGGCCTGTTCGGTATCGCCGAACAGAACATGAGCCGCAGTTTTGATACCATCAGTTCGCTGGCGGGCAAGGCCCTCAAGCAGATCGAGGAACTCAAGAACAAGACCGACGGCCTGACCGGCATCCCAACGGGTTTCACCGAATTCGACCGCCTGACTTCCGGGCTGCAACGGTCGGACCTCGTCATCCTGGCGGCCCGCCCGGGTATGGGTAAAACGGCTTTCGTGTTGTCGCTGGCCAAGAATTCCGCTTCCCAGTTCAGCAAAGGCGTGGCTATTTTCTCGCTGGAAATGTCGAGCCTGCAGCTGGCCCAGCGGATCATCGCCATGGAGGCCGAGATCTCGGGCAGCAAAATGCGCAACGGCCAGTTGGAAGAATACGAGTGGCAGCAACTCCACAGCGCTATCGAGCGGGTCGGCGAGGCGCCCATCTATATCGACGATACACCGGGGATCAACGTCTTTGAGCTGCGCGCCAAGTGCCGGCGCCTGAAAATGCAATACGATATCCAGCTCATCATCATCGACTACCTGCAGCTCATGAGCGGCGGCGGCGACAACCAGCGCGGCAACCGCGAACAGGAAGTCAGCGCCATTTCCCGGTCGCTGAAGAGCCTCGCCAAGGAGCTGAACGTGCCCGTTATCGCCCTTTCCCAGCTCAGCCGGGCAGTGGAAGTCCGGGGCGGAAGCAAGCGGCCGCAGCTATCGGATCTAAGGGAATCGGGTTGTCTTACCGGTGATACCCTTCTTCAGAATGCCGAAACAGGAGAAAGGATCACGATCCAATCTCTTGCCGAACGTGGCGAACAAGTTCCTATAAAAGTCTTTGCCATTGACTCCCGGTACAAAGTCGCCGGTCACCCAATGGTCAAGGCATTTTATTCCGGCAAGAAACCGGTCTTTGAGCTCATAACCCGCACCGGACGCAGAATAAAAGCCAGCGCAAACCATCCATTCCTGAAGCTGGAAGGCTGGACGCCGCTGGATCAGCTGAAGATTGGCGACCGAATCGGGGTACCAGAAAAGTTCCATGACCTGGCCAACTCAGACGTCATGTGGGATGAAATTGTCGCAATAGAACCGCTTGGAGAGCAGGATGTTTATGATGCAACGGTTGAAGGCGTTCACAACTTCGTAGCCAACGATATCATTGTACATAACTCTATCGAGCAAGACGCCGACATGGTGGCGTTCATCTACCGCCCTGAGTATTACCAGATCATGGAAGATGAAGAAGGCCAATCCCTTAAAGGCGTCGCCGAGGTGATTGTCGCCAAACACCGGCATGGAGCCCTTAAGACCATCCGCCTGCGCTTCACCGACGAGTTCGCCCGCTTCTCCGATCTCGATGATCCCGACTTCGGCAACCTGCCCGCCGATACCTTCGATACTTACCCGAGCGTGATTACCCGCTCTTCCAAGATGAATGAGGATGAGGATATTCCGTTTTAGTCGTAAGTCGTAAGTTGTAAGTCGTAAGTCATAGGTCGTAAGTCGTAAGTTGTAAGTCGTAAGTTGTAAGTCGTAAGTTGTAAGTCGTAAGTCATAGGTCGTAAGTGAACTGCAAGACTGTCGACTGCAAGACTGCCCACTGCAAGACTGCCCACTGCAAAACTGCCCACTGCAAAACTGCCAACTGCCCGACTGCTCCCTGCCATAATATTTTCCCAATCGCAAAGATTTGTTATATTTGATGCCTTGGAACGATTTTCCCATGTCCAATCTGATCAAAATAAAAGAGCAATTGTCCAGCTACGAGTCGCTTGAGCGGGAACTAAACCTGAAACAACTTCAGATCAATCGCCTTTTGAACATCACACAGGCCATCAACCACAACGTTTCTGCGGACGGCCTTTTTGAAATGTATCAGTCCTTTCTCAAGTTTGAACTGGGGATCAAGCGGATGTGCCTGTTCGTCAAAAAAGGCGAACGCTGGGTCTGCACGGCCTCCATCGGCATCCAGGAAGAACTGCTTTCGCTGGATATTTCGCGAGAGCTCGAACGCTACGATCACCTCAAGAATATCGACTCCAGTGAACACCCCCTGGTCAAGCAGTTCGACGTCGTCATTCCGGTCCGGCACAAGGACCTGCCCATAGCCTACGTCTTTATCGGCGCCATGAACGAGCAGGAGGACATGTACGGCAAGATCCAGTTCATCACCACCATTACCAATATCATTGCCGTTGCCATTGAGAACAAACGGCTGTTCAAACGGCAACTCGAACAGGAACGCCTCAAGCGCGAAATGGAACTGGCCAGCGAAATGCAGCGCATGCTCATCCCGGGGCGCCTGCCGGCCAGGGCCTGCTATGAGTTCGACAGCATTTACAAGCCCCAACTCGGGGTCGGCGGCGATTATTTCGACTTTGTGGAATTTGACGACGGAAAGATCGTCTTCTGCATCGGCGATATCTCCGGAAAAGGGGTGGCGGCCGCCCTGCTGATGGCCAATTTTCAGGCCAATTTCCACACCCTGATCAATAAACGCACCGACCTGATCGAGTTCATCCACGACCTGAACAGCAGCGTCAACCGGATCACGCTCGGCGACAAATTCCTGACCTTTTTCATCGCTGAATACGATATTTCCCGGCAACAGCTCACGTATATCAACGCCGGTCACAATCCGCCCGTTTTTGTATCGGACGGCAAGCTATGCCTCCTGAAAAAAGGGTGCACCATACTGGGTTCGTTCAAGAAATTGCCGGAAGTGGAAGTGGGTCAGGTCAGCATTGAAAAAGATGCCATGGTGTTGGCTTATACCGACGGGCTGATCGACCTGAAGAACCGGAACGGCGATTTTTTCAGCGAGGACACCCTGAATGAATTTGTACTGAAACACGCCCGGCTTTCATCCAAAGAGTTTAATGTCAGCCTCATGGAACTGATCGAACAATTCAAGGGCGAGCAAACCTATACAGACGATTTTACCATTCTCACCTGTAAGCTCTTGCCGGCAGTCAGCTGAAACCCGCATCGAAACCCTTTTGACGTTTTGCGCGTTGAATAACCAGAGATTCTGACGGCTGAATCGCGATATTTTCATCCGGTAATTCGGGGTTGGCATATAAATCGGGGGCATTCGCCTTAAATTCAGCGCTTTTCATCGTTAATTCGTGGAAATAATCCGAAGGATCGCTAATTTTGAATGTTTAAGCAACTCACGCAATGAAGGATAAGAACGTAGCGGGCATATTGGCATTATTTTTTGGCGCATTAGGCATTCACCGCTTCTACCTCGGGCAGATCGGGCTGGGCATTCTCTATTTGTTCTTTTTCTGGTTTACCTGGTTTCTGGGATTGATCGACGCTATCGCGTTTTTCGCTATGGATAAGGACGATTTCGATTTTCGCTATAACCGCCTGGCCTACCCGACCGGCCACCCGAGACAGCAATACAACCGCAGAGAAGAATACGATTACCGCAGAAGCGCACGTCCTGCCCAACGGGAAACCCGCCGCACTTATGCAGCGCCGGCGCCCCCCGTCCCGCGCCAACGCATCACACCGCCCGCGACTCGAAAACCCAACCCGTTCACGCATAGCGGACTGGAAAAATTCAAGGACTTCGATTACGACGGCGCCATAAAGGATTTTGAAAAGGCATTGGAGTTCGATCCAAAGGACGTGGCCCTGCACTGGAACCTGGCTTGCGCGTATTCCTTGTCCGAAAACGCGGAAAAGGCATTCTTCCACCTGGATCGCGCGGTTATGAACGGCTTCAACGACATCAAGCGGATCAAAGAACACGACGCGCTGGCCTATATCAGGATCCAGAAAGATTTCGAGAATTTTGAGAAAAACGGATTCCGGCTGGTTCCGCCGATGGATCTGCCGGCAGAACCCGAAAAACCCGCAGTAACAGCCCCGGAAATGTCGCCGGACCTGCTCGATCAATTGAACAAGTTGGGCTCCCTGCGCGAAAAGGGCTTGTTGACCGAAGAAGAGTTTTCCGCCCAGAAACGCAAGTTGCTGGGCTGAACCATATACCAATAAGACGACACAATGACTGCAGAGACGCTCCTTTCTACAACCATCCTCCCGCTCCGCACTTCGGACACCGGCGAGGATGCCCTGGCGATGATGAATGACTTCCTCGTACGGCATTTGCCCGTCGTGAACAACGAGCAATTGTTGGGATTGGTGTCGGAGGAAGACATCCTGAATGCCGATGTAGAAGAGGCAGTGGGATCCTACAGTCTGTCTCTCCCCGCCACCAGCGTCCAGTTGACCGACCATATATACGAAGTGATGCGCCTGCTGGCCGACTATCAGCTCACCGTCATCCCGGTAGTGGATGTAGATGGCAATTACGCCGGCCTGATCACGCTTGAAGACCTGCTGCGTTATTTCGCCACCAGCAGTTCGTTTCAGGACCCCGGCAGCATTGTGGTCCTGGAAATGGGGCGGCATGATTACTCCCTCGTCACCATCGCCCGCATTGTCGAATCGGAAAATGCGGCCATCCTCAGCAGCTTCATCACCAGCTTCGGCGAATCCACCCGCATCGACGTCACGATCAAGATCAACCGCATGCAGATCGGCGGCATCCTGGCGGGTTTCGAGCGCTTCAACCTGCATGTCAAGGCTTCCTTCAATGAGCAGGTGTACTTTGATACGCTGAAGGAGCGGTATGATTCTTTGATCAATTATTTGAATGTGTGATTATATTGAGGAACTGAAAAATCGAAGAATCGAAGAATCGAAGAATCGAAGAATCGAAGAATTGATGCCCTGTATACCCGCAATTCTTTTCCACAAATTATATTCTGATTTTTTCCATGCTTTCAAACGTTAAAATTTTGAATTTCTCCTTTTTTAGCTGTATATTAGTTCCGGTCGATTAAACACCCAATACCATAGAATTATTCACCTAAAAATAGCTCCGTTATGAAATCTTGTGTTGTTCTTCGCGGGGGGGGGGGGTACGCCTTCTTCCCAATCCTTTCCAGTTCTGGTTTCAAGCCAGATTATCGGTTTTTAAGATTCCTTCTTTTATGGTTGCTTTCGGGAACGCTATTGCAACCTGTATTGGCGCAACAGGAGATTTATGAATGTCCTGATCCCGTTGAATATGGTTTTACCGGTATTCCGGAAAAGACCCTTTGCGAGCAGTATTTCAATTTGAGTTGTCAAATCCAAATCGGCGCCGGTACTCCTTTTGATCCCAGGGCCTACGGTAGTGAGATTTACACGAAACCGATTCACCTGCGACGCTCCTTTGAACGGTACAGCAGATGAAATCACTGAAGCAGGCATCAAACTGAAAAACGCTTATCTTTATGCATACCAATCCAATTCATTGGGTACGAACCTGTTTTCCGATATACGATACGGGATTATCGCCCAAGGCAGCTTCAGCCATATCGGCGCAAGTTATCTTCGGATGGAGAGGATTAAAAGGATCGGCATTTCGATGGAGGAGGGATCCCTGCAATTAAAGGATTCCCGGTTTGAATTTTGCGAATTTTACGGCATTCGATTCGGCCTGGCCAAATTAGTAGATATTCAAAACACGGTTATTACGATATCCGACACCCCTTCCCCTGAGTTGCGGATCGGTATTTTTTTCAATCAGTTTGGATTGAACGCCGATGTAAAAATCAACAACTTCAGTTTTGGAGCCGATCTGGATGGCAGCATAAGCCCGGTGAGAGGAATCCAACTACGCGGCAATAACAGCGGCGCCGGAACCAAGATCAGGATAGACGGCTGTACTTTTTCCTTTCAGGCGGCATCCTCCGGAGGTATTATAATTATCGGACCGTTTTCTGCAAGCACCGTTACAGAAATCTGGAACAATCGTTTTTATGTTTCATCCATATACTCCGAACCTGCCGGCAACTTAAGGTCTGCCGGAATATCCGTTGACGGCAATGGTAATATCAACAACCTGTCTATCAAATGGAATACCTTTACCTCTCATTCAGTCCACGTCTTCCCTCCGGGAGTCATTGGGATTCCGCAGTGGAATTGGGGGATCGATCTGAGATCCAATTCCATGGGCACCAACAATGAAGTGAGTGTAAACAGCTTTAATTATGAGGTGCAACCATTAGGACAAGGCTTATTGGTTCGAAGTTTTCAAAATACAAGATACTGTTCCAATACGTTTTCTGGTTACGGATTCAGTACCGCAGCATTGTTTTCCGGCAATTGCGCTGACACCGATCTTACTGGAAATATTTTTAATTATGTTGCTCCTGGAATTGGCGGGGTTTTAGATTTATATGGAAATCCGGCAATAGGCTTACAGGAACATAAAGGGAACAAATGGTACAATCTATTCGGATTAGAGCCTTATCTTCATGTAAGATGTGATGGTAACCCATTGTTAAATAAATTTATCGTCCATACACCCCAATCCACCTGTGCCAATGAAAATGATCCTTGCTTTTCTCCGTATCACCCCCGGAAAATTGAGCCCGATCTGATGAATGAGCTATTTGAACAACAGATTGGATCTCCATCTCCAGGCTGCGACTATGAAACGCCGGCGCCTGTTGTAATCAACGGGCTGGACCTGCTGATCGCGCAAAATCAGATTGCGATACCCCCTGACGACCCTTCCGCAGCATGGGTTTTACAACGGCATCTTTATCAAAAACTCCGGGACAACCCCGGTCTGGTCGCCGGACACCCTGCTTTTGCTCCATTCCTGACCAACTATGAAAACAGCTCTGTGGGCCGGTTTTATGAAGTTCACAAAACAATGGAGGAGGCTGTAAAAGCCGATGCCGGAATACACGCCCAAAGCAAATTGGCGCTGGCAGATATTTCCGCCTTGGCAGACTCAATCGGCAGTATTGATCTTGCCATCGAACAACAAGGAGAGACCGAGGCCCTGACCAAATCCAAAGAAGAACTCATCGCGCAAATACACAGCCTCTACTGGGATTACGACAGCCTTGCCCTGGTTTACAGATCCCAGGTAAGCGCAAACCTGCAATCGGCTTATAATCTGAACCAAACCGTGCCCGTATCAACTGTTTATGAAACCAACCAAAAAACGGTCAACCAGATATTCCTGCAGTCGCTGATGCAAAATAACGGCGAATTCACGCAAGAACAGGTTGCAGGGCTCGAATCCATCGCCTTGCAGGATGCCAACATTGGCGGCCCTGCAGTGCACACGGCCTGGGGGTTGTTGCCGGAGTGCCTGAAAGAGGAAATCGAGCCCCAATATAAGGTTCGGAATCTTTCTCCGGATATGGAAGTTGCAGCCTTGTCGAGCGACGTAAAACCCATAACAGAAGCTGCCGTTTCTATCTACCCCAATCCGGCGAATTCCTCCCTTACTGTCAGACATACCGGTAAAAATAAAGGGACCCTGATGCTGGCAGACATGACAGGAAAAATATGGTTGCGACGCCAAATAACCGGCGACAGCACCCTGTTGGACATCGGAGAAAATACACCGGTCGGCATTTATTTGCTCAGATTGTTCGCGGAAGACGGTTCTTCGTTTGTGAAAAAAGTTGTGATTCAACAAAAATAGTACTCACTTTGCAGGCTGCCCAAACGGAATATGTCCTGTTGTTCGCAGATATTCCATTCGGAACACAAAACAGGCAAGGCATCAACCTGATTTACACTTCAGGTTTTATGCGCATACCCGGGGCAGCCTGCACCAAATCTTATGTACCATGAATAAATGTCTATTCCTTTTGGTCCTGATCCTATCGCTGGTGAATAGCCTGGCCGGGCAGGAAAAAAGAGGTTATCAGTGGATCATTGGTTATGATAGTTCATCATTAGACTCCATTGGCGAAGCTATTCTTTTAAATTTCAATGAAAAACCTGTCAGCATTTCTAAAATAACCTCTGTAGATAATTTCCACATGGAAGGCTCCAACACCAGCATATGCGACAAGGAAGGCAACCTGTTGTTTTACTCCAACGGTTGCCTGGTGGTCAACGCAGCCGGTGAGGTGATGGAGAACGGCGACAGCATCAACCCCGGCCTTCTTCAGAATTCTTTTTGCCCTTATGGCGGCAGTCCCTTCATACAGGCCGCGATTGCCGTTCCTGCACCCGGAAATGAATCGCTCTATTACCTGTTTAATCTTGACATGGATACGCCTTATGAAGTGATCGAAGACGACTCTACCGGCGTTATAGACACTTTCGGATTTTTGGCCATAGCGCCTCAAAGGCTTTATTATCAGTTAATTGATATGAGCCTGAACGACGGCCTGGGCGTAGTGGTTGCCAAGACCCAAATCGCCGTTCAGGATACCTTTGCAAGAGGCAATATACAGGCCGTAAGACATGCCAATGGCAGAGACTGGTGGATCGTAGTTCCCAAATCCCATTCCAACTGCTATTTCCTCGTTCTTATCACGCCCGACGGCATTCAGCCGCCTCAACTCAAGTGCTCCGGCCATACTTGGAGTGATGACGACTCCGGAGCGCAAGCTGTTTTTTCTCCTGACCTTGAAAAGTATATCCGATTCAATGCCTGGAACGGCCTGAATATCTTTAATTTCGATAATTCAACCGGAGATCTTTCAAACCCGGTACAAATTTTATTCCCCAACGACACCATCAATTATATTGCCGGTGTGGCCGTATCGCCCAATTCCAGGTTTTTGTACGTATGCGCCAGAAAAAGAGTATACCAATTTGACCTGACCGCTGATCATATCGAGTCGAGCAAAATCCAGGTGGCCGAATGGGACGGGACCTACAATCCTTACGCCACCATTTTTTATCTGGCGGCATTGGCGCCCGATGGGAAAATTTATATCTCAAGTACAAGCAGTACCTTCAATCTCCACGTGATTGAAAATCCGGACAGTATGGGATTAGCCTGCAACCTGATTCAACACGGCGTAATCTTGCCTTCTTATAATTTTGCTACCATCCCGAATATACCCCACTACTGCCGATCTGAAGAAGAATGCGAGGTATTGATCAACTCAACATATGAAGCAGTTGAAGAGCCTTTGATTTTAACCTATCCCAACCCGGCAAAAGAGGAGATCACTTTCCAACTCAAGGGGGCTTTCGGCCCTGCGGAACAATCCGCCGTCTTGCGGATATATAACGCGGCCGGCAGATTGGTGTTCCGGCAAACCCTTAATCCGGAAACACCGGCTTTTACCTGGGATGTATCCGGGTATCAACAGGGCATGTACTATTATCGCCTGATCACTGCCGGCGGAGCATTGGCCGGCGGGAGTTTTACCGTCATTAAATAACATTTTCCGGCGGCGACTGAGGTCCCTTTACGGTCTTCAGTCGCCGCCCGATCAGCATTCAGCCATGAAAAACCTCCTGAAAATATTGGTCTTCTGCATGGCCGGGGCAGCCTCCGTTCCCGCTCTCAATGCCCAGGCCACCTTCAACCGCCCCTTTTACTTTAATTATCCGGCCGCAGCCCTCACCGCCGTTTACACGGAGGATTCCCTGATTTACATGGCCGGGATCGTGGCCGATACGGTTCCGCCGAAATACCCCACCTCCGCGTTGTTTGCCCGAATGGATCTTGCCGGTGAGCTCATCGATCACCGCGTTCTGGCGCAGCCGGGGCGCACCTTTGAGACCTGGTTCTCTACCCTGATCCGGACAGCGGATGGAGACCTGGCCATCAGCGGTTATTCCATAGATTCGATCGGAATGACAGGGTTCATCCAAAAAAGAACTTTATCCGGAGACCAGTTCGCCTTTTGGCCTTTTAACAGCTTGTACTACCCGGAAACATCCTATATTTTGCCCCGGACTATGACCCAATGTCCTGATTCCGGTTTTTTCGCAGCCAGCCTGATAAAGGTTCCGGACGCAGCGGATTTGGATATCCAACTGACCAAAATAGATACAAACGGCCAAATCGTTTGGGATTGGATATATGGGGATTCCATTGTCGAAGAGCCGTATGTCGCCGTGTACAGGGACAATAAATTGTACCTGGGTTTTTATTCGGGTAACTATAACCTGTTCGAAGTAGAAGAAAATTTCGTCCACCGTTCCCATATCCTCGAGCTGGACACAGCGGGCCAGGTGTTGCGCCGGTACGATTCCGGGATTGACCGCGACGAAGGCGGCATCCGGGATATGCTGCCCACTGCCGACGGCGGATGGGTGGTACTGACCAAAAAGGGCCAGGAGGTGTTTATTAATTCGATCAAAAGAAGGGTGCGCTGGGATACGGGATGCCTGTACAAGCTCGATGCCGGTTTCGAAAAGGTCTGGGAGGTCGATTTTAGGGGGGGCTGGCTCGTAGATGGCGATGATATCGTGCTCAACAAAATGGTGGCGGCTTCGGACAGCAGCGGCTACGTAGCCGTCGGAAACGGCTATTTTGATTCAGCCGACCTCACGGCTGACATGTACGGCTGGATGGTCAAGGCCTCCCCGGACGGCGACAGCCTTTGGTCGCGCAAGTTCAAGATCCAGGAGGATACCGTTTTCCGGCATTTTCTGTACGATGTAAAAGAAACCGCCGACGGAGGGTTCGTAGCCGTCGGCCAGGCGCAATATTTCGGTACTTCGCCGCCGCCCGGCACGCCCAAACAGCGGGGCTGGGTCATCAAAACAGACCCCTACGGCTGCCTGGTTCCCGGGTGCCACCTGCCGCTCAATACCGGTGAAGCGCCCGGGGTAACCGCCCGGATACTGGCCTACCCCAACCCGGCCGGCGAAACCCTGGCGGTCAACCTGGTTTTATCGGAAAATCCGCCGGAACAAGCCATGTTGAACCTGATCGACAACACCGGCCGCCCCGTGCGCCGGCTGGCCGTGCGGGACCGCGAAATGACCTATATCCTCTCCGTGGCAGACCTGCCCGCAGGCATCTATTCTCTTCAATATCTTGCGCCGGGCAGTCGCCCGGTTGGCCAAAAAATTGTCATCACCCATTAAAAACCCGTTGACCATGCGCTTTCTTTTTGCATTTGCCGGCTTACTGCTTTGTTTTCCCTTCACCGCCGAAGCCCAGGGCCAGGAATGGGCGCCGCTGCATGCGGTTTTCTACTTTGCAGGTTATGACTCTTTGGCCAATGAACCAATAGAAGACTTTTATATGGCTGCAAAAGACACCTTGTTGGACGGTACCCCGTGTCGGGCAATTGTAAAGTCCATCTTTGACATAAATGATACTCCGGTATTTTTTACCTATACCCGTAACGATTCTGTATTCATTCGGGGGTTGGACAGCGATGACGATACCTTCTATCTCTGGATGGATTTCAGCGCCCAGCCGGGCGATACGCTCACCCTGGGCGCGCCGGTCCGATCCTGGTTCCCGGCAGAAATTTACAGGGTTGTGGTGGACAGTATTGAGACGATTGTGGTGGGAGAAACCGAAAGTCCTTTTCAGTTCAATATCACTACGAGGAGATTTAACCTGCAACCGCTGGACGGGTACACCTTTTTTCCGGAAAACCGGTATGTGGAAGTGCTCGGCAGTACGGAAAACCTGATCCCGTATCCGCCGGAGTCGGCGCCGTTCATACACACGGAATTTTACTGCTATCATGGTCCAGGACACGCTGTTTCCGTGACAGAAACCCCGGTTTGTTTTGCCTTTTTTGATAAAACGGATGACCTGCTGGCCACATCGGCAGCCGTCTTTTCTCCGAATCCCTTCCGGGACCGGCTGACGGTGGAGTTGGCAGAACCCCTCGATTCACCCAGGTTTGCCGTTTTTGACGCTACCGGTAAAGCAGTCCGCTCAGGAGCGTTGCAATACCCGCAGACCGGGCTTGATCTGTCGGGATTGCCGGCCGGCGCGTATGGGTTCCGGATCACTTCCAAAGACGGGATCGGGTATTGGAAGCTGATCAAGATTCCTTAAGGATCACGCCGCTTAACTGTGTTCCTTTCGGAAAAGGTGATTTCGTACCTTTGAACCAAAATCAAAGGTTTGGCCGCTCCCGATATCCGCGTTTTCGGCATCCGCCACCACGGCCCCGGTTCAGCCAGGAGCCTGATGGAGGCATTGCAATCATTCGCCCCCGATTGCATAGCGGTCGAATTGCCGGCTGACGCTGCAAGTGCGCTCAAAGCCCTGGAAAAAGACCCGCCCGAGCCGCCGGTGGCCATCCTCTTTTATAACCCTGACGATCTGCATCAGGCCGCTTATTATCCCTTTGCGGAATTTTCGCCGGAATGGCAGGCATTCAGGTACGGAGTCACCAACAGGATACCGTTTTTTCCTGTCGACCTGCCGGTGAACGTCCAGTTTGCACTCGACCGGAAAAGCCAGTTGACCCTCAACCTGACGCCCGAAGAAACAGCTCTTCAGGCCGATCCGCTGGGTATGATGGCGCAACTGGCCGGGTATGCCGACAGCGAGCGGTGGTGGGACGTCACTTTTGAGCGGGGCCCGAACGAAGACGCCATTTTTCCATCCATCCTCGAAATGGCAGGCGCCCTGCGCGACGACCCGGTGCGGACGGAAACCCGCGAAACACTCCTCCGGGAGGCATATATGCGCAAGTGCATCCGGGACCTGCTCAAACAAGGGTATCAGCGGATCGCCGTGGTATGCGGCGCCTGGCACGGGCCTGTGCTCGCCCGGACGGAAAAGATCAAGGCCGCTGCGGACAATGCCGTATTGAAAGGCTTGCCCAAGCGCAAAACAGAGGCCGTTTGGATCCCTTGGAGCTATCGGCATTTATCGCGAGAAAGCGGTTACGGCGCCGGCGTATCGGCGCCCGCCTGGTACGAACTGCTCTTCCAAAACAACGAGGAAGCGACGGTAAGGTGGATGGCCCGTGTGGCGGCGCTCCTGCGCAAAGAGGGTTTTGACGCTTCGCCGGCGCAAACCCAGGACGCCACCCGGTTGGCCGATACCCTGGCGACCTTGCGCAACCTGGCCATCCCGGGGCTGGAAGAGCTGGAAGAGGCCGCCCGGAGCGTATTCGGCCGGGGTGAAAACGCGGTGCTGGCACTGATCCGCGAAAAACTGGTGATCGGGGAAAAAACCGGCACAGTACCGGCCGGCCTGGCTAGAGTCCCCCTGCAAAAAGACCTGGAGCAGACCATCAAGTCGACCCGGATGACCAAATACTGGGGCGCCGACGAGGAGCAATGGTTGAAGGGAACCGCCACCAATCCGAAAGGAGGTATCGACCTGCGGGAGCCCACGGATCTGGACAAAAGCCGTCTGCTCCACCGGCTCAATATCCTGGAGATCAATTGGGGGAGCCTTGAAGAAAATCCGGAAACCACACTGGGCGGCTTCAAAGAGATCTGGCGCATGCAATGGGCGCCCGATTTTGCATTGTCCGTTATAGAGGCCGGTATATGGGGCAATACGATGGAAAAAGCGGCAACCGCCCGCTTGCAGCACCTTGCCGGCAAATCTTCTAACCTGTCCGAACTGGCAAAAATGGCATCAAATGCCCTGCGGGCCGGATTACCGGATGTACTGACTCCCTTGATCCGGCGGATGGAAGAGATCAGCGCCCTGTCACACGACATCTTCACGTTGCTGGAAAGTCTGCCGTCCCTGATCGCGGTCATCCAGTACGGGGATGCCCGGAAGACCGATGTGACCGCGTTGGCGGAGTTGGTCAATGAGCTGGCGCCAAGGATGTGCGCGGGGTTGCCGGCAGCTTTGGCCGGACTGGATGAGGAGTCGGCTCAAAACTGGCGAAAGGCCTTAGGAGCTGCCAACCGCGCCTTGTCGATCCAGGCTTATGAACACCATATGCCGGTTTGGTTACGAGCCCTGGAACTGGCCACTTCGGCAGCGTCGACTGCGCCGTTGATTGCCGGGCAGGCAACCCGCATTTTGTTCGACAAGCAAAGCTGGACTTTGGAACGGACCAACCAGCAGATGCGTCTGGCGCTTTCCGCCGGGCGGAGCGATGCGATTGCAGTAGCCGGTTGGGTGGAGGGTTTCATGGAAGGCAGCGGCCTGGTATTGATCCATCATCCGCCGCTGTGGGCGCTGCTCGACGAGTGGGTATCCGGGATCGGGGAAGAAAGTTTTCAAAGCGCATTGCCGGTTGTCCGGCGTACATTTTCCCAATTCTCGCCCCGTGAACGGCAGCAGATGCTGGTAATGGCGCGGCAACCGAAGGTGATTGCCGAAGTCCTGCCTGAAAGAACTGCAGAAACGATTTTACTTACAGAAGAAGAGGAAGTACTCATGAGAACAGCCCGGCGGATATTGGGAATGGGATAGCCAATAGCCCTCCTTCCGTTACTGCAAACTGCTTAATTCCCGTCGCACCCGCATGACCAATTCCAATGGCGCATTCAAAAGATCGGCGATCTCATGGTCCGAAGTTTGCGGAAGTTTGGTCATTACATTTTTCACGGCATCTAAAAGCATTTTTTCACGACCTTCTTCACGACCTTCTTCACGACCTTTTTTCAGGCCTTCTATGTAAAGTCCGTCCGTTTCAATATCATAATGAATTGGCATATTTTCTGCTTCCTTTTTGGTTTCCGACTCTAATTTACGCAATCTCGAGAGAATTGTCAATTGCTTTATATATTTTTTAAAGGCACTCTCATCCGTACTAAGCTCCTTCAGCCTGGAAAGAATGCGCTTAATGACGCCAAGACTCTGTTCCCGACGGTACCCACTTAAAATAGCCATAACTACTTCTTCAGGTATATTTGACGAGATCAATTCCTCCGGAATAATTTTATTTAAATTCCCCCTTGCTTTCTGCTTAATTTTTGGGACTAATATTGTTTTTCCCCAACCAATCTCCCACGGCTTCTTCATTCAGTGCAGCGCTTATCAATCCCGGAAACAGATCGGGTGTGCAGGCAAAGGCGGGTATGCCCCGGATCGCCAATTTTTCAGCTATATTGCGATCAAAGGCAGGCGCGCCTTCGTCGTTCAGGGCCAGAAGTGAAATGAAATTGACGCCGGCAGCTTTTAGGTGATCGACCTGTGCCAGCATATCCTGTTCTTTGCCGCCTTCGAAGAGGTCGCTGATCAACAACAGGGTGGTTTCTTTCGGGTTCCGGACCAGGCCGGCGGCGTACTTCAGCGCTTTTGCGATGTCGGTGCCGCCGCCCAGCTGGATGCCGAAAAGCAGGTCGACCGGATCGTCCAGGTGCTCGCTCAGGTCGGCGACGCTGGTATCGAAGGCCACGATATGGGTGCGAAGACTGCGAATAGATGCCATCACACTGGCGGCTACTCCGGCGTAAACGACCGAACTGGCCATGGATCCGCTCTGGTCGATCAGGAGAATGACATGCTTGAGTTGTCGCCGCTTGTGGCCAAAACCGATGAGCCGGTTGGGAATGATCGTATTGAGTTCGGGCTGGAAATAGCGCAGATTGGTCCTGACGGTATGGGGCCAGTTGATCTCATGCGGCCGCGGGTGGAAATTGCGCTCCGCGCGGTTGAGGCTGCCCCGGATCGCCTGTTCCAGCGGGAACCGCATCCGGATTTCGATCTGCTCGACAACTTTGCGCACCACCATACGTGCGGTTTCACGCGTTTTGTCGGGCAGCATTTTACCCAGCGTGAGCAGTGCGCCGACCAGGTGAACATCCGGGGTAACACTTTCCAGCAATTCGGGCTCCAGCAGCATGCGTTCCATACCCAGCCGCTCCAGCGCGTCCTTTTGCATGAGCTGAACGACCGACGTAGGAAAATACGTGCGAATATCACCAAGCCACCGGTTGATATTGGGTGAGCTGGGGCCGAGATTGCCCCGGCGGTCGCTGTCGTAAAGCGCTTCGAGTACGCGGTCCATACCCCGGGCCATGCCTTCCAGACCGACCTCGCCTTCCGGGTCCGATTTGGCGCCCAGAATGAGCCGCCAACGGTGGAGGCGTTCTTCCTCTGCCGACCGGTCGATCCCGGGGCCGGTACTCAGAGTTTCAATTTTTTGCTCAACCAGATCAGTACGATGGCGCCGACCACTGCCGAGAGGATCGATCCGCCCAGGCTGTAGGCGTCAATTTTCAGGAAGCTGAAGATCCAGCCGCCAACGATGGCGCCCAGCACACCGACGACAATATTACCCAAAAGGCCGAACCCGGATCCTTTCATCAGCAATCCGCTCAGCCAGCCGGCGATACCGCCGATCACAATGATGTAAATCCATCCCATAGTAGTGGTCAGTTGTCAGTTAACAGTTGTCAGTAGTGACGGAAAATCTTCCGTCGTGTAAAATATTTCCATAGGTGGTGCAGACGGCCGGTTATTCCTCTTCATCGGCTGCGGGATCGGGCTCCTGCAGCCAGAAATTGTTTACGCCTTCACCCACAATGATAGCTATTTTTTCCAGGTTGAGCAATTCGAGCAGGGCGAGAAAAGTAATGATCGCATGGATGCGGTTGGCGCAAGGGCCGAATACGGCGTTGAAGTTGGCTTTCTGGCCGGATTTGACCTGCCCCAGGATGAATTCCTGCTGGTCTTCGATCGAGTAATTGAACCGGATAATCCGGTGGATGGTTTGGGGAGGCCCTTCTTCAAAGCGCTGCATGATGCGCTCGAAAGCCCGCAGCAGTTTGAACAGCGTGACGGATTCCAGTTCCACGTCCACCAGCGCTTTGGTAGCGATCTGCTGGAGTTCCTTGACGTTGCTTCCCCGGTAAAAACGCAGGGAGCGATCCTCCTCCAGCTGCCGCATTTCCTCCAGTACGCTCTTGTATCGCTTGTATTCGAGGAGCCGGCTGACAAGCTCTTCCCTGGGGTCGATCTCGTTGCCTTCTTCATCAACCGGTTTGCGGGGCAGCAGCATCTTGGCCTTGATCCGGCAGAGGGTGGCCGCTACAAGGATGAATTCGCTGGCCAGGTCGATATTCATCCGCTCCATATGCCGGATATAATCCAGAAAGTCATCCGTGATCTTGGCGATGGGAATATCATGAATGTCCAGTTCGTCCCGCTCGATAAAGAAGAGGAGAAGATCGAAGGGGCCCTCGAATTGGGGCAGTACAATGGTGTACGACTGATTCATGCGCTCGATCTGCCCGGCCGGGTTTCCCGGGCAGCCCGGCAAAGGTAGGGTATTTTGCCAACGCAAAACAGGGATTTCCCGGATAAACCGGAAAATCCCCGTTGGTACATCTCAATAGCAATTATTTATTCAATGCGACGGCGGAAGCGCCCGCAAAAGCCATATCGAATACGGGCATCGGGTTTCCGTTGGCCGCCGGCGTGGTAAAGCCGAGGATGCGGCCGCCTCCGTTAGCGCGTTCGGCAACATAGATCATGTCCGTACTGCTGTCGAATGCCACGTCAACCGGGTTGCCCAAAAGGGTATTGGCGCCCGCGATCCGGATCTGCTGATCGGCCGGAATGACGCCGGAACCGTTGGCGGCTTCCATGAACTTGCTCATAAAATTGGTGATCACGTGGATACCGCCGTCCGTGGCACTGGCTGCATCGGCAATATCGGTCAGTACCATGATATCGGTCGCAGGATCATAGCTCAGGCCGTGGGTGCGCACCAGGCCGCCGATCGTAACAATGGCATCCGGCTCAAGCGCGCCTGATTTTTTACCGAAAAAACCGGCAAACATGGCCAGGGTATTCGAGTTATCGACTACGGCAAACAGGTCGTTGCCCACTGCCTGGATTCCCCAGAGGTTGATGCTGGTCGTGTAGCTGCGATACAGCTGGATGGAATTGGTGCTGGTGCGGTAGACAAGCAGCCCGTTGGTGTTATTGTTGCCCGGGCCGGCATCCTGCGCCACAACTACCCGGTTCGTAAATCCGACGGTGATCTCGCGGCCGTTATTGAAGTCCGGATTGCTCATCGCATTGGGCATGATTTCGTCGTCGCCGCCCAGCGTATTGGCATTGCCGTATACCTTGAGCCGGTTATTTGTCCGGTCGAGCTGGAAAACGGCGTTCATAAACGGTATGTAAGCGACGCCGTCGGCATCGGCATAAGCGACGGTCGATTTGTCCTGAACCGGGCTGCCCGGAAAAGTCAGGTCAAAAATGCCGAGTGTTCCGGAGGTATTCGAAGAAGCGTACAGTGTCGGTGTAACGGAGTTCCGAAGATCCAGTTTGGCGTCCTGGGTGTCAGCGGGGCTGAAGTCCTCATTTTTCTGGCAGGAGGACATAACGATCAGAAGCGCTGCGCCAAAGGCACACTTGAAATAAGAGGCTTTCATAGGATAAGTTTAAGATTTGGAGAAATTAGGTTATGTACAAAACCAGATACGAGAGGATGGAAGCTTTTGGATTTGGAAGTAATACTTTTTTTAAAAAAAGCCCGTCTTTAGCGCTTTCTTGCCATCATGAGACCGTCTCTGAGCGGCAGGATAAGATTTTCAACACGGGGGTCGGTGGTGATTTTTTGATTGAAGGCGTGCAAGGCGCGGGTGTCTTCGTCCTGTTCGGGTTCAAGGACTTTACCGCTCCAGAGTACATTATCGGCCAGCATGAGCCCGCCGGGTCGTATCCGGCCGATGATCAGGTCAAAGTAGGCACTGTAGTCCTGTTTTCCGGCATCGATAAAAACAAGATCGAACGGCCCGGATAAGGTGGGAATGATCTCCAGGGCGTTGCCGAGGTGCAACCGGATTTTTTCAGCGAGTCCAGCTTTGGTTATATACTTTCTGATAATGTGCTCAAGTTCGCGATTGGCTTCAAGGGTATGCAACTGCCCGTCGTCCGCCAGGCCTCGTGCCAGACAAATCGATCCGTAGCCGGTGAACGTCCCGATCTCCAGGATTGCCTTCGGATGGATCAACCGGCTGATGAGCGAGAGGAATGCCCCCTGCAGGCGGCCCGACAGCATTTGCGGCGCCAGCGTTTTCAGGTAGGTTTCCCGTTCCAGTTCGTACAAAACGGAATCTGCCGGGGCGGTATGCGCTTCACAATACTGGTCGATTGCCCGGCTGAAAGGATCGTTCATCATGTCAGACTACAAATACGTTTTCTGCGAATTTTCTGGTGATCTGCACCTGCTTGCCGTCAAATTCGATGATCAGGGAATCGTCAAAGGAAATCCGCTCCACTATCCTGATCCTGCTGCTCAGCGCCAACCCGAGCTTGGTGACATATTGCAAAAAGGCGACAGAACTGTCTTTCACCGATACCAGTTTGCAGAAGTCTCCGGCAGGGACTTCCGCCAGGGTTTTCTTAGGCGGGATCCGGTATTCCCCTTCTTCGGTCGGGATAACGGCGCCATGCGGATCGTTGGACGGATGCTCCAGGAACGCATCCAGCTTGCGGATCAGTTTTTCCGATTGGATATGTTCCAGCTGTTCGGCAACCTCATGGACCTCATCCCAGCTAAAACCCAGTTTGTCGTATAAAAAAGTCTCCCAAAGCCGGTGCTTGCGCACGAGTTGAACAGCAATGGCGCGCCCCTGTTCGGTCAGATGCAGCTTGCCGTACTTCTGATAATCAACCAGCTTCTTGGTCCTCAATTTTTTAAGCATACCATTGACGGATGCCGGTGAAATACCCAGGTATTCCGCCAGTTGATTGGTGCTTGTCTTGTCATTCTCGCTTTCAACGATCAAATAAAACAAGGCTTTTAGATAATCTTCCTCATTTTTACTAAGGTCCATTAAAAAATTTTGTTAGTTAAGACTAAATTATTAAATTTGCATCACCAAAATGATATTATCGTGCATTTAATCCAAAAACTGATACCCGGCCTGGCAGCGCTGGCATTTCAAACCTGCATCGCCCAGGAGGCTGCCATTCAAGGCCGGATCACGGCTGCCGGAGAACCGCTGGCCTACGCCAACGTCACGGTCCTTTCCAACGGCATAACCGCCGACTCCATGGGGTTCTATTCGATCAACGGATTGCCGTCCGGCCAGTATACCGTTACCGCCTCCTATGTGGGTTTTCTGCCCGTAAGCCGGTCCGCAGAAGTGGAGCCGGGTCAGGTTTTCAAACTCGATTTCAACCTCAGCGGTTCTTCCCTGTTGGAAGAGGTCATTGTCACCGGCAGCATGAAGCCGACCTATGTATCCGCATCCCCTATAAAGGTCGAGGTGGTTACATCCAAACAGCTCGACACTTACCTGCCGGCAGCCGCCTCTTCCATCATGGACGGCATAAAAATGGTCAACGGGGTTCAGGAAGTGGTGGCTTGCGGGGTTTGTTTTACCAACAGCATCAGCGTCAACGGCCTGCCCGGAGCCTATACCGCAGTACTGATGGACGGCGCGCCTATTTACGGCAATCTGGCTTCGGTTTACGGTCTGAACGGCATTCCGAACATGATCATCGATCGCTTTGAAGTGATCAAAGGCCCCAGCAGCACGCTTTACGGGTCTGAAGCCGTAGCCGGCGTGATCAACATCATTACCAAGGACCCCGCCAAACAGCCGCCGCTGGCTGTCGACCTGATGGGAACCAGCCACCTGGAATCCTTCGGCAATATCGCCGCAGCCCCAAAGATAGGTAAAACCGCCGGGTACCTGGGGCTAAATTATGCCTATATCGATGATTTTGACGACCGCAACGGAGACGGATTCGGCGACCAGGTCAACCTCGACCGGTATTCGTTTTTCACCAAATGGAATATCTCCAGAAAGAGCGGAAAACCATTTACGATCAGCGGAAAATATTATTACGAAGACCGCCGGAACGGGGTCGAAGCCTTCCTGAAGAACCGGGCTTACCGGCAATTGCGGGGCAGCGACCGGATCTACGGCGAAAGCATCTATACCCACCGTGCCGAGCTTTTCGGCACTTATGAATTCCCCACCCGGGCCTTCCTGAAAATAGATTACTCGCTGAGCGATCACCGGCAGGACAGCTACTACGGCGCCGACGGGTACGACGCCCGTCAGAAGATCGCTTTTGCCAATTTCTTATGGCGCCCGGATACCGGAAAACACGACCTGCTGGCCGGTATCAGTGCCCGGTATCAGCTTTACGATGATAATACGGTCGCAACCCTGAACCCCGTGGATGAAACCAACGCACCCGACCGGCAATTCATCCCGGGCATATTTGTGCAGGACGAATGGAGCGCCGGGAAGAACTGGACCTTGCTCGGCGGCGCCCGTGTGGACCACTACCCTGCTCACGGGTTGATCTTTTCCCCCAGATTCAACCTCAAATACAAGCCTTCCGCCTGGACCACGTTGCGGACCAATTTCGGTACCGGTTTCCGGGTCGTCAATCTGTTTACCGAGGACCACGCTTTCATCACCGGTCAGCGAACGGTAGAGATTGCCGAAACCCTGTCGCCGGAAAGGTCCCTCAACGGGTCTCTCAACCTCAACCACGTTTACACCCTGGGCAACAGCATCGGCAATTTCGATATTGACGCTTACTACACTTATTTCCGCAACAAAATCCTGCCCGATTACGGCACGCCCGGAAAAATCATCTACGCCAACTCGAAAGGCCACGCCGAAACCCTGGGTATCGGCATAAATCTTACCCATAATTTTGCTTTTCCCCTCGCCTTCAACCTCGGGATGAACGCCCAGCGGGTAACCCAAACCGAGACCGGTGCGAACGGGGAGCCGGTGCGTACCGATGTGGAATTCGCTCCGCAGTGGAGCGGGAATTTCGGTATCAACTATCACTGGAAAAAGGCAAAATTGCTGATCGCCTATACCCTGCGCATCACCGGGCCTATGGCGTTGCCCGAGGTTTACGACCTGGACGAAAACGGTGATCCTGTCGCAGTTCCGAGACCGACCGTTTCAAAGCCTTACGCTTTCCAGAATATCCAGGTCTCCCGGGTGTTCGGAAAATGGACCGTTTACGCGGGCGCCCAGAATCTGGGGGATTATACCCAGCAGGTCTCGCCGCTGACCGGGTTCAACGATCCGGCAAGTCCCCCCGGATTCAGCAAGTATTTCGATACGGCATATGCTTACGCGCCGCTGCACGGGCGGGAATTCTACCTGGGCGTGAAGGTAACCGCCGGCCGATAGTTAATTCCTGATCACTTCAAATTCGGTTCGGCGGTTGCGCTGACGCCCCTCGGGCGTATCGTTGGTATCGATGGGGCGGCTTTCGCCGAAACCCTGAAAGCGGAGCCGTTGGGCGTCAATGCCGCCGGCGATGAGCCAGTCATAGACCGCTTTTGCCCGGGCTTCTGACAGCTTCAGGTTGGCAGCGTCATCGCCCACATTGTCGGTATGGCCGTTGATGCGGATCTTCAGACCGGGGTTTTTATCCAGCAAGCTTTTCAGGCGCCGGAGTTCTTCGCCGGATTCGGGGCGCAATTCGGCCGATCCGGTCGCAAAGAACAGGTTGCGGAGGACAACGGGCGGCGCCGGTTCGCCTTCAGGGGCGTCGGCAAGCGCCGGCGAAAGTTTGATCTCCAGCAGGAACGGGTCGTCAACCGGTTTCATTTCCTTCAGTTCAAAATGCTCGGAAAAAAACAGATATCCGTCTGCTTCCACGTGCAGGGCATAATTGCGTCCTGCGGGCAGGCATACCAGGAACTCACCGGCTTTATCGGTCCGGAAAGCGCTCAGGACCTCGTTCGTTTCCGGGTCGGACAACGACGCTACGGCCTGCACCGGCTCGTCGTTGGTCTGGTCTTTTACATGGCCTTGTACAAAGGTAACGGGCTTCGGGCGCGCGTCTTCAAAAAGCGGGAAGCTGAAGATGTCGAATTTCCTGCCCTGTGACCCCGTTTCCCGGGCAAAATACCCGGTCCGGCCATCGAGGCTGACGCTGAGGGTGCCATCGTCGGCCGGCGTATTGAGCGGATAGCCGAGGTTTTGGGCTTTTCGCCATACCTTGCCTTCGCGGCGGGCGATGAAGAGATCATCGTCGCCCATACCGGGCCAGCCGTCGGAGCAAAAATAGAGGGTCTGGCCGTCAGCGTGGATAAACGGGCATTCGTCATTTCCGGTCGTGTTGATCGAATCGCCCAGGTTGACGGGTTCGCCCCATCCTTTCGTTCCCAGGTAACTCACCCAGATATCGCGGCCGCCGTACCCGCCTTTCCTTTCGCTGGCGAAATACAGGGACCGGCCGTCGGCCGACAGGGAGGGCTGGCCTTCCCAGGCCGGTGTGTTGATGGCAGGGCCGAGGCGTTGGGGCGTTGTCCAGGTATCGCCGTCGCGGGTGGCGTAAAAAAGATCGCATCCGCCGAAGCCCGCACGCGGATTGCAGCCGGTATATACCAATGTCCGGCCGTCGGCAGAAATGGCGTGAGCGCCTTCGTTGAGCGGCGTATTCAATTGTTCGGCGGGCGTAGCGGTTGCCCAGCCGGTATCTGTTTTTTCACTGATGAAAAAATCCTCCTGTCCGTTCACGCGCCGGGTGAAGATCATATAATTACCGTCAGCGCTGAGGGCCGGGAGGTATTCCGATTCTGCCGTATTAATGGCGGCGCTCAACGGCGAAGGATGGAATGGTTTCGGATTTTTGACCGCCTTTTCGGCGAAGCGGGCATTTTCCAGGTGATGCTCGGCGCGGGCGCGCAGTTCCTGCCGTTTGGGATTGGAAGCGATGAACTGTTCCAGGGCGTTCGCTGCGCCTGCGTAATCTTCCATTTTCTGGCAGGTCAGGCCCAATTGGTACCAGGCCAGCGGTTCGTATCCGGCATTGAGCCCGATCGCGGTCTGGTAATCCGCTCTGGCTGCGGCATAATTGCGGCGATCGTAATGGATGGCGGCGCGCATCAGGAGGGCGTCGATCAGGTTGGGGGCTTTTTCCAGCAGCCCGTCCAGCTCCTTGAGGGCGGCTTCAAGGTCTCCCTGCCGGTTGTAGTCGGCAGCTTTCCCGTATTGTTTTTCCAGCTTTCCGCTGAGGTCTTTTTGCGTCAGCACATCTTGTGCGGCGATGCACCCTGAAAAGAGCAACGACAGGCCGGCGGCCAGTAAAAATCCGGTAAGATAGCGGTTCATGAAACGTATTTCTCCTGATAAACGCGCACTGTTCGGCGCCTTGTATTAAACAGGAGAATCGCTTCTGATATTGCCGTCGACGATCTCAATTATGCGGGAGCCGTAGGAGGCATTCTTTTCTGAATGGGTAACCTGTATGATGGTAACGCCTTCGTCATTCAGTTCCTTGAACAGTTCCATGATCTGCTCGCCCTGTTTGGTGTGGAGGTTGCCGGTCGGCTCGTCGGCCAGCAACAGGCGCGGTTTGTGGATGATGGCCCGGGCTACGCCCACCAACTGCTGCTGTCCGCCGGACAACTGATCGGGGAACAGGCCTTTTTTGGCGACCATATTGAACCGGTCCATCACATCGGCGACGATGCTCTGGCGATCCTTGCCTTTCACTTTGCGGTAAAGCAGGGGCGTTTCGATATTTTCATACACGGTCAGGTCGTCGATCAGGTGATAAGCCTGAAAGACAAAGCCCATATATTGCTTGTGGATCTCGCTGCGGCGGCGTTCATTCAGTTGGTGGACGGGTTCGTCCAGAAAAAAGTATTCGCCGCCGTTGGCTTCTTCCAGCATGCCGATGATGTTCAGCAAAGTGGTTTTACCGGCGCCGCTGGGCCCCATGATCGTCACAAATTCGCCTTCCTTGATCTCGAGGCTGACCTGATTGAGGATCCAGATTTTGGTCAGCCCGTTTTTAACAAATTTCTCTATTTCGTTGAGTACGATCATAATTCAGTCTGTTTTGCGGCCATGGCCCAAGATTCGTGCCAGACCCCGGAGGTCAATAATCCTGAAATTTAAACAATTGTAAATCAAGTGCAAATTTAAAACGCGGATCATTTCGAGCAAGATAAAAATCAACCGGCGACTGTCCGCTTATGAACACTTTCTGTCCGGTATTGAACAAATGCCCCCTGCCGGTTTTTATATTATCAACCCCGTATAAATCATCACCCATTACGACCGATCGATATGTCCAGCATCTGGCGTTATTTCAAACAACTTTTCCGGGAAGCCGAACAGAGCACACCCGCCAACCCTGCCGTTCACGAATGGATCACCCGGAGCGAAGAAGAAAAAGCGGATTATGAACAGTGGAAAAATACGCTGGACAAGCGCCGCCTCACCGACTGGCTGAACGATCAATACGCGATCTACCAGGTATTGCCGCGGGACACCGATGAAGCGATCGATTTTCTGGATACGCCTTCTTCCAAAGGTTTCGTCGTTTATTTCCAAAAAACGGGACATTCCAAAGCAGAAACCGGTTATCTGTTTGATTATTTCAAGGAACAGGTCCTGAAGCTGGGGTATAAAACGCAACTGTCCGATGTGCGTACCTATAACCGGCCCGATTGGGTGGAAACCGTAGAACGCCATTACCTCAAGCCCCGCAAAGGCCTGAAAAAAGAAGAAAAGATCGATCAACTTTTCGGCAATATTACCATTGAGCGGGAGTTTCGCGACGACAATATCCACAACCTGCGCCTGAGCGCTACCGCCTATAACGACCGCCTGTATGCGCCGCCGCAGCCCTTCCAAGAACTGATGCAGGGGATTTTAACGGAATAAACACGCCATCAAAGCATCCGGCATTGAAGGGGAAATCACTAAACTTGCAGGCTGTTCCAATGGATAAACCAAAATCAATGCAAAAGCGGATTTTCTTTGCCCTTTTTTCCATACTGATCCTGGCATCAGGCTGCCAGACTACCCTGGCCGTGAGTGAAGCCAAACGGCGCTGTTCGTGCATCAAAACCATCTACCGTGAAGTCGAACGCCGGGAGCGGAAAACCGACCCGAAACGATACCGTCCGCCAAGTCAGACCGGCATCGAAGGCGCCGTAGTGGATTGTTCCGTCATGAAGCGCGGATCGGAATCCCACAGCACCATTGCCAATATGCCCGCCGAAGAGCGTCAGGAGTTCGATAAAAAAGTAGAAGAGGCCATGCTGAAAAAATGCCCGAAGCGGTATAAGCGGCTCAGGGGTTGACGATTCACATTCGACAGTTCTCAGTTGGCGGTAACTGAGCGAAGTCGAAGTTCAGTTGTCAGTTGTCAGTTGGGATAGGGCGATGTTTCGGCTTTACAACGGCGGCGCGGGCCATTTCAAGGTTAACGGATAAAGTAGAAAGGTTAAAGAAGCCCAATGGCTGCGGGCCCAAGGTGGAAGGTTAACAGTGGTCCGTTCAGGGACGGATCGCGTTCAACAGCCTGAACAGGGGCGAATGATCCTTCCAGACGCGGGAATAGGGCGTTTGACGGCCTCCGAACTGCCGCCGGATATTTTCCACTTCCGGCAACATGCTCCCTTCAAAATCAAAAACCGGTAATTTCAGGGTATCGGCGGCGAATTGAATGGCCCGCCAGGTCAGCAGAATGCCGCTGCCGCTCTGTCGCAATTCGGGGTTGTCGCCCGCTATGTGATAATACGCCGTGGTGCGATCCCAGATCAGGTGGGCGGCGGAATGGAGCCGGCCTTCGGCATCGCGGGCGAAGAACAGTTGCCGGGCCTGTTGGCGGGCCAGGGCCTCGTCGTGCGCCAGGAACTGATCCAGGGAATAGGGCAATTGCAATCCTTTCCGGTCGAAGCTCATCCGGTTGAGGCGGTAAAGGTCCTCCGGCGTGCCGCTGCTATCCACCTGTAACAGCGTTTCCGCGTGCCGGATATTGCGCCGCATATTGCGGTTGATGCCGTCGTATACCCGATCCGCATCCCGGATGTCGAGCCGGTAGGTATAGCGGGTGGTTTGCCGGTATCCCGCCCAGAAAAATGGCAGCCAGTTGGCCGCAGAAGGATGGAAATCCTGTTTGAACCCATCGATTTTCGGTAACCGGCTGATCAATTCACCATAGATCCGGTTTTCGTGTTTCAATTCGCGTTTTTCAGGCAGAAGAAACGGCCCCATGTGCTTGACAAAAAGCGGCATGGTGATATAGCTGAAGCCGTATTTTCTTTTCAGGAAATAAGGTAAAACGCCGACTGTAAGCCCGTTTTCCGAAACGACCGCCGCATCCCAGGTTCCGTCCTTGCAAACGGCGTCCAGGTACCAGTCCTGTACAAAGACGGGAAGGTCCGGGACGTTTTTGCAAAATTCGCGGTAGGCGGATTGGTTCATGAATGGCTTTATGGTTGGAGGGTTTTACGGCTTTATGGTTGGATAGTTGGGCGTCTGCGGCTTCGACTCCGCTCAGCCACCGGACTTACAACTGATGACTTACGACTTATCCTTCGGCTCCGCTCAGGATCCCGACTTACGACTTACGACTTACGACTTAAAACTAACCTTCACCCGGCAAAGCCGATCGTGGCCATGCTCAGTTTCAAGCCCGGTACTTCGAGCAATTTCAGGCCGCAGGCTTCCAATGTGGCGCCGGTGGTGATGATATCGTCGACCAGCAGGACGTGCCGCCCTTTAAGGTCGGCAGGCCGGGCGATCTCAAAAGCTTCGGTAACGTTTTCCACTCTTTCCAGGCGCGACTTCCGGGTCTGGGTTTCGGTAAACACATTCCTGCGCAATCCCTGCGAAAGGCAGTTGACCTGCATGGTGTCAGCCAGCCCTTTGGCGAACATGGCCGCCTGGTTGTACCCGCGGAGGTGTTCCTTTTTGGGGTGCAAAGGCACCGGGATCACCGTGTCTATACTGTGGAACAACGGGCTGTCGCTGAGCAGTCGCCCGTACCATTGCCCAAGCCGTATGCCGATGTCCGCTTTATCCTTGTATTTCAACTGGTGAACAAGCCGTTGCACTTTTCCACCCTTGATGAAATGAAAGAGCGCTGCTCCGCTTTCGAGCGGCAGCCGGCCCCAGAATCTTTCTGTAAAAGGATTTTCCCGGTGTTCGTGAAAGCCCGTCCGCGGCAGTTTGTACTGGCAATGAACGCAGATCATTTCCTGCCTGGGCGGCAGGTTTTCTCCACATGCCAGGCACAGGTTGGGAAAGAACAGGGATACGATGTCGTTGAGAGAGTGCTTAAGCCATTCCATAGGCTTTGTTTTGTATGGGCAAGATAAATGATTTCCCTCAATTTTTGCGCATCCCCTCAAAAAAGGGACTATTCGAATCGCTCGTCCTTGCGGAAAGGCAGCCTTTTCAACCCAATCACTTCGAGGCTGAAAAATCCGAATTCTTCTGTGATCTTGCCTTCGATACAGTAAACGCCTTTCCCGCTGAACGGATGCCGGCTCAGGAAATTGGGAAAATGCACGGTATCGAAAAAATGGCCGTCGCGGTCAAGCCAGGTACCGAACGCCATCAACTGCCCGTTGACTGTACGGACTTCTTTACGGCATACGTAGTACCCCAGAATATGCACCACTTTGCCCAAATGGCGGTGAAACCGGGCCTTGACAACATCATCGCAGTAGGCGCTGTCATCTGCCAGCAGGTCGAACGGGGAACACAGCGGGAAGCCGAGCAATTCTATTTCGTCGAATGCCTGGTCGTGGGGGCCTTCGTGGAGAGAGGGTGAGGGGGGGGTGTTTTGATGCTGCTCAGCATCCGGTTGGTTCTGCTCCATATCCGGTTGGGGTTGCGCGGTATTTGGAGGAAGAATGTAATCGTAGGCTTCCGGGAACAGGTCGGGTGTGGCCTCGTAGCCCTCTTTCGGGTTGAATACGGCGTTCTTTTCCCACATCAGTTCGTATTTGCTCCGGCCGGTGAAGCGAAAAGCGCCTATCCGGATGAGGAGTTCCAGTTGTTCCTGGGCAATCGGCACCCGGCGTACAAAGTCGGCCAGGCTGCGGAATGGGCCACCCCCGGTACGGCGGGCGATGATGCGGTGCGCCGTTTGCCGCTCCATACCCGTAAGGTGAATAAATCCCAGATAGACTTCGCGATCTTCAATAGCGGTCAGGTACCGGCTGTGGTTGATGCAGGGCGGGTGGATGTTCGCACCGGCCATACGGGCTTCGTGTACGTAGTATTCGGTCTGGTAAAACCCACCGAAATTATTGATCACGGCCACCATGAATTCCAGCGGGAAATAAGCCTTCAGGTAAAGGCTTTGAAAGCTCTCCACCGCGAAACTGGCCGAATGCGCCTTGCAGAAGGAATAACCGGAAAAGCTCTCGATCTGCCGCCAGATATTTTCCGTCAACGCGTCGGAATAGCCCCGGTTGCGGCAGTTTTCCAGGTATTTTTCGCGCAGCCGCTCAAAGGTATCGTCCTTGAATTTCTTGCCGGTCATGATCCGGCGCAGCACGTCGCTTTCTCCCAGATCGAGCCCCGCAAAATGGTGAACGATCTTCATTACATCTTCCTGATACACCATAACGCCGAAGGTTTCGCCCAGGTGCTCCCTGAAAACGGGATGCGGATATTCGAACCCTTCCGGATCGTGGAACCGGCGAATGTACTCGCGCATCATCCCCGACCGGGCTACTCCGGGGCGGATAATGGAACTGGCCGCCACCAGATGTATGTAGGTATCGCAGCGCAATTTCTGCAACAGGCCGCGCATGGCCGGGCTTTCGATATAAAAACAACCGGTACAATGCCCGGACCGCAGCAGTTCCCGTACGCGTTCATCCTTTTTGATCCGGCCGACATCATCGACATCGACGGCCCGCCCCTGATTTTCCCGGATAATATCCACTGCATCCTTGATATGGCCCAGCCCCCGCTGGCTGAGGATATCGAATTTGTGAAAACCCCAATCCTCGGCATGGTGCATATCGAAATGGGTAACCGGGAATCCCTTGGGCATCATCTCCAGGGCGGTGAAACAGGTAAGCGGCCGTTCGGAGATCAGCACGCCGCCGGCATGGATGGACAAATGGTTGGGGAAATCCTGCAACATGGCGGCATAGCGGAGTATTGTCCGGGCCATCGGGTGCAGTCTGGCCCGGATCTCTGCCCGGCGTTCCCGGTTGAGGGCTTCCAGGTCCGGTTTTTCCGGTTCGGGTGATATGCGTTGGTTAAAATGCAAAAAGTAAAATTTTTGAATGTAAAACAGGGGGGCGGTTTTTTACTTTTGAAGTTTGAATTCAGTCCTTTACATTTTTACTTTCCCCCGCCTCCTCTTCCCATTCCCAGTCGTCGCTGCAAATTTCGCCCAGGTGGTCGGCAATGAAATCGATTTCCGCTTTGGAAAGGCCGAATACCTTGCCGAGTTCGCGAACGGCGGCGTTGAACTGAAAAGTGCTGTAGGTGGCCAGCAGGGCGACGTGCTCGCGGCCGTATCGCTTGAAAATGTAATCGGTTACGTCATCTCGTTCGTCCCACGAAAAATCGATATCGAAATCCGGCGGCGACGCGCGGTAGGGGTTGATGAACCGCTCGAAATAAAGGTCCAGCTCAAGCGGGTCGACATCCGTTATCCCGATGCAATACGCCACGATCGAATTGGCGCCGCTCCCCCGGCCCACATGGCGGTAACCGGCCGACCGCGCGTAGCGCACCACATCCCAGGCGATGAGGAAATAGGCGCAAAAATCCTGCTCGCGGATGGCCTTGAGTTCTCGTTGCACCCGTTCCAGGGCGTTGCGGTCATGAGGGTCGTAACGGGTCCGGCAGCCGTTGAGCGCCAACTTGGAAAGGAGTTCGAAATCGCCGGCCTTATCTCCGGTGAAAGTCTGGCGATTGTGTTGCAGACCGGTTTCAAAATCAACCTGGCAACTTTCCATCACCCGCCGGGTATTGCGCAAAATGCCGGGATATTGACGGTAATAGGAATGCAGGGTTTCAGGCGGCAGCAGCCGGTCGTTGGTCTTGCCGGTATCCCGGGGCTGCAGCTTGGCAATGACGGTATTCAGATCGACGGCTCTCAGCAAGCGGTGCAGGGTCCAGCCGTCGTCGTCAAAAAAGGTGACCGGGCTAAGCATGACCAGTTTGTGCTGATGGTGCCGCAATTCGTGGGAAAACAGCCGGTTGACGTGTTCGGGGCGTATGCCCAGCAATTCGTTTTCCCGGAATTGAGACAGGGCTTTGGTCAGCTTCGGATATACAACCCATACATCGGGCCAATCCGGCGGCGACGGGGGTATGGGCATTCCGGCCAGCGAACACGCCGTCAGCAATTCGTTGAGCGCGCGCCAGCCTTCGGGGTTGCGGGCAAGCCCCAGGTACAGGAATTCCCCGTCGTGCCGGAATTCGACGCCCAGGACGGGGTTTACGCCCAGTTCGCGGCAATATTGATAGAACTCCAGGGCGCAACTCGTGTTGTTGATGTCGGTCAGCGCCAGGGATTCTATTCCCCAGGCGGCGGCTTTTTCCACGAGGCGGCGGGGCGACAGCGTCCCGTAGCGCAGGCTGAAATAGGTATGACAGTTGAGGTGCATGTGTTTTGTTTGGTCATTTGTTGATGCGTTGATCTGTTGATCTGGCCTGCCACGCGGCACGCGTGGTTGATTCGTTGAGGTTACGGCTGCCGGGGGGTGATTTGATTGGTTCCTCGGTGTTCAGGTTTGTTCCGTGCTGCGGGTGATGGCGTCTTTACCGAATTTCGCGCGGATCTGATCCATGGCGTGCAGGAGGCGTTCGTCTTCGCCGGTATCGCGAAAGAGTTCCATTTGGGGGTAGCCGCAGACGAGGTTGCTGAATTTGATGCCGATGAGGCGGATGGCCTGGCGGCGTTCGTAGAGCCGGTCCAGCAATTCGTGCGCGCAATGCAGCAAGTCGGTATCGTGGGCGGTATAAGGGAGTTTCTGCTGTTTGGTAAAGGTGTTGAAATCGGTATAGCGGATCTTCACGGTTACGCAGGCGGTCAGCTTTCCGGCCTGCCGCAGTTCGTATGCCAGGCGGGTGACCATCCCTGTGAGCTTATCGCGCAGGAACCGGGGGTCGATCGTGTCCGTAAGAAGGGTATCTTCGGTCGACATGGATTGTTGGTCGCGGTACGGTACAACGGGGCTTTCGTCGATGGCGTTGGCTTTTTTCCAGAGCTCGAGGCCGGGCCGGCCGAATTCGCGCCGCAACAACAGGGGAGGTAATAAGCTGAGGGTTTGTACGGTCTGCACGCCCATGAGGTTGAGTTTGCGGGCCGTCGCATCGCCGATACCGGGGAGTTTCCGGATGCGCAACGGAGCCAGGAAGGCCTGTTCCGTTCCATTTTCCACAATCCGGCTGCCATTGGGTTTTGCTTCGCCCGCGCCCACTTTCGAGACCAGCTTATTGACGGAAAGCGCCATGGAAAAGGGCAAACCGGCTTCTTTAAAGAGTTTCGCACGCAGTTCCCGGGCCCATTTCCAGCAGCCGATATAGCGGTCCATCCCGCTGAGGTCGAGGTAAAATTCGTCGATGGAGGCTTTTTCAAACAGGGGAGCTTCCGTTTCTATAACCTCCGTGATCAACTGGGAATGCCGGGAGTAGGCATCCATATCGCCGCGCAGAACAACGGCATCCGGGCAAAGGCGGAGCGCCATTTTCACCGGCATCGCGGACCGCACACCGAACTTGCGGGCTTCATAGCTGCAGGATGCAACGACCCCGCGCCCGCCGGTTCCGCCGATAATGAGGGGTTTGCCGCGCAGGGCATCGTTGCGCAGGCATTCCACGGATGCAAAAAAAGCGTCCAGATCCAGATGAAGGATCGCTCGTTCAAATGGTTGCATGTCAGTTCTCTCCAGTATGTTTTCCGTTGCAATTTTAAATAAATTTGTTTGATTTATATTATTTTTAACTTTTTGTTTTTTATATTTATTTGATTTTCCTTTGAATGCACCTGGCGCGAACAGGGGGTCATCACTCCGCCAGTTCACCTGCCGACCATTGGAGGGCAGCGAGCAATTTCATACATTCCGCATTCAACTTGATGCTTTTCAGGCGGGCTTCGATCAGCTTTTGTTCGCGGCTGTTGATCAGGAAGATCGAACTTTCGCCGATATTGAACTTCTGCTGTTCGGCAGCCAGCAAAATCTCATAATCTGACGCCATGCTGCGGGCCAGTTCAAGTTGCCGGACGGTTATTTCATAAGCGGCATAATACCGGCGGAATTTGTTGGCCACATCGATATATTTTTGCTGAAGTTCGTATTGCGTATCCAGCAGTTTGACCGCTGTCAATTCCAGTTTGCCCCGTTCTTTGCGGGTAAACAGCGGGTATTCGAGTTTGAGCCCCCACTTGTAGTTGCCGAACCACCCGGCGGAAGCGTCACCGAACTGCCACCGGTCGCCCAGCAGGTTGTATTCCACATCCAGGCGGGGTTTGAGCTGTTCTCTGTTCAGGCGTTGTTCGGTTTCCAGCAACCGGATCTTTTGCCGGGTCAGTTCCAGGAACGGGTGCGCATCCCCGAGGCGTGCCAGTACCGTATCGGGTTTGACGACGTCTTCAGGCTGTTTTTCCGGCAACGAAGGCCGCAGCATATCGGTGATCTTCAATGGGTTCCCCTGGGCATCCCAGAGGTATCCGGAAACGGCGATCGCTGTGTTCTGATATATGAGCGCCGCATCGTTCAACTCCATTTCCCGGCTCTGCAACACCAGAAAGGACTCCAGGGTGTCGATGGCCGGCTTGTCGCCCAGCAAAAAGCTCTGTACGATACCGTTCTGCCGGCGCCGCGCCGCCTCTACCGCCTGTTCGAGCATCCCCAGTTGGGCGTAGGCAGCCGACCATTCCCAATAAGCGGTTATGGCCTCCATGGCGAGGTCGTTGCGCAGGAGCCGTTTCTCGGCTTCATTCATCCGGGTGTTGATCCGGGCCTGTTGCACGCCTGCGCGGCGTTCGTCAAATACGAGCCCCCGGATCAGGGATATGCCTGCGCCCAATACCGCCTGTCCGCCTGCCGGCAGTTTGTTTTCCGGATTGAGGACGCCGCCTGAAGCCGTAGCGTAGGCGCCTTTGAGGGAAATGCCGTACCACAAGGGGGCTTTTATCCCGCTTTCGGAAATCGTGAAATATTCATCGCCTTTAAAAAACTTCTGCTGGAGATCGCTGTACAGCTTGGGGTCGAAATTGCCCCGCATCATACGGGTATAGGCAGCCGAGCGGGCGTCGAGCAATCCGGCTCGCCGGGCTGCGGGATGATTGTTCAACACCATTTCCAGGAAATCGGCGGCTTCCAGAACCCCCGCACTGTCTGCGGGTTGTGCGAAAAACAGCCGGGGGCACAGCAACAACGCTGTTACACCTATCCATCTGATCATGCGGTTTCGTTTGTTCATCTTGCTTTACAATTTTCGGACAAGCGCCGGGCCTTACTTGAGCGATTTGACGGGCGCTTTGGTTTTCGGCATTTCACCGGTCGCATCCGGCCGGTAATAATCCGGCGGAAATCCGTTGAGCTTGCGCCATATTTCATACCATACCGGCACCCGGCCGAGCAGGGCTATTCCCTGTGCACCGGATCCGGGCCGAAGGGCCGACGGCCAGGCTTTGCCGTCCGGATCCGGCGCGGCCAGCACCCTGTAGGCGCCGTTCTCGCTGATCATATTGTCGATGGCAACTATACGGCCGCTGAAGGCGCCGAAGGACTGGTCGGGCCAACCCGAAAAAACGATCGCCGGCCACCCGTCAAAGATGAAGCGGACCTCCTGCCCCAGGTCGACCAGCGGCAGGTCCATGGGTTTTATATACAGCTCTACTGCCAGGTCGAAGCTGTCCGGCATGATGCTCACAATGGGGTCGCCTTCCTTGAGCGTTTCACCGATACCGGGTTTGAGGGCTTTGGTGACGTAACAGTCCTGCGGCGCCGTGATGTAGTAGAAGCGGCTGCGCAGCGCATAATTGGCCGAATCGATCAGGAGTTTGTTGACGACGGCCTCCGCATCGTATAGCTCGGAAAGCGTACTGAAACGATCGGACCCTGTTTTGGCGATCTTTTGGGCGTATTCATACCGGGTTGTTTCGAGGTCGAGGCGGGCATTGGCCAGTTCGTTGCGGTTGACCAGAAGTTTATTGTCCGCAGCTACCCATTTGGCGTTTGCTTCCTGTTTTTTCAACCGTTTTTCCTCCAGATCGCTCAGGGATTTGATGCCCTGGTCAAAGAGCGCCTGCGTGCGCTGCAATTGCCGTTCGGCGATTTCAAGGTCCAGCCTGGCGCGCTCGACCTCGATGCTGTCCGAAGCAATCTTCAGGTTCACCTGGCGTATTTTGTTGGCCAGCTGCGACTGCTTGAAGGTCAATTCGCTCCGAAGCGCCTGAACCTGTTGATCGAGTGCGGCGGCCTTACCCCGGTAGGCGCCGATAGCCCCTTCCTTGGCATCCACCTGGCGCGCGGTGCGCGGCGCCAACTCCGGGTCGAAATACTCCGTTTTGACCTCGGACAAATACGCAATGGTATCGCCTTTTTGCAGCAATTGGCCTTCGCGGACATACCACTTTTCGATCCGTCCTGCGATCGTAGCGTGGATGGTCTGCGGCCGCTGTTCGGGGCGAAGCGTAGTGACCTTGCCTTTTGATTGAATGTTCTGGGTCCAGGGCAAGAACATGAAAAGGAGGATGGCAATCAGCATGCCGACGAGCCACCGGGTGAACAGCCGATGCGCATCCGACAAGCCGGTTTGGCGTAGGGATCGCAATTCGCGGTTATCGATCTGCGCATTGATCCGGATTCGGGATATATTCAGCATTTATCCAACGGTTTTGAATACCTTTTTGAAATGCGGGCTCCTCCGGACGGTTTCAAACGAACCGGAAGCCGCGATCTTGCCGTTTTCGAGAATAATGATCCGGTCGCATTTTGACGCCAGGTAAGGGTCGTCGGAGGTAGCGACAAGTGTCCAGTTCCGCTCGGGAGCGGTAAACAGATCCGCAATCATTTTCCGGTCATTTTGTTCCTGCCCCGCGAAGAAAGCCTCCGCCATCAATAACAGCGGGTTGGAAAGCAGCGTACGGGCCAGCATCAGCCGGACGCGTACTTTTTGAGGCAGATTCCGGCCGGCCGGCAGCAGCATGGTCTGATAGCCTTCCGGCAGCTGCTCCAGGTATGGGGCAAGTCCGACCCGGTCAGCAACCGAAATGACTTCCTCCATCTCAGCATCCGGCCGTCCCAGCGTGATATTTTCCAGCACGGTTCCCTTCACGATGTCCTCGTAAGCGGAGTAATCCCCGATGTATTTCCGGAGTTCAAACAGGTCCAGATTGCGCAGCGGAAAGCCGTTATAGGTTATGGCCCCTTCAAACCCGGTGTAAAGCCCCGACAGGATCCGCATCAGGGTAGCCCGACCGGAGGCATTATAGCCGGCGATCAGCACTTTCTCACCTGAAGCGATGTCAAGATCCAGACCGTTGATTATGGGTTTCCGCGACCGGTCATGCCGGTAATAGAGATCGCTTACGCTGATCTGCAGCCCCCGGTCAAAAACGGGTTGACCGGCAGGAAGCGAGCTGGTTTGTTCCAACGGAAGGTCCATCACCGCGCCGATCTTGTCGAGGGCTGTGAGCACATCATATATCGTTTCCATCACCAGTATGAGTTTCTCGCCGGAAGCCAGCACCAGCAGGATGACGATTTCGGCAGCTACGAACTGTCCGATATTGATCTGATTCTGAATAACGAGGTAGCTGCCCAGCATCAGCAGGCTCGCCGTGATCAGGGTTTTGAACACCACAACGCTGATGTACTGGGTTTTGAGAATGCTGAAATGTTTTTTGCGGTTGTCGAGATACCCGCATAGCAGATCGTCCGTTTTCTGGATGATCTGCTTGTCATTGCCCGCCAATTTGAAGGTATTCAAGGCGCGGGCCACTTCTTCCAGCCAATAAGCCACTTCGTATTTGTACTTTGATTCCTTCAGGCTGGTCTTTAATCCAGCCGGCCCGGTCATCCGGATGATCAGCGCCAGCACCAGGATCAGGGCCAGGGCAAAAAAGATGAACAACGGATGGTAGAATGAAATGAGGAGCAAACCGAAAAAGATTTGCAGCACCGCCGATGAGAAGTCGATGATGATCTTGGGCAGTCCTTTTTGCAAGGTCGTCGTGTCGAAGAAGCGGTTGATGAGTTCGGGCGGATGCGTGCCGGCCAGGGCGTCCATTTGCAGGCGGGGCAGGCGATAGGCAAAATCAAATGCCGACCGGGTAAATATCCGCCGCTGGATCGTTTCCGTAACGGTCAGCTGCATGACCTTGAGCGCGCCCGTGAACGCTGTGCCGGCTGTTACTACCAACACCAGGACGACCAAAGAAGCCGATATATCTCCTCCCGCGATCAGGCTGATGATGGCCTGGATCCCCAGCGGCAAGCTCAGGGTAATGAGTCCGGCAAAAATAGCGTACAGGTAAACGTAGTAGATATCTTTCCGGTCAAGGCGGATCATCCTGAAAAACCGGCCGACCGGGTGGATGGACGCCGGTTGAGTCTGTGTTGCTGTCGACATTGGCGGGTATCAATTAGTTTGTTTTACTACTATTAAAAATAGTAATACTATTTTTTCTACCGAAACAAATTCTTAATAATTTGGTTTACAAAAAAAAGATTTTTTTCCGAGATACAGTTTAAGTCTGCCGACAGGGCATAGTTTTCAACCGCAAGACTGCCGGCATGACCTTGTTTATACCTGCGGTCCGGAAAATTCTGAATACTTTCACTGCCTAAAAGCAAGTGCATGAACTGGCAACCTTCGATCAACGGGTTCAAAAGCTATCTTTTGCTGGAAAGGTCCCTTTCCGCGAACACGATCGAGGCGTACCTGCGCGATGTCGGCAAGCTTGCGGAGTTTTTGAATTTGCAGGAGCTGGACCTGAGTCCGGCCGGGGTCACGCAGGAACATCTGACGGCCTTTATTCTCCATTTGAATGCATTGGGATTGGGCGCCCGCTCGCAGGCCCGGCTGATCTCGGCACTGAAGACCTTTTACAAATTCCTGTTGCTGGAAAACGAGGTCCGGGAAGACCCGACAGAGTTGCTTGAAGGGCCCCGGCTGGCGCGTAATATCCCGGAGGTCCTCAACTACGATGAGGTCCAGTCGATGCTGGAAGCCATCGACCTGAGCTATCCCCACGGCGTACGCAACCGGGCCATGCTGGAGACGCTGTACGCCTGCGGTTTGCGGGTAAGCGAGCTGATCGAACTGCGCCTGTCCAATATCTTTGCCGACGTGGGGTTTGTGAAGGTCGTGGGTAAGGGCAATAAAGAGCGGATCGTGCCCATCGGCGAGGCGGCACTCAAACATATCCGGCTATACATCGAAGGGGTGCGCCGGCCGATGACGAATATCCATCCCGGGCATGCCAATATCCTGTTTCTCAACCGGCGGGGTAAAAAGCTGAGCCGGGTGATGGTGTTCAACGTAGTCAAGGAATGCGCCCAACTGGCGGGCATCGACAAGAATGTGAGTCCGCATACGTTCCGGCATTCCTTTGCCACGCACCTGATCGAAGGCGGCGCCGATTTGAAGGCCGTGCAGGACATGCTGGGGCACGAGTCGATCCTGACCACGGAGATCTATACCCACCTGGATACCGATTTTTTGCGGGAGACGGTGATGTTGTATCATCCGAGGAATAGGGGAGAGCGAGTGAGGGGGAGAGCGAGTGAGGGGGAGCGCGAGTGAGGGGGTATTTTTGCAATTTAACGTTTACATTTTAACTTTCTATGATCGATTTATTATGGACGGCCAAGGCTCTGCACGTGATCGGGTTCGTCTCCTGGTTTGCGGGGTTATTTTTGCTGGTGCGGTTATTCGTCTACCACACGGAAGCCTGGGAGCGGCCTGAGCCGGAGAAGGGTATTTTATCCAACCAGTTTGCGGCGATGGAGGATCGGGTGTACCGGATCATCCTCACTCCGGCCATGGGCATCACCTGGATTGCGGGGCTGACCATGATCGGGTTGGGGTTGTTTGCCGATGCGGTGCCGAACTACCTGAAGGCGGGCACGCCGGGTTGGATGCACCTGAAGTTGTTGCTGGTCGTATTGCTGACCGGCTACCACCATTTCTGCAACCGGCTGCGGAAGAAGCTGGCCGAGGGGCAAAGTCCGTACTCCGCCTGGCAGTACCGGCTGTTGAACGAGGTACCGACCCTTTTTCTGGCGGCGATCGTCTTCACGGCTGTATTCGGCAAAGCCGGTCGGCTCAACTACCTGTACCTGGCGGCGGGTATCGGTTTGTTCGGCCTGTTGGTTTACCGCGGTGCGGTGGCCTATCGCAAGCGTCGGGCGGGCCAATAATTTTTTCTCGCCGGAACTTTTATAAAACCAAAACAGGTTGTATCTTTGCCGGGCTTTTGGAAAACAGGTGTTTTCCGGAGCGGATAGACCCATAGTGTAACGGTAGCACACCAGATTTTGGTTCTGTTCGTCTAGGTTCGAATCCTAGTGGGTCTACGAAGAAACCGCAAGCCGCTGTAAATCAATGATTTACAGCGGCTTTTTGATTTTATGAAATCACAATAACTTCTTGTTTTTCAATCACTTACAGGGTTTTTCTAAAAATCCCGGCCCGCCATTTTTTGTGCCCGCTGTGATACCGGTTTTGTTTTTGAACTTTTGTTTCCGGGGAGTTCAATACACTTAATCCATAAACAAAAACGGAACTTTGGTCCTATCCAAAATGTTCTTAACTTTATACGCCGATCCCTCAATCTTGAATAGCTGATTTCAGACAAAGACCATCAATATGGAAGAACAAAATCTTCTGGTACGCATTACCATTAACCCGTCGGTTTGTAACGGGCGCCCGTCCATCAGGAACATGCGGTTTACCGTGGCTCAAATGCTTGAACTTTTGGCTTCGGGCATGTCTGCTGAGGAAATACTGGAGGATTATCCTTATATCGAGCGAAAAGACATTGATGCGTCTTTAATGTATGCTGCGCTTATTGCCAACCCGCAGTCAATTCAACCGTTGGCTTTGGCGAGTTGATCCTTTATGCTCAAATTCATTGTCGATACGCAATTGCCCCCGAGGTTGGCGAATTTCCTGAATCAATCAGGAGCTGATACCATCCATACTACCCATTTCGAGAATGGTCATCTGCTTGATGATGCTTCCATCCGAAAAATCGCCATCCAGGAGGACCGGATCATTATCACTAAAGATTCCGACTTCCGGGATTATTTTCTTCTGAAAGGTAGCCCTCCTAATGTCCTGCTTATCAAAACCGGGAATATTTCCAACCAGGATTTGATCGATTTACTTAAAAATAACTTTAAGGTCATTGTCGGGCTGTTTGAAAAAGGAAATAATATGATTGTTGTCGATCAGCAAAGTGTGACCGCTTATTAAAATAGAGAGTTGATAATTCCAAGAAAATCAATATCTTACCTTCCTGAATTGTCCTCTTCCCGAAAAGCGCAACCATCAAAAAGTAGAGAGTTAGGCAAAAAATTTCTAACTTTCAAAAAAGATGTGATGCGACAAAGCAAATTCACCGAATCACAAAGGATAGCCATCCTGGCCAAACAAGATGCCGGACAGAGTGTCGAAGAGATCTGCCGGGAACACCAAATCAGCCCTGCGACCTTCTACAAATGGAAAAAGGAGGTGGCCATTGAGCAAGATGAAGATAAGCGGCGGCTCAAGCAGCTAGAAGAGGAAAATGCCCGGCTCAAGAAAATGTACGCCGAGTTGAGCATCGATCACAGCATACTTAAACAGGGCTATGAGATGATAAAAAAGTACCAAGCCCAAGACGCCAAGAAGAAATGATTAATCAGATCAAATCGGATCAACAGATGGGTGTGCGCCGCAGTTGCGCGGTCTTGGGCTTTCGACGTCAGACTTATTATCATCGTAAGCAAGGGCACCGGCCTGAAGAATTGGACCAGGGAATAGCCGAGCTGTTGCATCAAATCACCAAGCGCTTTACCGCTTGGGGCTTCTGGATGATCTTTCATTTTCTGCGCAGACAGGGACATCCCTGGAACCACAAGCGGGTGTATCGGGTTTGGAAGTCAGAAAGCTTGCATCTGCGGCTTCCACCTAAGCGTGCAAAGATCAGAAGGGAGTACCAGGACCTGCTATCTCCCGGCAGGATCAATGAAGGATGGGCCATGGATTTTGTGAGCGATTGGGTAGTCGGTCCCGGACAAGAGAAAGTACGCATCATCAATATCATGGATGAGTATTCTCGCAAGGCTTTGTGGACCGAGGCCTATTCCAATATTTCGGCAAAGACGCTGATAGAGGTACTTGATAAAGTGGTTGCCTGCAGAGGCGTACCGGCCTATATCCGATGCGATAACGGTCCGGAGTTTATCTCGGCTCGTTTGGAAAAATGGGCTAATGAGCATCAAGTCGAATTGAAGTTTATTCAACCGGGAAAGCCCAGTCAGAATGGATTGATTGAACGACTGAACGGGACGCTGCGGACAGAGTGCTTGAATCTGGAATGGTTCAAAAGTATTGAAGAGCTTAATGAAGAAATTCAGGAATGGAGCGTCATTTACAACACCATCCGGCCTCATAGTTCTATCGACTTTTTGACCCCGGATGAACTGGAGCAAATTAATCATAGACTCTACTTTAAACCGGTTGCGGCTTAGGGGAAGAGGACAGTTTCTCATTTCTGTTTTGATTTAATGGATTTCTTGTTGATCTACTATTTTTCCCGCTGAGTTACAATGGATTTGGGAACTCATTCCCTTCCTAATCCGTTTTCCTATTGAAACCTCAAAGTAAAATGTTTACCTACAACTCCCAAACCCGACAGCAATTAGACCGTGCTTATGATCAATTGGTGGCCCGCGAGATCATGAATTTCAAGGGCAACAAGATCGCAACCGGTGATCAGAATATTCTTTTCGCCAGCACACAGGAAGTAAACGGTTACCTCTTTCTGAAACTGTCCGTTCTCGGAGCGTTGCACATGGGTCAAAAGACAGAGTGCCAGGTCAAATTTAACGGAACATCCATTTCCATTACCGTCGATTCAGACCAGAGGGAAATTGAAACCAGCTATTCCACTACACTGGAAAAAGGGATCACGAAATTCGACATCCTGGTGGAAGAAGACCTCATGGATTTCATTCGAAATGAACCGCAGTTTTCCATTTCCATATTGATACCCCACGTGGAATCGAAAGGTTTTTTCTCCTATACCCGCAGATTTATTCCCTGTGATGAATTTATCATCCATGACCTGGAAGCATTCAGGCGTATGTTGGGGATCATTGAATAAATGCCCGGATCATTTCTTCCCGGTTGGTAATATCAGCGGTGACCCCATGATCTGCGCCGGATCATCTTCACATTCTTTGTGTTTTTGTCAGGCATCCAGAGCCTTCCTTCGGACGGATCCACAGGTCAAACCCCTGCCCCGGGTTTACAAAAAGGGTATTTTTAACTCCTTCAATTTTGAACAGCAGCCTTGCATTCGGTACATCTCCGTAATTTTAACCCGGTCTGTTTGTATTTTGTAAGTATTAGTTTGAATTTTGTTAGGAGATCCCTACTGCAATTTACTTCTTTATCCGAAGTAACTTTAAACGGATTTGGGATGCAAACGGTATGGGTCCGATTTTTTAATGACGTTATAACCCGGTCTATGGATTCTGTCGAATCGCTGGAAGAATTTTATAAGCGCAAGTTTGAGCTGTTGCCGGAAAACCTGGAAAAAGGGATTGGCCACTTCAACCTATTTCACATAGCGCCCTTCCGTGAAGGTAAGGTCACATCCGTTCCTTACCGCAGGAGGGATTTCTATAAAGTCATGTTGTTGAGGGGAAACAGCTACGTCTATTTTGCAGATAAAGTGTATGAAATAAAAAAGCAGGCCCTGGCTTTTTCAAACCCGCTGATCCCCTACAAATGGGAACAGCTCGACAAAATGTATGATGGCGTTTATTGCATTTTCAACGGACAATTCTTCCATCAATTCAGTCAGTTTGGAGATTATGAAATCTTTCAGCCCGGGGGTAATCATATCTTTGAACTGACTGACGAGCAAGCCGATGAGATCCGGGAAATATTCGGGATCATGGAACGTGAGTTCAATTCCGGATACAAGTATAAATTTGATGTCGTCCGGAACCGGGTAATGGATCTCATCCACTACGGATTGAAGCTGGAGCCTTCTACCTCGCTTTATAATCACTCGATCGATGCTGCTTATCGTATCTCCAGGCTTTTCATAGAATTGCTGGAGCGGCAGTTCCCCATAGATGACAGCCACCTCTCCGTCGATCTGAGGGCTCCGTCGGAATTTGCGGAGCAACTAAACGTGCACGTCAACAGCCTCAATCGCGCCGTAAAGACCACTATCCGTAAGACGACTTCCGAAGTCATTGCTGAACGAATTTTGCGGGAATCAAAAGTATTGCTGAAGCATACTACCTGGAGTATTTCCGAGATCGCCTTTGCGTTGGGATTCAAGGAAGTAACTCATTTTAATAATTTCTTTAAGAAACATATGGAATTGAGCCCATTAAAGTTTCGGAATGCCGGTTGAGCAACGCTTGTTTGATTTTCGTAAATATTGGTTTGTATCCTGTAATTAATTGATCTTTCTTTCATCGAATTTTGACCTTAGGCATTCGCAATCCAAATCGAAAAAATATGAGGTCAATAACCGTCTTGCTGCTTTTACCGAGTGTGCTTTTTTTCTCTTGTTCGGAACAGGTATCAGATCAATCTCAAACAGCCGAAGTACAGGCGATCTTCCCGCAAGGTCAACAAGGGTCGGCGGAACTCTTCACCGGGGCGGCCTATAACTATGGTCTGCTTCCCTCAGATTCAATATATACCACCCTGGTCGGAAATGTCTACTTCGAGCCCGGAGCCCGAAGCAACTGGCATACCCATCCGGCCGGCCAGATTTTGATCATTACCGACGGCGTGGGCTATCATCAGATCGAGGGGCAGCCAAAAGAAGTAATCCGGAAAGGTGATGTGGTAAAATGTCCGCCTGTACGTGATCCCGAACGGTAACCATATCTTATTCGGAAGGAGTTATTCTGAAAATGGGAAAGGAGAACCTATTACGGTTAAAGCTATTCCTGCTGCCGATCATCAGCAGAAGATCAACCTGCTGATCGACTGGGTGGAAAACAAGAAGACGCCAGCCAAAACACTTGTAGTGGATGAAAGGGGTAACATAGGCACCGATACCAATGTCAAGGGGTATTTGCTTTGTTCTTATCCAAATTATCAAAAATATATTGGCGGCCCGGTTGATATGGCAGCATCTTATCAAAGCGCCGCCTCCGATCGATAAAACAAGTGAATAAGGTTTATTTAATGTAAAAACCGGAAGACGAAACTATGGCACGCAAGGACATATTTGCAAGGATGAGATCAAAAGTTGTTCCGGCAAAAATTATTCGAAATTCACTGACTAAATAAATCATTATGGAAATCATCAAAAATGGCATAGTACCATCCGTAAAAGGCCCGGAAGCCTGGTTCACCGGCGCTGTACGAATTGACCCTCTGTTTCCGAAGAAAGAGGTTACGAAGGCCGCCGGGGCTTTGGTGACCTTTGAACCGGGCGCCAGAACCGCATGGCATACGCACCCTGCCGGACAAACACTCATCGTAACCGCAGGATTGGGCTGGGTGCAACGGGAAGGCGGGCCTATCGAAGAGATCCGTCCGGGGGATGTGGTTTGGTTTGAGCCGAATGAGAAACACTGGCATGGCGCTTCTCCCAAAAAAGCCATGAGCCATATCGCCATTCAGGAAGAATTGGACGGCGAGGTCGTGACCTGGATGGAGCATGTTTCGGATGAACAGTATAACCCAGGCTGAATAAGGCAAACCTGTTTCAAGCGGTTGTCCTGAGGAAAAATAGTCCTTCAGGATTTTTTCAAAACGAACCAATATATCTTTATTTACGTGACTACGCGTGTTAAATTGACGCTCATAAAAGCGTTTGCAATAGTTTAAAAAAGGTATCCCTTCCGAAGTTCATTTTCCGTAATTCGGGTATCTATTACAGGAATACAGGTCATTTTATCCAAGCTGGTACCCTGATATTTGTATCTGTTAATCATATGGATATCTTAGAAAATGTGGAGGAGATCAAACATTATGGAGACTCAGGCATTATGCCGGTTGACGAAGGACGGTCGTGAGAGCATGCATATTGCCTACACCAGCCGGGTCGGCCCTATGTGGATCCGTCCATGGTGAAACGCTTCCACAACCTACTATGGAAGAGGGCCGGGCAATAGCAGGCCTGTCGATGGGTGGCTTTCATACGGCAAGCATTTCCCTGTATTACCCCAACACCTTCGACTATACAGGGTTATTTTCCTCTGCACTGGGTGTCCGGCCTCCGGGAAATGACACTTCGCCTCCCGTTTATCAGGATAAGGATGAAAAACTAAAACGGCAACGGGACAACGGTTATAAACTGTACTGGATGGGGATGGGCGTTGACGATATGGAAATGATCTATAAAGGGAATCAGGATTTCAGAAAGAAAATGGATGATATCGGCATGAAGTATGAATATGTGGAGACCGGTGGCGGACATACCTGGAACAACTGGCGCGACGATCTGTCCATTTTTACTCAACGCTTATTTAAGTGATGTTTCATTGTTTGAATTTCTTACATTTTGATTTGATTCTTGTTATGCACCAGGGGGCTGCCGGGAGTAACTTTGTCCCGAAAAGATGCTCAAAAAATTAAAAAAGAACTTACTGTTATGATCTTACAAGAAAAGTATACCCTCTCTAACGGGGTACAGATCCCGAAACTGGGACTCGGAACGTGGTTTATCAACAATAATGATGTTGTACAGGCCGTGAAGGATGCCGTTGAGATCGGTTATCGGCATATTGATACCGCCCAGGCATACCAGAATGAATACGGAGTGGGTGAAGGCGTCAGAGCCTGCGGTGTGAAAAGAGCAGATCTGTTTGTGACCACCAAATTGGCTGCCGAAGTAAAGTCGTTTAAAGAAGCTGCGGCATCCATAGACGCATCACTCAAAACGCTGGGGTTGGATTATATCGACATGATGATCATTCACAGCCCCAGGCCATGGATGGAATTCCACGATGAAGATCCTTATTTTGAGGGGAACCGCGAAGCATGGAGCGCGCTCGAAGAAGCCTATAAAGCCGGAAAGCTTCGTGCCATCGGGCTTTCGAACTTCGAAAAAGCTGACCTGGATAATATTCTTGGATCCTGCACGGTACAACCGATGGTCAATCAGGTACTGGCACACATCAGCAATACGCCCAAAGAGCTGATCCAATACTGCAAGGATAACGGCATATTGGTGGAGGCTTATTCACCGATCGGGCACGGCGAGTTGATGAAAAATCAGATCATAACCAAAATGGCTGAGCAATATGGCGTTTCGGTACCGCAATTGTCTATCCGTTACTGCCTTCAACTTGGTTTGCTGCCCCTGCCCAAAACGGCAAATCCGGCCCACATGAAAAATAATGCCGCCGTAGACTTTGTGATCTCCGATGAGGATATGGCGTTTTTGAAAAATGTGGAACCGATCAAGGATTATGGGGATGCCAGTATGTTTCCTGTTTACGGCGGACAATTGAAGTGATATCTGCAGCTATTTTTCAACCATTAACCTTTCCTGTAAGAAATTCAGGCTCAGCGTATCGCGGATCATTCCCTTTTGTTGCTGAGCCCCCAGAACCATAATTTCACGGGATTGCACATGGTATTCAGGCCATTCCGGGAGTCCATCGGCATTTGGATTCCCGGATGTAATAAAATTGACCCAAAAAGAAGACATCAGGTCAGCCAGTTGGTAGTCAATGGGGTTAAATGGCCGGTCCATGAATTTCAGGTTATTATAGGCATACGGGACTTCGGCGGTGTGAAAAGCCCCAAAATCCTCGTACTGCCCGGCGGGCACTTCGCGGGTAAAGCGGTACACATAAACAGCCTTTCCCTGACTGCTGACCAGATTGGCCAGGGTATAATTCTGGGCGCCAAAGACAATATCCCTTTGCAGGTGTTTTTGCGCTATGGCAGCTACGGAATCGTTGGTGGCGGGATAGAAACCCAGGAGTTCGGGTCCGGCAGCAGCCCATTGGGTTAAAATGCTTCGTTCAAAGGCTTTCGCTTTTTCAACCCCTCTAATAACGATCCCGTCGTCCTCATTCCAGCCGGTGAGCAAGCTGATTTCATTTTCCTTGTTCTCCCGAAAGATCCTGGCCGGACTTTCAGGCAAAACGTATCCGTCAATGATCGGGTGTGATGGAAATCTTATTTTACTCAATTCCCCTGCAGGGATATCCCTGAGCCGGGCTATTGAGCCGGCCTGCAATTCATCGGCAACTTTCATCCCCGCTTGTTCAGCCTGTTGCAAATTTAAAAGCGCCGCGCTTTCCGGTCCCGGCGTCCTGCTCAGCAAACCCGCACCGCTTTGCGCGATTGCTTTTTGAAAAAGTCCTTTGGCCAATGGAGAGGCGACCAGAAATACGACACTGACCGAGCCGGCGGACTGCCCGGCAATGGTGATGTTTTCCGGGTCTCCGCCAAACGCCGTGATATTGTTTTTAACCCATTTCAGTGCCGCTATCTGATCCATCAACCCATAATTGCCCGAGGCGTTTCCGGCAGACTCCCGGGTCAGTTCAGGATGGGCAAAGAACCCCAATATGCCCAAACGATAATTGATATTGACGAAAACGACGCCTTTTTCAGCCATAGCTTCACCGTCATAGATCGGCACGGAACCACTTCCGGAGGTAAATCCGCCACCATGTACCCACACGACTACCGGCCTTCTTTCATCAACCGTTTTTGCGCCGGTCCATATATTGAGGTATAAACAATCTTCATCAATGGGTGCTTTGGGGATCAGGAATTCTTCGGTCCACATATAAAACGGTTCGGGCGAAGGCTGCATGGCACTTGCCGCAAAAATATCACACTTTTTGACCCCTTCCCAGGCTTTAACGGGTGCAGGTGCTTTCCATCTGAGCTCACCAACCGGCGCCGCTGCATAGGGGATCCCTTTGAATACATGAACTTTACCTTCTTTACCCGGAACACCGGCTACAAGCCCTCCCTCAACGGGCACCTGGTCAAAATTTATCAACGCGTCCTGTTGGTCGTGCCGGTCTGTTTTGCACGATGAAAAAAAGAGCAGGAAAATGGATAAAATGATACCCGGTTTTGGCATATAATGTGGTTTTCGAAAGATCAAACCTTCCTGAAAGCAGAAGGACTTGCCCCCGTATGTTTTTTAAAGAAGTTGTTGAAGTACGTGGGGTATTCAAAACCCAGGGCAAAAGCAATTTCTGAAATATTCCAGTCCGTATGGTGCAATATGGCTTTTGCTTCGCCTATTATCCGGTCGGAAATATGGGAAGTCGTTGATTTGCCGGTAACTTCTTTGACCGAGCGATTGAGGTGGTTCACATGTACGGCCAGATTTTCCGCATAATCTTTCGCACGCCTTAATTCAAGGGGGCTGTCCGGACTTTCGACGGGGAATTGTCTTTCCAGCAGTTCCATGAAAACCGAAGTCAACCGAACCGCGGCATTTTTACTTTGATCGTACCTTTTGGAAGGTTGTAACTTCAGCGCTTCATGCAGGATCAGGTTGATGTAGTTGCGGATCAGGTCATCTTTGTTCACATAATCAGACTGCTGCTCTTCGATCATTTTCCGAAAGATCCGATTCAAAAAATCCCGTTGCTCGGGGATGATCTCCAGGATAGGCGTGCCGCCTATTTTGAACAGCGGTGACTGCTGCAGGCTTTCCGAACGGTTATGCGGATCCAGGAAATCTTCTGAAAACAAACAGGTATAGCCTGCATAGGTCGTTGAAAGCGTTTCCCAGGAATAGGGGATATGCGGGTTTCCGAAGAAAAGAATGGTCCCTTCCGCTTCGAAACTCCGGTCCGCATAGTGAATTCTGCTTTTGCCGGTCGTGAGGCAGATCTTGTAGAATTCCTTACGGCTGTAAACGCGGGTAGCGTTTCCGTCCGCTTCAATTTGAAAGGCGTTGAAACCTTTCAATTTTAGCCTGGTATTATATTCAGAAATGGTCCGCATAGCAATTATATACAAATATAAGGAATTCAGTCATTTTAGGATTGTTTGAATTCCTTAAGTTTTAATTTAACTATCTTGGCCGGAAACAGACCTTGTCCGGACAAAACCGCTTTAACATGAAAGGCCATTTCAAACCAGTTTTCATCCTCCTCCTGCTCACCATCCAAAGCATTCCGGGAAATACCCAAGCCCCCGACAGGGTTGAACGGAAACAGCTTTTCGATGATAACTGGAAATTCTCCCTGGAGGATAGCCCCGGGGCGGGCCAACCCGGTTTCAGGGACGAAAACTGGCGAACCCTCAATCTGCCGCACGATTGGAGCATCGAGGGGCAATTGGATCCGAATAATCCAATGGGTAACGACGGAGGATACCTGCCTGCGGGTGTCGGCTGGTACCGGAAAAAGTTCACGGTCCCCGCTTCCTGGCAGGGGAAGCTTGTATCTGTTTACTTCGAGGGGGTTTACATGAATGCCGAAGTATTCATTAATGGAAAATCCCTGGGTGCACATCCTTATGGATACACGTCTTTCCGGTATGACCTGACGCCATTTCTCCATATCTGCGCGGAAAATGTCCTTGCGGTAAGTGTAGACAACGCACAGCAAAAGAATTGCCGGTGGTACAGCGGTTCGGGCATATACCGGCATGTATGGCTCGAGGTGTCGGAGCCGGTGCACATCGACCATTGGGGGGTTGCCGTTACAACGCCGGAAGCTAGTCCGGAACAGGCAACTGTGCTGATCAAAACCCGGATCAAAAATGAGACTGCCTCCCCGCAGCGGGTGGTTTTATCCGCTCAGTTGTCTGATCAGCGCGGAGAGAAGGTCGGAAAAAAAGACAACAGAATCGACTTGCCGCCAAACTGTGAAAAAGAGATCAGCCAAACCATCGATGTCCAAAATCCAATGTTATGGTCGCCGGAAAACCCCTATTTATACCGGGCCGGGATCGAGGTGATCCGGAATAAAAAGACCATTGACGGCGTGACGGATCTGACCGTCGGCATCCGTTCCATAAGATTCACCCCCGAAAATGGGTTTCAGCTCAACGGAAAAACTGTTTTGATCAATGGAGGGTGTGTACATCACGACAACGGCTGTCTGGGAGCGGCGGCTTTTGACCGGGCAGAGCAACGGAAAGCTGAATTGCTGAAGGCCGCCGGGTTCAATGCCGTTCGCACGGCCCATAACCCGCCTTCGGAGGCATTCCTTGACGCCTGTGACCGGATCGGCCTGTTGGTGCTGGATGAATCCTTTGACGGTTGGCGATCCAAAAAAAATCCTTACGATTACGCCCGTATTTTTGACGAATGGTGGCAGCGGGACATTGAATCGATGGTCCTGCGCGACCGCAACCACCCTTCCGTCTTTATGTGGAGCATCGGAAATGAGATTTACGAACGTAAAAAACCGGAAGCCGTTGAAACGGCTAAAATGCTTGCCGGCGCCGTTCGCGCAATTGATCCTACCCGGCCCGTCACCTCGGCGATGACCGGGGGGGACGAGGATTGGGCGTCATTCGATCCGCTGATGGCACAGCATGATGTTTGCGGTTACAATTACCATATGCACCTCGCCGAATCAGATCATGAAAGGGTGCCTTCCCGTATCGTGCTGCATACCGAGTCCTTCCCGAAGGATGCGTTTTACATCCGGGACATGGTGCAAAAACACGACTATATCATCGGCGATTTTGTCTGGACGGCGATGGACTATCTCGGCGAGTCCGGCATCGGCCGTTGGTTCTACTCCGGTGAAGTGACCGGCGAACACTGGGAACGGAGTATGTTTCCCTGGCATGCCGCCTATTGCGGCGACATCGACCTGACCGGCTGGAGAAAGCCGGTTTCCCATTACCGGAGCATGCTGTACAACGATGATGAAAAGCTCTACATGGCAGTCCGGGAACCCGAACCTGCCCCGCTGGAGATCCATACTACCAAGTGGGCAGTGTGGCCGACCTGGGAGAGCTGGACCTGGCCCGGGTACGAAGGAAAAGACTTACAGGTCGAGGTGTATGCAAAATACCCGAAAGTCCGGCTTTATCTGAACGACCGGTTCATCGGCGAACAGCCCACTGCCAGGGATCAGGAATTCAAAGCAACTTTCATCCTGCCCTATTCCCCCGGCGTATTGAAAGCTGTCGGGGTTGAGGACGGGCAGGAAGGGGAAACAATCGTTTTGCAAACCGCCGGGGAAGCTTCCGGCATCCGGTTGTCCGCCGACCGGACCACTTTGAGCGCCGACGGCCAGGACCTGTCCTTCATTACCGTAAATATCACCGACCAGGCCGGCGTTTTCCAACCCAATGCGGATAACCGGCTCCATTTCAGGGTCGAAGGCCCCGGAATCATTGCCGGTGTAGCCAACGGCGATATCAAGGACCTGGATCCCTATGTAAGCGATACCCGTAAAGCCTGGCACGGACGGGCGCTTGTGGTCATCCGAAGCAAACAAACACCGGGTAGCATCAGGCTTACCGTGAGCTCGGACGGTTTGCCTGATGCTGGCACAACGATCAACGTTGTAATACCGGAAGCGAAAATGAAATAATTCTGCTACACACTGGTCGTGGGGTCAAAAAGAGCGGTTACTTCATTGACCTGATCGGCCGGAAATCCGCCGCGCTTTGCATGCTCCCGGATCGTAGCTTCATCCGGAGCGATATGAATGCAATAGATCTTATTGCCGGTGACAAAGGATTGTACCCAGTGGTAAGGGGCATCCAGCCCCTCCACTACTTCGCATGATTTTTGGGAAATGGCCTTGAGTTCTTCAGCGGTGAGGTTGCCGGCGCCCGGGATCTCCCGCTCGATGATGAATTTCTTCATGGTTGTGATGATCAAATTGAGTTATTGAAATATGGGACAAAGTTGAGCGGAACCGGAAGGCGGGAAAACGGGAGGATTACCTATTTAATGGGAATTCATTACCTAAATTTTGTACCTGATTTCATATCCCATTGAGTTCGACCGTAAGTTATTCAAAGATCCCCAGGGATCTGGCTTCCGCCACCGCCCTGGCACGGGTATCCACCTCGAGCTTGGCCAGGATAGCCGAAATGTGGTGGTCGACGGTCTTGGCGGAGATGAAGAGCTGTTCGGCTATCTCTTTATTCTGTAAACCATTCCGGAGCAGTTTCAGGACTTCGAGTTGTCGTGCGGTGAGCTGAGCAGGGTTTTCGCGGGTTCGCCGCTGGCGGCCCCGGGGGATCCGCCTGATCCCTTCGGACCGCATCCGGAGTTTGAGGCGCTGAACGACGGCCGCTGCGCCGAGTTGTTCCAATAGCGCCAGGGCTTTCAGTTGTTCGGTTTCTGTACCGCAAGACAGGGCCAGGGCCTGAAAATACGGGCACCCGGTTGTCGCCCATGCTTCGGCAGCAGCCGCGGCATTCCCTTCGATCTCCAGTTGGAAACCCGTCATTAATCCAGCCGGATCAACCGGAGCGATGCCGCATCGCCAGATCCAGTATTCCAGGTCGCTGTACAGCCAGCGGTTGCCGATCCGGCCCCGAAGGTCTATTGCCCAGTCTGCCAACGCCTGCGGGATCTGATCGGGATGGTAAACCCAGTGGTATTCCAGGAGGCCAACCAGCGCAGGCGCCATGCGTTGAACCTCGGCGGTAGCCAGGGCCAGTTCCTTTGCTTCGTTTAGCCAGCGAAGCGCATCGTCATCGCCCCGTCTTAGTTTCAGTTGCCCGAGCACGACCAATGCCGTTACCCGGGTCGTCGAATATTTGCCGGCATTTTCCACCAGATCAGCGGCGATTTCTTCGGCCTTTACCGGGTCTCCTGTTTCCAGATGCAACCGGGCTTGCCAGGAGAGCATATAATAGGTCCAGGAATCGAGATCGTGTTCCCGGCAAAAGGCGATACCCGCTGCCAGTTGTTCGGCGGCTTTCTGATAAAACCGGTTACTGGTGAACGACGATCCCAAATTGGTGTAAGCCCGGGCGACGTGTTCGTTGTAACCGTTTTTTAAGGATAGCTGCAGACTCTCCAGGAGGTTTTGTTCCCCTGCAAGAGCTGATCCCCTGCTCATGATCCGGATCGTGCCTACGTTGTTGAGCGCATGGGCCAGGACCTCATCGTCCTGCAGTTTTTGCGCCAGATCGATCGCCCGCTGCCCCCAGTGAAGGCAGGCTTCTGATTCCTCGGCCAGCATTTTCAGTTGCGCCAGATTGCTGTAGGCCATGGCCCTTTCCCGGGTAGGAAATCCGTTTTCCAGCACAGAGACGGCTTCCTGCGCCAGGGTTTCGGCGCGGGGTCCATTTCCGCTAAACCAGTTGAGGCGGGACAGGAAGCGCAAGGCATTACCTTCTCTTATTCTCGCCCCGGTCTCCCGCCAGATCGCCAGGGCTTTTTCCTGGCAGGTTTTAGCGCTTTCGATCTGGTTCGTCAGATAGCATTCATAGGCGCATTGCTCCAATAGCTCAGCCCGGGCCTCCGGCGGCTGATCGCCGGCATATTGCAAGGCTTCGCGGTAAAGATTGGCCGCTTCCCGGTGAGCGTGAAGCCTGGCGGCATGACGGGCGGCCAGCGGCGCCAGTTCTGCCACTTTTTTGAAATCTTCGGCATTTCTGGCGTGGTGGACCAACCGGGCCGGTTCGATCCGCTCATCGCCGTGTTGCAGCATTATCTCCAGGATTTCCTTATTCAAAACCCGGCGTTTGAGCGCGGGCAGCGATTCTTCAATGATCAGCCGGTACAGGTCGTGTTTGAAGGATATGGACCGGCCGTCGCCGACCAGAATACCGGCATTGATACAGGCCAGCAGGATCTCCACACAATCGGGGTTCAGCAGTTCCAGCAGCCACAGTTCAACGCGTCCCGGCAAAAGGCAAACCCTTTCCCACAGTTCCCTGACAGCCTGATCGCCTTTGTTAAAAACCGACAGCACCGAATCCTTGACGGTTTCCGGTATGCCCAGGCTATAGTCGGCCAGGATCTCCCGGACGAAAAAGGGGTTTCCCCGGGTAAGCTGAAAGACCTCCTGCCCCGGGTATCCGGCCTGCCGGGCCAGTTGACCGACTGCCTCTTCGGAAAGGGGTTCCAGAGAAAGCCGGGTATAATCATCGGGAGAGAGATCTGCCATCAGGGCGGGGAGTGGAATTTCCCGGTTCATCTCGCGATCGCGGCAGGTAAGGATGAACATACAAGGCACGCGGCTGATCCTTCTGCAAAGGAATTTGATCAGGTCCAGGGTAGCCGCGTCGGCCCAGTGGATATCCTCAAAAACGAGGATTGCGGGCCCGTTCAGCTTGCTTAATTGCTGAATGAAACGGGTAAAGATGATGGATTTGTCGGGCTCGGATCCCAGTAAGGCCCAGAAGTCTTCACCCAGTTGCGCAGAGATGTCGTAAAGCGGTCCCAGCGGACGCGGAGTAAAAAGCGAATCGCACATGCCCAGCAGGACCGGACTGCGTCGGCCGGCTTCCTGCAGAAAAGTATTCACCAATGCGGTTTTTCCGATCCCTGCTTCTCCAATGATAAAGATCGAATGTCCTCGTCCGTGGCCGAGTTCGCGGTAGATGGCCCGCAGTTTGTCAAGGCTGCTGTCGCGCTCCAGTAGCATCATATTCCACTGCCTTCAATCAGGTAAAAGGTTGAGGTTTCGGTCTGAAAATAGGTAATGCGGACCTCAAAATAGGGGAAATCCCCGATTTGCGCGAGCTTTTTTCCCCCTTTTTTTGCAGTTCAAAAATTCATTAATTCACCTTAAATTTTACCAAATGAAATTTGCAATCGTTTTGATCTGCATCCTGCTGGCGACCGCTTGTTCCACAACGCCTCAACAAGACGAGGCCGGCCGGCCGACCCCCGTAGCTGTATCCGTTAGGCCGGCTGCCGGAAAGAGCCTGTTTATCGATGTGCACAAACTCGAACCCGGAAAAGTGAGTTTTGAGGATGTTAAAGCAGCACATTTGAAGGACCTGGCCACCCAGGGAGAGTTTGGCGTGTCCTTCATCAAGTTCTGGGTGGATGAAGCCGCCGGAGAAGTCTACTGTCTTTCGGAAGCGCCCGATGCCCAGGCTATACAGAACACCCACGGAAAAGCGCACGGCCTCCTGCCGGATGAGATCCATGCGGTGAAGGAAGGGGAGTAAGAGCCTGGCCGGCACCGGTTCCGCCGATCAGCGGCAGGACCGGTACCGGCCTATCCGGAAAACTTACTCGTTACCGCCTTTTCTGCTCCTTGAACTGCTTGAGGTGTTCCCCCGCTTTGGCGCCGAATCGCCGTTTGCTTTCGACCGGGTAGTAGCCGGCGCACTTTTCCCGCTGTCCGCCGAAGGTTGACGGGTAGGAGAAGCGGAGCGCGTGCTTGTCCTGGCCCGGGGCGTTTCCGTACGATCAACAGCACTGCGGTTTCCCTGATTGTTTTGGGAAGCGCTTCTGCCGCTGTCAGAACGGCCGCCGTCCGTTTGGGTTCTGCTTCTGCTGAGCGATGGGTCCTGCCTTGGAGCAGTTGAACGGGACGATTCCGGACGGCCCACAGAACTGCGATCCCGCTGGTCGGTTCCCGGCGTACTCCTCCTCGTGTCGGACCGGCCGTCAGAAGACTCGGTCCTGTTCCTGCTGAGCGATGGATCCTGCCTTGGAGCAGTTGAACGGGACGATTCCGGTCGGCCCACCGAACCGCGGTCCCGCTGGTCGGTTCCCGGGGTACTCCTCCGCGTGTCGGAAGACTCGGTCCTTTTCCTGCTGAGCGGAGTTGGCCCTTCCTCTGTTGCATTGGAGCGTGCGGTGGTCCGCTGCCGTTCCACGGCATCCCGCTCATTATGTCCCCGTTCGCGCTGGTAGGCCGACGGCTCGCGATGTACAGCTGGCCTGCCATGGCTGACCCGAACCTCATTGCTGCGCCGCACAACTGCATCGCAGTAGGATCGTTGCGGGCGGTAAAAATTATGGACCCGGATCACCCGGTTCCGGTGCACAACATGGAAAGCCCTGAGGTAGATGACGATACGCGGACGGAATACAACCCAGGTCACCTGGACCCGGGGCGCCCACCAGGTCGGATAGTAGTGCCAGTAATACGGCGATGCGTACACGTGATAGTCCCGCCCCAGGATATACTGCACAACCGGCCAGTAGTATACATTGACATAGTCGCCGTAATCAGTGTGATACCCGCGTCGGGTATCCGAATACCCTTCCACCGGCTCCACAATGACCTCGTCGCCGTAAAGGTCCTCGTCTCCTATGATTTGAAGAACGGCCTCTCCCCTGCCGATGACGTCGATCTCGATGACAGCCACGTCCTGCACCTCATACCGCCCCACCAGCGCCTGGAGGACAATGGCGTGGAAATTGCCCTGTTGCCGGTGTTCAACCCGGACATAGTCAATCCTGCCGTCGTAATTCAGGTCGAGGTTATTAACCCAGTATTCCTCGGAATTGATCTTTCTCTCAAACTCTCTTAAAGTCGAGGATTCTTTAAAGAGGTCGAGCGCGCCTTCCAGGCTGAAAAAGTCTCCTTCATAGCCCGTCCGGTCAGCGTCATATTGGGCATAACCCGAGAAAAACAAGCCGGTCAATAGCCAGCAAAAAATTAATCTTTTCATATCTGTATGGTCCTGTTTACTTATAAAGGACGTTCATACAGGTGGAATATTTACTAAATTGAAGGGGCTTTAAATCAAGTTTAACCTAAGTTAAGTTACTGTTACAAAAAACTGCCTCAACTTTTTCAAATGTTAACGCCCCATAGCGCCAAATAATCAGCGATCCCCAGAAAGGCTAAAATTTTCGCCGCCCCCCGGCGTTCTTAGAAAACGCAAAAGTGGAATCTCCACGCTTCTTAAAATTTCTTTAACATCTCAACCTATGATTATGAACAAGTTCATTCCATTGATTATTGGTCTGCTCATGCTTTCACTGGGTCTGGGCGCACAAACCCTGGGCGAGAAATACAACTTGCCTGAAGAACCGGGCGAATTGCGTCCGGACGGCGTATACCATCTGCCTGTTTCCCTGCTCTCTGACAAAAAAAATGACGTAGAGGCCTATTTCCGCTTCTTTCCCGACGGGACCTTCATCGTATACCATTCCCGGGTATCGCCCAAAACCAAACCGGAAGCCTTTCAGACCAATTGCAATTACCAGTATATCTCTTCCGCTCCGGCCCCCTTTAACAAGGATTATACCCTGAAGACCAGCGGCAATATTTCCCGCGCCAGGATCGTCTATCCCGACAAGGCGATCCTCCTGGAATTTGACGTTCGGAAAGATGTGATCGCGGCCACGGTGAGAACCCTGGACCTGGATGGGAAACTGATCGGTCAGACGACTCAATATGTGATGCATTTCCAGCCGATCGCCTGGCCGGCCGGTTCGGGCAACTAAGGATCGCTGCAAAACTAAATGAGCCATCCCGAATTTTGGGCCCACCATTACAAAATGCAATTAGAGTTGACTTAACCACAATGAGCACAAAGGTAGGTCACAAAGGTTACACAAAGCGCACTAAGCCCTTTGTGTAACCTTTGTGCCTTGTGGTGAAAAATTCTTAGGCATCTGATGTAACAAATTCCTGGTTTCGGGGAGTGTATTGTCGTTGCTGCCAAGGTGCGGCGAATGAACATACTGAATTCCAGCTAAAAAAGGCAAATCCCTTGCGGTACTGATTTCTCTTCACAAACTCCAGATCCTGTCTCCTTCCCCCAGCGGCAGGCATCCGTCATAGCCGCCCGGAATGGGATCGTAGCGCAGAACCTGGGTGCCCACTACTTCAGATGACAGGTACGCGCTCAGCGCCATCAACTTCAGGGAGCGGTAAAAACCGACCGGCGCCTGCTCTCCGGCAGCAGTGCCCCATACCTGGCCGTTGAATTTCCCGGAGCTTGCCTCCGCAGCGCGGAAAACTGCGGCGCGATCTTCGGCCTTGAGGTCGGCAAAGGGTTTGCCGGATTGCCGGGTCGCTTCCGCATTGAATGCGGCTATGTCTTCCCTGACCTGCTGCTGCGCTTCGGCATCATACGCCTCCGCAAAAACCATATCCAGAAATATATCAACCTTTACGTCCAGGCCGCCGGGAGTATCTGTAGCAGGCAGAAGCGTGTCAACAAAAGCGCCGATAAACCGGGCTTCATCCTCGGTCAGGAACAGCGGCTGCCATTCCAGCCTGGATTTCGATTGGCAGGACTGGAACAAGGCCAACAGGGACGGCGTCAGTGCAGAGGCCCCGACCAGCAAACCGGTATTGCGAAGTGCGTTTCTGCGATTCATAGGATCAGATATTGAGTTTATTGAGTTCCGACACGGCATGCTCTGCCGCCCGGGCGGTAATGGCCATGTAGGTAAGCGAAGGGTTGACACAGGAGGAGGACGTCATACAGGCGCCGTCGGTGACAAAGACGTTCCTGACGGCGTGAACCTGGTTGAAGGCATTGAGCACCGATGTTTTAGGGTCCCGCCCCATCCGGGCCGTACCCATCTCATGGATCCCGTAACCCGGTTCGTGGTGATTATTGAAGCCGACCACCTCTTCCACGCCGCACTTTTCCAGCATTTCTACAGCGTCTTCCCGGATTTGCTCGTTCAGGGCCATTTCGTTTTCCTTGTACGCGCAGTCGATTGACAGCGTAGGCTGTCCCCACTTGTCGGTCACACCGGGATTCAGCGTAACCTTGTTGTCGTGATAGGGCAGGCATTCTGCAAAACCGGTAATAAAAAACTCCCAGGGACCGGGTTGCAGGAGCTGCTCCTTGAAGTCGGCGCCAAAGGCCTCCTCATTGGCGGCCGCCAGCACGCCGGCGCGGCCCGCCCCACCCTGAAAACCGAATCCCCGCAGGAACTTATCAGTTTTTGTAGCTTCGTTGATATTGACATACCGCGGGATATAAATGCCGTTCGGTCGGCGGCCTTTATAATATTTATCCTCAAAGCCATCCACGCGGCCCATGGCGCCGATGCGGTAGGTATGATCCATCAGGTTATGCCCGAGTTCGCCGCTGTCGTTGCCCAGCCCGTTCTCAAACCGGCTCGATTTGGAATTCAGCAGGATCTGGGTTGTACTCAGCGTGGAAGCGTTGCAGAAAATGATGCGGGCGGAATAATCGATCGCCTCGTTGGTCTCAGCGTCTATGATGCGCACCCCCGTGGCCTTGCCTTTCGCATCGTCATAGATGATCGACTGCACGATGGAGAACGGCCGGATCGTGAGATTGCCGGTAGCGTTGGCGGCCGGCAGGGTGGCGGCGTTGCTGCTGAAGTAAGCGCCGTAGGGGCAGCCGCGGCTGCAACGATTGCGGTACTGGCATTGCCCGCGTCCGTTGTGCGGAACCGTGAGGTGGGCACAACGGCCGATGATCAGGTTGCGGCCGGGATACAGCTTTTCAATGCGTTCCTTCAGGTGCTTCTCTACGCAATTGAGCTCCATCGGCGGCAGGAAATGACTGTCCGGCAACTGGGGCAGCCCCAGCGGTTCACCGCTGATGCCGGCAAATTTCTCCACATAGGTATACCACGGCTCAATGTCTTTATAGCGGATGGGCCAGTCGACCCCGTGGCCGTCCCTGGCATTGGCCTCAAAGTCGAGGTCGCTCCATCGATAGGTCTGCTTGCCCCATAAAATGGAGCGGCCGCCCATCTGATGGGCGCGTACCCACAGAAAGGGCTTGACCTCCGTGTAGGGATTCTCTTCGTCGTTGGCGTGGAAGTGTTCCGTATCCTTGCCGATGAAGCCCGAGCGGATGCCTTTATAGTGCTTTCGCTGTTCCTCCGGCGTAAGCCCTCCCCTCAATTCCATATCCCAGGGGTCCAGGTTCATCGTCGGATAATCGACAACGTGCTCTACCAGCCGCCCCCGTTCCAGAACCAGGGTTTTCAGTCCCTTTTCGCAAAGTTCCTTCGCTGCCCAGCCGCCGCTGATACCCGAACCGATGACAATGGCGTCATAAGTGAGGTCCTTTTGGGCGTCGATGTTGAAATTGGCCATATCCGTATAATTGAATGATAAGGATAAATCACCTATGAATTTTCTCCAAACCGGTACCCCAGATACCGAAACCCCATGATCGTCAGGTCGTCATGCTGCTTGGCGTTGCCGACAAAGGCTTCGACGGCACTTTCCAGGGATCGTACCACACCTTTCATGGAAGTGTGCCGTTCTTGATTGAGCACTTTCTCCATACGGTCGGTTTCAAACATGATCTTCTGGCTGTTCGTAGCTTCCGGAATGCCGTCCGTATACAGCAGCAGGGAATCTCCGGGGTTGAGCCGGAGCTCGGAGATGCAAAATTGGGATTGCCCCACGATGCCGACCACCGTATCGGCGGGCAGGTCCATAAGCTGGTAGTCGCCGCCGCCGAGAGAGATGAACGGCGGGTTATGACCGGCGTTGACATAGCGGAATACCCCCGTCCGCACATTGAGCACCCCGGCAAAAATGGTGACGAACATCATGTCGTCGTTGGTTCCTGCCAGCATATTGTTGACAGACGGGATCACCCCTTCAAATCCGGGGTCATTGCCGGCCAGCAGCCGCAGGGAAGTAAAAGTGCGCATCATCAGAAGCGCGGCGGGCATCCCCTTTCCGGATACGTCGCCGACGGCCAGGTAAATATGATCGTCGTCGAGCGGCAGGGCGTCGTAAAAATCTCCTCCGACCTCGCGGGCCTGGTTGATCAGCGCGTACGCATCCAACGACGGGCGATTGAGCAGCAACTTGTCTCCGTCCGGTACGATCCCGGCCTGGATCTTGCCGGCCGTTTCCAGTTCCTTTTCCAGGTGCTGGTATTTCAGCTGTTCCTCCAATCGCTTGATCAGGGAAAGGTTGGACCGGCGCAACCGCGCCGACATGATGCCGATCAGATTGCGCATGCCTTTCCGGGTTTTCATGATCTGATCCCAAAACGTGACTTCCGGAATGCAAAGGGCGAGGCTGGGTCGTTTGGCTTCGGCACGCGCAGAAGTCGGGTGCCTCATGACCAGGGACATCTCCCCCAGACATTCGCCCACCTCAATGGGGATGGAAATCTGCGTATTGTCATTTTCCAGCACGATGGCGAGTTCCCCCTCGATCAGGACATAAAGGGTGTCATTGGCACTGCCCTGATTGATCAGCACTTCTCCTGTTTTCAGTTCTTTCAGTGAACTGGAGTCAATGATCTCCAGGATCTCTTCAGGTGTAAATCCCTCAAAGAGCTCAAATTCCGTCAGCGCTTGTTGCAGATAAAAAGCCGCCATTAACTTCGATTAACCGTTTGGTACAATCCGGGCGGCTAAATTAAGGATTTGCCTTATCTTTTTTCCGGAAACCCGATTTGGATCCGGCAAAACAATACATAAACAAAAATAAAACGGGCCAATAAGCATTTGTCAGGAGATTGAATGAACGTATTCGGAAGAATGACATCCTGATCCGGTGTACGCCTTCTGCAACCTACTCCGCATACTCCAGCGACAAGCCCACCGACGTCCTCAGCTTGAAGCCTTTCCAGGAAGTCTCGTTCGCATGTTCAGGCAGTTCCAGATAAGGCTTATGATCCTGGCCCTTCAATTTGAGCCCGAGAAAAGCGGTCACAAAGTGCTGATTGATGTTGTTCATCCGGGGTAAGCTCCAGGCCGGTTCGGCATAGTGCATAAACGCTTCCTGCTGCGGCCCCGGGGTCAGTGTTGCCGCTGGCGGCGGGTTGGGCGCTACGTTATGGCGGGCATTTGCATAGGTCAGCAGGTATCGTTCCGTATTGACGGCGCCTTTGTAAATGGCCTTTATGCCGTCCTCATAGCCCGAAATGTCGTCCTGATCCCCGGCCACAAAAAATGTGGGAACGCGCAATCCGGCAAGCCCCAACGAATCCCAAACACCCCGCGCCATGCCCCACGGGGCAAAAGCCACCACTGCCTTAATGCGTTTGTCCGGCGCAGATACCATGGCGGGTGCACCGGCCGTTCGCTCCTGAATGGCGTTGCTCCCCCCTGTCATCTGACTAAAAAACGAAAGCAATTGCTGACTGTAACCGGCGCCGGCTACATTCAAAACGCCATAGCCGCCCATGGAATACCCGATCAGTGCCGTGTTGTCCGCATCCGCCAGCTCCGATAGAAAGGATGAACTGCCCGCTCCGCTTAACCGGGCCATTTCGTCGAGTACGAACAGAATATCCAGCGGCCGGTGGTATAGGGTGCTGGGGAACGGGCCGGCATCGCGATGTGTGGATTCCGTATGATCGATAGCCGCTACCACGTAGCCTTTGGAAGCCAGGTTCTCCGTCAGATAGGTCATAAGAAAGCGCGAACCGGGGTAGCCGTGGGAGACAATGATGAGCGGATACGCGCCGCCGCTGCGGTCAGGTTCGGCATCTCTCAGTGCCCGTCCCGGAAACGTAAAAGGAATAAGCGGTTTCCCCTCCGTATTGGGGCGACCGAGGATGTCCTCGTATTCCGTCATTTCAGGAGTGCCCGACGGGATAACGGCCGGATACCAGACCTCCACGGTCAGCGGCCGGTCGTAGACCGGTACCTCGCCGTTTTTGGCTTTGGCTATGTCCGGTTGTCCGGCATGGATCAGCTGCAACGTACGCACCCCGACCTTGTAAGGTCCGCGCGGTGCAAGGTCCGGTGCATCAGGTAGCGCATCGCCGTAAATAAAAGCAGCCGTTTCTGCGGCATGCTGAGAATAACAGGAAAGCCCCAGTGACGACAGCAGGAACAAGACAACGATCAATGGCGTACGATGGAATTTCATAGCGACGATTTTGGTTTGAACAGGCTGATGTTTCAGTATACAATCAACCGCTTAATTGTATTTGCAATCCCCCCAATACCGGCACGCCCACGCGATCCAGGTGCTCCAGTTGGGGCCGGTGCTGTGCCCCCCGGCGTGCTGCCGGAAGGCAATTTCGCCCCCGACCAGCGGCGTGCCCAATATAGGAAAATCCGTCACACCCAGGTCGTTTTTACCCAGCAATCTGTATACAGGCCCGGCGTGAACGCCGCTCAGGAACATCCCTTTGGCATCCACCCACTGTCCTTCAACCTGCGGCGAACCAGAACTGATGAACACGGGCCTGGGGGCACAAAGCGCGACCAGTTCATGCGCATCAACCGGCAGGTCATCCGGTGTCAGCGTACTGGCGTACTTGATGAAATTTCCGCAAAACCAGTGGTATTCTCCCGTCGAGGCCAGGTTTTCCACCTGCTCGCCGAAAACCCGTCGCAGGATCTTTGTCCCGCCCGCACCCGAAGAACCGATGAACGCCAGTGAAAAACGGGGCTCATAGGCCATCGCCACAACGGTGGCTTTTCCATACCGCGAAAGCCCTTCAATAGCGATCCGTTTGGCATCTACGTTGGCATCCGTCTCAAAATAGTCGATGGCCCGGCTTGCACCCCAGGCCCAAGCGCGCAACGAACCCCAGTCGTCCGGTTTCCGGGGTTGGCCTTTATTGACCAGTCCGATGATGCCCTGCCGCAAACCCGCGCCGTTGTCCGCCTGGATGCTGGAAGGAACGATAACGGCATACCCCCATCCCCTGGAGATGAGTTGCTCCTTCCAGGTAGGCTCCGTCGAAGATCCCAATCCGATGGGTGTGACCGCATTATTGCCCCAGGGTGATCGGATAAAACCGAATTCCATCACTACCGGTACGGCATTTTTTGCGCCGGCCGGCGTAGCGACCAACAGCTCGATCTCAACCGTAATTTCCGGATAAGTGGCGTTGTCCACGACTCCGCGAAGTATCTTTTCCCGGATCGGATGGGCCCCGATAAGGGTATCCCGGGCCGAAACGACCTCCCATTTCACAGCTGGGATGCCGGCCGGTAATCGCCCGTAAATTTCCCGGTCAAAATATTCGACGATTTCCGGCCTGCGCTTTTCCCACCAGTCCTTTTCCGTGACAACCCTGTCCCCGTTATTCATCTTCAGCGGATCGGGCAGGATGTATTTGTTGACCTTGGATTCATCCCGGTTGGCCGCATTCTCCCCCTGCGGATTGCCCGACGGCCCCGGCCGGTTCGGGATCGCAATGCCCAGCTGCGATTTCATTTGTTCATGATCGGCCGCTGTAAGCCGGTTAATGCTGTCCCTGGCCGCCTGGGAGGGTTGCGCACCCAGCCCGGTTATCGTGATCAGGAATGCCGCCAAAACCAACCGCTTTTTCATGTCCGTTATTTTTTGATGTATGGAATGCTGTTTTTTGCCGCGTCCAGCATGGTCGCAACCCAGAAATCCTGCTGGTTTTCCTTCAGGTATTTCAGGAATTGATTGTGTTTTTCCAGGCTCACATTGATGTTGTGGCCGCCGCCCACGCCGTGAAACAGGATCACCAGCAGGGCATTTTCCTGTTTGGCCTGTTCCGCCCAGACCTGCAGCTGATCCGCATTGGAATCGTCCACGGCGTAACAGTCCACATTCAGCAGGTTCAGGTTTTCAACAGTATTCAACTGCCCCCGGACGCCGCGCAGGGCGACAAACTGGTCCTTGATGGCGTCAATAAACGACCCTTCACCGGTTTCCGTATCCCCGCAGGTGTAGGCGAAGGTCCGTTCTTTTCTGCCGTCGAGCGATTCCAGGAAGGTGTTGGTCATATCCGATTCGCGTACAAGTTGAGCAGTCGTGTATTTGGAAAGGTCGTTCAACGGCGACACCCAGGAACGTCCCGGTTTGCTCGCATCGCAAGGGTGATAAAGCAGGTGATTACCCAGTTCGTGGCCGTTGCGGGCAGCCTTTTTCCAGTCTTCCAGCCGGTTTTTGCTCCCGGGAAAGGCGGCGGAAAGATAGAAGGTGCTTTTGAACCCCAGGGAGTCCAGCACCGGGATGACGTTGTCAAGGTGAACCTCCAGCGCGTCGTCATAGGTCAATACCACGGCTGCCTTTTTGCCGTGCCACAGCAGGTTGTCCTGGTTTTCGCCCGCTTCAAACGGCGATGCCGGCAGCCCCGCGCCGTTGTACAGATTGGCGCCTTCGGGGTTATCCGACCAGGCATAGCGCACAAACCGGGGGCTGCTGATTTTATCTGAGGACACTTCCACCGTATTCCCCGCAATCCTGGCATCAGCCCACACGAATTGCCGGCCCTCCCCTGCGATTGCAAACTGGTTCAACGGCTCTCCGTCCGCACTTTTCAGGCCGCCGTCCGTATGATCGAAATAGAGGATCATTTTGGGCCCCTCAATCTCAAAGGATTTATAAACAGGTCCGGAGTAAGGCAGATCCTTCTCCCCATACGCCAATGCCCTGGCGCCGAGGGCCAACCGTTGTCCTACGTCCTTTTTGTTCAGCGGGTGAATATCGTTCCACTCCCCCAGGTCAATAGCTACAGCCATTGCGGTACGGGGCAATTCCAGCGCTTGCAACTGGGCATTGCGGAGTTCCGCCCAATTGCTCTCCGCGGGCAAAAAGTTCCGGTCCATGAAATTGGCGAGCTGAACGTAAAGAAAGGGCAGATCCTCGCGATGCCAACGGTTACGGTAATCATGGATCAGGGCTTTGAGATAGCCCGCGTACGGCCGGGGATCCCCCGCATTGCTCTCTCCCTGATACCAGGTCACCCCCTTGACGGCCGTTTGCGCAACGACCGGCGACGTCATAGCGTTGAACAGCGACGCCGGTTGGTTTTGAGCTGAAAACGCAGGATAAGCGGGTACGGGTTCGTACGCCTGCCCGACCTTGTATTGCCAATCTCCCTTCAGATCTATCTCGCGGTCTCCGGTGGTCAGCGCGTAGGGCTTGTCCGGTACAAAACCGCCTTTATTCGCCTGGTTCTGCACCCGGATCACGATCGTGTTTTTACCCGGTTTCAACACACCGGCAGGTACAATGTATCTCCTCGGCGGATACTGGTAGGTGATGTTGCCGACCTGTTGCCCGTTGACGTAAATATGGTCCGCATCCACAATTCGCCCCATGAACAAACGGGCGGCCTTTCCGCACATATCGGCAGGCACGTCGATCTCCCGTCGGTACCAGACCACCCCGTCGAGTTTGCCCAGGCCCTGATCTTCCCAGTAACCCGGAATATGGATATTCCTCCAGCCGTTGGGTTGATAATCTGTCTCATACCACTTGGGGGCCTCCAGCAGACCTTTGTCCTCATTGGGGCGGATCAGGGTATGGCGCCGGTTTTCCGCAAGCTGTTCCTTTACATAGGCTTCATCCTTGTTGCGGGTGATGATTGTTTGCAGGTCTTCAAATTCCCGGAGCCCGTTCTCGCTGATCCAGGCCTGAATGGGAGTCCCCCCGACACTGGCATTGATGATCCCGATCGGCACCCGGTATTGCTCATAGAGTTCTTTGGCAAAAAAGTAGGCCACGGCGCCGAATTGCAATACGGTTTCCGGACTTGCGGCCACCCATTTCCCGTCCGGAAAATCCACCCTGGGCGACTGGAGGTCCGTCATGGTTTTGATGAAAAAATTGCGGATCTCCGGGTTATCGGCGCTGGCGATTTCGTCGGGGTATTTTTCCTTTACCCGTTCCATGGTCAGGACCATGTTGGACTGGCCGGTGCACAGCCACACGTCGCCGAAGAGGAGGTCCTTAACGGTCAGTGTGTTTTTACCTTTCAATTGCATTTCAAACGGCCCTCCGGCGGGATGGGGTGGTAAGGTAAGCGCCCAGTTCCCCTGTGCATCAGCCTTGGTTTTGTATTGTTTGCCGTCGAGTGCAACGGTGATTTTTTCGGCCGGTGAAGCGTATCCCCAGAGCTTCAGCGGTTCGTCCCGCTGCAGGATCGCCCCGTCGCTCACCAGTTTGGGCAGAGAGATCTGGGCAAAGAGTTGGCCGGTGAGAAAAAACAGGAACAGCAGTTTTTTTGGCATCGGTCTGATGGCTTTTCGTTCGTTCAATTACAGGAATTAACGGAATCGATTGCGTGAACCGGGTTTAATTGCTCCGCAATCCGGATTTTGCCTAAAAATAATAAAAATCGCTGTAGGGAAAACCCTTGTTTGTTTTTGTTCACCAAAGGCCTGCGGTCCCGACCTTGTGCTGCAGCTGGAAGGCTGCATACTCCCGCACAAAATGAGCGGAGTGGAAGAGCGCTGTCACTTCACCAGCTGCAATAAACGTCCGAACCGGTACCCGCGCTCCCGCAAGGCGTCGATCAGTTCCGGTAATCGCCGGTAAAATTTATCCGTCCGGTCCGGGTGCGTGCCGATATGGACCAGCAGGATAAAACCGTTCATCCCGCAGGAAGACTTGCGTTCGTATTGGCAGATGCTTTCATAAATCTGTGCGCTGTTCACGTAGCGATTCCCCATATCCGGCGTGGTATAATCCGCGTTGGAGCGGGTACCCGGCGTAAAATTGATCAGCAGAAGCCCCATTTCAGCGGCCCAGTCGCTGATCTGTTGATTATACCACTCGTACGGCGGCATGAAAATGGGCGCTTGTGCCCGGGTGATGCCGTAAGGGAGCATAGCCTGGTAGTTGTTCAACAGATCGACAGTAAACATCTCCTTATCAACCAGCAGAGAATCGCGGTTTTCCCAGGATGCGTACAACAGGTGTTTGTCCGAGTGCGGCCCCAGGTAATGCCCCTGCCGTTTCAGACGTCTGATCAGTTTTTTGTTTTCGGCCGACCGGTAAAAATCCCCGGTAAAGAAGAAATGGGCGGGTACTCTTTTGCGCTTCAGTATCCGGCTGATATAATGCCCGCCGTCGTTGTAGTCGCCCCCGGTGAAGACCAGGAAGATGATCTTGGCCGTCGTATCCGCCCGTTCCAGCCCGCCGAAGCGGATAACCGGGTGGGCAAACCGCGCATCCTGAGCCGGCATTTCAAGCGCCGCCAGGCACAGGACGAGCCAGATTGCTATTCGGAAATATTGCACCATTTTCTTTGAATTGGTAGGACCATATGCCGCCATAAAAAGGAATCAACCCGAACCAACTGAGCCCGGGATGAGGCGCAGCCACTACCGTGGAATTTCCAGGATCTGATCAAACATCAATCCGCTCCAGCCCTCCCCCCGGCCCGCTGTTTTCCGCCGTCCGATCCACAGGCACGTCTTGCCGTTGAGCCATCGGGTCCGCTGGAACGTCCGTTCAACGATTGCGCCCGCGCGCGGCACCTCCTCCTCTTCGATGAAGAAGACCGGTTGGGTTTCGGTCAGCAACCGGCCCTGCGCTCCCGGCGCCTGCGGGAACCGGGCGCGTTGCAGACTGATTGCGCCTGCGCCGTTCTTTCTTTGCACCGGGATGAAAGGGATCCAGTTATCAGGAACGCCCGTACCCAATACATACCGGATCAGCGCTTCATTGTCCGCTGGCACAAAATCAGGGGGTATCCTAGATGTGTTCCGGACAACCTCCATCCCGCCGCCGGCTTCCGAAGGCACCGTATTTTCAATGGCCCATACCATATTGGACATCTCATCCCGCATGAAGTTGACCTTTTCCAATGGCTTGCTTTCGAGCATTTTCCCCACCGCGGGCGTCAGGTAGAACCGGTTGCGGGGCTCCAATATATTCTCACGTTCCGTTTGATGGAATGCGGCAAATTCCTGCCAGTTCATTTCCGGATCCTTGAGCGCCGGTCCGACGAATACATCAAATCCGAAAACGTCTGTGACCACAATGCCGTTGATCTCGCAAAGCGTATTGACCTTCATCGGGTAGGGCAGGATAAACCAGTCGTTCGAATAGGTGAGCCCGTATTCTGCCAGCAACAAATTCAGCAAAGAGGTCGGGGAGGCGTCTATTTTGCCGAAATCGGTCAGCCCTTCTTCCATTTGCCAATACCGCGGATGAGGCATTCCCTTGAATTGTAACTGCGCCGGGATAAAAGCATCGATCCGTTCAACCGGCGGCGGGCCGGGCAAACTTCCGGGATCCTGTGTGTTTTCCGGGGCGCCCTGATCAAAAGCATACCACTCCAGCCGCCCCGATGCGTATTGGTCTGCAATGAGCTTTTCGCCGTTTCCGCCGACTTCCAGCGAAAAATTGTATTCCAGGTGCGCGGCATTCCATGCAGCCGAGTCTCCGGCAGGTTGTTCATAAAGCCGTTCAAACCACCGCAGGAATGCCGCCTGCAAGTCGGCCAGCTTCGCCTCATCTGTTCCGGTAAAGGCCGGCTCGGACCTGACCCAATCCAAAAAATCGCCTGCGTTGGCGGCTCCATATATCTTCCAGCCGTCGGGATAGCGTCCGTTCAGGGCAGCCGCGAGAAACAAGCCTTCCTGATCTTCTGTTTTGGGCGATACCGCCAGTTGGTACCGGTCAGCAATCAGGTCTCTATGCGCTTGCAAACCCCTCTTTTTCAATAGAGCCAGGAAATGTCTGCCCATCTGGGCCCGGAGGTGCAGGGTCGGAGTCAGGCGTTCCCGTTCAACCGTTACTTCCAGCGGCGTGTCGATCGCATAGGGCGTCCGGTTTCCCCCGGAAAAAGCTACAGCATGGGGTTGGCTTTGGGAGCCCGATATTCTTGCATGGAATGCCGTCCCCGCATTCTCGCCCTGAAACTCTCCGAACTGCCATTGGCGGCAAAGCATCCAGAGCGGGTCGCGGATTTCAGCCCGCAGGCTTTGTTCGAACTCTTCGTTACGCGGGCTTCCTTCCAGGCGGTTATATTGGGTGACGACCGGCTTGATGGCCGCCGGTAATTGGCTTTTGAAAACGGATAATGCGATCAGATCCGGCATATCTTCATGTTTTTTCTGCAGCAATTGCGGTGATCAATCTCCTGTTGTCCAGGCGTTGTACAATTCAAAATTTTGCTGACGGACAGCCGCGATGAACTGATCGCTGGCCGTCAGGTAATCCAGGGATACGTTGGCGCCCGACAGGTCAAAACTGGCCACGGTCATAGGGACCAGGGCCCCGAGAACGGAATCCTCCAACAGATGTGCAGGCTCTACAGCCCGGGATTTGGCCCGACGCAGGGTATCGTTCAGAATATTCAGCAGGCTGTCCCAATTCCAGTGCGCTTCCCCTTTGGGTTCTACGGCCAGGAGCAAGGCATTGGGTGGCGCAGCGTTGGGTTGGTCGAAATGGAAAGCGATCCCGGTGACTTCTTCGTCAGTGGGAATCGTTTCTGTCCATTCATCGATAATGAGCGCCGATTGCAATTGGTCGGTTCGCCTTGCCGGTCCGCCGTGTACGGCCAGTGCAAGGGTATCTTCGCTGATCCCGAAAGGCTTGCCCGTAGGCGCATAAATATCCGGAAACTCTACCGGCAACCAGCTGTCCTGGATCCGGTAGGGTGTCTGAACAGCTACGAAATTGATCTCGTTGCCGTCCAGGGCCTCGCCGATGAGGCGAATGCGCTCCAGCCGGTCCATATTCGGCCGGACCCGGGCGGTGGATTGCAGCCAGCTTTCCATGGCCAGGTCCGGCTCCGTCCGCTCCAGCTTTGCAATATAATCCAGCAACTGTTCCCCATTTTCCGAAAACGACCCATTGAGGTCATCGGGATTGGTGTACCGGAATTGCGGTATGATGACAAATTCGCCTCCAAGCAGGGCTTTGCCGGCTTCCATCAGCTTCCTGACCCGAAGGTTGACATCGGGCTGCCCCTGCGCTTCTGCCAGCTTGGCAACGGTTAACTGGTCTTTTTGCCGCAGTTGTTTCCACAATTCAGCGGATTTGGCCAGGAGTTCAGCCGTGGTCCTTTCGGTGCGGATATCGACGTTGTTCGGGAAGGCAAGGGAAAGGCCGAATCGGGCGGCGGCTCGCTGAAAAGCCGTCAATTGCGTCTTCGCCTGATCGCTTAAGCCGACCTGTGCCAGCAGAGCGGTGGATTTTCCGGCAGCGAAATATTGTTCAAAAACGGCTTTCAGGGTGGCAAACCCCGGGGTCGTTGCCCCGCTGGACTGGTTTTCGATCCTCACGACCTCCAGTCGGAGCTTATCCAGTACATCGGCTATGCGCCTTTTCAACTCTTCCGCATCCCAGCCGTAGCGCAGGGAAGCTTCCAGCGGTTCCTGCTGTTTTTTGGGGGCAAAATCCCGGGCATTGGCCGGCCTTGACTCGGCAATCAGGAGCCGCAAAGTGCGAATGAGGGGAAATACCTGTGCGAAGGTCCGCATTCCCGGTTCATTCACCGCAGGATTAAAATTGATCCTGATGGTAGCCTCAGGCGCTACGTTTACCCTGCGCCGGTAGGCGCGTGCGACCCTGGATTCGAGCTCTGTTGCGCCGGCATTGATATCCGCTCCCATGATATAAACCAGGTCGATGGGCTGCAGGTCGGTTTCATTCAGCGGGATCTGTTGGGGATTCGCTTCCGCGCCGTGCTCATCCGCGGCAACAACCCGGCAGACGGTACGCAAGGGATCGCCGATGATCCCGCCCAGCCAGTGGTTGAGCCCTTTTTCCATCAGGGCACGCGGCGACAGGTTAGCAGGCCAGTGCCCCCCTGCCGTAAAGGGCATCCTGGGATCAAAATGCAGGCTCACTTTATTCGTGAAGGTCAACCGGCTGCTTCTGGGTGTTTTCACGACCTCCAGATCCGGCGGCAACTCGGCGTTGCGCATGGCATTGAGCACAGCGGTTGTTCTGTCCAGATTCCCCTGGGCCACCTGATAGGCGCTTTCTGCCACCAGCAGGTCATTCAGGGCGTCCAGGGTGTCTCTCAGCCCGTCAACCGCTTTCAATACAAGCGGCTGATGCGCCGGCAAAGCCACCAGCGAAACAATTGCACTCTGGTCGGCTTCCAATAGCTTCAGGCCGTTGACCACCGGGGTCGGCGGAATGGTTTCCTGGACGTTTTGCGCACCCTGCTGGGGAATGGATTGTGCCTGAAACGGGAATTTTTCCCGAAAAGCCAATATATACTGGTTAAGATTACGGTTGACCGGATCGGAAGCGGTCGCATCGTGGAGGGCCCGTTCGAACTGATACCCCAGCAACGCCTCCAGGTATTGCCCGTTCTGGATGCCCTGATATGCGAATTGGGCCCTGCGCACCCTTTCCGAAGACAGGTTGACGGCCAGCAGGCCGGGGTTGTCCTTTGTGGCGTGGTTATGGTAGCCTGCCAATAACAGTCCTGCCGCTGAAGCGTGGTTGAGCGAAGGGGTATGCACAAAACCGGCATTGTCCGGAAACTTGTACAGGGTTTTGCCTGCCGGTGGTTTCAGCTGTTCGGGCAAACCGCCCGGGTCGACCGGTGTCGGAACATCCAGCGTCAGATTTTCTACCCAACCGTAGGCCCCGACATAGATTCCCGCGGGCCTGGTCGCCCTTTGCTGTTTCAACCGGCGGTCGAACAGGCCGGTTTCCCAGGCGTCAAGCCGGTAGGTGCACAGGTCGATATGGTCGGCAAGATAACGCTCCAGGCGATTGGTCGGCAGGGTTGCCAGCGAATCGAGGGCCGCCCTGATCTCCCGGATGCCGGAAGCATCTGCATGCGAATCGGGTACTTCCAGAAAATGGTCACCCAACGGCCGGTCGATGGTAAATCCGGGCAGGTTCAATTGCGAGGGCCTGCCGCGCAGCAATTCCCAGGAAGTGAGATCGGGCGTATCGCTGCTGAAATTGACCAGGCTTTTGGTAAACGTCCCCCGGTTGTAGACAATATTGCCCGCCTTGTAATAGACCTCCGCTTTGCGACTCAGTTCCTGCAAAATCGCCTGACGAACCAGTAGATACAGGACGGTCCTCGGCGCCTTATCCCCTTGCAGCAGGTTATCGCGGAGTTCATCCAGGTTGCCCGCGCGAGCCAGTAATTCCAGGAAATTCAATCCGGAAACCGGCAATTTTTCCAACAAATGACCGTCAACGGCAGGTTTGCCGTCAACAAGATTTAGGGCCGGAACGGCATTGGCGCTCCGGTAAAAAGTCATATTCGATATCAGCGGATAATAGGTGGCCGTCGTGCCGGGATCGAATCCCAGTGTCCTGAGCCAATCCAGGATATCTTCCTGCTTGCTGACGACTTCAGATTGGAAATTCACCAGGTTGATGTTGGGGAGCGTGTAGTTATAATCCGGCAAACTCCCCAACCGCTGGGCAAAGGACGCCGATCCGGCCTGCAATCCGAGCACTTTCAACAAAACATCACCGGGATCGCCGTTCATGCCTATATGAACGGCTTTATCGGCCGCCAGCTCGTCCCATTTCTCCTGCAGACCTTTCAGTGCGTTTGCCAGTACGGGATAAAAATCCCTGGTGGCGCCGGGTTCGGTCCAGGTTTTCAGATCGCTGGTCAGCAGCAGGCCGTAGGGCTGGTCACCGAGGCGAAATGCGGGTAATGGGCCCCTGGCCGTCACCAGGCCGGTAAAGAATTGCCGCAAGTCGGTATAGGCGCTTTCGTTGATGATGGGTTTCATCAGCACTTCAAAAAAATACCCGAGCGTAGCCGGATACAGGGCCGCGTTCATAGCCTTTGCCTCGGCTTCCTCCCGCATGTCGCTGTATTGAAGGCCCTCCACAAATCCCGCGCTGATACCAAGGGCATCCGTCATTTTTTTGGCGTCCGAATCCGGGTTTTGAGCCGGCTGTCCGGCGCCGTCGAAATATCCCTTTTCCAGCAAATCTTCATTGGCCGTATACCCCGAGCTGTCGTTCTCCGTGTTGTTGGTCGGCGTTCCCTGAGGGGTCAGGCTAAACCCTTTTCGGGCGTAATGATGATTGACGATCATCTGCTCCACCAGGGCCTTGGTATCCATAGGGTCGGAGGAGGCCAAAAGCCCCGTTACCAGGATCCGGTCGATCCGGTTTTGGTTGAGGAATCCGGGTTGCAGGTCAATTTTCATCCCCAGGCCTTTCTGAACGGCATCCTCAAAATCGGTGGTCCAGGCAAAACTTTCATCCAGCGTGATTCGGGCGCCGGTCTTTTTGAAAGCCTCTTCCGCTTTAAAGGGATCAGGCCCCAGGTAAACGGTATCCGGTACGGTATTTCCGGCTTGTTCATGCACCAGGTTGTCGCCGCGAAAGATGGAAACCACAAACTTGTCGGGCATCAATTGGGTGCGGGGCGCCGCAGTCCAGGTATGGGTTTTGGTTTGATCATGCAGCGGAAAATCGAGCGGGAAACCGTCACCGGTCAGATCAGGCGACCAGTTGACCGGCTGGGTTTGGATCGCAATCCACAAACCGCGGTTTGCGCCGGCAAAACCTGTTAAAACAGACCAGGCTCTTTGTTTTTCCGCTTCAGGGTCCTCAAGGCTGTTGGCGGCCAACAGGGATCGCCAGTATTGTCGCCCGGCGTCCACCTCCTGATTCGTCAGCAAGGGCTCGTGGGTATGCACATGCACGTCGTCCGGATAAATCCGGATCCACAACTGGCCGAAACCTGTTTTCTGCGGCACAAAGCGGGTTTCTACCCGGACCGGCAGGAAAAGAACCGGTACACCGGCATCCAGGTTTTCGGCCAGCCGGCGGTAAGGTTGTTCCGAATACAGGCCGGAAATAGCCGCATCCAGGTTGTTCCTGGCATTGTCGAAAACGGTTTGCGCATGCTCCAGCGCATCCTTTACAGCAGCATAGCTGTCGGGATGCTGAAGACGCTGAAGCTCCAGTTTTTTGAGGTAAAGCGATTGTTCTGCCTGGTTCGTTGCGGACCGGGCAGCAGCAATCTGTTGAAGGCGATCATTGAAATTTGGCATAATATGCTGCGATTATTATCCTCCGGGGAAGAATTTTTGCACATGGTCCCGCAAGGTGGTTACGGCTTCCGGCCCCGAATCATCATCGGGTACATCGATATTCAGCATCTCGGTGGCGTGGACGGCCACCATCACCGGTCGCTGGATCAGGATAGCCGCCATATCGGCTGAGCTTTTTCCCCAGATCCCGCCGGCCGGGATTTGGGGCGGGATGAATTGCTTCCCGTCGCCGGTATTGCCTGGTACGGCCCCCGGCCGGATGAACGGCAAGGCCGAACCGGAAAAGTTTTCCCAGGAGAGATCGTTCCAGCTATACGGCCCGCCGGGCGTATTGGGGTTGTAGGTCACATCCATGCCGAACCGGGGTTCTCCCGGCACCTCGGCGATGATAAAGAACCATCCGAGGTTGTCCGTGAAGCCCTTGCCGGGTTCCGCGCCGGCAGCCTCCTCGATGGTCAGGTCAAAACCGAGGAGTTTGATATCCGGCGGAAGCTCTGCCTGGTATTGCGGGAAAAGGATCTCCTTTTCATATGCCGCTTCCGTCAGGGTGGTGTGAATGACCTTTTTGCCGGCTGCGTCTTCAAACGCTTTCTGGGCATAGATCACGGTATTGGGAAATTTTTTCAGCAGGTCGCCCCTGATCACAAAGACCAATTGGTCGGGATCTCCTTCCGCATCCCGGGCGTTGTGCGCCCCCAATTCGCTGGCGTCCGGCCAGGTATGGATCGGCTGGATATCTTTCATCGATTCGGCGTTCGCGGGCGTTGTGTTGGGCGTGACAAAACCGCGCACATCCCAGAATTGCCGGAAATAACTCCCCCGCCGGTCGGTCGGATATTCGCGCCAGAGCAATTCCCGGCCCATCTCAAAATTCAATCCCACCAGATAGGCTTCTATGAATTTCTGGTTCGTCCTCAAGAGCGACAGGGTGTTTTGCGGGATCAGATCCAGATTCGGGAGCAATAATTCCTCGTCGATCTCCACCAGGTATTTGTAGGCCGGATCAGGAATATCGGGGTAAACCATAGCCGGTAAGAAATCCTCATCCGGAACCGATTGGGTGCCCGCCGGCCATTTGACCGCAGCCTGCAACATTTTTTTAAACGCCACGGACGGGGTGACAGCATTTTCGGTTTCATTCCGGATTTCATTCACCTGCAGGAAAGGTCTGTCAATTGCGGCATCGCTGTATTGCAGGCGGAAAGATGCGTTGTCATAGGCTGTGGTCCGCTCATCGGGTTCCACCTCGCTGGTCAGCTCAAACACCGGGGCGTTTCCCGGATTGATGACGCCGCCCGAAAAAATGACGGGATCAAAATGGCCGTTCCAATTGGCGGCGCCCGGTAGTCCGCCGGAAATACCCTGAAGATTGAAGACAAAGGTCTGATCGAGATTGGACTGCACCGACCAGACCGTCAGCTGGTCAAAAGCCGCGGGCGCCGGATAGCTGTTCAGCGCCGCTACGGCCGGCAGGGTTTCAAAGGCAGCAACCGGCGCTGCGGTGATGCCGTTCTCCGCATTCATGTTTTGCACCAGGCCCTCAAACCGGTAACCTTCCGTTTCTCTATTCAGCGTTCTGACCAGAGAAGTCCTGTTCCGGGTCATTTTCCGGAATACGGGTTTGAACACCGTTTCCGCCAACTGGCTGCCCCGGATGGTTTTCCGGACGGTCGCGCCGGCAACCCGGATCCGGGAAGCTACCCCATGGGTAAACGCCAGCACCTGACCGGCAGGGAATCTGGAAATTGTTTTGGCATAGAGCCGCTCCGACACCTTCACTGTAAACCGGGCCAGTTGCATGCGCCGGTTGGCGTCCAGCACCCGGCTCAGCTGTTTCCAGGCCAGGTCCATGAATTTTTCCTGGTTGTGCTGCACGACCTGCACCCCGAAGCCCGCCGGCGTTCGCGTCCGCGGATCCCGGTTGAGGTCATTGTACCAGGCTCCTGAAGCCGGATCGAACACAGGCAGGAGCTGCTTGCCGGGGTCAGCCGGATCTTTCTTTGCGGCGTGGTGCATGCCGTAGAACGGGACCGTGATATAAGGGTCTTCATCCGGGTTTTCGGCCTGAAAGCGGTTGAGGTTGACCAGCTTTTCCACGGCTTCAAAAAACGGCTGCGGTTGCCCTTGCGGCGGAAAATCGCTCGGTTCGGCAGAGGGCGATTTCAATGCGCCTTCCAGCAGGAGGATATCAGGCGTTGGCTTGGGCGCCTCTCCGGGAGCATCGACCTGCACAAATCCAGGGCGCGAACAATCCATCGGCCGCAGGCCCACCCTTTTGTCCATTACCCGGGGTTCGAGCAATTTGACGAGGTATTCAAAATCAAAATTCTGACCGGTGCGGAATTGCCAGCGATAGTAAACCGGAAATTCGTTTTCGGCATTCGGCCAGGAAGGTTGTTGCGCTTTGACGCCTGCCGGTGACCGTTCCAGACCGGCGAGCCTGCCCGTTTCATATGCCGGTACCAGGAAGGCGTGATAAACGGTATTGGGATCCAGTTTGCGCGGACAAATCAGCCGGGAGTAAATGCCGTCCGGGTCCGTTTTTACAGCTTCTCCCAGTTTTTCGATAAATTGTTCGAATTCCGATTCTTCATGCGGCAGGTTGGAGTGCATATGCGCCCACAAATGCAGTTCATCGGGTGGGGGAAAAGCGTCAGGATTAACCACTTTTATGGAAGAGAGCGGAGTCCTCCTTTCCGTTTCCGTAAATTCGCCTTCCCGCAGAACGAGCAGTGCGATCCAGGGTTTGAGCGACTGATCACCGGCGCCGGCAGCCGAAGCCGGCGTATATCGCCATGGAAAATCCTCATCGTAAAATTCGATATACGGCAACAAGTTGGGCTCGAAATCCGGAATACCGTCCCGCGGTTCTGTCCGGATGATCATTTCCTGGTGGATGCCGGTGATATCGCCGGGGCCCAGCAAGGTGAAGCTGTTACCCGGTCCGGCTGCCCCGTTGATCTGCACCGAAACGGAGATGGAAGCGCGTTCCACGGCAGTGCCTGGCCCGGCGCCCAGCGTATCCTTTTCCTGGATCTGGGCCGATATCCCTCTGCGGGCCCACGACAAGAATTGATATTTTCCAAAGATCATAATTCCGGTTTTTGATCAGATTGCCAGTTCAAAGCTTTCCACTACCTGGATGTCTCTGGCAAGCCCGGGTTGTTCTGCAATGAGTTGTTTCAGGTATTGGGCAGCCTCAGCCTGGGTGGATGCCCGGTAGCCGTTTCCTTTATCCGACAGGTCATTCACGGAGGCGATGGCAAAACCGGCATTTTCCAGCTCCACCTTTCCCGGTCCGTTGATCGGACTGGTATTTTTCCCGGACCAGGAACCGGCAGCCAGCGATACGCCCGCAAAGCGGGACAGGTGCTGAAAAGCCGTAAGCGGCAGTTTGAAATCGTCCGTCATCCCGATATGGTCATCCATGGTATAGTCAAGTTCGTAATCCAGTTCAACCGGGTTGAGGTGATTGGGCGCGGAATTCAGTTTTCCGCTGTCCTGGAGCCGGAACCCGCTGTCCATTTTTTCGAAGGATTTGCGGGACAATTTTTCGCTGTCCGTCAGCCGGGTATAGTGCCCCGGTGCGAAGAGCTCCCGGGCTTTTGGCGGATCGACCGGATCCTGCGTCTCGATCTTTACGCCGGTAATCGAGAACCGGTCCGCTCCCACAGGTTTTTTGTTGCCGAATTTTTCAATGGTGTAATTGAGCGGAACGGCGGTTTGGCTGAACACCAGTTCGCCGAAAGGTTGAATGACCACTTCTCCGGCAACCGCCTCTTCCGGGATCTCGCCTTCGTCCGCTTTTTTCACGGTAACGGCCAGGCTGTGAAAATCGGGCGATTGGATGCGCCAGTTTCGCTTGTTGCGGATTTCCTGCTCCAACATGGCCTGCAGGTCCACGGTTTGCGTTTCGACTTCCAGCGGCGGTTCTCCCCAGGTTTCGCTGAATCCGATGGTCACGCTGAAGAAGAACAAACCGAAGGATACCTCCCCCTCCACGTGCCAGGGCCTCGGGCCGGTCAGTTTCCCCCGGAAGTGGATGCCGAACAGCACCTCGGAGCCGTGCCGGATAGCCAGGGTTGCTTCCAGGTTGATGATGAGGCTGAACGGATCGAAGATGATCAGGGTATCAAAGGCCAGCAGGCCGTACAAATTGAATCCCATCGGGCCGGAGGCCAGCAATTCGGCCTTTGCGCCGAACTGGACCGAATTGGAGGTCACCGCAAAATAGCACTCGATGCCCAGCTTGGGGTTGTCCTTGTTGAGCAACTGGATTGTCACACGGTCCATCTGGCGGAATGCGCCCGGCAAGGTCGGCACAACCGGATAATCCTTGAAGTCGGGGTGGAACCCGCCGACGCTGACCGCGAACACGCTTTGCTCTCCCCACGACAACACGAAGGCCAGGCTTCCGGTCAGCGGAAACCCCACTAAATGCGAATCGTACAGGTCTGCCTCCAGGTATACAAAAGCGTTTTGGAAGTCGAGCACGCCCAGGAAGTTCACTTGTATCCGCAAGGCATCCGCCTCTTCCTTGGGCATTACGATCTTGAGCACGCCCAGTACAATGAGCCGCTGGAGCGTGGTGTCTTCCCCGCGCATGATCTCGGCTATGATGCCGATTTCCAGCGTGATCAGCTTGGGCGCCCCCCATCCGAATTTGGCCATCAATCCGACCAGGAACTGGTCCTTGCGAATGGGGAAGATCTGGTTGAGATCGCTGACGATGCGCTGGATATTACCGATGACGTCTTCCGGGAAAAGGACGCTATTGATCGCATTGGTCTTCAACCCCAGTCGGAGGGTTTCCACATTGACGCCCCGGTGCAGTCCCAACAGCCCCCCGACACCGATCAGGGTAAAACCCATAGGTGGTTGGGCCGGCGGAAAATCGGCTGTGATCAGGATCAGGAGGGAGAATCCGTCAGCGCCGTCCGGACTTTTGGTATTGATGATACCGATCGCTTTGAGCACGAACAGGCCGGTGAAATTCAGCTCCAGTGAGCCGAAGTATTCTCCTTTTTCAGCATCCAGATAGAGAAATCCGCCGCCTTTCAGAAATCCGGTATTGATCCGGATGCCCGCGCCGGTCGGCGGCTTGAACCTGGGCTCCCAATCGTACCCCCACAGCCCTCCGTTGTCCTCTCGTTTTTTCAAGTCCAGGTTAAAGCCCAGCCGGTTGATGCTGAGCATGACGGGAGAGCCGAATTTAAGGGTAAAATCCAGGGAGGATTCCAGTGAAAGGGTCTCGAAATTTCCCTGAACGCCGGTTTTTATATGCAGCACCTTGAACCCGATCACGCCGCCCAGTTCCTTGTGGATGGCAATGCGCAGATCAATGGCGTTGAGCAGGGTGATGGCCAGGTTCTCCAGGAATCCGGGATCCTCTTCACCTTCGGCGGCAGGTGCGGATGAATTGGCGCCGGGGCTGCCGTTGCCTTCAAAAAAGAGTTCGCGCTTCAGGGAGTACCCGAAAGTTACCGGGAATTCTTTTTCGAATTTTTCCGGCATCAGGGAGAAGGGAAAAAACTTGAGCCCGCCGCGCCCCAGTTCGAAGAGGAGCGTCGCTTTGGTCTTGATCTCCAGGTCGTCAGGCCTGATCGTAAACCCGATCCTGTACGTGCCGATGCCGAATTTTACGAGGGGTTTGTCAGACAGCGCCACCTTGCTGTTGTCGGGTTTGCGCTTGTGTTCGAAGGCAATCTCGAAGCTGATATTTTTGCCGGCGTCCGCTTCCGAGCCTCCCCCTATCCGGAAAGTGCCGTCGCCTGAAACGTTGAAAATAAGCGATTTATCCTCACTCAGTTTAACCGTATGGTCAACCTCTCCGAGTGATCGAACGACGACAGCTCTCCCGCCCTGGCTTTCCGGCACGACAACAATCGTATTGTAAAGGGTCGCCTGGGTAGTCGGTGTTTCTTCGTCGACAACGGTTATGGAAAAAGACAGCGTCCGGTTGGTGAGCAGGTCGGCGTTGGGGGTTTGGGCCGACCGGGTCGCTTCAAATCCGTATCCCGAACGGAGGACAAAGGATTCGTCTTTAATGACGTATTCTTCGAGGTAAAACAGCAAAATTGCGACGATCAGCAGGAATGCATCTGAAAAGGATTCGGTGCTTTCTTCGTCTTCAGTGGAATTCACCAGGCGATCATACAGGCCGACAAACAGGTCGACAATAAGTCCGATCGGACCGCCCGCGACGAAGGAACCGCCGGCATCTTCTGCGATGTTAACGGCGCTTTTAAACAGGTCGGGGCCGCCTTGCGCTATGGTTTCCGGCCCGATGATATTCAACAGGTTGACGGCGCTGCCGAATCCGGGGGCCTTGCGTTCAAAAAATTCCAGGCTCAGGATATTCAGCAAGGCAGCCACAAGTTCTGACCCGCTTCTTTCCTCGTCGCCTTCATGAAACGCCCGCGCCCCGTGGAAATAAGCTTCCATGGCCAGCACCAACTGGGTCAGTTCGTGTACGGCGCCCGCAAATTTCAACGGGTCGGCTTCCTCCGCCTGGGACGCGAGATAGGCGTCCAGGTTGGAAGTTGCGGGCAACTCCGGGGCATCGGCCGGCGGGTCAAGCCCAAGCGATGCCATAAGCTCGCTCCTCGATGCCGGGTCGCTGAAAATTTCCAGCGCCGGCTTGATCAGGTCAACCGCCTGTTCGAGCAGCCATTGAAAAAAATCCCGGCTCTTTTTCGGTTCTTCTGCCATATGTCTTTTTTAAATCGACCGCTAAGCGGGGTCAGGGTAAAAACGGAGGGTCCTGTTCTTCTGCTTTGGGTTTCAACGACACTACGTGTTGCATATGTTTGCCCACTTCTTTTTTGGTGATATCGCGATTGCCTTTCTGGAACAGGAATTCGTGCCTGACCTTCCAGTCGTCTCCGTCGGGTTCAAAGGAAACCAGGCTCACATTCGGCGGCCACACGATCCGCCGGGGTGTTCGGGCAATAAAGGTTTCCATATGCCTTTCCGCCACAAGCTTGTATCCCGCCCTGACGGAGGCCGGATCGGCCAGGTCAATGTCCGCGGTGATGGGATCAAAATCCCGCACCCGCTCGTCGGCCAGGAAAGCCATCCGCCACCTGAAATCGGGCGGCATGTTGACCTTGGCGCCGGGCTCCCACCCGGCGGTGGGTATGACCGCCGTGGTTTTCCGGAGGCGTTGCCGGTTGCGGGCAGACACGGCGCCATCCGTCGTGAGAATCTTGTCCTTCCAGCCTACTTTCTCTATTTTGTTCTCAAATCCGGACAAGAGGCGCTGCGCCATCCCGGATTCCAGAATTTCGCCATGGGGGAATTTCATGTTCTTGAGCGAACTGCTGGTCAGCTGGACCATCCTCGACGTGGGTTCTGCGGCATCCCCTTTCCAATAGTCCAGAACGGCCGAAAAGCCGTAATGAACATCACCTGACATGATGATGACTTTCCCGTAATTATTGAGCCGGTCCAGCAGGCGCTCGTACGCTTCAGTATTGAAACTCCAGGCCTCGAAATCGAATTTGACCCGACCGGCCTGAATACCCGGGTCGTCTTTGTTGTCGCCCGAAAAAATGCCCTTTACAGCCGAGGCCACGGGTTGGACCAGCTCTTCCATGCCCACCAGCCCCAGCACCGGAACCGGCGAGATCACGAATACGAACGGAGCATCCCCGACGGGCATTGCCGGGGGAATTTGCTGACGCAGGGCATCCTCTTTGATCAACCCCGGAGCGCTGTTCAGGGTATCGAATTGCCGGTGCGTCCGGGTGTCCATTATGATGGTCTGGGTGGGCCCTGTAGGTACGCTGTAATTCCATTTCACCACAGGTTCTTCGGCGCCCATTCCAAGCAGGATCTCCATCGGAGCAATGACTTCAGCGCGCAGCGCAGCCAGGTAGGCTTTCCGCCGGGTATCGTCGTCGTCGATGTCCAGAGTCAGGTTGGCCATCCGTTCACCAAACGCCCGGACCTTCTGGAATAGCTGCGCTCTGGGTGAGGCCGGATCGGCGTATTCATCCGGTACATTTCCCCAGTCCTGGAAGATGACATAGGCCATCAGCCCGTTGCGGACGATATCGCGGCCCATCGGACTGGAGAACACCTTGTTTCGCCAACGCATGGTGAGGTTCCAGTCGTCCGTGATCTCGTGGTCATCGAAGATCATGTAGGTGGGTATATTGGCCAGAACGCGGCTGACTTTGGGTATTACAGAGGCAAAATCGGCCACCTTGAGCAACTCGCGGGCCAGGGAGGCTTTCGTTTTTGTCAAAAAATCCGTCTTCCATTGTTCGATCTTATCATCGTCGAAGGGAAAATCCGGGTTGTTTTGTTTTTTGAAGACTTCGTTGAGCTTGTCGTCAAAGACGTATTTGTTGGCGGGTGCATCACTTTTGAACTGGGCTACGATCCGCTCGATCACGCTGGGTATCGTTTCGTCGATCGGGTCCTTGGCCTCGAAATAATCCTCGGCCGCTTTTGCGGCTTTATTCGGATCCTCGATCACTTTTTTTATTTCAAGCCATTGTTTGTTGTCCCAGGAACGAAGGCTGAAATGCTGAAGATAACACGTGCAGAACTCCTGGAAGGCCATGACATGCCGGTCGGCGTCGCCGGAACTGAAGCCGGCTACTTTGTTCATCATCCGCTGCCGGAAATAGAGGGGGAATTCAAAGATGTCGGCCGGGATATCTTCAAGTTCAGCGCCGGCATTTTCCCGGGACTGAATCCGCTCAAAGCCGATCAAAGGTCCGAATCCCAGGAAATTGGCGGAATACTGCCCAAGCAGGGTTGCCGCTTCATCCGCATAGATCTGATCGCCGGTCAGGAACAATTGCTGGGGCCGCAATTTCAAACCGGCGCCGTCGTTTTCCAGGCCTTTCTTAAGGATATCGTCCAGATAGGCCAATGCATCCGGGCCGTTTCCGCGGACACCCCGGCAGGACCCCTGTGCGATCATCAACCTGGCAGGGTCCATTTCTGGCAGGTAAAAGAACGGCAGGGTATCCTTCTCGTACCCGATGGGCAATTGCGGCCGGTCCTCGATCTTTTTATCGTCCAGCAGACCATGGCTGCGGAGGTCTTCTTTTTCTCCGCCGGCCGTTTCGGACATGATGACGTTGTAGCTGTAAGGCTGTCCGACCTGCAATCCCGGCGCCGGTAGCTCGGCAGTGACCAGCGCTACGAACAGCTGATGGCCGAATTGAACCGTTGATGTGGTGGCTGACAGCGTCGGGAGATCGCTCAGGCTGGTATGGAACAATTTACTCCCGGGGTCGCCGCCGCTGTGCGACAATACGCCGGCTTCCCATATTTTCAGGGTGATTTCCGCATAAGGCTTCCGGAAAGCCAGCCAGACGGACACTTTCCGGCTTTCAACTCGTCGCAAAAGGGGGCCTGCAATGAGAAACGGAGGGAACATGTTTTCAATGGATATTTGGTGTTCAAATACTTAAATTGCTTTGGTCCGGTCTTCAGGCACAAGTCGGAATTTTTCAGGCTATGCGGGAAGAGGGGATATCAACAGGTGGATCAACCGTTGAGCCCTGGATTGGAGGCTGGAATATTTGTCTGGTAAAACGGAGCGCTGTAGTGGCAGGGTAAGTAGCTTTGGGTTGATTGCGACAGGCAATATACGCATTTATCGGCAATGTGCGCAAGCGGCCGGCTAAAATTATGCGGAATAATCACCCTGCTCCCGGAAGAAAAGCATTGCCCGATGTGCCATGAGCCAACGCTCTAAACGGCATAGAGCGCTTTATAATATTCCTCCAGCATGCGCCTGACGGCAAACTGCTCTTTTGTAGTCAGGATACTGGCTTTCATCATTTTCACCCACTTTTCGCGGTTGCCGTAATAGGTTGGCATCACATCTTCCAACAATACCCGGTACAGCGCTTCGCGGTCATGGTCATCCAGTTCGTCAAAGTCGTCGCTTTCGAACCCGTCGCCGAATTGCCAACCGTTCACACCGTGGTCGCAGGCCTCGGGCCACCAGCCGTCGAGTATGCTGCAATTGAGTACGCCGTTCATAGCCGCTTTCATGCCGGAGGTTCCGCTGGCTTCGAGGGGGCGGCGCGGATTATTGAGCCATACATCAGCGCCGCGGGTGAGCATGGCGCCGGTTTCCATATCGTAATTCTGGATAAAAACCACCGAATCCGGGAATTGCTCACCGGCTTTGAACAGGGTTTTCACGATTTGCTTTCCGGTATCGTCCAATGGGTGGGCTCTGCCGGAAAAGACCACTTGCACTTGTTGCGATTCCAGCAACGGATTAATGATTTCCGGTTTGCTCAGGATCAGGTCGCTGCGCTTGTAAGGGACTGAGCGCCGCGAAAATCCGATGATCAGCTTATCGGGATCGAGGGCTGCGCCGTTTCTCTGTTTCACGTATTCAACCAGCGCCTTTTTATTCTTCATATGTACGGCCCAAAGGTCACCGTTGTCTTCAGCTGCGACAATCATGTCGGGGTCTACCCAGGTCGGCAGGTGGATGGCGTTGGTGATGGGTACGATCTCCGGCCGGTTGCTGATATGGGCCCACATTTTATTGGCGGTTTCAGCATGGAGGCGGGCTACCGCGTTCGAGCTTTTGCAAAGCCGCAGGGCGCCGACCGTCATGTTGAACGGGGTGCCGCCCAGTTGCTGCAATTGGGAAGCGGTCATCCCCAGGTTGGCGCCCATGTACAGGAGCCGGTCGATCGGGTGCGATTCGTTGCCCTGGATCACCGGGGTATGCGTGGTGAACACGATTTCCTGCCGGCTCGCCGCCCAGGCATCCTCAAAGTTGACGCCTGGTTTTTCCATTTTTTCGCGCATGAGCTCGAAACCGGCAAAAAGCGCATGGCCTTCGTTGAAATGGTAGATATCAACGTCGATACCCAGCGCCCGGAGTGCGCGCACCCCGCCGATACCCAACACCATTTCCTGTGCGATCCGCTCCTCGCCGAACCAGCCGTAAAGCTGACCCGTAATCCAGCCGTCCTCGTTTTCGGGCAGGTCGGTATCCAGCAGGTAGAGCGGCGCGTTGCTGAAGCGGTCCACTTTCCAGACCTTGCACAGGACCTCTCGCTGCCGGATATCCACTGCCACAGTTATGCCGGTATCTTCCAGGAAATCGTAATCATAGTTGTAATACGCGTCGTAAACCCGGCCCTGATCGTCGACCAGCTGGTCGGTGTAACCCTGTTTCCATTTGATGCCGATCCCGACGATGGGAAAATCGTGATCTTTGGCGCCTTTCATGTAGTCGCCGGCAAGGATGCCGAGGCCGCCGGCGTAGATCTTGAAGGCGCTCTCAAGGCCGTATTCCATGCAGAAGTAGGCAACGCGGGGGAGATTTTTGTTGGACATCTTTGCGCTGAATTTCAGGTTCCGTTGGGGTAAAAGTAGGGCATTTTCCCTACCTTTAGGAAACTTCGCACCCTACAAAAAAATAAAAATGAAAATAGCCGTAGGATCGGATATGAAAACGCACGTTACCGGTACGGTCGTTGAAGATCTTCGCCGCCGGGGACACGAAGTGGAGGCATTCGGCGCCTTGGTCACCGAACCGGCCATGTGGCCGAAAGTAGCGGTGGCGGTAGCCGAAAAAGTGGCGTCGGGTGAATTCGACCAGGCGGTTCTCTTCTGCTGGACCGGCACCGGCATCAGCATGGCTGCCAACAAGGTCCCGGGCATCCGCGCCGCCCTTTGCACGGATGCCGAAACGGCACGGGGCGCCCGCATGTGGAACGATGCCAACATCCTGGCCATGAGTCTGCGCCTGGTTTCAGAGCAGGTTGCCAAAGAAATACTCGACGCCTGGTTTGAGACCGGACCAAGTCAGGACGCCGAAGACGTAGCCTGCCAGGCTTTTTTGGCGGAAGCAGAGGAAAAATACCGCAAGTAGGCCGTCTTTGCCGGAATATCCTGCAACTTCAGCTATGTATTTCAGTCCCTTAAACCAAGCTCGCCGTTGAGCTGTCTAACCGGACGAAGATGAAAGCTCTTTACACCACCCTCCTGGCAATCGCCCTGACCGGTAATCTGACCACAGCCCAGCCGGATCAAAACATCAACATCACCTCACTGGCCTGGTCGCCCGACGGCAAACAGCTCATTTTTTCTGCTATTGCGGTCAAGCCCGATTGGTCGGATTTCAACCCGGCCAACTGGCGGATCTTTTTGTACGATATGAAAAACGGCGACCTCAAAAAAGTGGCGGCCGGCGCCAATAACGGCGCTATCTCACCCGACGGCTGCCGGGTCGCGTATCAACAGACAGAAAACGGCAATCAGGATATTTTTCTGGAAAACCTGTGTACCGGCCAGCGCAAACGGCTGACAGACGACCCCGCCCGGGAAAGCGTACCCACATTCTCCCCGGACGGCAAACAACTGGCTTTTTGCAGCGACCGGAACGGCGGGCTTGAGGTTTTCACCCTTGAGCTGGAACATCCTGATATACCTCCCGTGCAGGTGACCCATGATGCCCCTCACAGAAGTTACAACCCGGAGTGGAGCCCCGATGGCGCCCGGCTTGTTTACTATCTGGAAAAAGGAGACGGCCGGGACCAGATCTGGGTTACAGACCTTGCAGGCAAGTCCCCCCGCAGCATCACCGGCGATACGCTTCACAGTTATTACCCTTCCTGGACACCCGCTGGAAACCTTCTTTTTACCAGCACCGACGAACATATTTTTACCATGAAACCCGACAGGACCGGCCGGAGGCCGATCGGCATAAAATCGTTCTTTGCAAAGGTTTCTCCACAAAAGAAAAGAATTGCCTACATCCGGAGGGAAGACCGGAGTATCGTGATTGCCAGATTCCCCGGACTCAAGCCTGTCCGCCGGATCCGCGCGGAAGACCTCAACGGAAAAGGCTTCTGGTAGCGCCATCCGCCAAAGCGCTACAGCGCGACGGTGGGAACCGTCTACCGTCTACCGTCAAAAAAATTTTCGCCGGGGGAACTTTCCCCCGACCACCCAATGTTATACCCCTCGCAAGGTAGAGTAACCGGCAACTCAACAGGCTCATGACCTGCGGCTCCGGGTTCGAAGCCCGGCTTTGCAACAACGCGCAAAAGGCGCAGAAGAAGCACACGTACTTAGTTTAGTGGCAAATAGGTTCCATTCGTGAAAATTTGCCAGGTTGAAGAACCTTAAAGCCGGGGAAGAATCCAGTACCCGGCTTTCAAACTTTTAAAGAACAAAGAAATGATACTGATCTCAACGACAACCGGATTTTTTAAGGGCGGCGCAAGCACCTGACGGGAGTCGTATATGCATTTACAGCGTAAAAAGCGCCTCCCGGACATTTGGGAGGCGCTTTTTTTATTCGCGGATTACGCATAAACGGTGGTGCGCCGGTCTTCCAAACCGGAACAGAGCCGGTTCGATCCCGGCAATCCGCACACTTTCCGGCGAAGCATTCCGGGTGATGCACATGCCTTGTAAACATGGGAACGGGGTTCGATTCCTCGCGCCGGAGCCACCGGATATTCCTTCGAAGCATTGACGGCGATGCACGGGACTTTTAATCCCGGGAACCAGGTTCGACTCCTGGCGGGGGAACAGAATTGAGGAATTGAGGAATCGAAGAACTGAAAAAACGAGGATACGAGCCGATGCAACGTGCACGCTCGCATCCTCCCATACTCACATCTTTAAACAATTCAGGTGACGTAGCTGAGCAGGCTCAAGCGCCCGGTTGAAGCCCGGGAGACGGTTGTTCGAATCAACCCGTTACCACAACTATTTCTCAGGATTTATTTATCTTTATTCCATTAAAACCAAATTAATCAACCAATCCTTAAAACCATGAAGTCTGCAATTCGAATTCTTTTGCTGATTTGTTTTTGTGTGCCGGCCGGCCTGTATGCTCAGGCATCGCTCACCGGCGACTGGCAAATGTCGGTACCCACTGAGGACGGTGGTACCATGAAAATCTACGTTTCCTTCGGCGCCGGAAACACTTATTCAGTTGATCTCGGAGGAGACGGTACCGTTGATATTACCGGGAAATACGAACTCAAGGATAACCAGGTATCCATCAAAGACAACGGCGGGTCGGAAGCCTGTACAGGCACCGGGGTTTACAAGGTTGAAAGCTCAGAAAAAACCCTCAAAATGACCCGGGTCAGCGATTCATGCGAAGGCAGGGGAGGCCCTACGGGCATCATGCAGTTCACCCGCCGGTAATCAACCTGCCCTTTTGGTGTTTCCCGCAGGTGCTGCCGTTCCCGACAGAAATTGGGGTAAAGTCATCTGCAAAGACCTGCGGGAAATCCCCGTCCCGGCCTGTTCAGGCATTGCAAGGCTGTTTCAAGGCAAGGTGCAACTCCCCTTCTATTTGCAGGTCCTTACTATAAAACCACCTGACCATGAAAAAACTTACCTGCATCCTCTTCCTTTGCCTGATCGCCTTTTCTGCCCGAACCCAATCTGCGCTCACCGCTGCAGATTGGCAAGCCGATCTGAGTTTCCTGCAAGAAACTGTGCACAAAGATTACAGCTTCCTCTTCAAGAAGATCACTGCCGAACAGTTTGACGCCGAAGTGGAGAACCTCCGCAAGGCCATCCCCTCTATGCAGCAGCACGAGATTGCCGCCGGGATTGCCCGAATTGTAGCTTCTTTCCAGTACGGGCATACAGCTGTCGGGTTTCGGGGCGGACCAGTCCCGTTTCACCAATTGCCTGTAAACCTCTACCAGTTCAGCGACGGGCTTTATATTGAAGGTGCGCACAAAGACTATGAAAAGGTCCTCGGCGCAAAAATTCTGAAAATAGAAGGCATGCCGGTAGAAGAGGCCCTGAAAGCCATTCGGCCCATTGTACCGGCGGAAAATGACCAGTATTTCAAGGCATACGGTTTGTCCTTTCTTTGCATCCCGGAATTATTGCACGCACAGGGTATTACCAAAGAACTGAAAAAACAGATCACTTTTTCTTTGGAAAAAGACGGCAAAACTTTTGATCAAACGATTACTGCGGTAGAGGCTCAACGCTTTCCGGCACAATACGGTTTCATCAAACAGGAAGGCGAATGGTTGAGTGCCCGCGACCAAAGCGAAACGCCGCTTTATCTCAAAAATTTGGACAGGATCTACTACTTCGAATACCTCCCGGAACAAAAGACCGTTTATGTCCGCCAAAGCCAGATCCAGGACGACCCTGAGGAAAACATCCCCGCATTTTACGACCGGGTTTTCGACTTTATCGAGAAGAACGACGTAGAGCGACTCGTACTGGATGTCCGGCTCAACGGCGGCGGCAACAACTACAAGAACAAGCCTGTGGTCACCGGTATTATCCGGACCCAAAAGATCAACCGCCCCGGCAAGTTGTTCGTCATTATCGGGCGGCGGACTTTTTCTGCTTGCCAGAACCTCGTCAACGAGCTTCAAAACTATACCAATGCCATTTTTGTAGGAGAACCCACCGCCGAAAACATCAACTTCTACGGCGATAATCGCAGGGTGGCTCTGCCCAACAGCAAACTGCCGGTATTCCTTTCTTTTGCCTGGTGGCAGGACAAACCCCAATGGGAAAATGACGACTGGCTGGCGCCGCAGGTTGCCGTTGACATGAGCTTTGAAGAATACGGCACCAACCGCGATCCTGTATTGGAAACTGCGCTGAATTTTAGCGGCAATGACCTGGTACTGGATCCCATGGGCTACCTGAAAGAGCTGTTCATGGCCAATAAGCTCGACGTGCTGGAACAAGAGGCCAAAAGGATGGTGAGCGATCCCAAATACCGTTTTCTGGATTTCAACTCCAAATTCAACCAGGCAGGCTATGACCTCCTGAACAACAATCAAATAGAACCCGCCATCTACGTTTTCACCCTGAATACCAAACTCTATCCCGGTTCAGCCAACGCTTGGGACAGCTTAGGGGAAGCCTGCCTGAAGGCCGGTCAAAAGGATAAAGCAACCGAATACTACAACAGGGCAATTGCCCTGGACCCTGATGGGAGCATCGGGGATAATGCGCGGAACATGCTGAAACAGATCACCGACAAATGATAATCCCATAATACCGGAGAAGGCGCTTATTTGAGCAGTCGCATGGCCTCATATACCAGGCCGGCCATTGCACGGGCGCCTTCCGGCTGGAAATGGGTATTGTCCTTCTGACCGGCCGGGTAGGCTTCATACTCGCCGGCCGGGAGGTTCATGAAATAGTGCTCCGTCACGTATTCCTGCCCTTTTTCGGCCAGCGCATCCATGGAAAGCTGGTTGAGGTCGATCAGATAGGCATTCAATTCCCCCGCGACATCTTTGGCAGCCTGCGCATATTCGCCGTGCACATCCCCGGGGTGGCCGTCGGCCCACCGGGCGTTGCGGGCAACGGGTGTCAACACGATGGGAATTCCACCTTTTTCACGGGTCTGATTGATATACAGCCGAAGATATTCCTTGTACCCAGCCACATTCACATATCGCTCGGGCTTGTTGACTGCGGCATCGTTATGTCCGAATTGCATGATCACCAAATCGTTTTTGTGCAGGTCCTTATAGACGGATGACCACCGCCCTTCTTCGAAAAAGGTTCGGGTGCTTCTGCCGCCTTTTGCCCGGTCATCCACGAATGCGCTGTCGCCCCTGATGACGGCGATATGCCGGATATTTTCCCGGTTCAGGAAAGGTTGGAATACCTGCCCCCATCCGGTGATGGGATAGCGCCTGGTCATATAATCCGATTCCAGCGAATAGTCGGCCATGGTGGAGTCGCCGATCAGGTAGACGGTAACAGGGGGTTTTGCGGGGAATGAAAAGGATAACAGGAACGAACCCGAAAAGGCGAACAATAAAAACAACTTGATCGTCCGTTTCATCAGCTTGCATTTTGTGGTCAACGGCCTTTTAATCTGGCCGGATTGCTTATTCTTCCGGAGTTTCTTCGAGAAAATTGCGCGCACTATCCCATTGGAGGGCTCCGGTCAGGTCTAACAGTTCAACATATTCCTTGTAGATTTCTTTCTCGATTTCAATTTTCCGGATTCGGGCTTTATTCCAGGCTTTACGGATATTTAACAACCAGACAGGAGACCCCGTAGAATTTGCCCGGGTCGAAACCGTGCGGAATTCGGATTCCAGTTCGTTCAACTGTTGTTCCAGTAAGCGATATTGGTCAAAAGGCAGCCGGATTTCGGCCAACCTTCTTACAAATATAGTCGAAAAAGCGAATTGTTCTAATTGCCGGTCATGGTCAAGCGAAACGATTGCCTGTTTAAGTTCTGCAACCTTGAGCCTGTTTTTACCATTCAGCGGCACCCTTAAGCCGAGGCCGGCCGAGAGTCGTTCGCTGAGTCGGTCATCGTGCGGACCGCGGTACCTGAATTGTAAAAAATCAACAATCTGCCGGCTTTCCGCCAGTTCGGCGGCCAATTCCGTTTCGAGTGCAACCTTACGGTACCGAAAACCCGCTTCTGCCGTTGCATTGGACGCCGGGCCATCCAGTTGCAATCGGTTGATATAAGCTTCGATTTGTCCAAGTGTTACCAGCCGGTCGTCAAACGATTGGTAAGACTGGTCCGCTCCCCCGGGAAACACCATGCGATCCAGTAATTCCGCCTTTCTGAAACGGCATCCCGACAATTGAAGATCGCATTCCCGGATTTCCTGCTTTAGGTCCAGGTATTCGGCAAGGTCTTTTTCCGAATTTGCAACCATTTTTTGCCTGACCTGCATCTCGTCCTCCAGAATAGACCGGTTTTCCTCAAGCAACGCCGATTTTTTTTGGAGGAACACGGCATCCAGCCATTCCGAATAGGTCCCCCGGACCAGCTTGTTCAGATTTTCATTCCGATCGGCGCCGTATTTTGCCTGTAAGGAAGCAAAATAATTTTTTTGGGCTTTTACCAGACCTGGAGAATTGAAATTGAAACGCAGGAGGTATTCCTGACGGTCGGGATCAAAGCGGTCAGTCTCGGTACGGACCTCAATGTCGTTGATCCAGGCAGGCTTCCACGATGGATCGCTGTCCGGTGAAAGTTTTTCAAGGGCAGCAACACGGGCTGCCAGGATAGTGCTGAAATTCAGTGTGTCCTGACCAGCGCCCGGGGAATGAACGGCTAAAAGGATTATTCCTGATAATGCATGTCTTTTTAGGTTCATTCCCCGGTGTTTTACCTTAAAATTGATAAGCGTACTTTTTCTTTCTGAAGCAAGGCGTTGTCAGGCGGCAGTTCAATGGTCACTTCCCGGCCATACGATTTGATCTCCGGGATTTTGCGCATCCTTTCCGGAATCTCAACGATACGGGAGCCCAGGCCAATAACGACCCCTCTGTACCGGAGCTCATTGTCTTTGATTGAGCCCACCTGGAAAGTGTCTCCGAGGTCAACATGGATAATCTGGTTTTCATGGACAAAAGCCTTGACCTGGGTCGGATTGGCTTCATAAAAACTGATGAGCGAAACAAAAGCGTCGAAAAATTCACCTTCCCGGCATTTGATATTGCCCACCAAACCGTCATGCGGGGCTGTAATCTGAAAATGCTGGAGCCGCTCTTCCTTCAGCCGGATGCCGGACTGAATGCGGGCAGATTCCTGGAAATAAAGACCGCGCTGAATGCGGGCATTCTCTTTCCTGCTTTTGATCTCCTGGTCATAAGAGGCCATGGCCTGCTGATATTCCATTTCAAGGGATCTAATCTTTTCTTTTTCCGGATGAAAATCGGATAATCCTGTTGGCTGTATCGTTTTCAAACCTTCCCAAAGGCTCGTCTGGTATGCCAACTCCGACTTTGCCTGGTCGATTTTTTGCTGTATGGCGGCCAGTCTGTTCGATTTTTCCAGCTCAAGGGCCTCAATCCTGCCGGTCTCTTCGGTTTGTCCGATCCGTTCTTTTGCCGCGAGGACTTGAATGCCCAGGTTATCTTCTTCAATGCCTTGTTGAATGCGGGCGTTGATCACTTCTGCGAGAGGCGTCCCCTTTTGGACAAATTGCCCGGGAACGACCAGGACCCGGACAATTTCTACAGGGTAATCCAGGTTGATATCGGTTTCCTTATTTTCGGCAAAACCATAGAATTCGACCTGAGCATGTTGGTATTCCATCAGGGAACGGTATATCAGCACGGAAACGATAACCGCAAATAAATAAACCGGATTCGCAAATTTCCAGAAAACAGGATCAGGTTTCATCCCTGCGTTTTGTAGATTTTAAATTGATTTTCTCAATGCCTTTTGTTTCCGATAACGCCCGGCTCAACTCCTGAAAATTCGTACGCTTTTTCAATATGACCATGAAAGCGAGCCTTTGCCGGAAACCGCGACCGGCTTCTTCGACCGCTGAATCATCTTCCTCCGAATTGAGCAAGGTCATCTCTACCTGTTCAAAACTCCTGCAAAATCGCCTCAGCGTTTTTTCAATTAAAAGATTGAGGTCAGCATCCGACGACCGAACTTCAAATTTGAGCGCGCTGACGAGCGCGGGCTTTTTGCCGAAATAAGAAAACCTCAACAGCATCGCTGCCAGGCTAAAACATACCGTACCGACGATGGCCACCACAAATCCGTACATGCCGCACGCCAGTCCGGCCGCCAGTGAGGCAAAGGTAAACGTGATGTTTCTGGGGCTCCGGATATTCGTCCGGAACCGGATAATGGCCAGCGCGCCAAGGATTCCCAGCCCTCTCGCAATACTGTCGCCGATCGCTTGCATTATGGTCGTTGCAACAATGGTAAGCAAGATCAGGGATTGCATAAAATCCAATGACTGCTTGAGTGCCGGCGTGCTGATCTGGTACGTCAGAACGATCAGACATGCCAGCACAAAGGCCAGGGCAAAAGCCAGGATTACCAGATTATGCCCGACATCGGCAGAATTGCTTTGCTCTGCCATAAAGTCGAAAATGTTATTTCCCATTATGTTAAAAGATACCGATTGACAAGGCCCTGTTTAGGGTCAAATTGATTTGTTGATTCCTGAAAGCCGCTCTTGAAATCAATAAAACAACAACGCAACCGAATCATCTGAGATCAGTTGCAGGAAATGAATATTAAGATATAAATTGGTTTAATTCAATCCTAATCGCAAAAGGGGCCGGCTCCGACCGAAAAAGGTCGTTTTCCCGGATTACCGGGCGGAAATCCTCATCCCGGTTATTTCGATAACTTCTTGACGGCCTTTGAAGTCCACTTTTTGAGCTTGGCGACTTCGTCATCGGTTAATTTCTTGTCCGGATTGTTTTCCAAAAACCGGGACGGCGGCATAGAGCCCTCTTCCACAACCGAGGCAAAGTCCTTCATTTTTTCGAGCTGCTTGTCTGGCGACAGCGTGCTCAATTCATCAAAATTCAGTTTTTGCTTCGGCTTGTCGAATTTCGCATTGGAATTGTGGCATCCGTAACACTTCGACTGTACAATAGCGTCAATTTTCTTCGGCATCTTCAGCTTCATGCTTGCCGGCGAATCGGTAACGGCAAAACTCGACATGACCAGCAGACCGGTCATCAATATCAGGTAAAATTTAATCGTTTTTTGCATGGTCGTAAATTTAGGATCAGGTAATCAGATTTTTGTGATGAATGAATTTGGCGCTGCCGGCCCCTTTGCGATTCGGAGGATTGAAAGCCAATTTTACAAAATACCGGATAACCGCCATAACATTTGTTGCCGAACCCGGCAATTTTGTCGCTCTACTGGCTTTTTGCGCAGCGGAACCCCGTATGATTGAGCCCCGTATCCGGGCTGGACCCCATCCGGCGGGCATTCCGGTAACCCGAGCAATAATCTTCGCTGCACAAAAAAGACCCGCCGCGCAACACCTTTTCCTGCTGGAACGGCATGAACGGATTGTTCGCCTGTTCTGCGCCCTTTGTATTGGGCCGGGAAGCTTCCGGCGATTTATAAAAATTAAAGTCAAACCAGTCGCTGCACCATTCCCACACATTCCCCGCCATATCGTAAAGACCGTATCCGTTGGGCGGAAAGGATTTTACCGGAGCAGTCCCGTAATAGCGGTCTTTAAGCGTATTCTGATACGGGAAAGGGCCCTGCCAGAAATTGGCTTTGGGTTCGCCTTCCGCAACGGGATCGTTCCCCCAGGGGTAAACGGCATCTTTAAGCCCGCCTCTTGCAGCCCACTCCCATTCGGCTTCCGTCGGCAACCGTTTGCCTTTCCATTCGGCGTAGGCCAACGCGTCTTCCCACGCGATTTGCACCACCGGGTTATCCATCCTTTCCCGGATATCGCTGTCCGGACCATCGGGGTGACGCCAATTGGCGCCGATCGTCCAGGCCCACCACTGGGAGGGGTCGTCCAGCGATACCCGCCGGGAGGTGGGTTGGAATACCAACGCTCCGGGTTGCAACAGGCTGTCGGGCGGTCGCGGCGTGCCCGGCGGCAGCGACTGTTCCAATTCCGCCCAGCTTACCGGCCGCTCCGCAACGGTCACATACCCGGTAGCTTCCACGAAAGCTGCAAAAGCGCGGTTAGTGACTTCGGTTTCGTCCAGCCAGAAGCTGTCAATTTCAACATCGTGCTTGGGGAATTCATTGGGATCGGCCTGATTGTTATCCCCGCCCATATTGAGCATACCGCCGGGGATCAAAACCATGCCGTCTTTTTTGATTACAGGCCGGGCTGCACCCGCCGTCCCTTCACCCCGGATGCCGTCATTGCGACAAGCACTGTAAGCACAGGTCAATGTGACCAGGATAAGTATTTTTTTTAACATCTGACTTCGTATTGGCCCGCATTAAAACAGGCATTATTCCCGCTAAATTCCGATTTTTTCGCCGGCGCCGCTAATCCTTGATCATTTTTTCAACCTATGCCAATAAGCCAAATCCGGCCAATTAACCCCGCTTTTGTCTAGTGGCTTACTAATCCCGGACCGTAGCTGCGATCAATTTCCAATATATTTGCCTTTCCGCTTAGTTCCACGAATTACCAGAAATATTATTGTATCATTTTTAAATATTAAAACCGACTGATTTATGAGAAGGTTCTACTTGCTTCTGGCAGGCTTGTTCCTCTTTGGGATGTCTGCATTTTCACAAATAACCTATGTCAAGACGGGTGCGTCCGGCGCTAATACAGGCGCTTCGTGGGCCGACGCTTATCCCGACCTCTCAACTGCCCTGGCCAATACCGCCACCGGTGAGATCTGGGTCGCCGGCGGGGTTTACAAACCCGGAACCGACACGCTTTCCCGTTTTGAAATCGGCAATGCCGTCGCGATTTACGGCGGATTTGCCGGAACGGAAACTATGCTCGATCAACGCGATCCGGCTGCGAACCCCACCATTCTGGACGGTGATGTCAACGGCGACGACACCGCAGGGGATTTCGACAATAACAAATCCGATAACGTCTTCCACGTAGTTTACGTCGACAGCCTGATCGCCGATCCGGTGATCCTCGACGGGTTCACCATCCGCAACGGCCGGGTCTATGCCGAAAGCGATACGCTGGACGCCTATTTCAGCCAGGGCGCCGGACTTTGGGCCTTCAGTACGGTCGATGTGAGAAATACCACCTTCACCCAAAACATCGGCGGCGCCGGTGCGGCAGCGGTGATTCTGGGTGAAAACGCCGCCGGCTCTTCTTTTGACAACGTCGTTTTCGACGCCAACCAGGCCTACAGCAACGCCGTTTTGCTGGCTGTTCTCACGGCGGACCTCTCCCTGAACAATACCGGTTTCACCAACAATCTGACTGAAAACGGGTCGTTCCAAACGCTCTTCAGCGCCAATATCTCGATCGATAATTCCCACTTCACCAACAACCAGGATACCGTAACCGGCGGTTTCTCCTCGGGCTTGTTCCTGTGGCAATCGATCAACCTTACGGTTTCCAATACCGAATTTACCGGTAACTCCGCCACCAGCGCCCCGGCAGTCTATATCGACGGTCGCGACATTCAGGCGGACGGCCTCGGCGGGTACGATTTCAACAACGTGACGTTTGCCGACAATACCATCGCCGGCGGGCGGGGTACCGCTTATTTCTTCCAGGCCAACGACGTGAACTTCAAACACGCGGAATTCAACGGCAACCTGTCGCCCGGCGGATTCGCAACCGGCATTTACAGCCGCGGCGATTCGCTCGTCCTGCAGGATGCGGCCAATTTCACGATTGACAGCAGCATGTTTGTCAACAACGATACCGACAACAGGGGCGGCGGGATCTACTTCCACAGCAGTTCTGCCCGCGTAACCGAAACAACTTTCGACGGCAACAACGCCGACGTGATCGGCGGCGGCATCTACCTGGTCGATGTCACGGGCGCTCCGGCTACTTTCCTGGAGATCGAAAATTGCAACTTCACCGGAAACACCTCCGCTTTCGGCGGCGGCATCGGCCACCAATCGGATTTTTCGACCCTGACGCTTAAAGGTTCCAACTTCGAGAACAACATGGTCAGCAGCAGCGGCGCAGCGGCTTATCTCGGCCCAGGCGTTGAAGCGCCGATGACCATCGAGAATACGACCTTCGTCAACAACAATGCCAATGCGGGCGCCGGGTTCATTTACTTTACCGACTACTCCGACCTTACGGTGAACGGTTCGGTTTTTGAAAACAACACCACCGCCAATGACGGCGGCGGCATGTACATTTCCAGCGTCGGCGCCAACATTATGATTGACGATACGCAGTTCAGCAACAACTCCTCTGCCGGTTACGGCGGCGGCGCCATTATGCTGTTTGCCGACAGCAGCGATGTGAACATCACCAATAGCGATTTCACGGAAAATATCGGCTCCACCGGCGGCGGCGGCGCCATCTATTTCGGCTCCCAGGACGGGTTCCTGACCATAGAGAACACCGCTTTTACCGGTAATGCCAATTCCTTCGGAGGCGGCATTGCAAATTTTGGGACCGGCAGCCTGGCTACGTACAAAAACTGCGAATTCCGGGAAAATCAGGGCATTACCAGCGGCGGCGGCGCTATGACCAATGGTTTCGGCGTAACCCTCGACGTGCAAAACTCTGTATTTGAAGCCAATACCGGTACGGTCGGCGCGGCCGTTCGGGTACAAAATGACGATATCGTAACTTCCTACAAAGGTTCCACTTTTGATGGGAACATCGCCTCCTCCGGCGGTGGCGCGCTCTTTGTCTTCGGCACCAACCCGACCACGATCGACAGCTGCTCATTCTTCAACAACCAGGGCCCTACCGGCGGCGCAGTCTACCTGGCCAACGACACCAACCTGGTGGTCCTTTCCGAAATTTCCAATTCGGTTTTCCGGCTGAATACTGCCGGCTCGCAAGGCGGCGCTATCAATCACGGCAATGTTAATATGAACATCAATAATTGCCTCTTTACCGGCAACGCGGCCAGCGATACCGGCACCGGCGGAGCCCTGTCCATTAACTCCTCGGATACCTCCGACGTTGTGGTCAATATTTTGAATTCTACCTTCTCTGAAAACCTCGGGGCGCTGGCCGGGCATTTTTCGGTCTGGACCGATCCCACAGAACCGGGCTTCAGCAATGCAACCGTGAACCTGGCAAACAACATCTTTTACAGCCTCGGCGACAAGAACTACGCAATCGAGGACGGCACGCCTGTTGTGCTCTCGCTGGGCGGCAATATGTCGCTTGACCCGGAATCCACCCTGGATGTTTACCTGACCGAAGCTACCGATAAACCCGGGGAAGACCCCCTGTTCGTCGACCCGACCGGCTTCCTCGATCCGGACGGCATTCCCAACCTGCACCTGACGGCCGAAAGCCCTGCTATAGATGCCGCTCTGCCCGAATACGCAACGGCTTTCGACCTCGACGGCAACCCGCGTCCTTTCGGCGCCGCACCGGATATGGGAGCCTATGAATTTACCATTGTCCGCGCTGAAGAAGTAGTGCCCAATGAAGGCCTGCTGACCATCGCACCGAACCCGGTGAAAGATGCTGCCGTCCTGAAGTTGAAAGGCGCATGGGAAGGCGCCCTGACCATTCGCATCGCCGATCAGAACGGCCGCGTACTGCGTCAGATCGCTACCCGGAAAAACGGTGAACAATTGACCGAACAGGTGGACGTAACCGGCTTGCCCGCCGGCGCCTATCAGGTGATGGTCACCGACGGCCGGAAAATGGTCGTAACAGCTATGATCAAGCAATAAGCCATCGCTTCCGGGTAAAAAACTTACCCGGATAAACTGGCCGGGAACCATGTCGGATGATCCGGCAACCAGGCAATTTCAATCGCCTGGATGCTTCGACATGGTTCCCTTCTTTTTCCATTCCGATCCGGATTCCGCCCTCCTGCCAAACTGGATCCCCGCGGCCCGGCCTTTCAAATCCTCGCGTTTTGTCGATTGGATTGCATATCCCTGAATGCCCGTAACCTCCAATTAAAAATATATTTACAATACTGTGGCAAATGCACGGCAATTGCTACTTTTACCCCTCTTTTAGCAACGCTTAACAAAATCCAATCCAATTATGAAAAAACTTTACTGGCTTATTGCAGGCATGCTTCTTATTAGCGCGACTGCTTTTTCACAGGTCGTTTATGTAAAGGGGGATGCATCCGGAACCAATGACGGAACCTCCTGGGCTAACGCCTACACCAGCCTTTCCAACGCGTTAGCGAATACCTCCTCAGGGGAAGTTTGGGTAGCGGCCGGCACTTATGTTCCAGGCACGGATACGCTGTCCAGTTTTTCGATCGGCAGCGCTATCGCCGTCTACGGCGGTTTTGCCGGTACCGAAACCTCTGTCGACCAGCGCGACCCTGCCGCCAACGTAACGATCCTGAGCGGTGACGTAAACGGCGACGACGTTGCTGATGACTTCGATACCAATAAATCCGACAACGTTTTCCACGTCGTTTATGTCGACAGCCTGATCGCCAGCCCGGTGATCATTGACGGTTTCACCATCCAAAACGGCCACAACCACGCGCTGGCCGACGGTGCGGAAACTTTCCTGGAGCGCGGCGCAGGTATATGGGCTTACAGCCCGGTTGCGGTCAGCAACTGCATGTTCACCCAGAACTCCGGCGGCGCCGGATCCGGTGTGGCCCTGATGCTGGAAGGAACGGACGGCTCTTCTTTTGAAGATGTCACTTTTGACAGCAACCGCGCTATCGAAGCCGGGGTCGTCTATGCCTTAGGTACTGCCGATCTGATGCTGAACAATGTGACCTTCAGCAACAACCTCGTTGACGGCGGTGCTTTGTATTCCGCGTACTCTTTGGGAGTTACTATCGACAACTCGAACTTTGTCAACAACACGGATACGGTAACTTCAGGCTTTGCCGCCGGCATGTTCCTTTGGCAAAACGTTGACGTGCTCGTTTCGAATACCGTTTTCTCCGGTAACTCGGCGGACAATGCCGCAGCGTACTACATTGACGGCGCGGAGATCCAGGGTGACCTGCTGGGCGGTTATACCTTCGACAACGTTACGCACGACGGCAATACCGTTACCAACGGCTTCGGCGTAGGTTACTTCTACAATGCCTACGACGTCCACATCACCAACTCTTCTTTTGTCAACAACAACTCTCCGGTTAACGCTGCCGGCCTGTATGCCAACGGCACTGAGGTGGCTGAAGAGAACCAGGACCCGGCCAACTTCGTGGTTGAGAATACCCTCTTTGAAAACAACTTCACCAGCGGCCGGGGCGCAGGGGTTTACTTCAACAACCTTTCCGCCAGAGTCAACGGCTGCGATCTGCTCAACAACACGGGCGGTGTCATCGCAGGCGCCATGTACATCCGCAACCTGACCGGCGCGCCGGTTTTCACGGTTGAAGTGGACAACAGCAATTTCAATAACAACTCGGCACAATACGGCGCAGGGATCGGCCACCTCGGCAGCAATTCCGAAATGGTGGTCAAAAACTCCCATTTCGAAGAAAACTCCGGCACGCAGGCCGGCGGCGCTATTTATTTCGGCGCTACAGGTGTTCCAACTGTCATTGACAGCTCAGAATTCATTAATAACTCGAACGCCTTCGGCGGAGCAGTCTGCAACTTTGCCGACGGCGCTCAAACCATCTTCCGCAACTCCCTGTTCAAAGGCAACTCGGTGTCGAGCAGCGGCGGCGGTATGCTGAACGGTTTTGACGCTGACGTGGTTGTTGAAAAATGTACCTTCGAAGCCAACGTTGCCGCTTTCGGCGGTGGTATTCGAGTTCAGAATGATAACGTACCTACATACGTATACGGCTCAACCTTCGACGGCAACATGATCTCCGGCACAAGCTCCGGCGGCGGTATCGGCGTATTCGGCGTCAGCCCGCTGACCATCGACAGCTGCTTCTTTGTCAATAACCAGGCCGGTGGCTCCGGTGCAGCCGTATTCGTCGGCCAGGACACGACCCTGCCGGTTTCACTGTCCATCGATCGCTCCCTCTTCCGTCTTAACACGGCAACCAATCAGGGCGGCGCAGTCAATATCGGCAATTTCAATACCGAAATCAACAACTGCCTCTTCACCGGCAACGCTACCAATGACCCGGGTACCGGCGGCGCCATTTCTACCAACGCTTCCGATACGGTTGAGATCGTAGTGAACATCTACAACTCTACCTTCGCCGAAGACCTGGGCGTAATCTCCGGCGAAATTGCCACCTGGACCGATCCGACCACCCCGGGCTTCTCCCTGGCTACCCTCAATCTGGCCAACAACATCTTTTACAACTCAGGCCAGAAAAACTATGCCATTGAAGACGGCGAAACGGTTGTGCTTTCACTCGGCGGCAACCTGGCTATCGACCCCGACGGCACGCTGGATATCTACCTGACGGAAGCTTCCGACAAGTTGGCCGAAGACCCGCTGTTCGTTGACCCGACCGGCTTCGGCAACCCGGACGGTATTCCCGATCTTCACCTGCAAGCCGGCAGCCCGGCCATCGACGCCGCTTTGCCCGCTTTTGCATCCGCTTTTGACCTCGACGGCAATCCGCGCCCGCAAGGCGACGGTCCGGATATCGGCGCTTATGAATTCACCATTGTTCGCGCAGAGGAAGTACTGGCCAACAACGGTCTGCTGACCATCGCTCCGAACCCGGTGAAAGACGAAGCCGTACTTCAGGTGAAAGGCGCCGGCCTTGAAGGTGCACTTACGGTACGCATCGCTGATAACAACGGTCGTGTACTCCGCCAGATCGCCGTTCGCAAAACCGGCGATCTGCTGAGCGAAACCATCAACGTTGCAGGCCTGCCCGCAGGCGCGTACACCGTAATGGTGACCAACGGCAAACAAATGGTGGTCAGCACAATGATCAAACAGTAATTTTTGTACGTCAGCTGTGAATTGCAGTTGACTGGTATACGCGAAAAAGCCCCCGGCAGCTATGTTTGCCGGGGGCTTTTTCTTTTCAGGTCGCTGTTCTGTTACAGCGCATCTTCTTTTTTGCGCGCAGCCAGTTTGATCGCTTTCCGGACGAGCAGTTCACTTCGTATGTACCGGTATGCCTCTCCTCCCGCCAGGATCAATGCTCCCGAGATGAGCAGGGTGTTGCTGGTAGCGGACAACAAGGGCACGTAGATCGGATAAAAAGGCCTGGCAAAAAGAAATTCAACCGAAAGCAGGAGAATAATCACCAATGCCAGGAATACAGATATGGCTCGCGTGATATTCACCAGCCCCGGACAAAGCTTCCGGCAACAGCGCTTCAGCAACAATCCGCATGCCTTGTTATGGGGTTCTATGCGGATCAATTCCCCTAAAACAGCTTCGGCTCTCCGGTAACTCCCCACATGATAAAGGGAAGCGCCTTTTCTCAGCAAGGTATCCCTGAAAATATCCCTGTCGCCCACCAGAAAAATATTCTGCCGGATCACCGTTTCCAGGACAGGGTCGGCCATTACCAGGTGCTCGCGGTATTTGCCGCATTCGAACAAGGCTTCGGTGTAGGCCAGCGTAATTTCAAAATATTCCTCAAAATCCAACTGACCGACGGCGGTTTCGTTTTCTTCGTAATAGCGTACGATCTCCCTGAAAGCGTTGGGAGGGATTGCTTTGAAACGGCGGTAAGCCGCAGAATGGTATGTCTGATACGGCGTCAATCTGCTGGCGTTAAGGCATAGAGAACCGGCTTGCTGGGGCTGGCATCCACTTCGAAGCCGGCGATCTGAATATTTAATAAGTATAACCCATCGGGTATGGAATTGTTGACATAAATAAGCTCGGTGATCGTACAGTTTTCCCGTATTTTGTCCGGAAAACGCCAGAAAGCCTTGTGCGCGAGCAAGCGGCCGCCGTCCTCTTCCCGGTCCACCGACGGCAAGTCGATCAGCAGGTGTTCCACTCCGGCTTCAACCAGCAACGCAACAGCTTCACTATCGATATACGGCGGATTGGTACCTGAATAGTGCATTCGCTGCTTGAACCCGTCATTCGGCAGGGTCCTTATTACCAACGCCGGCGGCACATCCCCTTCCAGTACCGCTTTGATTTGCTGAAGGCTGACCACCCGGTCGCCGTTTTCCATCCTGACCGGATACAGGCTGACCAGGCGGGCCGGAAAAATAAATTGGCGCAGGCACCGGTTGATCGTATATTTTTCTTTGGCAATGTGGCCCACGCATTCGGTATGCGTGCCGTTGCCATGAGGATTGAACCTGATATTGAGAAAATTCACCACCCCGCCCCGGGCTGTGGATCCGATAAAATCACCGGCCACAACGGGCTCCGCTTCCATCGGCGGGGCATAAAAACAATTGACCCCGCTGTACCCCTCCTCCAATGGAAGGCCGATATCCAGCGGCTTTTCCAGGTTGCAAAGGAAATTTTTGTGGCAGTATCGGATCATGGCTTCCATAGGCGTTGCTCCCGGTTTCAACCGAAAATTTGTTTCAGGGTTTCATAGGCTTCCGGCAAAATGGCCTTGAATCGCTGGGGAAAGGTAAAAAACCAGGCTACGGCGACCGCCTGCACATCCAGCGGTTCTAGGTTGATATACCTCACCAATGCGCTTTTTTCGACGCCGCCGACCTTTTCCAGCAAAGGCCACTGATCGTCCTCCATTTGCGGAAAAGTCACCTCCGGAAAGCAGATCCGGTATGCCCTGGCGTATTCGTACAAACCGACATTGAAATATTGAGCAGGCTGCAGCGTCCCTTTGATCAAATGTTGAATGGAAAAGATCAGGGTGCTGTTGGCGCCTTCTTCATAAAGCTCCGATGCATGCAGTTGATCCGGGTGAGCCGGCGTAGAGAAAGGATGGGTGTAAACCACCAGATGCTCAAATTCCCTGAACAGGTAATCCGCCCGGTTGAGGGTGAGCAGGGCAGCGTTGGAGGATGCCAGCGCTTTGACGTCTTCGGTCAGTTTTTCCAGGCCCTGGGGGATAAAGTCCGTAGCCGCCATGATCAGGGCCGTGCGTTGCCGAAAGCGCAATTTCAGCACGTCCGGCAATTGTTGGTAATAAGGATGTCTTGTTTCAAAAAATTTTCGCAGCGGCCGGCTCAGGTCGGGCGGATTCTTCTGGTAAAAATACCAGTTGATTTGTGGAGACATGACAAAGATCAGGGCCAAAACCAGCAAAACCGGAAACAGGTAGATCGTGTACTTATTATCTACCTCCCAGGCCAGGTAGAAAAAAAGTGCAGCTGAAATCACAAAAGGTATGGCAATTATCCTGGATGGAGACATAGATGATTTTTTGAACGAATATAGATGAGAACGCAAACCAATCCGCTTTTTTTCTCCTAAAACCGAAAAATCATTATTATTTTTTTTCGCCGGGGTTGCGCAACACAAAAAAACCATGTACATTTGTCCCGCTTTTTAAGCAAGGTCGGTGCGGTAGCTCAGTTGGTAGAGCAATGGACTGAAAATCCATGTGTCGGCGGTTCGATTCCGCCCCACACCACAAAAAGATTCTAAGTTAGCAAAATGATCCTGGTGCATCATCATCGTCATCATCATTTCATTGCCGGCTTCGGCAAATGGTGACGCCTGTGCGCTAAGATTCCAAATCAAACTCACAGGAAAGAGGTTTGCCGTTTGCCGGTAAACCTCTTTTTTTTTACCCAATCCGCTCATGGAAAACAGACTCAAAATCGCAGTGCAAAAATCGGGCAGACTCCAGGAAGAGTCCCTGCAATTGCTCAAGGAATGCGGCATCCGGATCGATAACGGCAAAGATCAGCTCAAGGCCAGCGCCCGCAACTATCCCGCCGACATTCTGTTCCTCCGAAATTCAGATATCCCCCAATACCTGGAAGACGGGGTAGCGCATATTGCCGTTATCGGCCAAAACACCCTGGTCGAAAAACAAAAGGACGTAGAAGAAACTCTGCTGCTCGGGTTTTCGAGATGCCGCCTCTCGATCGCCGTACCCAAAGGCACGCATTATGAAGGGATCGGGTTCCTGCAGGGCAAAAAAATAGCCACCTCCTACCCCAATTCTCTTTCACTCTTCCTGCAGGCAAATAACATTCAAGCGGAGATCCACGAGATTTCAGGGTCTGTCGAAATTGCCCCCAATATCGGTCTGGCCGACGCCATCTGCGACCTCGTCAGCACCGGCAGCACGCTTTTTCAGAACGGGCTCGAAGAAAAAGAAGTCCTCCTCCGGTCCGAAGCCTGCATTGCCGCCTCCAGGCAAATCCCGGCCGGCGTAAAACCCCTGTTCGAAAAACTAATTTTCCGGATTAAATCGGTGCTGGCCGCCCGCAGCCACAAATACCTGCTGATGAACGCCCCCAACGATTGCCTGGAACGCATCATCGAAATCCTTCCGGGCATGAAAAGCCCGACAGTCATGCCGCTGGCTACCGAAGGATGGAGCTCGGTGCATACGGTCATCACAGAAGACCGTTTCTGGGAGATCATCGAACAGCTCAAGGAAAACGGCGCCCAGGGTATTCTGGTCGTTCCCATCGAAAAAATGATCCTCTAATCATAAATCCCCGGTCTGCCATGGAATTATTCTTATACCCTGATGGGCAAAACTGGAGCCGGATCCTGCAAAGGCCGGCACTGGAAACCAACCGGCTGGAAGCCGCAGTGGAATCCGTGCTCAACGCTGTGAAAACCGAGGGCGACGTCGCAATCCGCAGGTTTACGCGGCAATTTGACGGCGCCGATTTGCCGGAATTCGCTGTCAGCCCGGCGGAAATGGAGCAGGCTGTTGCTGAAATTTCACCCGGCCTTCAGGCAGCGATCCGGATTGCACTGCGCAATATTGAGTCATTCCATGCACAACAAAAAGAAGAGGTCCGGATCGTGGAGACCATGCCCGGCGTACAGTGCTGGCGGAAAAGTGTCGGGATCGAACGGGTCGGCCTGTATATTCCCGGCGGAACGGCGCCCCTGTTCTCTACGGTGCTGATGCTGGGCATTCCGGCCCGTTTAGCCGGCTGTAAAGAGATTATATTGTGTACCCCGCCGGGAAAGGACGGGAAGATACATCCCGCTATTCTGTTCTCCGCCCGCCTGGCCGGCATTACGCGCGTGTTCAAAATCGGCGGCGCCCAGGCGATTGCCGCCATGGCTTACGGCACGGAAAATGTACCCCGGGTGGATAAGATCTTCGGGCCGGGCAACCAGTATGTGACCGCCGCCAAGCAAATGGTCGGCCGGCAGGGAACGGCAATCGATATGCCTGCCGGGCCGTCGGAAGTGCTGGTCTTCGCCGGCGAGGATGCCGACCCGGATTTTGTGGCCGCCGACCTGCTCTCCCAGGCCGAACACGGGGTCGACAGCCAGGTTGTGCTGGTCACATTGTCAGAACAGATGGCCCGGCGCACCCGGGAGGCCGTCGACCGGCAACTGGCAATCCTGCCGCGTAAAACGATCGCAGAAGGCGCGCTGGCGCAAAGCGCAGCGGTCGTGTTGAACACTGAAGCCGAAGCTGTAGAACTGATCAACCAATACGCGCCGGAACACCTGATCCTGGCTTGTGAAAATGCCGGTGAGCTGGCCGGGAAGGTAGTCAATGCAGGTTCGGTCTTTCTCGGCCATTATTCCCCGGAATCCGTCGGCGATTATGCCTCCGGGACCAACCACACGCTGCCCACCAACGGCTATGCCCGTGCTTACAGCGGCGTTTCCCTTGACTCCTTTGTCAAAAAGATCACGTTCCAGGCGCTGACCCCGGAAGGGCTGGCTAATATCGGCCCTGCGGTGATGGAAATGGCCGGCGCAGAAGCCCTTGACGCCCACAAACGAGCTGTGGGAATCCGGCTGGAAAAAATACCCGCAAAAGCCGGTTCGATAGCGGGCGTAAGGGATATTCTGCCCCTTGTGCGTCCCAATATCCGGAACCTGAGTCCGTATTCATCAGCCAGGAGCGAATTTTCCGGACAGGCCTCCGTCTTTCTGGATGCCAACGAAAACCCGTTCGGGAACGGTCTCAACCGGTATCCGGACCCGCTGCAATGGAAACTGAAGTCCGCCGTCTCGGCCATTAAGGGCGTTCCCGTCCAGAATATCTTTCTGGGCAACGGCAGCGATGAAGCTATTGACCTCCTGATCCGGATCTTTTGCGAACCGGGCAGGGACAGCATTATGATCACGCCCCCGACCTACGGCATGTACCGGGTCAGCGCTGACATCGCCGATGTGGGTGTTGTGGAAGTACCGCTTCTTCCCGGGTTCCAACCGGATGTGCAGGCCATTCTTGACGCCGCGGATAACCGCACCAAGCTGCTCTTTCTGTGCAGCCCAAACAACCCCACCGGCAATGCGCTTGATGAAAAAGCCGTACTTGGTTTGATCCGGGATTTTCCAGGTATTGTGGTGATCGATGAGGCCTATATCGATTTTTCAGCGCATCCTGGTTATGCGAAGAAGATTGATGAATTCCCGAACCTCGTTGTCCTGCAAACCTTGTCGAAAGCCTGGGGGCTGGCCGCCATCCGCCTGGGTATGGCCTTTACCGGCGAGCCGATAATTGGTCTGCTGAACAAGGTGAAACCACCCTACAACATCAACGAACTGACCCAGAATGCGGCCTTGGAGGCCTTGTCTTGGCCTGAAAGTATGCGGCAGCAGCTCAAAATCATTCTCGGGGAACGGAAGAGCCTGGAGGAATCCCTCGCGGCGTTACCTGCCGTACAAAAGGTCTATCCCTCCGACGCCAATTTCCTGCTGGTAAAGCTGGCTGACCCTGTGGCGATGTACCGCCATCTGGCAGGCGAAGGCATTATTGTACGCGACCGCTCCAGGGTGATCCTTTGTGAAGGGTGCCTTCGCATAACGGTCGGTACGCCGGAGGAAAATGAAAAATTGGTATCGGCCATGTTGAGATTCAGTTAGTGCACAATGAAAAATCGATTAATATTATATTTGGTTAACTGCGAAACGGTTCATTCCTTTTTATCCCTCTCCTGAAAATACTGTCCGTTTTCGGACGCACTATGTCCATTATTGGACAAATCCCTATTCAAGATATACACATAAATCATTGATTATTAATAGCATAAACCAATGGCACGATCATTGACGCAATCCTGTTGGTACCATCAGACTGTGTTATGATTAAAAACAACCTGCTCATTGCCCTCCGGCTGATGTGGAAACACAAGGCCTTTTCCTTCATCAATATTTTTGGTCTGGCTGTCAGTATGTCCGTATGCCTTCTGGTGATCATGCTCATCAGGGATATGAACAGTTTTGACGATTTCCACCAAAACGGCGACCGCATTTACCGGATCAATACCACCGCTTTGCGGAAAAGCGGCAACACGGAATCCTATGCTTCCTCCCCTTATCCGGTTGGAAAAACCCTGGCGGAGAATTACGCCGACGTTGAAGAGGAGGTCCGCCTTATCGACTTATTCAACGGGGAAGTTTCTGTTGAAGGGAAGCAGTTGCCGCTCCACGGTTTCTTCACCGATCCGGCCTTTTTTGATGTGTTCGGTTTCGAACTCCGGGAAGGAACCCCAGAAAATGCGCTTTCGCAGCCTTTCTCCATTGTGCTGACCGAAGAAGCCGCTCAAAAGCTGTTTGGAGATTCGGACCCCATGGGCAAGGTGCTGACCTATCCGGAGACCGGCGACTTCAAGGTCACCGGCATCCTGGCCGAACCGCCGGGAAAGTCGCACATCGAATTCGAAGCCCTGGCCTCTGGCGCCACCATACCGATCATGGAGAAACAAGGCGCCGTTTCCAGGGTAATGGACAACTGGAACAATTACTATTTCACCTATAATTATATCCTGCTGAAAAAAGGAGGGTCGCTGGAATCGCTTAAAAAAGGCCTGGCTGATATTGCCGAAAACCAATACGCCGGGCTGGAACTGGAAAGCCGGGATGCGGGTTATCGGTTTGAGCTGCAACCCCTGGGAAAGATCACACCGGGCCCGATACTCTCCAACAATCTGGGGCGGGCCATGCCGGCGATGATGCTGTGGTTTCTGAGTGCCCTGAGCCTGATCGTTATGATCCTGGCTTGCTTCAATTATACCAATCTGACCGTAGCCAGGGCGCTGGTGCGGGCCAGAGAAGTGGGCGTAAGGAAGGTCATGGGCGCCACCCGGTGGCAGGTATTTGCCCAGTTCCTGGGTGAAGGCGTTGTATTTTCGGTGGTTTCGTTGGGATTGGCCTATATCCTGCTGAAAGGCATACTCCCGGGATTCCGGCAATTGGGTATGATCAGTTACTTTAAGCTTGACCTGAATGAGGATGGCTTTTTATTTGGGATGTTTATCCTTTTTGCCGCCGTCGTAGGGTTGATCGCGGGGATGCTGCCGGCGGGGTTTCTGTCCCGGTTCAAGCCCGTTGTCATTCTGCAAAAGCTGGAAAATATCCGGATCTTCCGCCGGGTCGGGCTGCGCAAGGCCTTGCTGGGCTTTCAGTTCTTACTGTCCCTGATCTTTATTTCGGTGGTGACCATCATGGTCCGGCAGACGGATTATGCCGTGACCAGGGACTATGGATTTGACCGGGAGAACATCCTGAATGTGTCTCTTCAGGGTCAACCCTTTGAGCGGGTTTCCCAGGCGCTTGGCCGGGTTCCCGGCGTTGTCCGGATCAGTGCCATTTCACACAATATGGGAACCTGGCAGGACAGCGCGGGGGACGTCTGGGTGAAAGAAGGCGACGATCCGCAGGGTGTCAGAGATTACAGCATCGACCATAATTATATCCCCAATCTCGGCCTTACGCTCCTGGCCGGAAACAATTTCCCGGATGAACCCAACCAACAGCACGAAAGATCGGTGATCGTCAATGAGAAATTCCTGGAGCGTTTCGGGCTCGGCACGCCCGGTGACGCGGTTGGCCAAACGATCTGGCTGGAGGACAGCACCCAGGTAGCCATCGCCGGTATTGTCAAAGACTTCCAGTTCAAACCCGTTGATTACGCAATTGAACCGCTCCTGCTCCGGTACGTTCCCGCACGTTGGAACGTCCTCAACATCAAATTGAGCGGCAGCAACGTCCCGGCGGCCATTGCCGCCCTGGAAAAAGAATGGAAAAAAATCGATGAAACCCACGCTTTTGAGGCCCGTCTTTTTGACGATACGATCCGCGACACCTATGCTGACTACCGGGATATTACCTCGATCATAGCCTTTATTGCTTTTATGGCGGTCACGATCGCCTGTCTGGGCCTGCTCGGGATGGCCATCTTCACGGCAGAGAGCCGGGCCAGGGAAGTGAGCATCCGCAAGGTGGTCGGCGCCGGCGTATGGGACATCAGCAAGCTGCTATCCAAAGGGTACTTCGGGATGTTGATGGCTGCCGTACTGATTGGTCTGCCGGTGAGTTTTTTCCTGGCCGGTCAGATGCTTCAGGCGTTTGCCTTCCATATCGATATCACGATTTGGTTGTTCCTTCCGGGCGTTCTTGTGCTGTTGATCCTGGGTATGCTTACCATAGGTTCGCAAACCGTTCGCGCGGCATTGGCCAACCCCGTCGACAATCTGAGAAGCGAGTAAATCACCTTTCGGATGTTTTAAGGGAGGAATAAAGCCTGACATGCAGCCCTTTGGGGCTGACGGCGTCTTTAAAAACAATTGAGCAACCGCCTGTTACAGGTCTGAATTTAATTTCCTGAATTGTTAAAATCAATCACGATGAAATCTTCAACCATTCGCCCTGCATTATTCCTTTCAGCAGCCTTATTGCTGATCACCGGTTTTTCTGCCTCCGGACAAAAAGGCTCCATCCAGCAATCCTACGACGACATCAAGGCTGTAAAGATCAATATCGGCTATGGCGATCTCACCGTCGAAAAAAGTACTTCCGGCCGCGTTGAGATTGCGGGCAAATACAACGATGACGAAGTGGATGTCGAACTAAAAACAAAAGGGGATAAACTTTCGATCAACGAAAAATCATCCTGGAAGGGCAACAACAAACAAAAGAGCGAATGGACCCTGAAGTTGCCGGAAAATACCGCCATGACGATCAATATCGGCGCCGGTGAATCCCGGATCAAGGGCTATTCCGGCGAATTGGAGGGCAATACCGGCTCAGGGAATTATTACCTCTCTGCCGTCGGCGGCAAAATTCGTTTGAACAGCGGTACCGGCAATCTTGAAATCATGGACTCCGACGGCGATTTCAGCCTGAACTCCGGTACCGGCAACGTGAAACTCAATAAGGTTTCCGGCGCCATTTCTGCCAACAGCGGCACGGGCAACGTGATGGCGGACAACATATCCATCAACGGCGATTCCGGCCTGAACTCCGGCACCGGCAACGTGTCCCTCAGTCTCGGCGGCCCCATCAAAGGCGACCTTGCCCTGAATTCCGGCACCGATAATTCCCGCTTGAATTTCAACGGCTACAACTTTGAGGGGACCCTCGTCATGAAATGCGGCAAGGACAGCGGTAAGATCGAAGCGCCGTTCGGATTTGATTCGGAAGAGACCGAAGGCGGCGGCCGCTACGACAACACCCTGAAAAAGACCAAGAAATTCGGCAATTCAGCCGTCGAGATCACCGTAGCAACCGGCACGGGAAAAGCTTCCGTTCAGAACAAATAATCCTGCTGCACCATGTTCGCAAACTATCTTAAACTCGCCTGGCGGAATTTATTGAAAAGCAAAGGATTCAGTCTGATCAATATCTCAGGGCTCGCCATCGGCATGGCCGTAGCCATGATGATCGGCCTGTGGATATATGACGAACTCACGTTCAACCATTTTCACAAAAACCACGACCGCCTGGCACAATTGTGGATCCACCAGCAGTTCAACGAAAATATAGGCTCAGGGGAAGCCATGTCCATACCGGTAGCCAACGCGCTTCGAACCAATTTTTCGGCGGACTTCAAAAACGTCTCGCTGGGATCCTGGAATTTTGAGCACCTGCTGGTCTACGGAGACAAAAAGATCCTGAACGAAGGCATGTACGCCGAACCGATGCTGCCGGGCATGCTGATGCTGGACATGAAGACCGGCAGCCTGGAAAACGCATTGAAGGACCCTGGCGCCATACTGCTGTCCGAAACCCTGGCTAAAACCCTATTTGGGGATGAAGACCCTATGAACAAGGTCATCCGGGTCGATCAAAAAGCGGATGCTCTGGTCACCGGAGTGTTCAGGGACCTGCCCTATAACTCCACCTTTTCCCCGGTCAAGTTCTACCTCCCCTGGTCGCTGTACCTGACCCAGGAGCCGTGGATCCGGAACAGCCAGGAGCAATGGGGTAATCATTCCTTCCAGATTTTTGCCGAAATGGCCGATAATGCCGGAATGGCGCAGGTTTCCGACAAGATCGTCAATGTGGAAAAGGACCATAACAAGGATGGGAATCCGCAGTTATTTCTGCACCCCATGGATAAGTGGCATTTGTATTCCAATTTCAAGGACGGCAAGAATATCGGCGGGCGCATCCAGTTCGTCTGGCTGTTCGGCATCATCGGGGTATTCGTCCTGTTGCTGGCCTGCATCAATTTCATGAACCTGAGTACGGCGCGTTCGGAAAAGCGCGCCAAGGAGGTGGGCGTCCGTAAAACCGTAGGATCCCTGCGCAAGCACCTGGTCGGGCAGTTTTTGACAGAGTCGATCCTGGTGGCCGCGCTTGCCCTGATCCTTTCCGTAGGGCTGGTCCGGCTGGCATTGCCCTGGTTCAACGAACTGGCTGACAAACAGATCAAGATCCCCTTCACCAACCCCGTTTTTATCCTCCTTGCGCTGGGTTTTGCCCTGATCACAGGCTTGCTGGCGGGAAGCTACCCGGCTTTTTACCTGTCTTCTTTCCGGCCGATAAAGATCCTGAAAGGCGTGTTCAGGACGGGGCGCTGGGCTGCATTGCCCCGGAAGATCCTGGTTGTTGTCCAGTTTACCGTCTCGATCGTACTGATCATCGGCACCATGATCGTGTTCAACCAGATCCAGTATGCCAAAAACCGGCCGGTTGGTTATGACCGGGAAGGTTTGCTGCAATTCAACGTGAGTACCGGTTTGTACGGCAAATACGACGTCCTGAGGGATGACCTGTTAAAAACCGGCGCAGTATACGAAATGAGCCAGTCTTCGAGCCCCACTACGGGCATCTGGTCCAACCAGATCGGGTTCGACTGGGAGGGCAAGGATCCGAATACCCTGCCGCTTTTCGGCATCGTGGCTTGCTCCCATGATTTCGGGAAGTCTGTCGGTTGGGAAGTCCTCCAGGGCCGTGATTTTTCCAGGGATTTCGCTACGGATACGGCTGCATTCATCCTCAATGAGGCTGCCGTAGAACTGACCGGACTGGACAATATAGTCGGAAAGACCATTCGCAAGAACGACAAACCCTACCAGGTCATCGGCGTAGTCAAGGACATGGTCATGCAATCGCCGTACAACCCGACGGTCCCGACGATATTTTCGATCGATTATGAATGGGCCAGCATTTTCAATGTAAAGCTTACGCCGGGCGTGCCTGTACAGGATGCGTTAAAGAAAGTGGAAACCGTCTTTAAAAAGCTCGATCCCGATGCGCCTTTCGATTTCAAATTTGCCGATGATGAATACGACGCCAAATTCCGGTCGGAAGAGCGGATCGGCAAGCTGGCGCGGGTATTTGCCGTATTGGCCATCTTCATTTCCTGCCTGGGGCTGTTCGGATTGTCGGCTTACGTAGCCGAACAGCGCACCAAGGAAATCGGCATCCGGAAAGTGCTGGGCGCTTCACTGACCAATTTGTGGGCCATGCTGTCCAAAGACTTTATCGGCCTGGTGTTCATTTCCTGTTTTGTGGCTGTTCCGGTGGCCTGGTATTACCTCAGCGGTTGGCTGGCTTCTTATACGTATCGTATCGGCCTTCAATGGTGGGTATTTGTCATGGCCGGCGTATTGGCCGTAGCCGTCACCTTGTTTACGGTCAGCTTTCAAAGCATCCGGGCGGCACTGGCCAACCCGGCCAGGTCTTTAAGAAGCGAATAACCATAAACCTATGCTGTTCAATCACCTGAAAATCGCATGGCGCTCATTGCGCAAGAACAAAATTTATGCCGCCGTCAATGTGGCAGGGCTGGCTGTAGGTATCGCTGCAGCTTTGCTCATTTTCCGGATGGTCAGTTATGAGCTGAGTTTCAACAAGAATTTCGCCAATTATAATCGGATAACCCGGGTGGTGGCTATAGACAAAACGCCCGAGGAAGGGGAGGTTTATACTGTATGCACCCCGATACCGGCCATGGATGCAATGGAAAGCACGGTCAGCCAGTTTGAGGCCATGGCACGGGTCAAGGAAGTCTGGTCGTCCATTACCATCCCGAATCCGGCCGGCGGACCTCCACTCAAAAAATTCGGCATTTCGTCTCCGGAACTCGGCTTTTTTGCCGACCCCGCCTTTTTCAAGGTATTTGATCTCAATTGGCTGGCCGGCGATCCGAATACGGCGTTGGCCGAACCGAATACGATCGTTCTGAACCGAACCTGGGCGGAAAAGTGCTTCGACAACTGGGAAAAAGCCTTGGGACAAACCGTTCTGGTGGATAATATCGTGCCGGTTACGGTCAAAGGGGTCGTGGCCGATTTGCCGGAAAACTGCGACTTCCCGCTGATGTATTTCATTTCCTATCCGACGCTGAAGGCCAATGCCGCCTTGTTTTTCTATCAATCGGAATGGGGCAGTTGCAGCAGTAACAACCAGGTATATGCCCTGCTCAGCGATCCCGGCCAGATGGATGCGGCAAACGCCGTACTGGCAAAGGTGGGAGAAAAAGAATATAGCAACCGAACCGGCCAACAGACCCGGCATCACATTCTGCAGCCCCTCTCCGACCTGCATTACAACGAAAACCTGGGCCACTCGGGGTCGCATATCATCACCAAAAGCCGGTTGAAAGTGCTGGGCTCCATCGGGGTGTTGATCCTGATCATGGCCTGTTTTAATTTTATCAACCTGGCCACGGCTCAGTCCTCGTTGCGGGCAAAAGAGGTGGGCGTCCGAAAAACCCTGGGCGGCCGACAAGGGCAACTCATCGCCCAGTTTATGAGCGAAACCGGCCTTATCGTAGGCATTTCGGTGTTGCTGGGCGCCGGGATCGCCTATTTCAGCGCACCGCTGCTCAAACGCGTATCGGATGTACCCGACCAGTTGCCTTTTCTGTCCAACCCGATGGTATGGGGGTTTCTGGGATTAACGGCCGTTCTGGTCACGTTGCTGGCCGGCCTTTATCCGTCCATTTCCCTGGCGGGGTATGAGCCGGTCAGGGCCATCCGGAAAAATGTCACCCAGGGTCGCGCAGGCGGGGCAGCCCTCCGCAAATCGCTGGTCGTTTTGCAGTTCATGATCGCCCAGGCTTTGATCATCGGCGCCATGATCACCATCCTGCAACTGGATTATATCCGCTCCCGGGACCTCGGGTTCAACAAAGAGCTCGTCTATACTTTTTCCTTCAATTCGGACAGCGCCAGCATTGCCCGGCAGGAAGCGCTCAAACAGCGCTTACTTCAGATACCCGCAATTGAGTTGGTCAGCCTGAACAGCGATCAACCCTTTTCGGGCAACACCTGGTCGTCCAATTTCCGGTACGGCACACACCCTGAGGACGAACCGTTCAATATCGACCTGAAATTTTGCGACGCGGACTATCAGAAAACCTACGGCATCAGGCTGCTGGCCGGTAAATGGATGACGCCTTCCGATACCATGCGGGAAGCAGTGGTCAATATGACCCTATTGCGTAAACTCGGCATTGCGGATCCCGAAGAAGTGGTCGGGCAGAATATCCGGCTCGGCGGCAGGAGGATGCTGCGGATCTCCGGGGTTGCGGAGGACTTTCACACCCACTCCCTGCGCCAGGAACACGAACCGCTCCTGATGAGCACCCGCAAGGAATTCTATTGGGAAGCCGGCATTAAGATCCGGCCGGATAATATTGTCTCCACGACCGCCGCCATAAAATCCGCCTTTGACGAGGTGTTGCCGGAACAGATCTTTTCCGGAAGGTTCCTGGATGAGCGTATTGCCCAGTTCTATCAGGACGACAATCGACTTTCGGCTACCTGCCGGGGTTTCGGCTTTCTGGCCATCCTGATCTCCTGCCTTGGATTGTTCGGACTGGCTACCCACGCCGCCGAGCAGCGCGTCAAGGAGATCGGCATTCGCAAGGTGCTCGGCGCTACCGTATCCGGCATTCTGGCCCTGTTGTCCAGGGATTTCCTGAAACTGGTCCTGATCGCGCTGGTATTGGCTACTCCAATAGCCTGGTATGCCATGAATACGTGGTTGAACAACTTCGTCTACCACATCAGCATCGGCTGGTGGGTATTTGTTTTTGCCGGATTGATGGCTGTGCTGGTCGCGTTTCTGACGGTGAGCTACCAGGCCGTTCGCGCAGCGCTGGCCAACCCCATAAAAAGCCTGAGAAGCGAATAGAAGTGGCGTGATACGCGCATTGCCTTGAATTAAAAAGGCGCTTTTTTGTTCAATGAAATCCGATTGACCATGATCCGCAATTATTTCAAAATCGCCTTCCGCAACCTGCTTAAAAACAGCGGATACAGCTTTATCAACCTGTTTGGCCTGACGGTTGGACTCACCTGTTGCACCGTGATCGGATTTTATATCTGGAATGAACTAAGTTTCGACCGGTATAACGCCAATGCGGACCGGATCTGGCGGTTAAGCCGGGAGTTTTTCAACCGGGACGGCTCCATGTCCCTTCACCTGGGCCACGTGGCGCCGCCTGTTGCGCCGTTGTTGAAAAATGATTTTCCCGACATTGAAGAGGCTACCAGGCTTTTTCAGTATACGGGTACTTTCCGCAAAGACGAACAGCTCTTCATCGAGGATCAACTGTTCGTAGCGGAGCCAAATTTCCTGAAAATATTCACCGTGCCGATGGTCTCCGGCAGCCCGGAAACGGCGCTGAATGAGCCCTATGCCCTGATGCTCAGCGAAACAACGGCAAAAAAATACTTTAACGGCGCCGACCCGGTCGACCAGACCCTCAGACTCGACGGCAGGTTCCTGTTTAAAATCACCGGCGTATTCAGGGATTTCCCCTACAATTCCCATTTTCATCCGGACATGCTGGCTTCTTTCGCCACGCTCAGGGATACCCTGATATATGGAGAGGAACAGCTGCGGACCAACTGGAGCAACAATGCTTTCTCTACTTTCTTATTGCTGCCGAAAGGATATCCGGCGGACCGGCTGGAGGCGCAGTTTCCGGCATTTCTGGACAAGAATATGCCGCGCTCCAATTCCGCGAATAATGCATCCAAGCCCTCTGACCGGACAAGCCTGCACCTGCAACCGCTCACGGATATCCACCTTCGTTCGCACCTGGATTCGGAAATTGAGGAGAACGGCGACATCAGCCGGGTTTATATTTTTGCCGTCATAGCCCTCTTTGTGCTGTTGATCGCCTGCATCAACTATATGAACCTGTCGACCGCCAGGTCAATGACCCGGGCGAAGGAAATCGGCATCCGGAAAACCGTAGGTGCATTCCGAAAGGAAATCGCAGCCCAGTTCCTGACGGAAGCTGTGGTTTTGGTCCTGGTTTCTACGGTGCTGGCCACCGGTCTGGCGCTATTGGTGCTGCCGTTCATCAATTCGCTTTTGGGGCAGGAGCTCCGGATTACCCATAGCATGTGGTTGACATTGCCTTTAGCGATACTCGGCATGGCGGTTATTACCGGTTTGCTGGCCGGTCTGTATCCGGCTATTGTCCTCTCCGGTTTCCGGCCCATACAGGTGCTGAAAGGCGGCTCTTTCGAAAGAGGGAAGGGTGGGAATATGCGAAAAATACTCGTTGTGGGGCAGTTTGCCGTATCCGCCGGCCTGATCATTGCCACGCTGGTGGTCTTTCGCCAGTTGAGGTTTATGCAGGATAAATCGCTGGGGTTGAACAAGGATCATATCGTTACCATGAACTTTTACACGCCGCTTGCGACTAAATATGAAAGTTTCCGGAGCGAATTGCTGGCTAATCCTGCGATCAGGAACATTACCCGGAGTACACGGCTGCCTTCAACCCGGTTGCTGGATAGTTACGGATCCGCTAAAGCCCAGCTGGAAGGCGATTCGCTGGAACAACGCGAAGTGGACCTCAAGTTCATCACCGTCGACCATCTTTTCGCGCCCACTTACGAACTGGAGCTGGCGGCCGGCCGCAATTACCTTGAAGACCAGGGCAGCGACCGGTTCGAATCCTTCATCATCAATGAAGCGGCTGCGCGGGGTATCGGCTGGAAATCGCCGGAAGAAGCCGTGGGCAAGCGAATCCAATACGGCGGCCGCGATGCGCGGATTGTTGGCGTGTATAAGGACTTTAACTTTGAGTCGCTCCACCAGGACATCCTGCCCATGATCTTTTTTATTCCGCGCGACAGCACCTTTTTCAACAACTTGTCCATCAAGATCGACGGAAACCGGACAACGGAAGCCCTCGATCACATCAAGAAAACCTGGCAAACGTTCCTGCCGGATTTTCCATTTGATTACCGGTTCCTCGACGAACAATACGGGCAGCTTTATGAAGCCGAACAACGCCAGGGCCGGGTATTTATCGGGTTTGCGCTGATCGCTATCCTGATTGCTTGTCTGGGTTTGTTCGGCCTGGCCGCTTTCGTGGCTCAGCAACGGGTAAAAGAGATCGGTGTGCGCAAAGTGCTCGGGGCTACCACAGCCGGCATTGTAGGGCTTTTGTCGCGGGACTTTCTCAAGCTGGTCCTCGTGGCGCTGGTCATTGCCGTTCCGCTGTCGTGGTACCTGATGAACCATTGGCTCCAGAATTTTGCCTACAGGATCGGCATCAGCTGGTGGATCTTTGCACTGGCAAGCGTACTCGCTATCCTGATCGCCTTTGTCACGGTCAGCTTCCAGAGTATCCGGGCTGCCCTCGTCAACCCGGTGGAAAGCCTGCGGAGCGAATAGCCGGGCTGACGTATGAAAGCCCTCGTCGAATAAATTTGAGCTTTTGGTAAGAGAAGTCTATTTTGACTTCCGCTGAGATCATCACCCACACAAACCCGACTGTCACGATGAGGTACCCGTACCCTTTTCGACTTATTTCCGTTTGCCTGCTGTCGATCCTTTTCCTGGGCCTGAGCCGGGGTTCACCCGGTATTGACCCGGAAGAGGCCTTGCCCGTATTTTCGTGCGGCCTGAGTTTCCCGCAAGGTATTTTCCTGAATCCGAATACCATTTATGTCCCCTTCAAAATGGTCGGCAGGTTGATTGCGGTGGAAGCCCAGGTGGACACCGTTTCCGGAATTTTTGTGCTGGATACCGGGGCCGAGCGATTGCTGCTCAACAAGAATTATTTCGGCTGGGATCACCGGATAAAGGACGTCGCAGCCTTTGGATCGACAGGCCCCATGGGACCGGTCTTGTTCAAAAAAGTGGATACCCTGCAATGGGATAATCTGTATTTTTTTGATGTCAAAGCCAATGTCGTCGACCTCTCCCACCTGGAAGCCCAGAAGAACATCCGGCTGGTCGGCATGATCGGCTATGAGGTATTGAAGGATTTTGAGGTTTTTTTGGACTTTCAGACCATGACCATCGTGATCACCCGGCTGGATGAAAACGGGTTCCGCATCGATCAAGACGCCATTCCGGAATTGCCCTATGACAGCCTGGGGTTCATGATGCGCAGGCACCTGATCATCCTGGACGCAACGGTGGACGGCGCCCGGCTCAAATTCACGCTGGACAGCGGGGCGGAACTCAACCTGCTCGACCGCCTGGTGAGCCGCAAAGTGCTGGATCATTTCCAGGTGCTCAAACGGGTAAACATGCGCGGCGTGGGGCAAAACAGCGTAGAAGTGCTGGCCGGCAAATTGTACGATGTTGTCTGCGGCAACCAGACCAACGAGGCAATGGGCACCCTGCTGACCAGCCTGGAAGATATGAACAACGAGTTTCATACCCGTTTGGACGGCGTGATCGGCATGGAATTTCTTTTTCCCCGCCGAACCCTGATTAACTATAAGCAGAAAAAATTGTTCTTTTACAAAAACAATAACAAGCCTTGACCAAAGGGATGAAAAAAGGGATTTGCCTGTTGATCGGCTGGGTTTTCCTGCTCGCGGAAGGTTCAACCGCCGCGGTTGCCCAACCCGACAGCCATGCCGGGTATTATATCGATAAGAATACCGTTGTTTTCGTTTTTGACACGCGGGATTATGCCAAAACCTTCCTTTCGGAATCAGCAGACAAGATGGATTTTTCCGACCTAAATATCTATGAAGTAGCCCTGACCGGCGATTTCAACAATTGGTCACGGGATGGCTGGAAAATGAAAAAAACCGGCGCTTATACCTACGAGCTCCGGAAAAAGGTATCCGATTTCAACGATCGCTTTCCGATGGTATTCAAATACGTTATCAACGGCCTTTATTTTGCCGACCCAAAGGATATTTACCCGGACAAGCGGAAGTTTTCCAACAAATTCCTGACCGAGATCTACAACATGGCTTCGCAGGAGGTACAGCCTTCACCCACCGGCAACGCCTTTTTCTACCTGGACGGATACGAAAATGCCCGGGAGGTCATACTGGCCGGCGAATTCAACAACTGGAATGAACACGCCATCAAGATGACCAAAATCAAGGGCGGCTGGCAAACCCGCCTGGACCTGCCGCCGGGCCGGTATGAATACAAGTTCATCGCGGACGGCCAGTGGACCCACGACCCCGAAAACCCCAACTATGTCGGTAACGAACACGGAACCCTCAACTCCGTTCTGCTCATCGGTAAACGGGTAACCTTTGAACTCAAGGGATACGCCGATGCCGGGCAGGTGATGCTCGTCGGGTCGTTCAATAACTGGAGCCAGGTCAATATGGAGAAAAAAGGCGATTCCTGGTTCGTTTCACTGGACCTCGCAGGCGGCAAACACCTTTACAAATTCATCGTGGACGGCAAATGGGTGCTCGACCCCGAAAACCGGATGAAAGAAAATGATCACACCGGTATTTCCCATTCAGTCCTGATCGTCAGATAACCCGGTTGCGGTTCGCAGGATCGCTGCCTGCCCGTCCAGCAGGGCTTCCTCTGTGTCAAGAAAGGTCGCCCGCTCCGCCAGCCCTGCCTCGGCCAGGGCTGCCCCGTACGCCCGGGCCAATACGCCGTCGGCTACAACCGTAAACGCCAAATTTTGATCCGGAAGGAGGTCGCGGATTTCGGCGCCGATCAGCAACCCGCTCAGAAAGTGGAAATTGGCCGATCGCCGGGCCGGATCCGCCAGAAACCAGGCGCGCGTATGAAACGCCTGATTCAGCAGATTGCCCGTTATTCCCCGGCGAACGCCCGTTCTGAAATGCTCATTTTGGTCCGGCGATTCCATCTTTTCTTCGGCGTTTATACCCTGGGACAGGGTACTTTGCCGGGACAGCAATTCGAAGATTTCTCCGGTCATATAGGTTCTGAAACCGGTTGCCCATCCGTTTTTGACGTGGATGTGCTTGGAATGCGTACCCGGAAAAACGTAAAGACCTTCCGTTTCAGCAGACGGCCTGGCCGCAGCGGCGCCGACGAGCAGCGTTTCTTCTCCGCGCATCACATCGTCAGGCGTACGCGCACCCGAGATTAACAGGCAGGCGCGTTCTGTACCGCCGGGCAATGCGATGGGGCGGAATTCCAGATCCGAACCGTCGATGCGAAAAGGCAATGCCTTGTACGGCAGATCGATCATGCCGATCGAAGAAGAAGCCATGCCCGAAACGACCACAGGAACCCCGGTCAGATCCAGACCGGTCAATTTCTCCAACTCAGCAATGCCGTTTTTGATAATCCGGGTGTAAAAGGCCTGCCGGTCTGCCGCCGGCCCTCCGGATTCCTGCCAGGCTTTAAAGGTGGATTTTATCCCCTGCCGGTGTCGGACGGCGCCGTATATCGTCCGGGCGCCTGCTGACAGGCCTGCCAGTTTCATCCGGAAAGCCGAGGTCCCCCAGTCGCAGCTCAAAAAATAATCAATCATGCCTTTTGCAAATCTCGTTTGAAAAAATACGCCTGGTCAGGAAATGCTCTCCACAAATTTCCGGGCATTGGCGGAGATCTCGGCCAGATAGGCTTCTGTCAGTGCTTTTTGGGGATTTACGAGGGCCGTGCCGATGCCGAAAGCGACAGCGCCCGCGTCCAGGAAAGAACGGATATTTTCAGCGGACACCCCGCCGGTCGGCATCAACGGGATCTGCGGCAGGGGCGCGCGGATGCTTTTGATGTATTCTACCCCCAGAATACCGGGGAAGACCTTGATGATGTCTCCTCCGGATGTAAATGCCTGATAAATTTCCGTAGGTGTAAAAGCCCCGGGCATGCTCACCGCTCCCAGGTCTTTGGTTTGCCGGATCGTATCCGGATCCAGGGTAGGCGATATGATGAATCGCGCACCGACGCCGATTGCCGTTTTAGCGGCTGAGGCGTCGAGCACCGTGCCCGCTCCGATGAGCATTTTATCCCCGAGTTCGGCATTCAGGGTTTCGATGGACCGAAGGGCATCCGGTGAATTCAGGGTCACTTCCACCAACCGGATTCCGCCGTCGTACAGCGCTTTTGATATATTCAACACGTCCGCAGAACCCGCTCCGCGAATGATGGCTACGATCTTGTGTTGAAGGATCTGGTCCAATACCGTCATTAGAATATATGTTTATGGCCCTAAAAACGCCTGTTTGTCATCCCTGAAAACAGCATGAGCGCCACTTTATTCCGGAATGATTCCAATTTGTAAATATCCGCTACAAATTTGAAAGCGGCCTGTTTTGCTGACCCCGATCTTTGCAGTGAGATCGTATTTTTCACAAACAAATCGGGAAAATGAAAAAAGCACTTAAACTCATCGGCAAGATCCTTGGGGTTATCATCCTGTTGTTGCTCATTGTTGCCGCTTACATCCAGTTCAGCGCTATCCCTACCTATGAGGCGAAGGCGCCGCAACTGACCGTCACACCGGACAGCGCCTTGATTGCGGAAGGCAGAAGGCTCGCCGGCATGGTTTGCAATCAATGCCATATGGCCGATAACGGCAAGCTTGAAGGGAAACTGATGGCAGACCTCCCCAAGGCGTTCGGCAAAGCCTGGTCGGGCAATATTACCAATGACCCAAAATACGGCGCAGGCAGGTATTCTGATGGAGAATTGGCCTATTTCCTCCGCACCGGGGTCAAGCGCGACGGCAAATACGCACCGCCCTGGATGCCGAAATTCCCGCACCTTTCTGACCAGGATCTGCACAGCGTGATCGCTTATCTCCGCTCGGACGCACCCGAAGTGCAGGCCTCCGACAAACAACACCCCGCGGCCCAGCCTTCTTTCCTGACCAAGCTCCTCTGCAGGATCGCTTTCAAACCCTTGCCTTATCCGGACAAACCCATTACGGCGCCGCCCATTGAGGACAAGGTCGCCTTCGGCCGGTACCTCGTCACCGGCAAAGTGGAATGCTATTCCTGCCACAGTGAAAATTTTGCGACCATGAACATGATGGAGCCCGAAAAAACACCCGGATATTTTGCCGGCGGCAACCCCATCCCCAACCTGGAAGGCGTGATCATCAATTCCGCCAACCTGACCAAAGACCCGGAAACCGGCATCGGCTCCTGGACGGAGGAGCAATTCATCCAGACCCTCAAGTTCGGCAAACGCCCCGACGGCAAACCGATCCGCTATCCGATGGTGCCTTTCGGTGGGCTGTCCGATGAGGAAGTATCCACCATATGGGCCTACCTGAGAAGCCTGCCGGCTGTTCATCATCAGGTGGACAGGAAGTGGTAGATCGTCTACATTCAGCATGCCGTGTCGGACACCTGCGAGGTGTCCGACACGTTACCAAATGCAAGGAAGAAAATCAAAAACACTACAAAGGCCATTCCACCCGGAACAACGGGTTCCGGATGTTCCGGTTATAGGCGTCGAACAACGCTCTGGCGAGGATGAACTCATCGGAATCGGGCGGATAATCGTAAATCTTGTCCAATACCCGTTCCGCCTTTTCGCGATAGATCGAGTCGTTGTACAGTTCCATGGCCCGCTCCAGGGAGAGGATGACCTGCTGACCCTCGCGCTTTCCGTAGAACTGCTCCAACAGCGACGCCGAGGCCAGTTTCGGGGTATAGCCGTCCAGTTCGGGGCGTTCCCGGCCGTCAATGTTCAGGATGATATAGGGAGAATCGCCTTTGTATTCGTCGCAGGTTACCTTGTGCACAAGTGCCGTGAGCATATTGCCGAACCCGTCGTCTACCAGGCCGATGCTGTAATCCCGGAAGGCCTGCTTGTCATCGTCGTTGTACACCACATAATGACCGGGCCTGAAGATCGGTACACCCGAAGTGAGAAACCGCAGATCGATGCTGCCCGAGAGATAAGGTTTGCTTTCGAAGGCATTGGCCAGGTCGCTCGCCATGCTGACGATGGTGGAGCCCGCCAACAGGAAAGCATTCGCCGGAGCGAAGACCGGCAAACCCGCTGCCGCCTGGAACAAACCGGCCACCAGGTCGATATTTTCCTGTTGGATGGAATCGACCACCAGCTCAAACGACAGAAATACGGTGGAAGAATCCAGGGAAGGCGTATAATACACCACCGACGAGCCTGGCGAAAAAGCCCCCGGTTTGAGGTGCCGGTTGTCGGCGATATTCTCCTGAATGAGGTTGACGGCCCGCGGCGCAGCGTCGAAGGTCTGAAAGCTCTTGATTCCCGAAACAACCATCAGATCCGGCTTGCCGCCGAACAATTTTCTGGGCGCGTCACCCGTATAGACGGTAAGGATTTCAACGGAAAGCGGCTTGCCGATGCCGATCCTGGAAAATTGAGGCGTTTCGGCGGCGTTCAGCACTTTCGCCGTTTCGAGGCTTTCCAGCGTGCCGTTGGACAGTTTTTTACCCAGATCCTCAATGTCGATCATGGATTGTTCGGATACAAAAGAGATGGCCATTCTTGTTTTGGTTATGGATGAAAAGTAAACGGTTACACGATTTTGAGCGGGGTTTGTTTCATTGTTTCATTGTTGGGCGTCCGTTGTATCGACGGAATATTGCCTTACCCCCGACTGCGAACTGAAGACTGCCAACTGCCAACTGAAGACTGCCAACTGAAAATAGCGTCCGTTATATACGCCGCCCCACAACCATAAAACCATCCAACCATCCCCCGGTCAAAAGCAGATCCCGGAGTATAAAAACACACCCCTGCCAAAGGCCCCCCCAGCAATGAATCAATGAAAAGCTTTCTCAGGAAGTATGTGTGGAAACTGGAAAATAGACGAGGTTCCGTAAAGTTAAAAAGGTTGAACGAAAAACGAAGCGGAAAATTGGGCAGGGCCGGAATTTTGTACCCTTCGGTTCAGTGCCCGCGAGTCTGTTCAGAATTTTGTGTCAACAGGATTTTCATCACGCTGCGCGTGATGAAAATCCGAACTTTGCGGCTTTGCGTCTTCGCGTGAAAAACACTTTATCGAACGATCTCGTACTAAAAATCAAACCTTTGCGGCTTAGCGGCTTGGCGTGAATATACTATTTTGAACAATCTCTACCCGGTTCGACCGGCTCTGCCCCTTTTCAGCTACCCAAAGCCCCACCCCGCGAAATAAAACGCATTTCAAAAACCCTGGAATTCAACCATCCTTCCGAAACATCCCTGTTATTTCCCATTTTTCCTTTAACTTTCCCTCTTGAGCCTAAAGGCCAGATCAACAGACAAACAGATAAACGAATCAACAGATCAACAAATCACCCCCCCATGCCGACCCTAAAACATCCGTCCCTCCCCAACCTCGAGCTCGTCTTCGTTGAAGGCGGCGAGTTTTCCATGGGCAATAACAAGGGCCAATACGATTGGGAAAAACCGGAACACCCGGTAAAATTGTCCCCGTATTATATCGGGAAGTACCCCGTTACCCAACGGCTTTGGGAAGCGGTGATGGGCGATAATCCCTCCGGCTTCAAGGGAGACCGGCGACCGGTCGAAAACGTGTCCTGGAACGATGCGGACGAATTTATCAAAAAGCTCAATGCCAAAAATGAAGTGCTGGATTGGTCGGCAACGCAAAAGCTTACGGGGCACGCCTTCCGGTTGCCCACCGAAGCCCAGTGGGAATTCGCGGCCAGGGGCGGGAAATACAGCCAACAATACAAATATGCCGGCAGTGATAAGCTCAGGCAAGTCGGCTGGTATGATGCCAACAGTCATAATGAAACCAAAGAAGTGGGCCTGCTTTTGCCCAACGAGCTGGGGATATACGATATGAGCGGCAACGTCTGGGAGTGGTGCCGGGACTGGTACAGCAATACCTATTTCAAAGAATGTCTGGAAGGCGGCCAGATATCCGACCCGCCAGGCCCTGAATCGGGCATCTATCGGGTGGATCGCGGCGGCAGCTACTTCTTCAACGAGTCGTACTGCCGCCCCTCGTTTCGGTTCAGGTACTCGCCGGAGGACCGCAACGCCAACCTGGGTTTCCGCCTGGTTTTTTCCCTCCAGTGAAGTGGAAGCGGCCGCTTTTCCCGTGAGCACAAAACGAGCTGACAGAAAAGGTCCGGCTAGGCGAGCGGCAGCGGAGCCGGCAAGGGCCTTTGGCGTCAGTGAGCGGGGTTTGGGGCGCAGCCCCAATCGATTTTTTTAAACCACCTTATATCGCTATATGCAAATAAAAATATTTAGCATACCAATCCTTGGCGGCGAGCTGATGAATGATGAGATGAATGCCTTCCTGCGTTCAAAAAAAGTGTTACAGGTAGAAAACCAGTTGGTAAGTGACTCGCACGGCGCATTCTGGTGTTTTTGCATCCGGTACATAGAAGACAACGCCCCTGTCGCTAAACCCAGGCCGGATTATAAGCAGATTCTGGACGAGGAAAGTTTTCAGCGTTTTGCCAGAATGAAGGAAATTCGCAAACAACTTGCAAAAGAGGAGGGGTTGCCGCCTTATGCTGTTTTTTCGGATGAAGAGCTGGCCGGTTTGGCTAAAATCGAGGTTCTGACGCCGGGGTTGATGAAGACAATAAAAGGCGTTGGCGATAAAAAAGTAGAAAAATACGCCCATTATTTCACTGCTCAACCCACCGATGAAAAGAGCGAATAACCTGCTGGAAAAGATAATCGATCCCGAAAACCTGCGGGTTGCATTCTGGAAAGCACAAAAAGGGAAATCCTGGTCAGGGCAGGTTGCGGCATTCAGGTCTGACCTGGATGAAAACCTGACCGAGCTCAAAAGTCAAATACTTGAGGCGAGAGTAAGGGTAGGCGATTATCACTATTTCAAGATTTTTGACCCCAAGGAAAGGCAGATCTGTGCAAGCGCTTTTTCCGAACAGGTGCTTCATCACGCTTTGATGAACATTTGCCACGCTCATTTCGAAAAATATCAGATTTTTGACAGCTATGCCAGCAGACCCGGAAAAGGAACGCATGCGGCGCTAAAAAAAGCTGCAGGTTTTACCCGATCAAATAGGTGGTTTTTGAAACTGGACGTCCGGAAATTCTTTGACAGCATCCACCATGAAGCCCTGAAAAATCAGCTAGCCAGGATGTTCAAAGAAAGAAAGTTGTTGTCCATTTTTGATCAAATCATTGACAGTTATACAGCTTCCCCAAGCAGGGGCGTACCGATCGGAAACCTGACCAGCCAGTACTTTGCCAATCACTACCTGGCAGGGCTGGATCATTTTATCAAGAAAAACTTGCGGTGCAAGGCCTATGTCCGGTATATGGACGATATGGTTCTCTGGCATGAAAACAAGGATTGGTTGAAATCCGCCCGACATGAAATTGAAACCTATGTAGAAACACAATTAAGATGTGCCCTCAAACCTGTTCTCTTAAACAACACAAAAAGAGGGTTGCCGTTCCTGGGGTATTTGATTCATCCTTTTAATATTCGTTTGTCCCAAAGAAGCAAGCGGAGATATATTCAAAAAATGGTAACTTTGGAAAAACATCATCAATCGGAATTTTGGCCGGAAGACATATGCCAAAGGCGGGTTTTGCCGCTCATTGCATTTACGGCTTATGCCGATGCCGCAGAATTCCGGAAAAACGTGCTTTTAAAGATCAGTGGTCAATCGCCGTAGGGCATCAATCGGGTGAATCGCGGCGGCAGCTACTTCAACAACGAGTCGAACTGCCGCCCCTCGAATCGGAACAGGAACTCGCCGGAGAACCGCAACGACAACCTGGGTTTCCGCCTGGTTTTTTCCCTCCAGCTCACGGGAAAGCGGGATAGCTTCCACTGAACAGGCGATTGTCCCGTCCCTGCCGGAAGAAAGTGGGGCAAAAAGGCGGCCTTCGGCCGTTTGAAGCGGCGGCATTAGTAGCCCTGAGCGAAACCTCCGTCGCTTCCCATATTTTGACCGGGAAAATTGCCGGGTATTTCAGAAATTCCCGGGATAAAAATATGAACCAAGGGTTGAACTCACGATAAATGTGCCGTTAGGCACAAAATACAGGTAGAATGATGGTGTCATGGCGGTTTTGGCGTGCCGTAGGTACGCAATATGAGATCATTACATTGCATACCTACGGCATGCTGAACCGGGTTCATCCCATTCGTCTACCGGGATTTAATCCCTACAGGATCTTTTAACCCTTGACGATTCGCACAAAAAACAAACCGTAATGAAAACACCTGTTGTCCAAAAGATCGAACAACTTTGGGGCGGAAACTTCAAACTCCAACCGGCCCCCGACCGCCCGAAAGACCCCGACTATCCCGATGCCGGACTGGTGAGCCTGATGGCCTACAAAGCCCAAACACCCAAATACCTGCTGGACGAATCCGGCAGCCTGATCGGCCTCAACCTCGCCTCAACCAATCTCACAGACGACCGCTGGCAAAATATCCTGAACCTGCTCAACGCGGAAAAGGTCCGCCTCCGGGCCCTGAACCTCAATGAGAACAAACTGACCGCCTTTCCGCCGGACCAGGGTTTGCGGGAACTGGTTTATTTGGATTTGAGTGAGAATGGGATACAGGATCTGGAATTGCCTCCCGGAAATAACAAATTAGCTCATTTACAATTAGATGAGAACCCGCTGGAAAATCCCCTGGCTGAAATCATTGAACAGGGAAGTGCTGCAGTATTGAGGTACTTGATTAACCTGAAAAAGGAAGGCAGACAAGATTTCCTTTTTGAGGCCAAATTGTTGATCATCGGCGAACCCGGCGCAGGGAAGACAACCTTTGCGCGTCGGATTCAAAAAGAAACAGCCCCTATGCCTGCCCGGAAGGAGAGCACTCACGGGATAAATATCGACAAATGGGAATTTGAAATCCGCCCGGAAGACACTCCAGTTCTTATAAACAAATCCACCAAATTCCATGTGAATCTTTGGGATTTTGGTGGACAAGACCTCTACCACGGAACACATCAGTTTTTTTTCAGTCAGCAGTCATTATATGTATTGCTGGCAGATACCCGTGAACAAAAAACCGATTTCAGCTATTGGTTAAACACGCTCGAACAGCTTGCAGGGACAGAAAGCAGTCTCTTCATTCTGATGAATAAACGGGAAGATCATAAATGGAAAATTGATGAACCCGGTATCCGAACTCGTTTCGGCGATATGCTCAAAGAGTCAGTAACTATTGACCTTTCTATTCCCGAAGAAATGCTTCCTCTTAGGGAACGCATACGCTACTGGGTTCTTCGCCTTCCGGATATCGGCCAGGAATTAATCGAATCTTGGGTTCGAATCCGGGATGATCTTTCAATAGAGGAAACAAATTTTATCACGTTCGACCGGTTTCTGGAAATTTGTCGGAATCATGGCCAGACAGACCCGGCAGATGTAAGCCTGATCAGCCGTTATTTTACCCGGATCGGGGTATTTACGCATTACATTGATGATCCGAACCTTCGCGACCGGATCTACCTGAATTCCAATTGGCTTTGCAAAACCGTTTACAAGCTTTTGGAAGATAAGACCATTATCGAGCTGAACGGCAGGCTGAATAAACAACAAGTAACGCAGATATGGGCTAAAGGGGATCTCGTTTGGGAAATCGATAAACTATCCGCCTTGCTTGAACGGTTCGGGTTGATGTACCAGGCTGGAAAGGAGGTTTTCATTATCCCCGAGCATTTGCCTCAACAGCAACCCTATTCTAAGTGGGAATTTGAAAATGCAGAAAATATTCTTCATTTCAGGTATCGCTTTGATAAATATATGCCGAAAGGTCTGATGTCCAGGTTGATCGTTTCCCTCCACAGGCATATTAAAAATCAGGACCTGGTATGGAATCGCGGCTTCAATATTGAATACCAGGGCGCAAAGGCTGAGATCATTGAAGATTACGGCGGTAATAATCAGTTTGATATCCGAATAGCCGGTATGATGCAAAGAGATTTGCTGGTAATCATTACACAGGCTTTTGATCAATTGCTTGGCCAGTTCGAAAAATTAAACCCTGAAAAAGGAATAAAATGTCCCTGCAAAAAATGCAGCACGATTAAAGATCCCTATTTCCACCTGACAATTGATATTGAGCAAGCGCTCATAACAAAAGCGCATAAACCGAATCCAACAGTAGAATGCAAGCGCAGTTTTGACGATATCCCTATAAGGGATTTACTTGCAGTGATCGATTACGAAAAAGTGCTTCAAAATTTGAAGAGAACAGCCCAAAAACATCCTGAATTATCGGATCAATTGGATAAAGTTGCCAAAATGGTGATAGAATTAAGGCAAGAAATTAAGACCGGATTTCGTCAGGTAAACGAAAAACTGGGTGAAATCCAATTCGACCAACAGCAAATAATGGCAGACCTGGAACAGGATAAAGTGCCCCTGGATATCCAGAAAGAGGTAATGGCCGCCATACAACCCTACTTTGAAAAACTGGAAACCCTCTTCGCATCCAACAACCAAACAAGCCAGGCCAAAGCCGTCAAACAAATCAGGTATGAACCCGAAGTGAAAAGCAAGCTAAAACTCACCATCCCCCTGATTCCTTTCATGGTCAACTACGAAACCGAACTCGGCTGGGATTGGCAAAAAGTCAAAAAATCCCTTGTCAAGCTTATCACTTAACACGTCCTGGAGATGCCAGGCACTTTCGAAGTGCCTGACATCTGAAAACGCAAAATGTTGTGTCAACCCGATTTTGAGCGCGCGCAGCGGGATGAAAATCATGGCTTGGCGTCTTGGCGTCTTGGCGTGAAAACTCCTTTTTTGAACACGCTCAACTGATCACCGGGCCCCCTCAAACCACCCCATCCCGAAAAACCCGCCCCACCGGCGCCGTATGCCCGCCCGTCAGCGTTACCTGGTGCGCCTCTACCACTTTGATATGCCTCCGGGCCACGATAAAGGATTTATGCGTCTGCACAAATGCATCGGCCGGCAACAACTCAAATGCCTGCGCAATGTTAAGCCGGGCCACCACCTTCTGCTCCGTCGTATAAAACGTGATATAATTCCCGTCCTTTTCCAGGAAGATGATGTCTTCGGTGCGCAACGTATACAGCTTCGTGCCGCTTTTTACGTAAATCCGGCTTCCGGGGGCCGCTTGCTCCGGATTTTGTTTCTCTTCCGCCGGCAATGCCGGTTCGCCGCGCTTCAGCCGGAGCAGGTCGCGGGCCTTTAGCGCAGCCTTCAGGAACCGCTCGAACGCAACCGGCTTCACCAGGTAATCCACCGCATTCATCTCGTAGCTCTCCACGGCGTATTCCGAATAGGCGGTCGTGAAAATGATCATGACCTGCTCACCGGCCATTTCCCGGAATTTCAGCCCGGATAACTGCGGCATATTGATATCCAGAAAGACCAGGTCGACCGGATCGCGGCCCAGGCTGTCCAGCGCGTCCAGTGCGTTGCGGAACGACCCCGTCAGCTGCAGAAAAGGGATCTTCTCGCAATGCCGCTGAATGATCTCCAGCGCTTTGGGTTCGTCGTCTACACAGATCGCTCGCATCATGGGGTGAGTGGGATTTGCAGGTTGACCGTAAAAATACGATCCCTTTCAGTAACTTCCAGTTGGTGCCTCCCGGGGTAGAGCAACTCCAGCCGACGGCGGACGTTTTGCAGGCCGATACCCGGTGTTTTACCCGGTTCCTGCCCGTTGAAACTGGAATTGGCGACCCGGAAACGGAGCCCGTCGCCCTGCACTTCCAGATCGATCCGGATAAAGGAACTGCGCTTCAGGTCGATCCCGTGTTTGAAGGCGTTTTCCACAAACGGCATCAGCAACAACGGGGCGATCCGGCGCCCCCGGTAGTCGCCGTTCATATTGAACGCAATGGCGATATCATCGTCGTCCGCCAGCCGCAGTCGCTGCAACTGAATCACGTTTCCCAGAAAATCCACTTCCTTTTCCAGCAATACCTGCTCCGCCTTGCAATCGTACAGCACGTAGCGCAACAAACCGGATAGCCGGGCAATCCCCTCAGCCGTTTCCCGGCTTTCCTCCTGCTCGGCCATCGCGTAGATGTTGTTCAGGGTATTGAACAGGAAATGCGGATGCACCTGGGCCTTCAGGTAATTCAACTCCGATTCCAGGTTCTCCTGCCGCAGCCGGGATTTCAGTTTTTCGCCCTCCGCATGGTTCTTTCCCAGGACATAGGCTGCCGAAAGCCCCCAGAACAGCACATTCAGAAAGAGATGCAGCAACGGCGTCACAAAGAACGGATGAAAGACCGGCTCATCGGTAAGCCGGTAATAAACGTAGTTCAACCCCAGTTCCAACAGGGAGGAAACCAGGAACAAGGCGGCTGTCCGTATGGTGAACCGGCTGGCGTCCTTGTCTTTCAAAAACCGGGGAAAGATGGCAAAGGCATTGCCATAAACGAGTACCGCCCGGGCAATCAACCCGAAAAAAATGGGATAAAACAGGGCGTATTCCTTTGCGTAAAAGGTCCTTACCTCGCCGTCAACCGCAATCTCCCGCTCCGTGATCAACGCAAAGGCGCTGTTGAGCACCCAAAATGCGATCAACCAAAAACAGATATGCAAACCAATTTCCAGGCCTTTTTTCATATTCCGACATGCTGGATGGTGTCAAAATTAGGCTTCTGCGGGCATTAAACCGCCCAGATGGTAGCAAAAACCGGAATTTGTGATGAACACCCCCATTGTGTTATCAACCATACTACCGGACAAAATGAGCAGAGGGGACAAATCAAAGAACCAGCGAGAGCCTGAAAAACAACGCCTTCACGCTCTCGCTCACTCATTTTCCATCCGACAGAGCTTGGGGCGAAGTCGGGCTCTCGGGCTCTTTTTGCCTCTTTTGTAAACATGTTCAGTAGTGTGGTTATCAACCGCAGGATCACAAATCCGGGGCGTTCATCCCATCTCCCGTTCCGGTTGTAACACCGGCTTGGTTCTCCGGAACAAGCAGCTTTCCTTTGTCAAAAAACCGGACATGAAACCATTGAAATCATCCGTAATGTTCATTTTACTGCTCGCCGGCTTAAGCAACGTACTTGTGGCCCAAATACCGGCCACACCGGCAGGCAACCGGCTGACCGGATTCCTGGCCATGCTGGAAAACGGGGATTGCGAAGCTTTTTTGAGGAAAGAATTCGCGCCGTCCTTTTTTGAACAATTGCCCTTCGGGGAGGCCCTCCGCGTAACCCAACAGATCGCGTCCAACAGCAAAGGGTTCAAAGTCCACAGCGTAACGTCCAATTCGGATTACGAACTGGAGGCGCTGGCCCAGTCCAAAAGCAACGGGGCATGGCGCAAACTCTTTCTGGCCACCGAACAGGCAGCCCCCTACAGGATCGCCTCCGTCGGGATCGATGACGCAGATCCCCCCGCTGACGTCGCCGCTGAAATGAACGAAACCCTGGTCAGGAAGACCCTGGAAAGCCCCTACCCCAAAGGCCGGGTCTGGGTAAAAGGCGAACTGGGGCTAAAACTGGATGAATTCATGACCCGGCAATTCCACAACGGCTTCTCTGGCGCTGCACTCGTGGTCAAGGATAGTGAGGTCCTCCTGTACAAGGGTTATGGCCTCGCGGATCGCGACAAGGGCGTTCCCGTCACCACAGAAACCCTGTTCGATGCCGGTTCGATCATGAAGGACTTCACGGATGCCGCCATCCTGAAACTGGAATCGGAGGGCAAGCTGTCCACGGATGATCCGGTCACCCGGTTTTTTGACAAGGTCCCCGAAGATAAGCGCGGCATTACCGTTCACCAGTTGTTGTACCATTCCTCGGGGCTGCCCGAATACATCGGCGAAGACGACGAAACGATCGGGTATGAAGAGGGCTTGAAGCGCATTTTCTCCCCGCCGCTCCGGTTCGAACCCGGCGCAAAGCGCGAATACTCCAATGCGGGATTCACCTTGCTGGCAGCCGTCATCGAAAAGGTTTCCGGGAAAAGCTATATGGACTATATCACCCGGGAGATCATCGAACCGGCCGGGTTGAAATCCTGGGCTTTCTTCGGCCAGAAGGAAAGAATGCCCGCCGGGACCGACGGCGCAGCAACCGGATACGACGGCATTTCCAAAGGGCCGTTCAATAACCCGTATACCCGCGAATTGCCGGGATGGCAGATCATCGGCGCGGGAGGTATAAGCATCACGCTGAAAGACATCTGGCAGTTTTCCCTGGCCATCAAAGCGGGTAAAGTGTTGCCCCCCGCTGCAGCCAAACGCTTCCTCGAGGAGTACAATCCGGCCAGGCCGACGCCCTGGAACGGGCCGATGCGGATGTTTGCAGGCGGCAGCGATATCGGGTTTACCATGATATGCATGGACTTTCCGGAAGAAAACGCCTACGTACTGATGTGCTCGAATACGCAGCGGTTCAGCGGGCCCAACCTGGCTGTTCCGCTGGCAAAAACCCTGTTCGGCATCCCGGTTGAAACCGCATCAGATCAACCCTTCGAGCCGAAAACTGCTGCAGAATGGCAGCTTCCCGATTCACCCGCCGGTGACCAGGCTGCAGCATGGCTCAATGCCGTTTGTTCGGATGATCCCCGAACGATCAGGGCATACGTGCAGGAAAACTTCCACCCGGATATGTCCAAAGCCCATTCGGAGGACGATCATGTCAACTTTCTGAGATCGGTGTACAGTTATTTACAAACCGCTCCTGTTCTGAACGGGGTCAAAAGCACCGGCAATTACGCGGTCGAATTCCATATGCAATCGGAAAAAACGGGTGAGAACATCAAGGTGGTGATCGGCGTGGAGGAGACGGCGCCGTACAGGATCAATATGCTGGCCGTAGGGGATTGACGCGGATGAACAAGAAGAAATTTGCCGGGATCGCGTGAATTGATCCCGGCAAACCTCGGATACCATCAATTCAAAAATCAATATTCACATAGGAGGTATTCCCGGCTGTTGTCTTGACGGTGACTGATTTTTCGCCCGCGCGGGTCTGAACGACAACCAGGTACGCTACCGGTTCCAGATCAAGGAAAGTGGCCTGGCCATACTCGCCGGTATTGCCGGAAGCCACACGCGAAAGTTCATCGCTGCCCTCGCTTGCCGGTTCGTTCTTATACAAAGCCACATCGGCATAAACGGTATTGTTCTGTTTGGCAGCGCCCGTATTACAACCCGAACTGCACCCGCCGGAACCGCAGGTCGTGCTGCCGCCTTCTCCGTTTTCCGTAACGGTCACCACGACTTTAGCCAACGTTGAATTGACGGCTGTGCTGTTGGATTGGGAGGGCCCCGGGTTGAAACTTTCTTTTTGACAGGACATCAAACCCAGGCAAATGAAGAAGCAGAAGTAGAGATTTTTTTTCATAGGTGTTCAATATTGAGGATTTTCTGCAATATAACCCTTTTTTGAACGCTTTCCGAAAAGTAAACCGCTGATTTTTAGCGCCCTCCGGACAAGATTTGCAAAATGCCGGCCGATCCGCATCCAATACGTGGCCCAAAAACACAATCGGCAGCCCGAAAAACGAACTGCCGACTGCCCGGTCCTACTGACCACTGACCACTGACCACTGACAACTGACAACTGATCACTGACAACTGTTAAGGCAGCGCCGTGCCCGGTTTCCCGGCTAGTTCGATCATCAACGTCATTTCGGTTACCAAACCGTCTTCACTGCCGCTGTAGCCCACGCTCTTGAAGCGGATGTTGCCCGAGCGGTCAAGCACGAATTTGGTCGGTATGCCTTCCACCTGATATTTGGTGACAACTTCATTTTCGTCATCCATCAAGACATTGAAGGTATATTTGTTCTTGGTAATGAAATCGGAAGCGTTTTTGAGCTTTTCCTTGCCGTTTTCCCAGGTATCCACAAACAGAAAAACCACGTCGTCACGGTCAACATGATTGGTCAGTGCGCGCTGCATGCCCGGGAAAGAAGCCTTGCAGGGGCCGCACCAGGTTGCCCAGAAATCCAGGACAACGACTTTACCGCGAAGGGATTCCAGGGACACTTCCTGACCCTCCATATTGCGCAGGGTGAAAGACGGCGCCGGTTCGTTGATCATTTTCATTTTCAACTCTTCCAGGGACTTCGCCTTGGCTTTTTCTTCCAGCATGGCCAGCGACTTGCTCGCAGCGCTTTCCAGGGTATTGTTGGCAGCAAATACGCGGCGATACTGGTCTTTCATTGGTCCGGTAGCGTACCCGCCGCTGATCATGCCGGCAAGGGCTGCTTCCGCTTCGGCGGCGCCCTTGGCTTTTTCAATATAGACACAATACCGTTCGTTCAGTTCAGGGCTTTCAAACTTGCTGTTTTCACAAGCGATCTGCTGATATTTCAGCGCATCATCGCTCTTACCTAACCGGTACATCAACAAGGCATAAGTATCGGAGTACATGCCGTAATTGCCTTCCATGTATCCCTTCCAGGTATTTGCCGTATAGTAGCCCGGCCTGGAGTTATCAGGGTCATCAATGGCGCTCTTGATCAACCTCAGCGACTCATAGGACATGTTGGCTGCTTTTTGCAAAAGCTCCTTGTCCAGTTTCGTGCCCTCTTCCATCGGCCAGTCGCCCGACAAATTCCAGGCTACATTATTCAATGAGGAAGCCTTGCTGGTCGGCGATCCGACCATCGCCAGGTATTTGTCAAAATTGGCGTAGTCTTCCTGATTGCCGTACAGATTCGCCAATGTACCCGCCATACGGTCGACGGCGACCTGATCCTTGCCGCCCATTTTTTTCCATTGCTCAAACAAAGCGGCCTTTTTGGCAACATCTTTTTCCTCATAGAATTTGTCCGCTACGCCGGCCATGGCCGTTTCGCCTTTGGGGTACTTCTTGATGATCTCATCGGTAGCAGCCTTTTGCTCGTCGGCGTCTTCGGCCTTAATGACGCGTGCCAGTTCCATCGCCAGCACAAGATCCTTTTCCGTTGCCTTGCGTTTTTTCCTCAGCGCCTCGATGCGCCCCTTGGTTTCTTCAATGGCCGGCGCGCTGTTGAGCGACATGGCCAGGCCGGCGTAATAAGGTCCCCAGAAAGGATCTTCTTTGGCGGTGGGTTGCATGGCCAGTTCGGCATTCAACAGTTCGGATGCTTTCATGAGGTCATTATCGATCCCGATAAACCGCGACATCCGGGTGTACCCCAGGCTGATGCTGCCCTGGGCGCCGGCGACAGGCGTATGGCGATCGGCCTGATACAGCATAACGGGCTGGTAGGCTACAGTTTCCTGCTCTCCGTTTTTGGCCAGCAAGAAGAACGCAACGTCTTTATCCCCGGTTTGAACGGTTCCCGTTGCTTTGCCGTTGTTGGCTGAAACTTCGATGTCCCGGGCGTCAAAATCCTGGCCGTTGATGAAAAAAGCCTGGACCTGAGCGCCGTCCGGGAGATCCATGCCTTCAAATTTGATGGATTCACCTGCTTTTGGATAGTCGGATGATACTTTGATCGTTTGTCCGTTCACGGCTGTCGCCCCAACCAGGCAAAGACCAAGCATAAAAAGGAAAGTTCTTTTCATAATCAACTGTTTTAGGTTGTCAAAGGTAGACTATTAACAATTATTAATCTGGTGACTGGCGTCGTTTTTCACCTATTTGTAGGCTGGTTTACGCCAAACATCTATGAATTTCACTGTATTAAACGAAAGAATTGCGCCAAACGTTTTTTTAAGCCCTTTTTTGCAATGCCCGGGTTGCAAATTTCCTGCAAAAGGTATTCAATCCGGAGAAAAGATTTTAGTGTAATCCGGCCCGCCAACCGGGTTGCCATGCAAAATTTGGTTTATTTTACAGCTGAAAACATAATCTTCGACACAGGAATTCATTTCAAGCAACATGACATACGACAATTTCACCATCAAAGCCCAGGAAGCCATCATCAAAGCGCAGAAAATCGCAGCAGGCCTCGACCAGCAACAGGTGGACACCATCCACCTCATCCGGGGCATTCTCGATATCGATGAGGACGTTTCCACTTTCATCCTTCAGAAACAAGGCGTCGATATCTCCGGGTTGAAAAAAGAACTGGATAACGCCATCGGGGACTATCCCCGCGTGGAAGGCGTCGAAAAACAATACCTGACCAATGATGCAAACCGCGCCCTGAGCCGCGCCAAGAATATGCTCAAGGATTTCGGCGACGAATACATCTCTGTCGAACTGATCCTGCTGGGCATCCTGCAGGGGACCGACCGCGCCTCCAAACTCCTCAAACAAGCCGGGGTGAGCGACAACGGCATGCGGGCCGCCATCACGGAACTGCGCAAAGGCAAAAAAGTGACCGAGCAAAGCGCCGGCGACAACTACAACTCACTCGGCAAGTTCGCCATCAACCTTAATGAACGGGCCGAAACCGGCAAGCTGGATCCCATCGTCGGCCGCGACGAAGAGATCCGCCGCGTACTGCATATCCTTTCCCGCCGCAAAAAGAATAATCCGATCCTCGTGGGTGAAGCCGGCGTGGGCAAAACCGCCATCGTGGAAGGTATCGCCTGGCGGATCATCCAGGGTGACGTCCCCGAAAACCTGAAATCCAAAAGAATCTTTGTGCTTGATATCGCAGCTCTTGTAGCCGGCGCCAAGTACAAAGGCGAATTCGAGGAACGCCTCAAGGCCGTTATCAAGGAAGTCACCGAATCGAACGGAGAGATCATCCTGTTCATCGACGAGATCCATACCCTCATCGGCGCAGGCGGCGGCGGCGGCGCCATGGATGCCGCCAATATCCTGAAACCGGCCCTGGCGCGGGGCGAACTCCGGACCATCGGCGCCACTACCCTCGACGAATACCAGAAATATTTTGAACAGGATAAAGCGCTCGTCCGCCGTTTCCAGACCGTACTCATCGACGAACCCAGCGTGGAAGAGACCATCTCCATCCTGCGCGGCGTTCAGGAACGCTACGAGGTTTACCATAAGATCGATATCCTCGATGAGGCGTTGATTGCGGCAGCAGAACTCTCTCACCGCTATATCGCCGACCGGTTCCTGCCCGATAAAGCCATCGACCTCATCGACGAGGCTTCGGCCAAAATGCGCCTGGAACTGGATTCCGTCCCGGATGACGTGGACGAATGGGACCGCAAAGTGCGCCAGCTGGAGATCGAACGCGAAGGCATCAAACGGGAAAAAGACGAGAAAAAACTGGCCCAGATCAACGAGCAGATCGCCAATGCCAAGGAAAAACGCGACTCGCTTCGCGCCGGTTGGAAAAACGAGAAAGAAATCGTCGACAACATCCAGAACATCAAAAAACGCATCGAGGAATTCGAGCAGGAAGCCACCAAGGCCGAGCGCAACAGCGATTTCGAAACCGTAGCCAAGATCCGTTACGGCGAATTGCAACAACTCCAGAATGACCTGAAAGCAGCAGAAGAAAAACTGGACAACCTGCCGGACGAAAAACGCTTCACCAACGAGGCCGTAACCGCCAACGATATTGCCGAAGTGGTGTCGAGATGGACCGGCATTCCGGTGGCCAAAATGCTGCAAAGCGAGAAGGAAAAACTCCTCCACCTCGAATCCGAGATCCACAAGCGCCTGATCGGACAGGATGAGGCTGTCAGGGCGGTAGCCGATGCCGTGCGACGCAGCCGGGCCGGATTGCAGGATGCCGACCGGCCCATCGGTTCCTTCATTTTCCTGGGACCTACCGGCGTAGGTAAGACCGAACTGGCCAAAGCCCTGGCCGAAGTCCTCTTTGACGACGAAAAGGCCATTACGCGAATCGATATGAGCGAATACCAGGAACGCCATACCACCAGCCGCCTCACCGGCGCGCCTCCGGGATATGTAGGGTATGAAGAAGGCGGGCAGTTGACCGAAGCCGTTCGGCGCAGGCCTTATTCCATTATCCTGCTCGATGAGATCGAAAAAGCGCACCCGGATACCTTCAACGTCCTGCTTCAGGTACTCGACGACGGCCGCCTGACCGACAATCGCGGCAGGGTGGCCAATTTCAAGAATACGATCATCATTATGACCTCCAATATGGGCTCCGAGATCATCCTCGAAAATTTCGAAGACCTGGAAGCAGTGGGCGAAGACAAGCGGGGAGAGATCCTCGAAACAACCAAGGAAGAGGTGTTCAACCAGTTGAAAGAAAACCTCCGCCCCGAATTCCTCAACCGGATCGACGAACAGATCATGTTCCTGCCGCTGTCGCGCGCAGAAATCCACCAGATCCTGCGCCTGCTGATGCGCAAGACCGAAAAAATGCTGGCCAAACAGGAGATCAGCATACAACTGAGCGATGCCGCACTGGATTTCCTGTCCGACCTGGGGTACGACCCGCAATTCGGCGCCCGGCCGCTGAAACGGGTGGTCCAGCGCGAATTGATCAACGAATTGTCCAAACAAGTCATCGGCGGCCAGTTTTCAGCCGGCGACACCATCTATATCGATGAGAAAAAGGACGTCCTGACGTTCGGTAAAGAGCCCTTTGAAGGGGCGCCGGAGCCCAAAAAGCAGAAAGCCGAGAAAAAAGCAGCCGACGAACAGGCCAAAAAGGACGAAGAAGCTGAAAAACAACGCAAAGCCGCTGAAGAACGCCAGAAACTGCTTAAAGAATTGGATCAGGCTACCAAAGATGTGGAAAATGCCGTCAAAGACAGCAAAAAAGAATAACCTATGGAAAGCTATCTGGCCAGCGCAACCAAACAGTTTGAATACTACAAATCACTTGGCGACAAAACCTTCGCCCAACTCAGCGACGAGCAGCTCTTCTGGCAACCCAATGCCAAAAGCAACAGCGTTGCCGTCATCGTCAAACACCTCTGGGGTAATATGCTGTCCCGTTGGACCAATTTCCTGACCGAGGACGGCGAAAAGGAATGGCGCAACCGCGATGGTGAGTTCGAAAATGATATCCGCTCGCGCCAGGAATTGTTAAGCAAATGGGAAGAAGGCTGGGCCTGCCTTTTCGGCGCCTTGAAAGGTTTGAAGGAAGAGGACCTCGAAAAGATCATCTATATCCGCAATATGGGCCATACCGTACTCGAAGCCCTCAACCGGCAGCTGGCACATTACCCTTATCATATCGGCCAGATCGTCTATATCGGCAAAATGGCCCTCGATAATGGATGGACCAGCTTGTCCATCCCCAGGAATCAGTCCCAGGCCTACAACCAGGAAAAATTCGAACAGCCGAAGGAGCGCCGCCATTTTACCGATGAGTTCCTGAGATAACCTGAAAATAAAATCAGGCGACAACCCGAAGTTTGTCGCCTGATCCGAACTGCCGCCGTTCAACCCAAAGCACAGCGGCCAAAGATCCTTCATTCTAAATTACCTGCTGATTACCCGGTTCTCGTAAGTCCTGCTGCCGGGGCGCTACTTCTGACCCGACTTACCACTTACCACTTACGACTTACCACTTACGACTTACGACTTACGACTCAACACCACTAATTGACCCGCATGAAATGCAACTCTTCAAGGTGTGTGTCATTATCGTCTTTCAGTTTGATGAGGTTGTCTGATTTTTCAAGGATGATCCAGTCGTCCGGCAGGTCGTCAAGCGGTTTGCTGCCGATGATGTCGATGATCAGGCGGCTGCTGCCGTTGTCGGTTCCGGTGCGCCAGGTGCCGGTTGTCGTATTGGATCCGAAATAGGCGATAAAGGCGCCGTCGAGGCGAAAATCAAAGGTATAGCCGCTGAAATCGCCGGTCTCCACTTTGTCTTTGTCGTAGTAATAACTCACCTTCCAGCGCCCGTCCGTAAGGGTATTGGATACATCGCCGGGGGATGGATTGTCATCCGTGCTGGTCTGGCAGGCGAAAGTGATCATCGCCAAAGTAAGGAGGCTCAAAAATTGAAGTTTCATTTTCATGACTATTCGCGTTTGTTTGATGATGTTGGCACAAATATGCAGTGCCGGGAAAACCGTTACAACTTTATTCCGCCGGATGGGAATTTTAATGTACTGAACGGGAAAACGCAGGGATGGAGCCGATGATGCATAATTGAAGCGGAAAAGAATATCCGATGCATGATTTTATTTTCATTTTTTTCAGAAAACAATGAACAATTGATGAGGTTCTTCGTTTTCCAATGAAACTCGCATCGTCATGCAGTTTTCATTTCACAAACCCGGGCTTGAACAATTAAGTGCTTTTCTGGAAAAATCCAGGAATCTGCCCTTTTCCTATGCGCAAAACGGTGCTTCGGCCGGCGAATTCCCCGATGGGTTCGACCATGACGTCAACGCCGTTTATCTGGGCGGAGGGGAAGACCTGTTCCGACGGGCCAAGGACGCCCTGTTCAATTGGGTCATGTTTCCGCCGGGATGGACATTTGCCTGGTCCAACGGGCGGTTGCCGGAAAAGGGAACGCCTGTGGCCGTCGTTTTCCGGTTATTCGGCGTGTGGTGGCTCAACGGCGCACGGGTAGTTTACCGGATCGATTCCCCATCAAAAGCCGGATTTGCTTACGGTACCCTGACCAACCATATTGAGTGCGGTGAAGAGCAATTTGCCGTTGAATTGCGGCCTGACGGCAGCGTTTGGTATACCCTCAAAGCGTTTTCCCGCCCGCGGTTCCTGCCCGCCAGGATGATCTACCCTGTTGCAAGGCGATTCCAGCGCCGGTTTGTCCGGCACTCCTTTCTGGCCATGAAGAAAGCGCTTGCCCATGAATAACCCGCAGGCGCCTTTCCGGACGACTGTCCTGATCGGTGTGTCGGGATGGCTATTGCTGAGCTTGTTTCACCTTCCCGGTTCTATTTACGCACAGGTTTACCCGGAAATCATACTGATGGCCGGCGCCCTGGTTGTTGCCCCCCTCGGATTAAGGATTATAAACCAGGAATTTGGGACTTACGGCTGAATGACAGCCTTTCTGCTTGGCTTATCCTTGCTGATTCCGCCGGGTTATTTTGCCGGTGTTTTAGCGGCGCCGTATGTACTTTTTTCGCTGTCAGTTATCCGTAAATGCCAATATCCTTTAAAAAATATTGCGCCGTTGATCTCCTCAATCATGCTGACGGTAGGCGCCTTGTGGGCATTCGCATATCGCCTGGGATGGAGTCCGTTCGGGTATGCGCCAATCATCGTGTTGCTGACCGCCGTCCATTTTCATTATGCCGGTTTTGCGCTTTCCATCATTGCGCAAACGGCAATCCCGGACAATCAATGGGGTAATCAAATGACCATTGCGCTTGCCGCAGGGGTAGCCTGGGTAGCCGCCGGCATTCTCATCACCGGGTTCGGGGGGCCGGTTTGGCTGGAAACCGGAGGCGTGACGGCATTGTCAGCTATGGGGGTCATCACCGGAGGGCTCCTGTTGCAGTCATCCTCTCGACCGAAGTCCTTTGCAGTTAAATTTTTGTTGGTAACCGCCGGGGCCAGTCTGATCGCGGGCATGTCTCTGGCTTTCTTGTACGGCTGGCGGCATTACTACCCCATTTCACAACTTTCCATTCCCTGGATGTACGCCGTGCACGGTACGTTAAATTCTATCGGATTTGCCGTACCGGCGTTGATCAGCGCCAACATTCTCCCCGGAAGCTCCGGTAAAACATCCGTTCAAAACAGCGCCCGAAAAAATAAATCTGCATCAAACAACCATAATTAGGTCCATCTTGTTGATAAATAAGGCAATAACCATATCTTTGCCCCATGAACGTACATTTAAGAACCTCAAATAAGACACAAGGCTTTGCGATTTGACGAATTCGGCTTCTCGCCCTCCCTCATGGACGGGCTCCAGGCGATTGGATTTGAAACGGCTACACCTATCCAAGAAAAAGCCATCCCGGCCATAATGCAAAAAAAAGATGTCCTGGCCTGTGCGCAAACCGGGACCGGAAAAACCGCAGCTTTCCTTTTGCCCCTGCTGCATGAACTGGCTGAAACGCCCTATCACGGCATCGACACCCTCATTCTGGAGCCCACCAGGGAACTTGCCATCCAGGTGGATCAACAACTGGAAGGTCTTTCCTATTTCACGCCGGTAAGCTCCATTGCCATTTACGGCGGGCGTGACGGCAACTCCATGGAACAGGAAAAAAAGGCCCTCAAAGGCGGCGTCAATGTCATTGTAGCAACGCCTGGCCGACTGATCGCCCACCTCAACCTGGGGTACGTCGACCTGTCCACCGTCAGAAGGCTGGTACTTGATGAGGCAGATCGCATGCTCGACATGGGGTTTGTGCACGATATCATGGGCATTGTCAATCAATTGCCGCGCAAACGGCAGACACTTTTCTTTTCGGCCACCATGCCCGATCAGATCCGCCGCTTTTCCCGGCAGATCCTTAACCAACCCGAAGAGATCAATATTGCCGTTTCCAAACCGGCCGACGCCATCCTGCAAGCCGCTTACCGGGTGGAAGATGAGCAAAAAATCGCCCTGATCTCCAACCTGCTCACCAGCAGAAAGAACAGTTCTACCCGGACCCTCATTTTTGCCGGGGCCAAACTGAAAGTAAAGGAGATCACCCAAAGCCTCAAGCAAAAAGGTTTCCCGATCGACAGCATTCACTCCGACCTTTCCCAGGACGAACGGGAACAAAAACTGCGTGCATTCAAAAGCGGCAGCCTCCCGATGCTGGTGGCAACGGATATCCTGTCCAGGGGTATCGATATCCGCAGCATTGAGGTGGTGATCAATTTCGATGTTCCCGGCGACGCGGAAGACTATGTCCACCGGATCGGCCGGACAGCCCGCGCAGACGCGTCCGGGGTAGGCCTTACCTTTATCAATCGAAGGGATCAACGCCGTTTTCAGCGCATTGAAAAGCTGATGGGTATGAAAGTGAGGATCCTGCCGCTGCCCCCGGAAGTTGAGGCCATTTCTACCGATAACGCTCAAAAATCTGACAAATCACACAGGTCCGGCTCCAGGCGCCGCAATTTCAAAGGCAAAGGAGGCGGCAACCGTAACCGCGGCAGCCAGTCGGGCAAATCCTGATTGAATTTCCTCGCTTTATCGCTGCTTGAGCGGCGCTGCAAACCGGATCTCCCGAAGGCGATCTTCCAGGTTAACAGAAGGCTCGTCAAAAAAATAGAAAACGTAGGCCATACCGACCCCTTCTCGATACAAAGCCAGGAGCTGGCAATTGGCGTAGTCTCCAAAGCTTCTTTTCGGTCGGAAAAAGTACAATTTTCCCCAATCGGCCCGGTAATCTTCCAGATCAGTATCCGATAAGACGTGCGCGGCGATTACGGCGTCCTCATCGTTGGAGGCCAGGTGGGTCAGCAGGCGCATGCAATTCAGGTGCGGCAGGTCGGCCGTAGGGTCCGAATCCAGGTAGGGCTGCAAATGGTATCTGATCTCTATTTTTTCTTTGCGCGAACGAATAGCGAACTCACAATTGAACCATTCATTCTCTCCGGATCCCCAGTTTCGGTAGGTGGATTCCAGGGGAAAGAAAATTTCAACTCCCGTTTTCTGCAGGAGCGCTTCAAAGTCGGCCGGTATTTCTATCTGCGCCGGCAGATTCAGGCAACCGGTCAGCAACAATGCGGCCACAGAAAGTATTTGCCTCATCGTTTTTTAAACAAAGCTAATACTTTTCAAGGCCAATGTCAAGCGGCTCCTGTCATTGGTCAAAACCGGCGATATGTCTGGAAAAATCAGGGATTCCGGGAAGAAATACTGCTGAGGGCTGGCTCTGAAGCGTATGGAGATTTGATCTTGTCTTTTATAGATTGCACGAGGGCGGCGGAGGGCTTTCTACGGTGTATCCTACTCTTGATAAACTCTTTAAACAACTTTTCCTGGCTAAGCAACTTCAAATAATGCGGATTATCTTTTATTTCTTTCAGCAACTCTCTTTCCTGCGTTTCGGAGAGTTCATTATCCAGATACATTGTGACTTTTTCGACAAGATCCAGGTAATTGCGGTCTTTCATGGCTTTGATTTTGCGCTATCCTGCTGTTGGTCCAAAAGCTTATGAGACAAAACAGCAACAACCGCCACCCACCCAACACGGCCAGGCAGGCGGAGTATGCTCCAATCCCGCGAAAAAACATGGCCGTTGCTGATTTTGAATGTTAGTTGTCATCGTTTAATCACTTAAAAGCAAAACCCGTCTGCCCCTCCCATAGGGAAGGCGATATCACGTTACCGGGGCACAATTACCTGTGTTGGGGTTAATTCCTGCTGTACTGGGTGGTTTTGTGATACAAGCCGCTGCATGAGCGGGACAGACAGGTTTTTTGGGAATAGCGAATAGCTATGGTTAACAAATTATGAATTATCTATTTTCTTTGAACCCCATGGATTCCGCGTATGTTCGCAGCTTATCCTTCAGGGCGTTCCTGCCCCGGTGGAGCCTGGAGCGCACCGTACCGATGGGGATGCCCAGAATTTTGGAGATCTCCTCGTAGGTGAATTCAGCCACGTCGCATAGCAGAATAACGATGCGGAATCCGACATCCAGTTCATTGATGGCGTTGGTCACTTCGTCGCCCATCATTTCCTGGAAAAGCTCTTCGCTCAGGTCCAGGGAGACGGAAGAAAACCGGTCGTCATCGCCGCTGGGCGGCCGGAGTATTGCCTGTTCAATATCTACCGAAGTCGGTTGTTTGGCCCGTTTGCGGTATTGATTGATAAAGGCGTTTTTCAGGATCTTGAACAGCCATGCTTTGGCGTTCGTCCCGGTTTCGTAGCTGGCGATTGACCGCCATGCTTTCATAAAGGTTTCCTGAACCAGGTCGTTGGCGTCGTCCTCATTGAAGGTGAGGTGGTACGCGAACGTGTACAACGCATCCAGTTGAGGCAGGAATTCTTCCTCAAAGACTTGGTTGTAGATCCCGGTTGGATTTTCGTTCGCCATCACCATGGTTAATAGGTATTTGGTTGAAACCGTTAAACAAGGCATCGGTTTTCAATGCCGTGCAATCGCAACAACCGGGGGAATCCGGTAAAAGTTCCCGGAGTCCGAAAATTTTTCCTTGATTTTTTTGGAAAGCCCTGGTTTCGGCGGCAGCCCTAAATGTCGACGTTGGCGTACTTGGCGTTGGCTTCGATGAAAGCGCGGCGCGGCGGCACTTCATCTCCCATCAGCATGGAGAAGATGCGGTCGGCTTCGCGTGCGTCATCAATGGATACCATGCGCAAAATGCGGGTGGTGGGATCCATGGTCGTCTCCCAGAGCTGCTCGGCGTTCATTTCACCGAGGCCTTTATAGCGCTGAACCTTGACGGAGCCTTCGTTTTCGCCGCCGCCGTAAGCCAGAACTGCTTCCCGGCGTTCGTCGTCATTCCAGCAATAGCGGTATTGTTTGCCTTTTTTGACCATATACAAAGGCGGCGCCGCGATATAAATATGCCCGCGGTCGATCAGTTCGCGCATAAAGCGGAAGAAAAAGGTCAGGATCAGCGTGGTGATGTGGCTGCCGTCCACGTCGGCGTCACACATGATGACTACCTTGTGGTAGCGTAATTTTTCGAGGTTGAGCAGGCGCTCGCCCTCGTCACCCTCCTCGATTCTGACGCCGAGGGCGGTGAAGATATTCTTGATCTCTTCGTTTTCGTAAATTTTGTGCTCCATGGCCTTTTCCACGTTCAGGATTTTACCCCGGAGCGGCAGGATAGCCTGGAAGTTCCGGTCGCGCCCTTGTTTCGCGGTTCCGCCGGCAGAGTCCCCTTCCACGAGAAAGAGTTCGCTTTCACCCGGATCCTTGGAGGCGCAGTCGGCCAGTTTGCCGGGCAGGCCGCCGCCGGCCAGCACGTTCTTGCGCTGAACCATTTCGCGGGCTTTGCGGGCAGCGTGGCGGGCGGTTGCCGCCAGGATCACTTTTTCAACGATGCGCCTGGATTCATTGGGGTGTTCTTCCAGATAATGCCCCAATACCTCGCCTACGCATCGCGAAACGATCCCCAGCACTTCGGAGTTGCCCAATTCGCCCTTGGTCTGGCCCTTGAACTGAGGTTCCGGCACCTTGACCGACACGATCGCCGTCAGGCCTTCCCGGAAATCCTCGCCGGAGACTTTGAATTTCAGCTTTTTGAACAGCCCGTTGTCTTCGCCGTACTTGGTGAAAACCCGGCTGAGCGCGCGCCGGAAACCCTGGACGTGCGTACCGCCATCGCGGGTATTGATGTTGTTGACAAAGGAGTAAATGTTCTCGGTGAAGGAGGTATTGTATTGCATGGCCACCTCTACCTCGACATTTTCCTCCAGGCCCATTACGTGGATCGGGTTTTCGATCAGCTTTTGCCTCGATTCATCGAGGTACAGCACGAATTCTCTCAGTCCGCCGTCGGAATAAAATTCCTCGGTCTTGAACTTGCCGTCTTCCTTCTCGCGTTCATCCGTCAAGGTCAGGGTAAGCCCTTTATTCAGAAAAGAGAGCTCCTTAAGACGGTTGGCCAGGATATCGTATTTATAATCGAGCGTTTCGAAAATATCGCCGTCCGGGCGGAAAGTAATGATTGTTCCCGTCTTGTCGGATTCACCAACCACATGGACTTCATTCAAGGGTTTGCCGATGCTGTATTCCTGAACAAAAACCTTTCCATCCCGGTGGACTTCCGCTTTCAGGTAGGCTGACAAGGCGTTAACACAGGAAACACCCACGCCGTGCAAACCGCCGGATACTTTGTAGGTATCCTTGTCAAATTTACCGCCGGCGTGCAAAACGGTCATGACCACTTCCAGCGCTGATTTTTTCAGCTTCTTCTGGATACCCGTGGGAATACCGCGGCCGTTGTCGACAACCGTTATTGAATTATCGGAATGAATGGTCACATCGATATGGGTGCAGTGTCCCGCCAAATGTTCGTCGATAGAGTTATCGACGACCTCCCAGACCAGGTGGTGCAACCCTTTGGAATCCGTACTGCCGATATACATGCCGGGCCGTTTGCGAACGGCCTCCAATCCTTCCAGGGCCTGAATATTGCTTTCGCTGTATTCGCCCGCTACCGGCGCCGTTGGCGCTTGATCGTTCGTCATATCCATGGTGCAAAGATACAAAGAGAATCCCAATTATTCCTATCTTGGCCCGATGGAAGCCGCGATCAATTTTTTGACTGTTTTCAGGGATTCCCTGGCCGCGGGCAGCTTTGTGAAACTCACCCTGAGCAAGCCTTCCGGTGGGGGCGAAGGCCTGCAAAATGTCTTTGCCCGGCTGGTTGAAATCCGGGGCGCCCCAGTGGTTTCGTTCACCTTGCGGTACCCAACCAAAGATGAGACCAAAAACCTGCCTGCGGAAGCGGCAGCCGCAGCGATCGGCCGGTGGCTGGGGCAGGATTTCCTCAACGGCGACCTTTTCACCCTCAACGGCAATTACACCATCCGCTATAACCGAAAACGCATCCCGAAACTGTTCTCTTCCGGCGCAACGTTATCCAATGCTCCCGACAAGACCCACGACCGGAAAAAACAGCGATTGATCCGGCCGGAAGGCAATATTTACCTCCAGGCGCTGGGGATCACCGGCCCGGATGGCGCCGTAAAGAAAGACGGTCAGAAGAAATTCAGGCAGATCAACAAATATATCGAGATCATCGATGCGCTGATCCGCAAAAAAAACCTGCCGCACGTACCCAATATTGTCGATATGGGCGCAGGCAAAGGTTACCTGACCTTTGCCCTATACGATCACCTGGCCAGCAACCTGGGATTGAAACCGCAGGTCTGGGGGGTTGAGTTGCGGCCGGCATTGGTTGATGCGGGCAACGACCTTGCACAAAAATGCGGATTTGAAGGCCTCCGGTTTGTCGCCGAGGACATCGGCCGGTTTGAAACCGGAAAACTGGACATGCTGATCGCACTGCATGCCTGCGATACAGCTACCGACCTTGCTATTGCCAAGGGTATTCATTCCGACGCGGAGATTATCGTCGTTGCCCCCTGTTGCCACAAACAGATCAGGCGGCAAATGGATTGCCAAACAGAAATGAGCCCGATCATGGCGCACGGCATCCTCGCGGAAAGGCAAGCCGAACTCATCACCGACGGCATCAGGGCGCTGGTGCTGGAAGAGAAAGGGTATTCAAGCAATGTTTTTGAATTCATCGAAACGGAACATACGCCCAAGAACCTGATCATTGCCGGCATAAAAGGAAAGTCAAGACCGGAAGCAGCGGAAGAGATCAAAGCCATCAAGCAACAGTTCGGGATCGATTTTCACTACCTGGAAACTTTGGTATAAAAAAAAAGAGGCAGCGCTAATCAGCACTACCTCAGCCCTAACCAAATAAAACCAAATTCTCTTTATCAGCTTGAAACAAAGGTGCTGTTGAAGCGCCCTTTGTGGCTTATTGTAAAATTTACAATTACAAAATTATTAAAAAAGTTCCAAACTTGTTCAACTTGAAGCAGAAAAAAGTGAATTTTTTTGCATTTTTTCTGATCCAGGTATATCAAAAGGAGCTCATCCGGAAAAAATCGCAATTCTGTTTCGGAATAAAATGCGGCTTATTTTAAAATTACAGGATATGGTTCTGTGATTTCAAAAAAAATAAAATTGTCAATTGATTGTAATTTTGGGTCTTTTTAAAGCTTGTTCAGGGTTATGAATGAAAAAAAATTTACAAATTTTTGGGCTCACCGCGTTTCAAGGTGGTCAAAAGTGTCTTACAAGGCTGGTTTGGCGGCAATTGCAGCTGTCTTATGGATGGCATTACCGGTGAAATCGGATGCCCAGCAATCCATGGAAGATGATGCCTTGTTTATTCGAAAAATCTATGACCAGACGCTCACCGATTGTTCGGCTTACGACTGGCTGGCGTTTCTTTGCAAGAAGATCGGCGGCAGGCTGGCCGGTTCACCCCAGGCTTCGGCTGCCGTTGAATATACCGGCCAGATGCTGGACACCCTGGGGCTGGATGCGGTCTGGAAACAACCTTGCACGGTTCCGCATTGGGTTCGGGGCGACAAGGAGCGGGTGCGGGTTGTCAGCTCTTTCAAGCTCGGAAGCTTTGACCTGAGGACGACTACCCTCGGCAACAGCGTACCGACGCCGGAAGGCGGCCTGGTAGCCGAAGTGGTGGAGGTGCAAAGCCTCGACGAAGTGGACCGCCTGGGTGAAGAAGGCGTTTCGGGCAAGATCGTCTTTTTCAACCGTCCGATGAATCCGCGGGAGATCAATACATTCAGCGCATATGGCGGAGCGGTTGACCAGCGGGGCTCCGGGCCGTCGCGCGCGGCTAAATACGGGGCGGTCGGCGCCCTCGTCCGGTCGATGACCACTGAAATCGATGACCACCCCCATACCGGCAGCCTGGGTTACAGCCCCGATTTTCCCAAAATCCCGGCCATGGCCGTCAGCACCCGGGACGCCGAAAAACTGAGCGACCTGCTGGCGGACGGACCTGTCAGGGTATTTATGGAAACCAACTGCAGCTCGTTCGACCCCAAACCCTCCTTCAACGTGATCGGAGAGATCAAAGGAAGTGAACACCCCGAGCAGATCATTGTCATCGGCGGTCACCTCGATTCCTGGGAAACCGGAGAAGGCGCTCATGATGACGGGGCCGGATGCGTTCAATCCATGGCCGTGCTGCAAACTTTGATGCGCCTGGGGTACAAACCCAAACGAACGATTCGCTGCGTCCTGTTCATGAATGAAGAGAACGGCCTTGCGGGCGGGCGGGCCTACGGTGCAGCGGCCAACGAAAAGGGCGAATTCCATATGGCGGCCATTGAATCCGACCGCGGCGGATTCACCCCGCGCGGTTTTACATTCGATGCCGACGAATCGGTGTTTGCTGAAAAATTCAAAAAAGTATACACCTGGCAGCCCTTGCTGGAGCCCTACGGCCTCTCATTGTCCAAAGGCGGCTCGGGTGCGGACATTGGTCCGCTGAAACCCCAAAAGGGGCTGTTGATCGGATTTTATCCCGATTCCCAGCGTTATTTCGACTACCACCACACGGAAACAGACCGGCTTGAAGCCGTTAACAAACGGGAACTTGAGCTTGGCGCAGCTTCCATGACAGCGCTGGTTTACCTGTTGGATAAATATGGTTTGGACCGATGATGGATAGCATAAAAATTCACGATCTTTACTTCAGGCCCTACCTCAGTGCGGCAGATATCCGAAAACGGGTAGAGGCTATGGGGCATGAACTGAATGCGGTTTACGCCGATAAAAAGCCTGTTTTTCTGGGCGTGCTCAACGGCGCTTTTGTTTTCGCTGCCGATTTGCTCCGCGCATGCCCTTTTGAATGCGAACTCAGTTTCATCAAGTTATCGTCCTACTCGGGTACGGCATCCACCGGGGATGTTGTTACCCGCATCGGGCTTGAGACCGACCTCGCCGGCCGGCACGTGGTACTGGTGGAGGATATCATCGATTCCGGCCTGACGATGCACCGTTTCCTGCCCGAACTCCAGGCGTTGAAACCGGCTTCGGTGGCCATAGCGGCCTTGCTGGTCAAACCGGAAGCCATGGAGTATCAGATCCGGGTAGATTTCCGGGGATTTGATATACCTCAGAAATTTGTGGTCGGGTACGGCCTGGACTATGACGGACTGGGTCGTAATCTGGAGGACATCTACGAAGTGTCGTAGCCGGGGTTTAAACAAAAACCGTATCTTTTTGCAGCGGCTTTTGTTGAGCCGATTCAGGATCACAAACCCGCTGTCGGCAAAAACAGGGATGGAGTTTCCGGTTCATGGAATGCTTTGTTAGTTTTGCGGTCAAATCCTTAAGATGAAAAAAGTGCTTGTTACGGGCGGGTGCGGTTATATCGGCAGCCACACCATAGTCGACCTGATTGACCACGGCTTTTCAGTTATTTCAGCGGACAACCTCAGCAACGCGGACGGCTCGGCATTGGCCGGTATTCGCAGCATAACCGGCGTTGACGTGCAAAATTATGCCGTCGACCTCTGCGACCCCGCCGCTACGCGAAAGATTTTCGAGGATCACCCCGATATTTCCGGCATCATACACTTCGCCGCCCTGAAACTGGTCGGCGAATCCGTTGATCAGCCGCTGCGCTATTTCCGGAACAACCTCAACAGTCTGATCAATATCCTGGAATGCATGGCCGACTTCGGGACGCCGCATCTCATTTTCTCCTCCTCCTGCTCCGTTTACGGGAATGCCGAAGAACTGCCCGTCACGGAAGATACGCCGCTCCAGGAAGCCGAATCGCCCTATGCCCGCACCAAACAAATGGGGGAGCAGATCATTCTGGATTTTTCGAAAGTCCACCCGGCGAGTAACAGCATCGTACTCCGGTATTTCAACCCTGCCGGCGCCCACGAAAGTGCATTGATCGGGGAGGCGCCCTCCAATCCGGCCACGAACCTGGTCCCTGTCATAACGGAAACCGCCATCGGAAAAAGGCCGGAAATGGTGGTTTTCGGCGATGATTATCCGACCCGCGACGGCAGCTGCCTTCGGGATTTCATTCATGTGATGGACCTCGCCAATGCCCATACAAAAGCACTCCAGTACCTGCTGGAGAGCCGCCAGTCTTCCAATTATGAGGTATTCAACCTGGGAACCGGCCAGGGCGTAACGGTACTTGAAGCGATACACGCCTTTGAAAGCGCTACCGGACAAAAGCTGAACTACCGCATAGGCCCTCGCCGGCCCGGGGATGTAATCGCGGTTTACGCCAATAAGGACCGTTCGGAAAAACGGCTCGGGTGGCGCCCCTCCCGGACAATCGGCCAGATCATGGAGACTGCCTGGAAGTGGGAAAAAAAGCGATGAATCCGCGTTATTCCTACAACACCCTGGTCACGCCGGGAACAGCTACCGGGTAATAGCCGTCCTTGCCGGGTTTTATCGGCGGTTCGGCGTTCCAATCGTATTTTTTGGGCGCCAGGCTTAAATCAGATTTGATGGCATCGTCCCAGCTGACGATCTGACCGCTGTAGGTAGCCATCCGGCCGAGGATAGAGGTCATCGTACTTTTCGCGCCGTTTTCCGCATCTGCAAACTTGTACTCGCCTTTGGCAATAGCGGCAAAGAGGACATCGTGTTCAACCTGATAGGGATTGGCATCTTTGCGGTCATCGTAGTCCAGGATATTATACCCCGACCGGGTGAGGATAACGCCCGGTCTTGGCGCCGAACCGTTGGTCCCCTGGAAGCCTTCCGTCACTTGTACCCTGCAGCCGTTCCAGTGCATGCATTGGCTCATCATCCGGCTGCCGTCGGCGTATTCGAACTCGACCGCGTGGTGGTCGAATATTTCGCCGTGTTCCTTGCCGGTCCGCATGCGGCGGCCGCCCATGCCGAATGCCTTTACGGGATAACTTTGCTTGACCCAGTTGCCGACGTCCAGGTTATGGATATGCTGTTCGGTGATGTGATCCCCGCAAAGCCAGTTAAAATAATACCAGTTGTGCACCTGGTACTCCATTTCCGTCATGCCTTCCTGGCGTTCGCGTACCCATACCCCTTCGCTGTTCCAATAAACATAGGAAGTGGTGATGTCGCCGATAACCCCGTTATGCAGCATTTCCACCCAATTCTGGTAGACTTTCTGATAATGGCGCTGAAGCCCGACCACCACGTTGAGTTTCTTCTGTTTCGCCATTTCAGCCGCCTTCAACACCTGGCGGACGCCCGGCGCGTCAACGGCAACGGGTTTTTCCATGAAGACGTGTTTACCCGCCTGGATGGCCGCTTCAAAATGGATGGGCCTGAAGCCCGGCGGTGTCGCCAGGATCACCACGTCGCAAAGCGGTATGACTTTCTGGTACGCTTCAAAGCCCACGAACTTGTGTTCTTCGGGTACCTCCAGCCGCGACATATCGATATCGTTATTTCCCAGTTCGGTCTGGATTTGCTTGTAGCTGCCGTCCAGCCGGAAGCGGAAAGCGTCGCCCATCGCGACAAGTTTTACATTTTGTTCGGTGGATAAAGCCTGAACAGCAGCGCCCGTACCCCGGCCGCCGCAACCGATCAGGCCTATCCGGATCACATCGCTGCCGTCGATATGCGCTTTCGCGCTCAGGATGGACGGTGCAAGCATCAGACCGCCGGCCGCCAGGCCTGATTGTTTCACGAAGGACCTTCTGTCCATTTTGTTGGTATTCCGTTTTTTCATCGTTCTCGGTTTTTATTAATCTTTGATTGCTTCCTTGAAAAAGGCTTCCACTTCAGCCGGAGCGGGTTGGGCGGCCGGCCTTACGAGCCGGAACCCGACGAAAGGCGCATCCACATTCCACCAGATGCTTTTGGGTATCTGAGGGTCCCTGGCCTGCCACTTGGCGGAGGATTTCACCCGGGCGCTGCAATTGCAATCCGCCGCGAATGTGTCATAGGAACCGCCTTTGACGGTACGCGCGTGTTTGCCTTCCGGTTTTATCCAGGGGTTTTCGGCATCCGGTCCAGCCGCGTCCAGATAATCCGGTTTATATTGGTCGAGGGTCCATTCGGCTACATTGCCCAGCATATCGTAAAGGCCCCATCCGTTGGGCTTTTTTTGGCCCACCACATGGTACCTCTCCTCGCCATTGTCGTAATACCAGGCAACATCACCGATGGGGTCAACCTGTCCGTCGCCCCCGGCCCGGCAGGCAAACTCCCATTCCGCCTCGGTTGGCAAGCGGAAAAAGATGCCGGTTTTCTGGTAAAGCCATTGGCAATAGCGCAAAGCGGCTTGCTGGGTCATATTCACCTCGGGAAAACCGCCGCGGGTACCCATGCCGTAGGTCAGATCGAGATAAGGCGGAGTTGGCCGGGCAACGGCATCGGCGGCAAATTGCCCTTCTTTCCAGCCGCTTTCGTCCGTATCATTGACACGAAATTGAAAAAGGCGGTATTCATCGTGCGTGACCTCCCGGGTACCGATCCAGAACGGCGATAACCGGACCTCGCCTTCACGGTCGCCTTCCGATATGGTCAGGACTCCCCCTTTCAGGAAGACCATCTCAAAGGATTGGTCCGAACCGGGGATGGAAATGTTGGTTTTCTCCGGCGGAGCAGCTTGGCCTGATGCTGTAAAAACGCCGGATAAAAGAAGAAAAAAAATGAAGGTTGGTGATAGTGACCGCATCCTTTAGGCAATTGTATTATTTTAAAAGCAAATTAAAGGATTTTATCGGTACCCTGGTCCTGTTTTGTCCCGATAACACGCTGCCTGCATTCAATTTTGGCGCTTTGACACCGGTTTCTGCGTTTCGATTTTTGAAAAGCGCGCCTAGAATTTCATCACTTTATAGATTTCCGCCCCCGTGCCGCTCCGGATGCTGATCCAATAGATACCGGGCAGCCAGTCGGTTGTATTCAATGAGGCGTCCGATTTGCCGGGCGGCAGGGTCATCCGGTCCTGTTCACGCCCCAGAGCATCCCTCACCAGAATCAAGCGGTCCTTACCGGAAAGACCGATTTCCCGGAGGTACAATCTTTCCGTTACAGGATTGGGATAAAGCACGGTTCTGACCGCCGGAATCTGTCCGGTCTTATCGGGCCCCGAGGGGGTTGTGCAAAGCATCAGCGTCCAGTTGCGAATATGCCCGCCGTCGTCTTCAACGTGGTCTTTTACCCGAAGGACCCAATTTCCGGCAGCCGGTTCTCCCGTCAGGATCGAGAACGGAGCAAGCGGTTGAAAAACACCGGATATGGCTGGGATAGCACCGTCGCATGCGCTTTCCAAAAGGGAGGCGTCCATGCCGTTGTCGTTCAGGCCGACCAGCATATCGACACCGTCGCATCCGTATTCGTTCCCGGGGAAACCGGGCCGGTCGAATAAAGGCAAAACGGTTCCCTGGGGAGAGATCAGTTCGGCGCTTAAATCCCCGATCCAGGAATGTTCGATGTCCAGGCCTTCAATGGAGATTTCAGCCACTGTGCCGGAGGCCTCGACAGGAATCCGGGATTCGGCCACCACGTTGCCGCTTCCGGCATCTATTCCGACCGGCGTATCGACAGCCGGGAGGCCCGAACAAGCGTAGTTGCCCGTAGTGAATGACCGACCGGCGGACCAGGCGCCCACTCCGCAGACGTTATTCGCCCTTACCCGCCAGAAATACTGGGTTGCGGGAGAAAGCTGGATCGGTCCGGACAGGGTATCCTGACTGCCTTCGGTTGAAAAGACCAACTGGCCGAACAGTTCATCGGCAGCTACCTGCACATCGTACCCCCCGGCTCCCGGTGAGCGGGTCCAGTCAAGGTAGGCAAAAATATTCACGCCTGATTGATCCGGGGCCGGAGAAATCAATTGGGGAGGTCCTGGCGGTTGTTGTGCAAACTGCAGGTTAAAAACACCCGTCGCTTCCTGTACGCCGTCGGCTGCATAAAGATTCAGCTGGTATTCCCCGGAAAGCAGGTCGCTGTTTCCGGAAATCCGGATACTGAAATGAGATCCTCCGGAGAACGGCCCGGCCGGCATTTGCGCAGCGGCGCCGGATGGAAGCCCGGTCAGCGTGATCAGGGTATTATCACCGAATGCGGCGCCCAGTTCGACATCAACGTCCAGCGTATCGCCGAGGCAAAGGGCCTGTCCGGAGGGGGTCAAAGCGACAGAAGCGCCGCAAAATTCCTGAGACCGGCCGGCCAGTTGGGTGATCTGGGTAAAATCGGGATCCAGCCAGCTGCGAAGCGAATTCGCGGGCGTACTCCCTCCTGCCCAGGATGAATAGAGCCGGCCGAAATAATCGAACCCCTGGTTTCCGCAGGCGGCAAAACCGCCATGGAGTTGACCGACAGCCAGTCCGTTTTTATCAAACAGCGGCGACCCGGAAGAACCGCCTTCGGTAGTACCCACATTCCAATGGGGTACGATCATATGGGTGCCGGCCGGATTGGGCTGGTCATTCCCCCAGTCGGTGGGAAACGCGTCAGTAAACGAAAAACTAATCCGCTTTTCCTGATTGTTAGGGTGATGGACGCAGATCAGGGTATCGGCCGGCGTTTGTTCCGCTGCATTCCACCCGGCAAAATAGGCGTTTGCCTCCGGGTTGACCGGATCATCGAGTTCCACCAATGCAAAATCGGAGGGGGCATAAGCTGCCCTGAATATAGCGCCTGAATTGAAGGTGCCGAGACTGCCGTTACCCGGCTGGCCGCTTGCCGGGGTATTGGGCTGTCGGCATTGGTTGTTCTGGTAGTTCCAATAAACCACCATCGTGGGCGCATTCCCGGATGTGATCCCGCAATGATTGGCCGACATGAAATAGGGCCGGCAATCCTGCCGGGCGCTGTTCACCAGGAACCCGGTGCAAATGATGGTGCCGTTGAGGCTGTAGGCGCCGACCGACCGGATGATATCCCGGTACGGCTCGACAATTCCCCAACCATTTTCCGTGCCGCACACGACATCCAGGTTGCAGCTGCCGGATAATGCCTGGTGAAACCCCAGGAAGTCATGATTTACCTTTGACAGGTGCAACCTCACCCGGTCGCGCTGATCGGCGGGCGCCTGCAATTCCAGCACCAATTCATCGCCGGGCAACACGGGCGACCAGTATTGATCGTGGTATTCGTTATCTGCCGGCAACACGGGCCCCTGAATTTCCCGCATTGCGGGGTCGTAGAGAAACAACGCCGCTCCGGCCGGCAATTCAAATTCGTCAAATCCCAGGTTCAGGGAAAAAGCGCCTTTGGATACAATGCGCAGTTGCCAGATGGACATCCCTTTCGCATTCGTTTGCCAAATGCCCTGTTCGCCTGGCGATACATCTACATCGAATGCCCTGGCGAAAGTCAGGGGGGCGCCTGATTTACGTTGTGATATCGAAGCCATGCGCAGCGAGTCGGTATTTATTTCCGGCAATACCAATTGCGGGATGGCGGCGGTTATCAGCCCCCGGGGATGTAAAGCCTTGTCCTGGCCGGGCAGCGCACACGTAAAGAATAGGAAAGCAGAGAAAAGCCCTGTTGAAAGCCGTTGAATTTTCATCCGGTTTATTCGTTGGAAAGAATTATTTGTACTGCAATATCCGTAAATTTACACGCAATCATATCTCCAATTGCTTAACATTTTAACTATCGGAAGGATGAAGACAAAAAAATCCTATTGGGTGATGTTACTGGTCTGCCTGACCCTGATGCCGGCGTGCAAGACCAGCCGGGCGGTCAAGGGCGGCGTCATCGGAGGGGCTGCCGGCGGCGTTATCGGCGGTGTAATCGGCAAAAAAGCGGGGAATACGGTGGTCGGTGTGATCATAGGCGCTGCGGTGGGGGGCACAGCCGGGGCCCTGATCGGCCGTTATATGGATAAACAAGCCGAAGAAATCCGCAAGGATATGAAAGGCGCACAGGTTGAACGCGTCGGCGAAGGGATCCTCATCACTTTCGACTCCGGCCTGCTATTCGGGGTCGACTCCTACCAGCTCAACCAGAATACCCGATCCAACCTGAATCAACTCTCCGATATCCTGGCCAAATATGAGGATACCGATATCCTGATTGAGGGGCATACGGACAATACCGGAACGGAGGATCACAACCAGACACTTTCAGAAAACCGCGCCAAATCGGTTTCCGGTTACCTGATCCAGCGAGGCGTGGTATTCAACCGGTTTACGACCGTAGGTTATGGGGAAAATCAACCTGTTGCAGATAACGCTACCGCAGCCGGCCGACAGGAAAACCGCAGGGTTGAAGTGGCGATCACCGCTAACAAGAAACTCAAAAAGGCCGCCAAAAGAGGAGATATCGGCACTTAAACGGCCTCTTTTGACGGGCGAAATTCAATGTACATGAGCTATGCGATCCAAAAAACCGCCCAGCTTACGGGCCATGAAGGAGCGATCTTTGCGCTGGCGGAAGAGCCGGGCGGAAGGTCGTTCCTTTCTGCTGCCGGAGACGGGTGGATCGTCCGGTGGATGTTCGCCGATCCGGAAGTCGGCAAGCTGGTGGCCAGGGTAGATTCCCGGGTATTTTCACTGGCTTCGCTGTCAGAGCATCGCATCGTCGCCGGCAATATGGACGGCGGCATCCATTGGATCGACCTTACAAGCAATACCGGCGCCCGCAATGTCGCTCATCACCGCAAAGGCGTCTTCGATCTTGTTCCGGTGGGTGATTATCTTTATTCGGCGGGCGGGGAAGGCGCCGTCACGCGTTGGGATACGCGGTTGGAAAAAGCCGTGGATACCCTTTATCTGAGCCAGAAGAGCATTCGGTGCCTGGATTACAATCCGGCTACCGGACAGTTATGTGCAGGCGCAAGCGACAACGGGATTTTCATTCTGGATGAGCAAAGCATGAATCTGGTCCGCCACATGCCCAACGCACACGAAAGTTCGGTATTTGCCGTTCGTTACAGTCCCGACGGCCGGTATTTGCTCAGCGGCAGCCGGGATGCCCAAATGTCAGTTTGGGATATCCGCGATAACTGGAAAAAGGTAGCAACCATCCCTGCTCATTGGTTTACCATCAATGACCTGGCCTTCTCGCCGGACGGGCGGCATTTTGCCACTGCCAGCCGGGATAAAACCATAAAAATCTGGGATGCCGACCGGTTTTCCCTGGTCAAGGTGCTGGAGATCATCCGGGACGGCGGGCACCGGAATTCGGTGAACCGCCTGCTGTGGAGCGGCGCCAACAACCTGTTGATATCTGCCGGCGACGACCGGAGCATTATCCTCTGGCAACCTGAATGAACTCCGGATTACCGGACCAGCCCGCCGGTTATTTTAACCAGTTCGGTTTCCGTGATTTTGAGGTTGTAAATAGCATTGAAGAGCGCTTGATTGGCATTGATATACCCCAGTTGGATGGTCCGGTAATCAAATGAATTGACGAGACCGCCTTTGAATCTTTCCTCTGCAATTTCCAGGTTGCGGCGCGCATTGTCCACCAGTTGACGGGTAACGAGTACCAGGTCTTTCTGGCTGTTGTAGGTGGCCAGGGTGTTTTCCAGTTGAAGGAAATAATTCCGTTTGGTATCGTCCAGTTGGAGCTGAGCGATGAGCTCACCCGTTTTGGCATTCTGGATCTGGCGGTTGCGGACCCCGCCGTCGAACAGGTTGTAGCTCGCCGTCAGGTTCAGAAAGCCGGAATAGCTGCTGTTGCGAATGCCGCCCAGGTCGCGTTCGCTGCCGTCGGCAAAGGTGCCGGTTCCGAAAATGGTCTGGCTGGCAGTATAATTGGCGCCGCCTCTCACACTGACGGTGAAGGACCTGGCGCTTTCCTGAATAAGAGTATTGGTATGGGCCAACTCGCGGAAAGCCTGCAGGCTGAGCAAGGTCGGGTTGCCGGCGATCATTTTGGCTTTCAAGGCCTCAATGTCGTACAGCTGAGGTTCTGCAACCAGGGGATCGGATAGGTTGTAGGTAACCGAAAGATCATCCACGCCCATAGTCAGGTTCAGGGCGCGAAGTGCGTTCTGATAGGTATTGAGCTGGATAATATAGGCCGTAGAGTCGTTGAGATAAGCGTCCTGGGTCTGCAACAGGTCGAAGGTCCCGGACTGTCCGAATTCACGGCGGATCTCCTGGTACCTGACCCGGTCGCGGGACAAATTCAGGGCTTCTTCCCGGACGTTCAGTTGTTCTTTCTGCACCAGGGCGGTGTAATAGGATTGGATCACGGCCTGGACGGTAGATTCCACCGCCAGTTTGGTGGATATTCCGCTTGCCCTGGCTTGCTGCTCCAATTGCTGTTTGGTAAACCGGACCCGGTAACCGTCAAACAGGATCCAATTGGCTTCAACGCCCGGTGTCAATCCGGCGCCGAATGAGGAAAGCTCACGTAAAAAAGAGGCCGGGTTTTTGGAACCGCTATAGGTGTTGTTGTTATTGAGTGTGAAATTGATGCTGGGATATCGCCCGGCTACACCCCAATCATCGAGATTCTGCGCCTGCTGCTGTTCGAGCTGGCTGATCTGGATCTGGTAATTGTTTTGGAGCGCCGTTTGGATGGCCTGAGAGAGGCTCAATGCCGTTTGCCCTTCCGCCCGGATGGCGCCGAAAACCCCGGAAAGAGCAAACAAAAGTGGTAAAGAAGCTTTCATGATCGTTGATCTGTCGTTTTGATGGCGGAAAGATACCGAAATCGCTATTGGAATAAAAAACTATGCCTGCAAAGGATCGGTTCACTGTCTGCCTGAAATTTTTGTCCGGCAGCCGCCTTCCGGTCTATCGGCGCCAGGTTTCAGTCAGCAATTTTTCAACCTGGCCGGCTGCTTCCAATCCGGCATTTTTGCCTGTTCCCGAAAAAAGCAGGCGGTCGTTGTCAAAAAACCGGACTTCCGCCTCAGATAACATGCTCTCACTCACTTTGCCGACCATTTTACCTGAAATCGGAGCAACTAATTCTCCCGTTCCGGCCTGGTGTGCTGTTATTTCCAGGCGATACCGTTTGTCCCTGAAGGCAAGGCGGATCGTTTTTTCCCCCAGGGAGGCCTTCATCCGGGCGCCGGTGTAGGTTGCGAAACGGAATAATCGCCCGTTAAATAAAAATCCGACAATGTAGCCGATGAAGTGGCTGCCGATCCAGGGAATATTGGCAACGGACGCCATCAGGGAGACGGGGGCGTCCTGATCAAAGTGATTGCTTTGGACCCAAATCCAGGCACTCGGAAAAGATCGGCCCCAATCCTTTTCGGTATATCCCCTGCCGCCTGTGAAGTCTACCGTTTCTCCATACACTTTCAGCTCTCCGCTGATAACATGGTCAACGCTTACGACGCCGTGATAACACTCCATGAACGGAACAAAGGAATACCACCCCATGATGCCGGGGGCGCCCAGCATGCTAGGCCAGGGGAAAAGTTGATCAAACCGGAGGCGGCCCTGCAATTCGGGGAGATCGAGTTGGATTTCGCTGGCCGAAAACCGGTTGTTGCCCAATTGCAGGGCAAACCCTTCCGGTGAAGGTTGGAATTCTTCGGCCGGAAAATGGTGATAGGCCGATGTGCATTGTTTACCGTCGAGTCGTTGAATGAATGCGTGACTGCTGCCCGATTCGTCAAATGCAATACCCGGGATCAAAGCCAGAGCGTACCGCTGGCCCGGATCGACGATCTTGAAATACCAGCCTTCAAAATACCGCCGGTCTCTCCCCCAGCCGTGGTACATGTCCGGATTCCAAAGGGCGCGCCAGCGTTTTAATCTGTTTTGCATAGAGCAATCATGTTTATTTTTTCGTTCCCGCCAAAACGGCCGGGTTCAGCATCTATATCAACGTCGGCGAAACTACCCCAAATCAAAAACTTATGCAACATTCCAAACCCAGGCGTTTTGACAACGCCATCAATGCCAGTTCTATGGCCGACATCGCTTTTCTACTGCTGATCTTTTTCCTGGTAACGACAAAAATCGTAGAGGAACAGGGCGTTTTTGTCAAATTACCCCCTTGGGATCCCACCCAGCAACCCGTTGACCTCAATGAAAACAATGTACTGAGCATCAAGGTCAATGCCCTTAACCAACTGATGATCGAAGGGCAAATATCCGATTTTTCCAACTTGCGCAGCAGGGTCAAATCCTTTATCATGGAGCCGGTCCGCGAACCCGATGAGGCGGTGGTCTCCCTGCAAAACGACCGGGGAACCCACTATCAGACCTATGTCCTGGCGTATAATGAGATCAAGGCTGCCTATTCCGAACTCTGGGACGCCTGGGCAGAACAACATTTCGGCAGGCCGTACGACGAGTTGACATCAGCCGATCAAAAAACCGTACGGGACAAGATCCCGCTGGTGATCTCAGAGGCCGAACCTACCGAGATCGGTGAACAGAAACAGGATTGAACATGGCATCAATCGCTTAAATCACTTGTACATTTGCGAACGGCCTTCGTTCATTTTCGGACAATTGCCCGTTTTAGTAAAAATCATAAAAACCTGTTTATCAAATTTTTATGCATTGGGTATAATTTTTGCCGCATTCCGGGTATTTCCAGTTGAATGCTAAAAACCCGATCATGCTGAAAAATTATATCAAGATGGCGTTGCGTCAGATCTGGCGTAATAAAACCACTTCCGTCATTAATATCCTCGGGCTTTCCATCGGTCTGACATCCTGCCTGCTGATCCTGCAGTATGTTGCCCATGAAAAGAGTTACGATCAGTTCCACCGGAACCGGGATCGGATATTTCGGGTAGCCATGTTTACCCAGGAACAGGACGAACCCGAGCAATCCTTTGCTTTCACTTTTCCGGCAAAATAAAACCTTCATAGCGGCCCTCAAGGACCACCCGGAAGTGCTCAGCGTTACGGCGTCGGGTGACATCCCCGGCAAGGAAGTTGGCAATTCCTGGAACCTGCGCTGGACCAAAATGCCGGAAACTGCCCTGAAACGGTGCAGAACGTTCAGAATAGACGACCAGTTCATGAACGATTTCGGTCTCCAACTGGTGGCCGGCAGGATGTTTTCCAATGATTTCGGAACGGAAGAAAATAACGCTATCCTGAACGAAACAGCCGTAAAAGTGCTGGGGTTCGCTAATCCGGAGGACGCTTTGGGACAGGAAATCGTACCGACCGATCCCGGTAATTTCAAAGTAACCGTTGTAGGCGTCATCAAGGATTATCACCAGGAAAGCCTCCGGTTCGATTACAAGCCGATCGTTTATTTCTTCGGCAATAATGACTGGGAATATTTCTCGGCCAAAATCCGCACCAGTGACATGCCCGGGTTACTGGCGTTCGCTGAGCGTACCTGGAAAACCCATTTTGCCGATACGCCTTTCAATCATTTTTTCCTCGATGATTTCTTTAATCGCCAGTATGTAGCCGACCTGCAGTTCGGCTGGGTCATCGGCTTGTTTACACTGTTGGCGATCCTGGTGGCCTGCCTTGGGCTTTTCGGGCTGACGGTCTTCAATGTGGCAAGACGAGAAAAGGAAATAGGCATACGCAAGGTCCTGGGGGCGAATGTAGCCCAGATCTTAACGCTGATTTCCAGCGATTTTATCCAGATCCTGTTGATTTCCAGCATTATTGCACTGCCCGTCGCCTGGTTCTTCGCTAAAAAATGGCTGACCGGTTATGCCTACAGCATACACCTCAATATCTGGTTCTTTCTGATCCCGTTGGTACTGATCCTTGCTTTTGCGGCACTGACGGTGGGCGTACAGTCGCTGAAAGCGGCCTTGGCCAATCCGGCAGACAGTTTGAGGAATGAATAGCGAATTTAGAAATTATCCACCTCGCGGTAGGCTTTGATCACGGCCATTTCACCGTCCTTGCCGGGCCTTGAATTGCCGTGTTCCATGCCCATGATCCCGGTATACCCGCGTTCGTGGATGAATTTGAACACATTTTTGTAGTTGATCTCGCCGGTTGTAGGCTCTTTCCGGCCGGGATTGTCGCCGATCTGGAAATAAGCGATCTCGTCCCAGGATTTTTCAATATTCGGGATGAGGTTGCCTTCGTGGATCTGCATATGGTAGATATCGTAGAGAATTTTGCAAGCCGGGCTTCCGACCACTTTGCAGATTTCGAATGCCTGCGAGGATTTATTCAGGAACAGGCCGGGGTGATCCCTGAAGTTGAGGGGTTCGAGGACCATGACGAGCCCGTGAGGCTCCAGGATTTCGGCGGCCCTTTTCAGGCTTTCCGTCACGTGTGCCGTCTGGTATCCGATGTCCTGCCGCATGTCCACATAGCCGGGCACAACGGTCATCCAGGTAGCGTTTACCCGCTTGGCCACTTCTACGGATTCCCGGATATTCTGGAGGAATTCCTCGCGCAGGTCTTCTTTTCCGGTGGTCAGGTTGGGTTCGGTCCAATAGATCTTATTGGCGACAAAAACCCCCATTTGCATACCGAGTTTCGCCATCAGGTCGCCCATTTTTTTCTGAAGGTCGACCTCCCGGCCTTTCATGCCGTTGTCCTCAAACGACCGGAAGCCCTGGTCGGCCATAAACCGGAGCTGGTCCAGGATATCCGGCCCGGCGCTTTCCTTGAACATGTTTTCGTGCGGCGCGTAATTGAGCCGGAAAGGCGTTCCGCTTCCCATAAATGCCGGCGTTGCTGCGGACAGGCCGCCGATGCCTGAGGCTACCGTTGCCGAAGTCATCAGGCTGTTTTGTATAAAGGTTCTTCGTTTCATTGTTTAAATATTATTTCTGCCGGAAAGATACGGAACAGCCCGGAAATGCCTGCATCAGCCCGTAGGTCCGGCCGGGGCCGAGGATGCTGCAGGCGGAGGCCAATGCATCTGCCAATGCCCCGGTCGGCGCTTGCACGCTCACCGTCAGGCCATGCGTGACCCCGATGCCGGTCCGGGGGTCGATCAGGTGGCTGTACCGCTTGCCTTCCCATTCGAGGTAGCGGTAGCGGTCGCCCGAAACTGCAATGCTCATGCCGGCCAGGCGCGCTTTTCCACCGGGTTGCTCTATGTCCCAACCCGTTTGTCCGGGTGGCGCCGGGCCAAGCAGCAAATCGCCGCCGCCGTCTACCAATGCCCTGTCAATATGGAATTGATTAAGCCGGGCCATGGCTTTGTCGAGTGCGTAACCTTTAGCTATTCCGCCAAGGTCCAGCCGCATGTTTTTTCGTTTCAGTTTCACCCGGTTGCTGCGGCAGAGCCGAAGCCAACGCCAGTTGACGCGTTCTTTTGCCGCATCGATATTGTTCTGTCCCGGAAATTCATTCTGCCGGAAAGACCTGCGCCAGAGGTGGCTGAGCGGCCCGATGGTAACATCGAAGGCCCCGTCGCTTTTTCTGCTGATGGTTTTGGACAAGCGCAACACATCCCATAACGCCGCCGAGACTTTTACCTTTCGCCCGGATCCGGATTGCGCGGAAAGCCGGCTCAGTTCACTGTCCTCCCGGTAATCGCTGAAGATCATTTCCAGTGAATCGACCGTCATGAAAGCCGCCCGGGCCGCACGTCCGGCCAGGAGACTATCCGGAGCATAGCAGACAATCCGGAATAGGGTTCCCATGGCCGGGTGCCGGTATTCGAACCGGTGTAACGGCCCCTGAGAAAAACACGGAAAGGCCGGTAGCAAGGCGGTCAAACAGACAATGCCCCTGAGGAGCGGCTTACTGCGTATCCTGCATTTCATGCCGCAAGTTAAAAAACAAGGACGCACCGGTTACCGGGCGCCCTTGTCGCGTCGTCGAAAACTACCGGGTTTATGAATGAAGATGCGTTTTCAAACCCTTTTGGCGGCCGCAGCCAGTTAAGAATTTCTCCCGGAAATTCCGTTTTTTTGCATAAGATAGAACCGAATCGCTCCTATCGGCAATAAATTCAGGCTATGTCCATGTTCGAAAAATTGATCCCGTATGATGCAGCTCACCTGATCCTGGGCGACTATTTCCAGTATCACCATCAGTACAAGCGCATCACTAAACGGGCCAGGATCCGGTTCGAAAACCGGGATTGGCGCGGCGCTCAGGCAGACTCCAGAGAGCGGATTGCCCTGTACCGGGAAATGGTGGGCGCAACGACCGAAAAACTCCAGGATTTTCTCAGCGATCAGAAACACTCGCGGGACATGTGGCGCCAGATCAAGCAAATGTACCTGGATGAGATCTACAATTTCAACTCCCGCAATATCGCCGAGACCTATTTCAATTCGGTGTTCCGCCACAGCCACAAAGGGTTGAGCGCCGATGAGGAACTGATGTTTGTACATGCTACCGGCGGGTACGCTGAATTCAGGTCGCTGGTGCCGATATACCATACATTTCTCCTGTTTGAGCCTTTTGAACACAGCATCCGCCAATTGATGGCCTGCTTTTCTTTCGATGCGCCTTATGTCGACCTCGAACGCGACATTTCCTGGATCTCGGAGACCCTGAAAAAGAAGCTGGATTCCCTGTACTACCGGGGGGCCAATGCCCGCATTGAAATGCTCAAATCCGTTTTTTTCAGGAATAAAGGCGCCTATTTCGTCGGGCGGCTGGCGATCGGGGAATTCTTCTATCCTTTCGTCATCCCGGTCCTCCATGACGAACGCGGCATTTACGCCGACGCCTTGCTGCTGGACGCCAACGAGGTCAGTTCCATTTTCAGTTACAACCGTTCGTATTTCCTGGTCGATACCGATATTGCCCGCGAACTGGTGGATTTCCTGAAAACCATTCTGCCGAGTAAAAGTCTCGGAGAATTGTACAACTCCATCGGCTTTGAAAAACACGGCAAAACGGTGATGTACCGGGACTTTCTCCGGCATATGGACAACTCCGACGATCAATTCATTCTGGCGCCGGGCGTCAAGGGTATGGTCATGTCCGTATTTACGCTGCCGTCCTACCCCATGGTGTTCAAGGTGATCAAGGACCGGTTTGCGCCCCCAAAAAGGGTGACGGAACAGGAAGTGAAAGAAAAGTACGAACTGGTCTCTCTCCATGACCGGGTAGGCCGGATGGCCGACAGCCATATGTTTGAAAACTATATTTTTGATCGAAGCCGTTTTTCCAGGGACCTGATCGAGGAACTCACCCGGGAAGCGCCCTCCAAGGTCACCGTCAAGAAGAATACCATCGAGATCAAGCATATGTATGTGGAAAAACGGATGATCCCGTTGAACATCTACCTGGACAATGCTGACCCGGAGGAAGCCGAAGAGATCGTGAACGAATATGGGAAAGCCATCAAACAACTGGCCGCCGTCAATATCTTTCCGGGGGATATGCTGTTGAAAAATTTCGGCGTCACCCGGCTGAAACGGGTGGTTTTCTATGATTATGACGAGATCGTTTTCCTCACCGACTGCAATTTCCGGGTCATCCCGGAGCCGAGAAACCCCGAAGACGAGTTTTCAGGAGACCCCTGGTATTCCGTTGGTCCGAATGATATTTTCCCGGAGGAATTCACCAAATTCCTGATCGGCCGGCCCGAAATCCGGGAGATCTTCCTGACCAAACACGGCGACCTCTTCAATGTGAAATTCTGGATCGCTACCCAGGAAAAACTGATCCGGGGCGAAATGATGGACGTTTTCCCATACAGAAAACGATTGCGATTCAAAAACGTGTACAAAGACCAGTTGTCATGAACAAGGTATCCGCCATAATCACAACCCTGAACGAAGCCGACAACATCCGGGAGGCCATTCAGAGCGTGCGGTGGGTCGATGAAGTCATCGTCGTGGATTCTTTCAGTGAGGACGGCACCTTCGAGCTTGCGCAAAAGCTGGCGGACAAAACCCTGCAGCGAACCTATACCGGCCCAGCTGATCAAAAGAACTGGGCCATTCCGCAGGCTGCCAACGAATGGGTGTTGGTGCTGGATGCCGATGAACGCGTTCCGGCCGAACTTGCCGCCGAAATTAAACAATTGCTGCAACAGGAAAAAATTCCATTTGATTGTTTCTGGGTCGGCAGAAATAACCATTTCATGGGAAAAAGCGTGCGGTACAGCGGCTGGCAGGGCGATCGGGTGATCCGGCTCATCCGCAGGGATCGCTGCCGGTACAACCGGAAACAGGTGCACGAGGAAATCGAAACGGAAGGGCTGCGGGTAGGCCGTTTACACAATAAGCTTACCCATTTTACTTTTAAAAACCTGTCGCATTATCTGGAAAAAACAGAACGCTACGGGCGCTGGTCAGCGCAGGACCACTTGCCCGGGACGCCAAAAATTACGATATTTCACTTTTTGTTCAAGCCCTTTTGGCGGTTTGTGAAACATTATATCTTTCAAGCCGGTTTCAGAGATGGAAAAACCGGCCTGATCGTAAGCGCAATAATGGCCTGGGGCGTATTTTTGCGCTATGCTTTTTTGGAAGAACAACTAACCGTAAACCAAAGCAAAACTGCTTTTAATAAAAAACAGACTATGAAAAAAAGGACCATCCCTGTGGTAGACCTTTCGAAATTCACCCACGGAACACCTGAAGAACGGGCCGCTTTCGTTGATGAACTCGGGAAAGCCTTCCACGAAATCGGTTTTGTGGGCGTAATCAACCACGGTGTTCCGGACGAATTGATCGACAAATTCTATACGGAATCCAAAAATTTCTTTGCCTTGCCGGAAGCTGTCAAGCGGCAATACGAAATTGCAGGACTTGCCGGTCAGCGCGGTTATACTTCTTTCGGCAAGGAACATGCTAAACAATCCAAGGTAGCCGACCTGAAGGAATTTTTCCAGATCGGGCAGGAAGTGCCGCCGAACCACCCCCTCAAGCCCGAATACCCGGACAATGTAAGCGTTGCCGAAGCGCCTGAATTCGCAAAAACCGGCATTCAGTTGTACAAAGCCTTTGAAAAGGCCGGCGGACAGTTGCTGAAGGCTATCGCCATTCACCTGGACATCGGTGAAGACTATTTTGAAGACGAGATCCGGTACGGCAACAGCATTCTGCGTTCCATCTTCTACCCGCCGATCACCCAGGAGCCGGCTTCGGCCATCCGGGCTGAACAACACGAAGACATCAACCTGATCACCCTGCTGGTCGGCGCCTCAGCCGGCGGCCTGCAACTGCTGAACAAGCACAATGAATGGATGGACATCACGCCTGAAGAGAACGAGATCGTGATCAACGTCGGGGATATGTTGCAGCGGCTAACCAACAACTACCTCAAATCCACAACGCACCGGGTGGTCAATCCGCCGCGGGAGTCGTGGCATTTGCCCAGGTTGTCGATTCCCTTTTTCCTGCATCCGGTCAGCAAAATGGACCTTTCCTGTCTGGAAGGGTGTGTCACGGCAGACCAGCCGCTGGCTTACGAACCGATTACAGCCGGCGGATACCTGGATGAACGCCTGCGGGAGATCGGATTAAAAAAATAGCCTCGCCTATAACAGAATTGACTTCGGTTTTTCGTTTTAGATTTCAAATCTGATATTAAACCGCAGAAGAAATTCGCGGTCCAACTGCCGGATTGAAAAGTCGATGTCTTGCAGATTCCGTCGAAAAGTCCTGTAAGATTCGTATATTAGGGCTATCTTTGCAAACCAGATTAAATTTTTGGATATGAATACAATGCTATTAGGTTTTCTACCCAGCGGTGCGGAGTTGGTTGTGATCGTTTTTGTCGTTCTGCTGCTTTTCGGCGGCAGGAAGATTCCAGAACTGATGCGCGGCCTGGGCAAAGGAATCCGGGAATTCAATAACGCCCGCGCTACGATCGAGGGCGAGATCAAAGAAGGCATGCGCGAAGCCGATCGCAAAGCCATCGAAGAAAAGAAAGAACAGACGCAAGCCTGATTTTTTCGGGTTCCGTACAACAAACCAGCAAGGCTCTACTGCGCAAATGCGCGGCAGAGCCTTGTATATTTTATCGGGTACGAAAAGTCGCTTTTACCGCTTGCGGCTGAAGAAACCGCCCAGCAGTTTCATACCGATGCTGGCGACATCGTCGATAATGCTGCCGTCGCCGTCGGCATCCAGGAATTTATTGATAAAGCCCATTGTCGGGCTTTCCTGATGTGCGGACACGGTTCCGGATAACAGGGAAGCGATGCCGGCAGCATCCAGCCCATTGGATTGTTTGGCTTTTCCGAGGGCGCCCATAACCACCGGAGCAAGGAGGCTCATCAGGTTGCCTGTTTTGCCTTGATCCAGGCCGCTCAGGCGGCTGATCATGTCAACTGCTCCCGACTGGCGGTCGCCGAGGATATGGTTGAGGATCCCCTCGCCGTTGGTTGTCCGGGAATTTTGCGCCTGCCCGCCGGTGAGCATGCCGAAAACATCGTTGAGGATGCTGCCGTCGTGGTCGCGGTCCAAGGCGTTGGATAAGGCGCTGGCGCCCTGGTTGGTAGAAGCGTTGCGTGCAAGGGCGCTGACCAGGGTTGTCATTACGCCTGAGGCAGCAGCTTCGGTCTGCTCGCGGTCGGCGCCGCCGATCTGGTTGCTCAATTGGTCAACAAAATCATCAGACAAGTGACCCTGAAGTAAATCCATTAAATTCATCGTCGAAAAGATTAGGGTTAACTTAAGATTCCAAAATTAGCTTTTCATTCGCAATGAAAGCCCTTTTTAGATGGTTTTTACCCCGGAAAGTCACTTTTCTTTTCAAACTTCCATCTCTTCCAGGATCTGCTGCACGTGTTTTCCGCTGACCACATTGGTAATAATACGCTCAATGATCCCTTTTTCATCGATGATAAAGGTGGTCCTGTGGACGCTCACAATATTCATTCCCATAAATTTTTTGGGACCCCAGACCCCGTAATCGTTGACGATCTTGCGGTCGGTATCCGCCAATAAAGAGAACGGCAGATTGAATTTCCTGCGGAAACTGGTGTGTTTTTTGGCGCTGTCCGGGCTTACTCCCAGGATTTCAAATCCCTTTTCACGCAGTTCGGCATAGCCGTCGCGAAGATTGCAGGCTTCTTTGGTGCACGTCGGTGTATTATCCTGCGGATAAAAGTAAAGCACCAGCTTTTTTCCCCGGAAATCGGAAAGGGTAACGGTTTCTCCTTTTTCATTGACAGCGGAGAAATCCGGAGCGGGATCGCCCTTTTTAAGTCGAATCATACTCTTGTTTTTATATAGCGAAATAAAAAATGAATTTGAAAAAAAATTAACATTTTAAATTTGCATATTTAATGGTTTTATTTTTTTTTTGCATAAAATTTAACTCCATGAAAAACTTAACAATTCTACTATTTCCCTGTTTCCTATTTCTATTAGCTTGCCAAAAAGACAGTTCTTATCCAGTCGCAATAGATTACATTTCACCTAAACAGGAATTCATTAATGCGTACAATAAACTTTATTTTACGATCTCCACTGTTTTAAAAAAAAGAAAAACCAATGAATTAGCGTTCGAAAACGTTGACCCGGATTTATTCCTTCACGATACCTTTGAACATGGTAGTTTAGATGGATTGGAATATGAAAAACTTTGCAAAGAGCTATGTTCTACTTTTCAACGTTTAAGAACCAATTATAATGAAGAAGAAATCCTGTTTTTAATAAAGGACCTAGTCATTAACCATAATCAAGTCATACAGGAGATTCCTGAAAAAGCTGAAGCCGGCACACCTTGTTTTGACGCATATAACGCTGCTCGAATTAAAGCAGATGAATTACTTGACGACTGCGTCCTTTTATTTGGGCCAATACCATGCATCCCAGCCTACCAAACAACTATAATAGTACTGGACGCTGTTTATGAACAATGCCTCAAGGACACTTACGGCGGTTGATCGCCACTTATCACAGTATCCGGCAACCTTATCTAATATAAAATACTAATGACATGAAAAAGGTTTCAAGTTTTTTAATCTTAGTGGTTAGCCTTGTGATATCCGTTTCATGCGGAAAATCTCAAGTCAGTGATCTGGAAAATATTGACAAAACCAAACTCATAACAGATATTGCAAGTGATGAGGCCTTTGAAAGTTATATGTACTATTTCTCGCTGCATACAAAGGCCATTACATCAAAAGAATACGATCTAAAAAAAATTGGCGAGTTTATTGATGATTCAAAAAAAGCAAGTATTTCACTATGCAGCATGGAAGACAACTTGCTTAAAGACATCCACGGCGGTATATCCTATAAATACAATTCATGTAAAATGAGTGAAGCGCTGAACCGCTTAACAAAGAAGTTTCCAACCCTGAACAGCTTATCCAAAGAAGATTTCACTCGTCTCATTGAGTTGTATGGAACGACACCTATGGGAAGTGAACAAAAAAAGGGAGTTATCAATTCAATACTCGAAAATCATTAAAAATGAAGGCACATCGCAATGTATTAATTGCCCAGGCAATAATCATTATCTCTCTTTTGTCAACAGGGTTCGCGGTTTCTTGCATTGAGAAATTTAATTCAACTGTAAATCAATTGCAAGGTGACCATATTCATGATTATCTTTATTGTTCAGGCTTTTTCGGTAATTATATCACCGATATTGACAAATGCAGGTATGAAGCCGATTTAGCATATGACTACGGGTTAAATCAGGCTTCAAATGATTATTTTAGTTGTATAGGCACATAAGGATATGGTGAACAAGGTGCAAAAATCTGCATACCTTGGCTTACTTTTGCACTATGAATGCAAAAAGAGCCTTACTAGTCATCCTGGATGGATGGGGTCACGGCCCCGATCCCAAAGTCAGCGCCATCGCACAGGCTGATACCCCCTTTGTTGACAGCCTGTACAAAAAATACCCCAATTCCGAACTCGTCACCTACGGTGAAGCCGTCGGACTGCCGGAGGGGCAAATGGGCAATTCCGAAGTCGGCCACCTCAATATCGGAGCGGGGCGGATCGTATATCAGGAACTGGCCCGCATCAATAAAGCAATCCGGGACCACGAACTCCACCGCCACCCGGTCCTCCTCAAGGCCATGAACGATGCCAAAAAGGCAGGCAAGGCTTTCCATTTAATGGGGCTGGTTTCCGACGGCGGCGTGCATTCGCATATCAACCACCTCCTGGCCTTATGCGATATCGCTGAGTCCAGGGGATTGGAGAAGGTATACATCCACGCCTTTCTCGACGGCAGGGATACCGACCCCAAAAGCGGCGCGGGTTTCCTGCAAACACTCATCCGGCACATCACTCCGCAGAAAGCCCGGCTTGCAACCGTTGTAGGCCGGTATTTTGCCATGGATCGCGACAAACGCTGGGAAAGGGTAAAAACAGCTTACGACGTGCTCGTCAACAACAAAGGCGAATTGTCACACGATGTATTGGCTACCCTGAAAGAACGCTACGGCAAGGACGAAACGGATGAATTCATCCAGCCCATCGTCTGCGCCGGCGATGACGGCAAGCCGGTTGCTGCCATTCAGTCCGGCGATACCGTCCTATGTTTCAATTTCCGAACCGACCGGCCCCGTGAGATCACCACAGTATTGACCCAAAGCGACATGCCGGAGTTCGGGATGCACAAACTGGACCTGCATTACCTGACCATGACCAGGTACGACGATACCTACCATAATGTCGAAGTCCTTTTTCACAAGGACGACCTGAAACAAACCCTCGGCGAGGTACTGTCAGATGCCGGCAAAACCCAGGTCAGAATTGCAGAAACGGAAAAATATCCGCACGTCACGTTCTTTTTCTCAGGCGGGCGGGAGGAGGCCTTCCCCGGAGAACGGCGCATTCTCATCCCCTCTCCCAAAGTCGCTACTTATGACCTGAAACCGGAAATGAGCGCCCTTGAACTGACGGACGCCATCATAGCCGATATCCAGGAAAACGAACCTGATTTCATCTGTCTGAATTTCGCCAATACCGATATGGTGGGGCATACCGGCGTATTTTCAGCTGCCGTCAAAGCGGCTGAAACCGTGGACGGCTGCCTCAGCAGGCTCATCGAAACCGCACTGGCTCATGAATACGAGGCCATAGTGATCGCCGATCACGGCAATTCGGATTATATGATCAACGAAGACGGCACGCCCAACACAGCGCATACCAAAAACCCGGTGCCTTGTTTTTATATTCACCAAAGGCCCGGCCATTTTGAATTGAAAGACGGGAAACTGGCGGATGTGGCGCCGACCTTGCTGCATATGCTGGGCATGACGCCGCCGAAAGTAATGGACGGTAACGTGCTGATCAAATAGCCGGTTCGGTCTTTATACCAATTCCGGTTCGGCAGGCAATTTGGCTTTTTGCAGGGTGAAATAAAAAACCGTTCCGCCTTCCGGGCGCGGTTTATACCAGATCCTGCCGTTGTTCAACTCTACTATTTTTTTACAAATGGCGAGCCCCATGCCGGTCCCCGGCAATTCAAGATCGGTCAATCGCTGGAAAGGCATAAAGGCCTTTTCCTGGTAATATTCCTGGAGTCCGATCCCATTGTCAGCTACGGAAAACTGCCAGCAGTCTTTTTCAACCCGGCCGCTGACGAAAATCTCTGGCCGGCTTCCTGGTCGGCAGAATTTGATCGCGTTGCTGATCAGATTTTGAAATAACCTGATCATATCCGAAGGGTTGGCCTCAATGAGGGGCAAGTTGCCGACACTGATGCAGGCGTTGCTCACCGCGATCTCCTGCTGAAGGTCAAACCGGACCATTTCGATGATCTCGGCAATATCAACTTTCAGCTTCAGGTTATCGCGGCTTCCGGCCTGGGTGAATTTCAGCAAATCCTGCAGAACCTGATCCATTCTGATTGCACCGGAGGTAATATAATCCAGGAATTCATCCGCTTCATCCGACAATTGTTGGAAGTATCGTCTGTGGAGCAGCTGAGCATAACTGGTAATGGTGCGCAGCGGGCTACGGAGGTCGTGAGAAACGATATGCGAGAACTGTTCCAGTTCGTGATTGGACAGCTCCAGCTCGCGGACATTTTCCTGAAGCACCTGTGATTGGGCTTCCAGCAGTTTTTTCTGGTAGGAAAGTTGCTCGTTGGTCTTTTCAATATAGGATTGCTGACCTTGCAGGTCTTCGATGGTTCGGTTCAAAAGGTTGATGGCAATGGACTTGTCTTTCAGGGTTCTTTCAATCCGAAACGCCTGCCGGTCCCACAATTTGCCCAACTGATCCAGCAGCGGCAACAGGTCTACCCCCATATTTTGCCTTTCCAAACCGTCACGGATCTGACCCAATACGCTGGAAAATTCTTCGGAATCTTTCATGGTCAATGGGTTTTAATTGTTGAGTTGCCCTCTCGCCCGGATCAGCACCAGCGAACAGGTCTCGTTGTGGAAATCAAAGAACCCGTCGCTGTTGGGGCCCAATTCACCATATGAAAAAAAGCCTGTCATAGGCGCTTGCCATTGTTCGTAAATGCCCCTGACTTCGTCATTGATCAGCGGGCCGAGTGCAGAGTGCCGCCCCTTGCAGGAAAAAAGGATCAGCGCATCGGCTTTGGGCGCAAGCCGGTGCACGGCCTGAAAGTCTTCATGAGTCTGGTCGATGACTTCAAAGCCCGGCGACATGGAAAAACGGAACCGGTCGCCGTTCCGGACGCCTCCGGCGAGCATCAGGCTCCGCTTGGCTTCATCCCCGATGATCGGTGATCGCAGAACGGTATAGCCATCCGGGCGGAATAACTGAAGCGGATATTGAGTACTCATGTTTTCGAGCGATTGAACTGCAATTTCCGCACTGTTAAAATAACCGAAATGCCGGATGAAAAAATCCAGCGCAGGCTCATCATCAATAGAATACACTACATTGCCTTCGGCCTTCGTGATGGTATGCACAGCGCCGATGGGTTCCCAACCGCTGGTGGCCAGGCCGGTCATTTCAACCCTGTCGATATCCAGGATCAATGTGGCCAACCCGCGGTTCGATATGACTGTGGAAGTAAACACATAAGTTTCTTTCAACCGGAGTCCGTCACCCGCCTGGCCGCCGTAAATGGGCACTTTATGGTTGCCGAATACAGTTTTAAACCCTTGGATGATCTCATCCGCATTGACGGTAAACCCTCCGGAAAGGGTAATCAGACCGGGCTCGGAGAAGGATTTCAGCGCGGCCATCGCGGTTTGACAGGCATGCTCGTTCGTGGTCATTTCGGGGTCAACAGCGGTGAATATCCGATAGTGGGCCCGGTTGATGTCCATCAGCAAGACCGATATATGATCGTCATAGCAGGAATCGTCGCAGATTTCACCCGAGGTGGTGCAACCGATGAGATCAATGCCCCGACTGGAAAAAATACGCTGAATGGCGGACGGGTTCTGGGCAATGGAGCAAAATACAATGCCCAGGGTAGGATGAAAATCCGCTTGTTGGAATTCGTCAATTAACTGCGCCAGCTCCCGGTCGTCCCCGACGCAAAAAGATTTGGTGTACATAGTAAGGATGTGCCTTTTGTAAGGGTGAATACCAACGCGGAGGGATGCGATTACAAAGATAAAAAAAAATTTAATACATAGAAATCCGGGAACCGATTTTCACCCTGACTACCACTAATTTAGAACCATTCTTTTCAAAACAGATGTGCCGGTTGCGTAGAATAATTACCGCACCACCACCACTTTTTGTGTCCATTGCCGCAACTGGCGGCTGTCTTCCACCTTGAGCCAGTAAACGCCTGCGGGCAGATCGCCCACAGATAGCTCGGGTTCCAGTGCGCCGCGCTGCACCATTTGCCCCAGTTGGTTGAACAACTGGTAATTGTACCGGCTCCAATCCGCATTGTCCATACGGATATGGAGTACCGACCGGGCAGGATTCGGGAAGATCAGCAATTCGGCCGCCGCCTCAACCGCCTCATCCGTTTTGGTAGCCGGCGGGGTATCAGTGCCCACTACCGGCCGGATCATGATGGCGCCGCCCAGGATCTGATCGAGCGGAATCCAACCCTGTCCCAGATTTTCGAAAGCAAAATCTACTGCCTGTTCATTGTTGCGGTCATAACCTACTTGTACGCAGTTGTTGAACACGCAGTTGGACACCTGCTGCCATCCCACATAAAAATCGCCTGCGGGCAGGTACAACGGCTTGAGGTTGCCAGCGGCGTCCTTCAGCACGTAGGTAGTGAATCCCTGGATGGTATCCAGGGATTGGTCCGGATAGTAGGGCGTCAGGTTTTGGGAATATTCCGGTGAACCGTCCAACTGTCCGATCCAGACGCGCATGCGGAAATTCTGTTCGGATGCATCCGGAGTAGAACGCGGGTGCATGATCCGGACCGCGCGCAGAGAGTCGGGCACAAGGGAGGTGAATTTGACTGCGATCTGGCCGCCTTCGTTGGTGACCAGTCCGGCTTCGGCTGTGCCGTCGTCGTGTGCGAAGTATTCGTCAAATACCGTGGTATAGGTCACCTTGTCGTTGCGTTGAACGGCTTCGTAGCCGGGCTGAACGATCTGGGTGGTATTGCTCAGTTGGTAGGTCATCCGGAACTTCAGATCGGCGTCAGGCGGAAACAGGGAGCCTTCCATGGTTTGGAGATAAGATGCCATGACATTTGGAAAGCCGGTCGGATCAGCCGACAGCAGGTACGCCCGGTTGACCGGAATGCCATTGGCAATATTGGCCTCCTGCCCGTTGAACAGTGTGAGGGCCGAACCAAACGGATTGGTACCGGTTGTCAGTTCCTCCAGCGTAACAGAGCTGGGTGAGGCGTTGAGGGCCTGCGCAGCCTGATTGAATACGCCGACTTTTATATTACCCGCCAATTCGCCGGCTACCGCTTCGCGGAAATGACGCCAGGGCATGCTGGTATAATCCGCCAGGATCGGCTTTGGGAGCTGCGAGAATGCAACGTCGTTGAAGGTATTGGTCGTAAAGACATTATCCATCCGGACGTAATCCACGTGCCAGTTATCGCGCACACCCTGACGGTCGCTGAAATTGGTGAACCTGAACTGGAAACCTTTATAGCGGTATACCTGCGGCACCGGGAAGGAAAAATATTTGAAGGTATCCACCGCCGTAAGCGGCTGGTTGGGCGGTGCGCCGGCAAACGAGGCGATCTGGTCCCAGTTGCCGTTTTTCAATTTGAATTCCAGGATAAGCGAATCCGCCAGTTCCGGCTTATCGCCGAGCCCCCGGCGCTGTACCCAGGCCGACAGGATCACATCGCCGCCGACCCCCTGGAGGTTGATGTAGTTGGACGTCAGTTGGTCTGATCTGCCGGGGGAGCCGCCGTAGGCTTTTCCCCGGTTGTTGAGCCCGTCGAACGTGGCTACGCCGACAGAAGGCGGATTGATGGCCATGGTATTGTTGACAAAAACCTCCGATTCCATCCATTTGTCCGGATCGGTTTCGGGGCCCTGATAGGAAAAGTCGTCCAGGAAGGGCAGGTTCAGGGTATCCCCCTGTATGCGGAATGAGAAATGGAAGGTATCGCAGATGGTGTTGACATCGCATAGGGCTACACAAACGGAGTCCAGACCGGCATACCGCGCGCTGCGATAGATAAGCCGGTAGTCCGGATGATCGTAATCGGAAAAATAGACCAGCTGTTCCCGGCCGGTGTAATTGTCCGCACAATCCACGAAGTAATTGCATTGAAGGTCGCCCGGCAGCAGTTCCGGCAAGGCCTCCGCGTTGGCGGTTCCGCCGGCCTGCAAATTGACCGTAGGAATAAAATGCTGCAATCCGCGGCGCTTGGCCAGTATCTTGAAGAACTGATTTCCCTTGCAATCGGACGTATTGTCGATGTTGCAAAAACGGACTTCGACAATATCATCGCCCAAGGTGACGTCCGGATTGGCGGAATAATACATCCGATTCCCGTCGATCATGCCCTGGCCGAAATTAAGCGCGGAACAGTTATCGCATACAAAAACGCCGCCATTGGGGAATTTTTCAACGGTGTCTATGGTAATGGTGGCGTATCCTTGCAGCCCTGCCTCAACGTACAGGATATCACTTTGGCCAATCGGACAATTCTGCCCGTTGTAGCGCGGGCCGTCGGTATGCCGGACGGCCGGTTCGATGCTTTGTTTATCTTTTAATGCCGGGTTCTCATCCAGAGGCAGGAGTTGCGACTGGGCGACAAGCCTGGTTCCGCTCATGCATCCCAATCCGATCAACAACCAAAAAGTAAATTTTCTCATGTTCGCTTTGCTTAAGGCCGAATAGTTGCTGTATATACGCCTGGAACGGGCATTTGTTCGGCGCCCGATTCCGGCTTTATCTCAACGCTGATAGCTTTTCTTTATTTTGAAGGCTTTGCGTATTAACCGGTAAGGTTGATATGCGACACTTCTTTGTGCGCTTGCGGGCGGAAATGAATCAATCCTCGCCGCATCCCGCAGGTTGCGTATCCGTCAGGTATACCGTCACCTGGGTTCCCTTCTGAATGACGATCCCGGGTTCATACGCCGGGTCCTGCTTCCATACAAAGGCATTGTCCCGGTCGGCGACATTCCCGATCACCTGGCCTATAGCCAATTGGCTGCTGGTGATGAGGAAACTGGCCTGTTCGAAAGGTTTGCACACCAGGTCGGGTACCGGCACGTAATTGGATGTTGATGTCGTGATCACAAAGGACAAGGTTTCGCCCTGGTTGATCCGGACACCTTTGTTCAGATCCGGATCCGCGTATTTCTTCCCTTTATAATAGAAATGCATGATGGTGCCGGCCGCCTGTTTCGGATCAAAGACCTCTTCCTGAATTTTGGAAAATATCTTTTGAGATTCCAGGTATCTCCGGTAATTTTCATAATCATACGCGTATTCCGAAAACGGCGACAGCTTCACTTCCTGCGGCGTTTTCCGGTAGACGCTGAGGTAAACGGTGCGGTCTTCCTTTACGCGCGCCCGCGGCCGGGGTTTGTGGTCATAGATTTCACCCGGTGTTTTATCCACTTCATATACAGAAGAATCGATCACCACCAGTTTGAATCCGCGGGTTTTTCCCTTTTTAACGGCATCATCCACCTGCATGCCGATGTAATTGTCCATCTGAACCGACTCCCCGTGCCGGGTATAGACCCGCAACCAAAGGGTCAGCAGCAATCCAAACACAAAGAGCACCAGAATAAGCGCCCCGAAATTCTTGAGAAAGAATGCCGACCGCACAAATTGGGCAAACCAGCTCAACCCTTTTAAAATGCGGGCTTTGAGCGATTCCGTCAGTTGTTTCATCCGGCTGGCGTCGGAGTCGGCGTCCAGATGGGGGCCTTTCGGGAAATCAGCCAGGGTCGGCCCTTTTACAGGGTTCTGGGCTATATTCACGGGAGCCGCTACCGGGATATCCTCCGCCATTTTTCCGGTTTCCACCGGGACAGCAGCCTGAACGGGGGGCTTGACGGCCGGCCCGGGCTCTTTCAACCGCCGGTCCTGGCGTTCAAACCCAAACTCCAGGATGCGATCGATAAAGTCGTAGGGTTGCAAACCCGCCAGCGCGGCCTGATGAAAAATGCAGGTTGCGGGCGTCATACCCGGCAGGGAATTGATCTCGATAATGATCGTTTCGACTTTGCCGTTGGCGTATACCCGTACAAATGCATCGATCCGGGCGTACCCCTCCACCTCCAGGATTTGCGCCGCTTTTTCCAGGTCCGAACGGACTTTTGCCGCGACCTGTTCATAGGATATGCCGGCTCCGCCAAAACGAGCCGGAGTAATATTCTGTCCTTCTCCGGCCAGGAATTTTTCCTCCAGCGAAAGTACGTCGCCGCCGGCGAGGGCCTCAGAAGGTTCAAACGCCTGGTAATGAAGGGCGCCCTTATCGTCGTAATAGGTGATCAACCCGCCGGTGACCTCCATAAACAGGACGGCGCCGTTGTCGGTGATCAGGTCTTCAAACAGGATCTCTGTTTTGACCGGAAACTCTTCCCGCAATTTCAGGCGGAGCACCTTTCTGTCCGGCTCAAGGGTATCGGTCTCGTCGTCCCGGAACATCAGGTGAGCAAAGGCCTCCAGTTCTTTCCTGTTCTGTATGACTTTTACGGCCGAACTGCACCCGTCGTCAACGGGTTTGGCCACCATCGGGAACCCGAATCTTTCCTCCACTTTGTCGAGGGCTTCCTCTTCGTTTCCCCGGTAAACTTCTTTCTGCAACAGCAACTGTCCTGCGACCGGGAAGCCGTTTTCCTTCAGTTTCTGGAGGGTCCTGTATTTGTCGATCGTCACCTTGGAGGACTGGACTCCGGAACCGTTGTAGGGTATGCTGCGGGCATCCAGCTCTATTTGCACCTGACCGTCCTCGCCGGGCCGGCCGTGCAGGGCGATGAAGGCCCCTTCCATCCGTTTGGCAAGGTCATCAAAAGTCAGCCGTTGCGGCGCGAAGATCAGCCCGGCGGAAGCGTACTTCCGGGTAATTTCAGCGCATTGCTCTTTGATGGCTTCTATCACGCGGTGCACTTTCCAGGTACGGATCTTATCCCGGATATCATCAGCGTTGTCTTTGAGCAACAGGTTGATGGGGAGCTGGAACAATTCAATGCGCCGGGGCCCTCCGGATAAAAAGACCGGTACGGGTTCGTATTTATCCGAACTGGCGAGTTTTTCAAAAATATTGCGCCCGCTTTCCACCGAGATATGCCGCTCAAAGGAATAACCGCCGAGGATAACGGCAATTCTGCGCTTGTGCCCGGCTTCCTGCTTCAGCGACAGGATCGCATCGTCCAGATTGCGGAGCAAAAGGCGAACCGCCGGATTGGCATTTTCCGCCAATCTTTCCTGCAGCGAGACCCGGATGATGAAGGTCAGGAACTGCGAAGGGTTCAATCCGATCTCCGCCGCCTGATGGAAGAAAAAAGACGAAGGCAGCATGCCCGAAGTGGTATTCGGATCGTTGAGGAAGATCTCTTTTTCCGGTGTGATAAACCCGTCGATCCGGGCATAAACCCCGAAGCCGAGCTCCTTGAACAGCCGCTCACATTCCGATCTGATGGCGTTGATTTCCTGATCCGGCAATTCGATCGGCGTGATCTTGCGCGAGAGTCCGGGCAGGTATTTGGATCGGTAATCGAAAACCTCCTGCCCCTTGACGATCTCTGTCGGCGGCAACGCCACGGCGGTTCCGTCCTCTTTCCGGATGACAATGCACGAAAACTCCTTGCCTTGAATGAAGGACTCTACGATGACCTGTTTTTCAGACTGGTGGGCGGTCAGGGTAGCCGCTTCTGCGTCCTCTTCCGACAAATTTTCATCCAGCCATTTCAACAAGGCTTCGGGATGATAAATCAGCGTTTCCGTTTCCCCGGTCTGCGCGGTGACCGGAAATCCCAGGCCGTCGCGGATATCGGCCAGAAAACGGATATAATCTTCTTTTTCAAACGGACTTCTCGACTGCCAATCCGTTGCCGGGATGACTTCCCTGAAAAAGGCGCGGTTGACCGATTGGACAAAACCTTCCAGCCCTTCAGCTTTCCCGATAATGGAGACGCCGATCGACGAGCCCTGGTTGGCCGGCCTGATGACCAGCGGAAAACCGATCTCTGCGGCCAGCTCCCGGTACAGGATCACCGGTTCGGTCTTCATCGTCCAATCATCCCGGTCGATCACATGGATATTCGGCGTGGGAAACCCTTTTTCGGCCATCAACTCCTTTTGGAGGGCCTTGTTCATGCCGATCTCGCTGGCCCGGACCCCGCTGCCGGTGTAGGGGATATCCAGACTTTCCAGTTGCTGCTGGATTTGCCCGTCTTCGCCGTATTCCCCGTGGAGGGCAAGAAAGGCGATATTGATCATTTGGGGCAAGTCGGCCGGGTTGAGGCGTTTGCCTACTGCATTGATCATCTGCTCTTCTTCCTCCGGCGGCAGATTGCCCAGGCTTTCCAGGTAAATCTGGAACTCGTTCGGGGAAGGGGGCAGGAATTCCACCGGCGGATAAAAATCCCGGATGCTGCCCTTATACACGAAATGCCAATCCAGGTGGATGAACTGGCGCCGGCTGTCCACAAAAATCAAAACCGGTTCAAAAAGGGTTTTATTCAGGTTATCGTATACCGTCCTGCCGCCTGCGAAGGATATTTCGCGTTCGCGGGAAGGGCCGCCGAAAAAAATTCCAACTTTAATCTTCATGAATGGCCTGTTGTGGTTGCCGGGATAGGCGCTTAATGCCGGAGGGCAAATTTAGGGAAAAAAACATTCCCGGATGTCACAAATCCATCCTGTCTGTACCTGATAATCCGGTGGGGTTACAGCAGTTGCATCAGTCTATAACGATAAATCGCATGGTTTCCTGCCAGATTTTTCCATTTTTTTCCACCAAAAGGCTGGCGGTCCACATGCCGGCCGGCAGATTTGCGGCTGTCTGGTATTTGCCTTCGGGCTTCTTTTCATTGATCAGCGTGCGGAACAATTTGCCGGTAAGGTCGCTGACGGTCAGTTTAACCCGGGCATCGGTATTCAGTTCGTACAGGAATTTCACCTGTCCTTTCGCCGGGTTCGGAAAAACGGGATAAAGGGCTGCCGGGCGCACGTCAAAGTCCCTTGTACTGACCACCACGCATTGCTCCTGTATGATTTCGGGGCAATACGTGCGGGCGGGCAAGGTGCAATCCAGCACAAATGGGTTGGGTTTGCCCGACTGGTAGGATGCGATCTTCCAGGTCCGCTCCCATTCCAGCTGGTCGGCGGGGTCGGTGAGGTGCCACTGGCAAAGCGTTGCCCGCTGGGCCGGAAAATAGCTGTTGTCCGCCAGGTCGGCCTGTTGGCGGTACATGGTATAGAAATAAAACATGGCGCGCGCCACATTGCCCTTGTGATCTTCCCGGGGTTCGAATACGAAGGCGCCCACTTTACTGTACAGGTCGGCGTTGGCCGGCGGAGGGCTGGTCAGGTGCCCTAAGGGTGAGCTGTACCATTCTTTGGTCTGGGCGTCGGACAATTCAACAAAAGGAAAATCCCCTCTGGCGGCATTCACATCCTCGCGGGTAGGGTACAGGTGATGCATATCCGATCGCGGCGGGCCCGTTTCAGCGCCTTTGGATTGGGGGAAGGTGTGTTCCGTATTGATGGCCTTATCAAATGCGTCGATGGTAGGATCCTTGGTTGGGTCCAGGTAAATGGTATACCCTGTATAAACGCAGGTCAGGCTGTCATTATGTCCGTAAACTTTAGAGAACAGCGTATCCCTGGCACGGGCGAAATCCAGTGAAATCACGGGTTTGTAGGCGGCAACCAGCGAGTCCAGCAGTTCCTGACCCTGAAGATCGGGGAAAACGGGCGTACCGGTTTGGCCGAAAGCGGAAAAGACAGAGAGCAATGAGATCGTAGCGAAGCGCAGCCGGAGATGCATAGCTGTTTTGGGCGAAAGATACCAGCTTAATTCCGGATTTCTATTTTCTGCCCGGGCAAGACTTGCAGCGGCTGCCTTTTTTATGCTTTTTGCAGCACTTCTTTTTGACTTTTTTGCCCTGAATGACCGGCAATGGAAACGGCAGCGCCAGGCTTTCGAGGGCAGTATTGGCAGTACCTGGTTTCGGACGACGCATTTATTCTTATTTAGACAAATTCTAAAAACCTTACAAAGATACGCCCGCAACAGACACCAGTCAATACCAAAATACGGGAGCACCTTGAGTACCTAATTTTAGGTATAGGTCTTGTTCCGCACCAACGGCCGTGCCCAAATACCAATACTGAAGATAAAGGACAGCGGAATAAAGATGAAAGCCATACCCCACCGAAGGCCCAGCAAATCGCCAAGGCTGCCGACGATCAGCGGCATAACCGCTCCACCGACTATGCCCGTACAAAGAATACCCGAAAAGGAACCGTGGTGTTCGGATACCGAATTGAGTGCCAGAGAGATAATAACAGACCACATTACCGACGCAAAAAAACCCATAACAGGAAACGCATACAGTGCGGTTCTCGCGCCGCCAAAAAGCCCTGCAGCCAGGCAGGCCGCAGCGGCCGCTGTAAAAACCAGGAGCACTTTCTGGCTGTCCACAAATTTTAACAGCACCAACCCGAGAACACACCCGATTGTCAATAACCCCCAAAACCAGGAAATGGCGTCGGCGCCGGCAGTTTGCGGATCAAAACCGTGATACGTATACAAGAATTGTGAAATCCAGTTGGCCACTCCTTGTTCGGTACCCACATAGCAGAAAATGCCGATAAAAAACAGGATTACGGTCCGGTTCGCAAACAGATTTAGATGGATCGCCCAACTGCCTGCTTTTTCATCCGCCTTTAGTTCCACTTTCGGGAACTTAATAACAAGGATCACGGCGACCATAACGGCGGCCACCGCAGCAAAAAACCAATACAAGGAAACCCACCCCATACCTTGAGGGGATAGCCTGGAAAGCAAGCTGACCAAAGGCTGGGTAACCGGTTCCCGGTTAACATGCGCGACTAAATAGGCGTAAACCTGAGGGCTGATAAAAGAGGCTGCGCCGAAGGCCAGTTGACCGAGCACCGAATTAAAGGCGAAATGCTCCTCCCCACCGGCTACCCTCAACAGCGGATTGATCGCTACCTGAAGCATTGCCATGCCCGACCCGATCAGAAACAGGGAGATCATTGCCGCCTGAAAAGTAGAAAATATAGCAAACATCAAGGCGCCTGCGGCGGCCAACGCAAAGGCAGAGACCATTACCTTCTTCTCCCCGTATTTTTCAATCATCATTCCCGAAGGGATCGACATGACTCCGTAAGCCACAAAAAAGGCAAACGGCAAAAAGCCGGCCAGGCCCAGGCTTAGGGAAAAACTTTGGATGATATCCGGGATGAGCGGCCCAAGAATATTGGTCAGAAACGAGATCACAAAAAAGACCAACATGATCAGGCCGACGGCGAAATAGCGGTTATTCATAGTTTACAGCGCATAGTTCCGTCCCAAACTTAGGATTTAACCTTGGTTTTTTCAGGAAAACTATTGCAGATCGGTAAACATAGCATCTCTAAACAGCATCTTGCAGCTTTACTGGCATGGCAGGATGATCCTGAATTCGGTTCCTTCCCCTTGAGTCGTTTCAAAATCAATCTTACCCCCTGCTCCGGTGATGATATTCCTGGTCATTGCGAGCCCAAGGCCCATCCCGGAGCTTTTGGTTGTAAAATTGGGTTGGAAGATCTTGGCGCTGATCTCATCCGGGATGCCGTTTCCGTTGTCTTTTACTTTGATGAGCGCTTGTTTATCTCCTTTCCCGAGCGAAAAATGCAACACCGCTTTTCGCCCGGAGGGTACGGCCTGCAAGCCGTTTTCGATCAGGTTCGTCAGCGCCCGGCGGATCAGCGCGGGGTCTGCATCGATAACGACTTCTTCATCGCAGAATTCGGATGAAAATTCAGCATCATGCCCGGTATACAATTGTGCAACCGACCGACAAAGGGCGTTGAGGGAAAATTGCTCGTTTACCGCCTGGGGCATCTGGGCAAAGTTGGAAAAGGCTGTGGCAATACCCGCCAGGTCGTCAATCTGGGTTATGAGGCTCTTGGAGACCTGATCCATCATCTCCTCCGCCCGCTGGGGATCCGCCTGCCGAACCCGCATGAGGTGCTGGAGGCTGAGTTTCATCGGGGTCAGCGGATTTTTAATCTCGTGGGCTACCTGTTTGGCCATTTCCCGCCAGGCGCCTTCCCGTTCGGATTTCCGCAACTGACCGGTCCTTTCTGACAATTGCCCGATCATCTGGTTATAGGCGTCCACCAGGCTGCCGATCTCATCCTGACGGTTCCACTCCAGGGGTTCATTCGACTCCAGGGTCAGCGTCCGGAGTTTTTTCCCGAGCCTGACCAGCGGTTCAACCAGTGAATTGGCCAGGAATATGCTGATCACTCCTGTCATCAAAAAAAGGAAAACACAGATATTCGTCAGCAGCCGGATGAAATTGAGCAGCCCCGGGGTCCGACCGTGCAACTCGCCTTCCGGGACCCGCATCCCCAGATAGCCTCCGGAGGGCAGCTGCCGGTACAAGATCCGGTAATCGCCATCAGCGCTGTACGCTACCGGCCTCGGGTTTTTGCCCGCCAACCGGGCCAGCGGGTGCATATATTGTATCGATGGTGTCTTTGATTTATTCACCGCCAGCGCAACATTTTTTAACCGTCCGTCCTCATCAAAATACAACAAATCCCACTCCAATCCTTCGGTCAATGCAGCAAAAGCAGTCCAGTTCGTTTCATATTCTTTCTTCCAGGATAGGCTCAGTCCATTGATCTCCGCTCCCAAAATCCTGTAAAATGAGCTTGAGGTTTCTTCGTGTACAAAAATGTAAGACACCATGCTCGTCAGGCCCAGCGCAACAAGGGTCACCGAAACGACCAACCGTTGAAGGCGGGTCCGGAGGGAGTCAGCATTTTTCCAGGGCAGCGGGCCTGCTATATCCAGCCATTTCGACAGGGCGTGTAAGCCCATCAGCGCCAACACCAGCAATAGCAACAGGACGAATAAATAGGAAAAACGGCTGACGACATCCGCAACGGAGGAAAGGCGGGGGTCGATGGTGAAAATGGCCGAACCCAGAGATAGGACAAACAACCAGAAACCGAACCCTGTCAGGTTTCCCACCCTGCTGACAATGAAATAATCCATGCAAATACCGAACGAAAACGCGAACAGGATAAACCGAAAAACGGGGATGTCGGTAAATAGTCCGAGCGCGGTTCCCGATACAAGGGTAAAAATAAACCAGCTTGCTATCCTGACGAGGTAGCGCGGTTCGAGCAGAACCCAGTCTCTGTAAAGCCGGTAGGCCGCCAGAAAAAAAGCCGTCCACCACAGCCCGTAGGCAATCAGATACCCCCATTGGGTGACATTCCAGAAGGGCCATTGCGACCAAATTTCCCCTTCCAATCCGGCGCCGAATATATTGACGCCGATCAGCCCTGCCGACAACAATACGGGTACCGAAACATTGGGAATGAAACCTATGGGGCCAACCTCATTTTGCCAGAAAACAGCAACCGTCAACGCTGCCGCGCTCATCAGGAATTGTACGGGAAAAGACCTGAAAAACGCCGGTTGAAAAAAAGCGTTTCCGCCGAATAATGCCCCGCTTATCGCCAATACAACGATGGCAAGTCCTCCGATTATCAAAAAGCCCCGCCAGGATCGGCTGCGCTTCGTTTTCGGATATCGGGCCAGCGTGGCTGCCGCCAATAAAACAGCAACTATTGAGATCAGCCAAAAGCTCAGAACAAGGTTGCGGGAGGCTGCGGTCTGGAACGTGGTGAGCCGGTAAAGGAACCCCAGCGGTCGCCCGTTAGGATCGGATACCTGCGATTCCCCGGAGGTGGTCGAAAAAGCAAGTCCGGCCGGGATTTCCAGCGGTAAATAGCCCATCCAACGCAGGGTGTTGTCTGAAGAAGCCGGGAAAGAACGAAGGTAAAGCAGCTTCCGGTCGCTGATGATCATCAGGGCGGACGTATCTTTTCTGCGGCTAAATTCCCGGGGCAAGTCGAAACTCCCCGGTTTGGTCCAGGCAATCAGCGAATCCTTCGGGGAATACCCCAGGAAAGTTGCCGCCTTTTTCTCAATGGCCACCAGATCGGTGATTCTCCAGGTTTTCCAGGGATCGGCGGCCGGCAATAAAGGCTGAGCATCCTCAATAGCCCTAATGTCGGCCGTGATATTGGCGGCGACCCGGGATACCGCATTGCTGCCGTCGCCCATCCATTGAAAAACGGCTGCCGTCAGGAACAACCCTGAAGCCAGACAAATCAGTATCAGCAATTTTGAAACCCTGGACATTGCGTTACATTCGTTTCCGGAACGCTAAATTTATATTTTTTACGAAAAATCAAAGGGATTGGTTGCGATTCTCCTTTTTCGTAACTTTGGCTTCCTTTCCGCCGGCCGCTCTGTCGCTGCGCCTTCGGGCGCGGAGGAAAGTCCGGACAACGCAGAGCGCCACACCATCTAACGGATGGGCTTCCGGGTCGAAGGGCCTGGAAGACAGACAGTGTCACAGAAACAATACCGCCCATCGTCGTTGCGGCAAAAGCGGGTTCCGCCCGCCGGAGCTTCAGCGAAGGCGGGTAAGGGTGAAATCGTGCGGTAAGAGCGCACGCGCGCCTGAAGCAATTCAGGCGCGGGATAAACCTTGTGGGTTGAAATGCCATGTACACCTTGGGTCCCGACGGGAACTGGGTTGCTCGCTCAGATGATAACGCTTCGGCGTTTCGGCCAAGGGGGGTAGGCAGATAGATCCGGCATGCGAATGCCGGGCAAGATAAATGACAGAGGCTCCGAAAGGGGAACAGAATCCGGCTTACAAGCCGGCGGAAAGGTTTTTATTCAAGACAAACAAAATCAATCCCGGCTCAATATCCGACCACCGCCGACAACCATTTTTCAGCTTCCTGGCCGGACAATTCTTTCCTCGCGGCATAATCATCCGCCTGATCCTGCTGAATGCCGCTAACCGGGAAATATTTACTTTCCGGATGACTGAAATACCACCCGCTTACCGAAGCGCCGGGGTACATCGCATAGCTTTCCGTCAGTTTTATGCCGGTATGCTGATCGACTTCCAGCAATTGCCATAAGGTTCCCTTTTCGGTATGTTCCGGACAGGCCGGATACCCCGGCGCCGGGCGAATGCCCTGATATTTTTCCCGGATCAGCGATTCATTGTCCAATTGCTCAGCTGCAGCATATCCCCAAAACTCCCGACGTACCCGCTCGTGCATCCGCTCGGCCAACGCTTCGGCCAGGCGATCAGCCAGCGCTTTGAGCATGATCGCATTGTAATCATCGTGCCGGTCTTCGAAGTGAGCCACCCATTTTTCAATTCCGATACCTGCCGTAACCGCAAAAGCGCCGATATAATCCCGAACGCCGCTGGATTTGGGGGCAATAAAGTCGGCAAGGCAGTAATTGGGCAGCCCCGGCGCCTTTTTGGCCTGTTGCCGCAAATGATGAAGGGTTCTCCGTACGGTTGTCCGGCTTTCATCCGTGTAAACTTCGATATCGTCGCCGATACCGTTGGCCGGAAACAGGCCGATCACCGCCTGGGCTGTGATCCAGTTGCCGTCGATGATCCGGCGAAGCAATGCCCTGGCATCGTTATACAATTTCCTGGCCTCCTTGCCCACGATTTCATCCTCCAGGATATCTGGAAATTTCCCGGCAAGCTGCCAGCTTGAGAAGAAGGGCGTCCAGTCGATATAAGCCGTCAGTTCTTCCAGCGGATAAGGATTGAAAACCTGTATGCCCTGTAATGCCGGCGCAGGCGGTTGATAGCCCGCCCCCCAATCGCAGGTCCATTTGTTGGCCCGCGCTTCTTCCAGCGGCAGATAGGTTTTTACCGATTTCCTGCCGGCTCGCTCTTCGCGGATCCGCGCATACTCGGCTTTTGTGTCAAGTATGAAATTTGTGCGGACATTTTCGTCATTGATCAACAGCGAGGAAACGACCGGCACGCTCCTGGAAGCGTCCAGCACATGCACCACCGGACCCTTGTATTCGGGTTCGATCTTCAGGGCTGTATGGGTTTTGGACGTGGTGGCGCCGCCGATCAGCAACGGAAGATGAAAACCCTGGCGCTCCATTTCTTTGGCTACGTGCACCATTTCGTCGAGCGAAGGCGTGATCAGGCCGCTCAGGCCGATGACATCCGCCTTGTGCTCAACGGCCGCCGCCAGTATTTTTTCGGCCGGAACCATGACGCCCAAATCGATAATCTCATAGTTATTGCAACTGAGCACTACCCCGACAATATTCTTACCGATATCGTGCACATCGCCTTTCACGGTAGCCAACAGGATCTTTCCCTTGCTGGACTCGCCCCCTGCCGCCTTTTCGGCCTCGATGAAGGGGGTAAGGTAAGCCACCGCCTTTTTCATGACCCTGGCGCTCTTGACCACTTGCGGGAGGAACATTTTGCCCGAACCAAAAAGATCGCCCACTACGTTCATTCCGTCCATGAGCGGCCCTTCGATGACAGACAAGGCACTGGGAGACATTTGCCGCACTTCCTCCGTGTCGGCGTCAACAAAATCCGTAATCCCCTTGACCAGGGCGTGTTCCAGGCGTTTTGCAACCGGAGCGTCGCGCCAGGCGAGGTCACGTTGTATTTGACGGCCGCCGTCGTTCTTGATCAGTTCGGCAAATTCTGTGAGCCGCTCGGTGGCATCGTCCCTCCTGTTGAACAGCACGTCCTCCACGCGTTCAAGCAGGTCCTTCTGAACCGCTTCATAGACCTCAATCATGCCCGCGTTAACGATCCCCATGTCCATCCCGGCCTTAATGGCGTGGTAGAGGAATGCCGAGTGCATGGCTTCCCGGACCGCATCATTGCCCCGGTAGGAAAAGGAGATATTGCTTACCCCGCCGCTGATCTTGGCGCCGGGGCAGGAAGCTTTGATCTGGCGGGTCGCTTCGATGAAGTTAACGGCGTAGTTGTTGTGTTCTTCTATGCCGGTAGCCACCGCAAAGATATTCGGATCAAAAATGACGTCTTCCGGCGGGAAGCCCAGTTCTTCGGTCAGTATGCGGTACGCGCGCCTGCAAATGTTCACCTTTCTTTCAATGGTATCCGCCTGCCCGTTTTCATCAAACGCCATAACGACGGCGGCGGCGCCATACCGCCGCACCAGCATCGCCTGGCGTTTGAACGCCTCCTCGCCTTCCTTGAGCGAAATGGAATTGACCACACATTTCCCCTGTACGCACTTCAGGCCGGCTTCTATGACCTCCCATTTGGAGGAGTCGATCATGATCGGCAATCTGGCGATTTCAGGTTCAGCCATCAGGAGGTTCAAAAAAGTGGTCATGGCCGCCTTTGAATCCAGCAGGCCTTCGTCCATGTTCACATCCAGGATCTGGGCGCCGCCTTCCACCTGTTGCTGTGCTACTTGCAGGGCATCTGCGTATTTATTTTCCCGGATGAGCCGGGCGAACATCCGCGAGCCGGTCACATTGGTGCGTTCGCCGACGTTGACAAAGTTCGTATCCGGGCGAATTTCCAGGGGCTCAAGGCCGCTCAGGCGGGTATAAGCCGGCCGGGCAGCCGGTTTCCGGGGTTCAACGCCCTCAACCGCTTTCGCCATTTGGCGTATATGGTCGGGGGTTGTTCCGCAACAGCCGCCGATGATGTTGACAAACCCGGAAGCGGCAAAATCGCGGATGTAGGCCTGCATTTCCTCCGGCCCCTGGTCATATGCCCCCAATTCGTTGGGCAGGCCCGCGTTTGGATAGGCGTGGGTAAAACATCCGGCCACATTGGATAGATCTTCCAGGTAAGGCCGCATTTCCTGTGCGCCGAGGGCGCAGTTCAAACCGATGCAGAATGGATTTGCGTGCTGCATGGAGATCCAGAACGCTTCTACCGTTTGGCCGGACAGCATCCTGCCGCTTGCATCGGTGATGGTGCCGGAAATCATCACGGGCAGGCTGAAGCCGATCTCTTCAAACAGGGTTTGAATGGCAAATACGGCTGCTTTGGCATTCAGGGTATCAAAAATCGTTTCCACCAGCAGGATATCCGCGCCGCCGTCCACCAGGCCTTTCGCCTGTTCGTAGTAGGAGTCCTTCACCGTATCGAAATCCACTGCCCGGAACCCCGGGTTATTTACATCGGGAGAAAGGGAAAGCGCCTTGTTCGTCGGCCCTATGGCGCCCGCTACAAACCGGGGTTTGATATGGGCGTATTCATCGGCGGCCTTTCTGGCTATCTGCGCTGCGGCCAGGTTGATATCGTAGGCGTAGGCCTGGGTATCGTAATCCGCCTGAGAAATGGAATTGGCGTTGAATGTATTGGTTTCGATGATATCGGCCCCCGCCTCCAGGTATTCCCGGTGTATGGCGCCGATGATCTCCGGCTGAGAAAGGCACAGCAGGTCGTTGTTGCCTTTAAGGTCGGCATGCCAATCTTTGAACGGCACCCCGCGATAGCCTGCTTCATCCAGCTTGTATCGTTGGATCATGGTGCCCATGGCGCCGTCCAGGACCAGTATGCGTTCCTGAACCAATTGTTTTAACCTGTTTTCAATCGACATTTGAGGACAAGCACTTTTGAGTTGCAAAAATAAACATTGGCCGGCAAAGAGTCCAGTAGAATAAGAGAACAGCGCTGGTATAAAAATCGTTGAACTCCGGCATTCATGCGGGTATCCATAAAATAAACCGCCCCGGCCCCGGATCGCACCCCCTTGTTTTATTGGGTTTCGATCCGGTTTCCGGGGCGGCTCCATGGTTTTCACGCCGACTGGTACGGCGGTTAGTTGATATCCTTTTTTTGTTTCAGTTTTTCAATGGCCTGCGCCATGGAATCCTTGTTCAGCTGGTCCGGTGCTTGCTCCAGGGCCTTCTTGGCGTGTTCAAGGGCTTTGTCGTACTGACCCACAGCCGATAATCCGCGGGCCATTCCCACTTCGGTCGGCCAGGCGCCTTTTTCCTTTTCGAAGTTGAATTTGAAGATTTCGAGCGCCTTCTCCTTCATGCCTGACGTGATCAGCTGGCGGCCGTATTGGTGAATCTGGTTGGCGTTGGCGGTCGGGTGCCTGACGGCCTTTTCCATGGTTTCATTGGCTTCAGCCGTTTTGCCGAGTTGCCGCAGGATATGCGCTTTGGTCGACAAGGTGGTAAAATTCTCCTGTCCGATGAACGGTGCGTTGACGGCATTATCCGCCCAGGTAAGCGCCTCCTCCAGGTTGGTATTGTTCTGGGAGCAGTAAGAAGCCGCACTGACCCAGTTCATCCAGGAAAATCCCGGGCTGTTTTGGAGTTCCTTCCGGATTTGAGCGATATATAACTCATTTTCCCCTGAGACTTCGACCTTGAACGGCAATTTCAGGTTTTCCCAGATCAGGGCTACCGTTGCGGATGCGGGTTGGCGGTCGATGAATTCATAGGAAAGCCATTCGTGAAAATCGGCCTTTTCCGGCGTTGCTTCGACCCTCAGGGCGTCTTCCGCCTGGTTGTAAAAGAAGCTGCCCCAGGCGGTTGAATTATGGGAAAAAATAAGGGTCCAGGGGCCGTTCTCCTGCGGAATAACATGGAAGCCGTATGTCCCTGCCGCCAGCGGTTTGCCCTGAATGTTGACATCCTGAGAGAATTCGAAGGTTGTGTTCTCATTTGCGCCGGCTCTCCAGGGCATTTCTGCGGCGGTGCCGAAATTGTTGGGCGCCAGCCCCCAGGGTACGAGTTGCCCCCAGATTTGCCCTTGCCGGTCCCGGACTCCGGGGCTGTTGTACGTAATGGTAACCTGAGCGACCGAACCGATGTATTGGGTTACCACGCTTTTTTGGTTTCCGCCGCTCGGCGGCAAGGTGATCTGAGCGGAAAGGACTTGAACGGCAAGGACGAGAAGGGTCACTGCCAATAGTCGGGCTAATTTGATCATGTCAAATTGGTTTGATGAAAAAATGTATTATTGGCAGGAAAAAAATGTGGCAGTGACGCAAAGATAAGGATTTGCCGATAAAAACCCGATTCAGGAGGTCAAAGTTTTCAGATAGGGTTCAGACGGGCTTGATATTTCCGTTCAGCCTGATTTCCGGAATATGTATTTCAGGGACAACCTGCTCAAACCAGTTCAGGGGCGAGAGGATTTTATCACCGGTCATTGTATCACAAACAAAGAAGAGGTAAAAAAGCTGCAGGTTGTCGCCCAGTTTGTCCAGCAGGTTCCTGAGGCGCGGTTTGGCGGCATCGGGCTTGCGGTGGGTAAAGGCTTCGCGCCATATGTAGTAGGCTTCGTCGTGCAATTCGATGATATCTAGCAGATGTTCCTTATTGAGAAAAGGTTCCATGTATTTTCTGGCCAGCATGCCGTGGTGTTTTGACCAGTCGCGGGGCTCTCGTTTGTCTTCGAGGTATTTGAACGTGTCGTGTACGTAGGCGATCAGACGGAGGTCTTTTCTGACCTGATCGGGTATATTCAGTTTTCCCACATTGGCCAGCACTTCGCGGATATGCTTATAGACTTCGCCTTCGGGGTGGCCGTACCGGGGTACGCCCCATAACAGACCTTCCACAAAAACAGGATCGGACAGCAAGTGGCGCTCCAGATGCGTTTCCGGGGTTAGCGCCGCAGATAGGTTGACCGGCCCTGTATCTGTTTGCTGCATATCCGGTTATGGTTTGAATTCCAACTTTTATCCTCAGCTGGTTGTTAATTTCCTGTTAAAATGTTTTTTTTGGACAGTAATTGGTATGCAATAGTAGTTAATTTTGATAACAACACTGTTGAATAAATTCCTATCACATCCGATTGTTCAAAACAAAAAAACGAAAAGATGAAGCAGTTATTTTCACTGGTCGGCGCCGGTATTGTAGGCGGCCTGATCACATTTGGGGGAATTTTCCTGTTTCAACCCAGTCAAATAGCCCTCCAACCGGCCCAAATCGACACGCCGGCCAAATTTGTCAATTATTCTCCGGAAAAGACACCGGCCGTCCCTTTTGATTTTTCTCAGGCGGCTGAACGGGCTACGCCGTCGGTTGTTCATATTACTTCCATTTCGACCCCTTCCAAGGCAAGTTCCGGCAAGGAATCCCCCCGGGATCGCGATCCTTTCAGGTTCTTTTTCGGCGATGAATGGCCTTCTTCCCCTTATGGCCAGCCGAGAAGCGGCGCAGGTTCGGGTGTAATCTATTCTTCCGACGGGTACATTGTCACCAATAACCATGTAGTAGAAGGCGCAACGGAGATCGAAGTTACGCTTTATGACAACCGGCAATTTATGGCCAGGATCATCGGGACCGATAAAAAAACCGATCTGGCTGTGATAAAAATTGACGGCGGCAATTTCCCGACGCTTGAAATGGGCGACTCCGATGCAGCCAAGATCGGGGAATGGGTGCTGGCCGTCGGGAACCCGTTTGATTACCTGACCTCGACCGTAACTGCAGGCATCATCAGCGCCAAGGGCAGAAACATTCAACTGCTCGGCGGACAGGATGCCATCGAAGCCTTCATACAAACCGATGCGGCGGTCAACCCCGGCAACAGCGGAGGAGCTTTACTGGACGCCTCCGGAAAATTATTGGGCATCAATACCGCCATCGCTACCCAAACCGGCGTATTCCAGGGATACTCATTTGCCATTCCGGTGAGCCTTGTTACCCGGATCGTAGACGATATCATTGAGTACGGCGCGTACCAAAGGCCGTATCTCGGCGTTCATATTTCGGACCTTGACAACGAGGATGCCCAAAGCCTGAACCTGAACATCAGCCAGGGCGTACTGATTGAAGATGTCCTTGACGGCGGATCGGCCCAGTATGCCGGTATTCAAGCCAAAGATGTCATCGTAAAAGCGGACCGAAGGGACATAAAAACGGTAGGCGATTTGCAGGAATCCGTAGGCCGTGCAAGGGTCGGTGAGACGATAAATCTGACAATTAATCGAAAAGGAAAAGAAATTGAGCTCCCTGTGCGCTTAAAAGCGTCCGAAAATCAGTAACTTTGTCCCAAAATTGGAACCTTAAGAACCATAATGACGTTTATACGTTTGTAAAGATAAAAAAGAACTTGTTTAAAGTTGGTTTTTCGTTTTGTTTTGACGCGCCTGTTCGCCATTTGGAAGAACAGGCGTCTTTTTTTTCCGCCACTTCTGCTTTTTCCTTACTATGCACAGCAATCCCACTCCGGTGAACGGTCATTTCCTCCGGCAGCAGGCAAAAAAGATATGTTCTCTTGCAGGCAATATGCCGGCAGAGATCAAAGCGGATTCAGGCTCATTCCGTGCGGAAGAACCGGAAAATAATCAAAGGGATGATTTTTATAGGGTTGTAACCGGAAATTGATTTGGCTTTGGGAAGCAATTAGAATGGAGATAAGTAAAATAGCCAGGAGCTAAAGGGCTTGATTAATAGTAACGTCCACTGGTTGGTGAACTTGTTTTAGCCAATCGGATAAGCCCTCCTCCGATTGCGAATGCGCAAAGCGCGATGCAGATAATAAGCATGACGACACCGGTTTTGGATTAAAAAATTGATTCAAGCGTGTATGTTCATGAGGGCAGTGCTAAGATGAGGCTTTTTTATTAAAATCCAAAAATCGGCCGAAAAAAAATGCGTATTTTTTATTTTCTTATTTCTGCATTCGCAAATAAATAATCGACGGAGGGTTGCTGACTCCCGCCTTCAGGCTCCAGGGTAATGTTAACGCTTTTGGCATTTTTAAGGCAGGCAATGTCTTGCCACTCGCCAAAATGATATTGTACCAAGCCGATGGAAACCATTTCCCCGGCGATGTCCGCCCAGGCCTGGTACTGCATTTTCTCCGGCGGGTTGGGGAGCCTGAGCAGCTTCAGCCGCGCCTCGCCTTTCATTTCATTCCAATAGATCAATATCCTTGTTTCATCTGTTTTCCCGACCAGGGTGAGCGGGAGAGAAGCCGTATCATTGAAAAAGGCCTGGAAATTTTTCAGGGATTCGCGGACGGACTGCTCCTCAACCAGCTGCTGGCGGCATGCCTCAAGGCCGGCAATCGCATTGGCATAATTTTTTCGGGCAACTTTTCCCTGGTTGTAGAACACCCCTGCGGCCACGGTACTTCCTATTAAGAGGATTCCGAGTATCAATGCCCAGATACCAGCCGAAGAGCGTGCGGGCTGAAAAGCGGAAAGTTCGGGGATTCCCTGTTTGGCTGCATAATCGGAGATACCTGATTCAAGGGTCGTCAGGTGGCTTTTCAGTTCCGGATACTTTTTCAGGTGGCTGACAACTTCTTCGCACTCCGCTGGCGTTGCAAGGCCAAGAACGTATTTCTTCAATAAACCCGATGCCAAAAAACTTTTTTTATCCATTCTACCTCAATCGAACTTTTGTGGCGGTAAAAGAAGGAGTGGCAGCGAAGCGCGCAGAGTCGCATAAGCCTGTTTCTAAGGAGGTTTGCTAGTGGAAAACAATACCAATTTCAAAAAGTTCAGGATCAGGTCATTTAACCGGTATGTCCATGACCGGAATGCGGATTTCCACCTTTGTGCCCAGGGCTTCTCCGGTTTTGTCTTCCCGCAGGTCTGTTGTACGGACAAAGAATTCGTTGTCCTTTGAATTGTTGAGGATCTGGAGGCGCTGTTCCGTTATGCGGGTGCCGCGGGAGCGGTGATTCTGGTATCGGCTGTCCTGCATGCGCAATTGGCGGGCCTTTTCTCTGCCGATCCCGTTGTCTTCGACAATGCACAGGATCGCATCGTCGGCCAAAAGGGAGAACCGGACGGTCACCTTGCCGTTTTGTTTGGGTCTAAGTCCGTGTTCAATGGCATTTTCAACGTAGGGCTGTACGATCATGGTCGGTACGCCGAGGATGTCCTCCTCGATATCGTCATCCACGATGATCTCATAACTCAACCGGTCCTCGAAGCGGAGTTTCTGGTTGATGAAGAGGTATTCTTCCAGAAAGCCGATCTCCTTTTCCAGGGAGATGATCTCCAGGTCGGAGTATTCCAGGCTTTTGCGCATGAGCATGGCAAATTTTGCCAGATATTTTGCGGCGGCGGTGGTATCGTTGGAGGTGATGAAGTTCTGAATGGAATTGAGCGCATTGTACATGAAATGCGGATTCATCTGGGCGCGCAGGGCCTTCAACTGCAGCCTGGTAGCCTGAAGGCGGAGCAGCTCGGCTTCCTGTTTTTTCTTATCCGCTTCGTATTTGATCTCCAGTTCCATCTGCTTTCGCTGATTGGTCTGCTGGAGGTGACGCTCGGCAAATTTGTCGTGCATCAACTGGAACTCATAGGCATTCTTGTATTCCTTCAGGCCGGCGTAGAAAGAGGCCATTTCCTTGCAGACATTGGACAATTGCTTGTTGTCTCCGCTTTTGCTGGCGTATTCATAGGCCTGAGCCAGGTGCTCAAGCGCTTCATCCTGCCGGTTGAGTTCGGAGTACAACCGGCCCCTCCAGCCTTCAATTACGGAGAAATTATTGTAATCGTGCTCCGAAATGGCCTTATAGAGCTGTTCGGCGCGGTTGAACAGGTCCAGCGCTTCTTCGTACCGCTCTTTTTCCAGATAGCAATACCCGAGGTTGCCGTATGCGCTGGCTCTCGGATGCTGGTTGGCATCGTCGGATGCTTCGATGGCCTTTTGGAAGTACAGCTCGGCATTTTCCGGTTCCTGCATGGCCATATAGCCGGTACCGACATTCAGATAATGCCAGGAAAGCCGGGTGGTCATCTGCAGGCTTTCGCACATATGGACCGCTTTGAGGTACGACCGGACGCTTTTTTCGTGTTCGTCGTTTCGTTCGTGTACCTTCCCCAGGCCGCTGTGCACCAGGATAAGGAAGTAAAAATCCTTGATCTCAAGCGGCCGGTCGAGGCCTGCGATTTGTTTTTCGGCCTCCAGAAACTGCTCAATTGCCTGGGAGTAATTGCCGACGTGCAGACTGATAAACCCTTCCCGGCAAATGATCCGGGCTGCCAGGCCACGATCGGGAAAGGTGCGCAACAGGCGGCTGGCTTTTTCAAGGACCGAAGCGCAGTCTTCCAACCGCTCAAGGTTCATCAGCGGTCCGGCGGTATCGATATAGGTTTCGGCCTGCTGTTTGACGTCGCCGCGTTCTTCCAGCAATTTGATCGCTTCGGAAAAGAGCAAATTCGCCTCCTGGTACCGGTAGCGCTGATTTTCTACGGTTGCTTTGTGCAAAAAGAGGTTGAGCCGGTAGTCCGGATAGTCGTGTTTATCCAGTATAGCTTGCTGTTCTTCAAGGAGTTCTTCGGCTCTTTGCAGGTTAGTATAGGCAAAATAGGCAGCGAGCCGGTCAATGATCAGGAGCCTTTGCAAAGGCTCCGTTTGTTGAAGTAGTTTTAACTCCCATTGCCCGATATCGTTTTGACGCAAGGGCGTAGCGACGTGCATACAGCGTTGATTTTTTGACGCAAAAGCGGATAACAAAAAAGACCACGCGCAGGTAAAGGCGTAGTCCTTTTGTTATGGAATTTTTGCTTTTGGGATCACTGCGGCACAATGCCTCCTAGGCCGTTGTTAAACTTGTTCTTTTTCTTGTCGTTTTTTCCACCGACAATTTTTTTCATGTCCTTTTTTTGCAAGGTCTTAAGGTCTTTTTTCAGATCCTCAAGTTTTTTTTTGTCTTTTCCCATAGTAGTTGATTTTGTAAGATCACGGGAATCAAAAGCGGACTTGCCTTAACGTTCTAACAGCGTGTAAAGGTAGAAAATCTTTTCTTAAGGCCAAACATTGATGTGTTAATTAATTTCCGGCCAACACTAACGGCAAGGTCTTCTTTTACTTATATTTTATGATATTTGGCGATAAAAACCAAACAAGCATGACAACCCTCTGGCGGGATTTGGCAAGTTTGGGTTTACTGGGCGCCGACCGCGCCGTTCCGGGTCAGGCGCTGGCCCGGAAACTCGCTGGTCTGAACCTGGATATGGATACCGACCTGGGTGAAATTCTGCTCAACGCCGCTGCCGTTATCCGCCTGCCGGTGCGGGTCCGGACGGGTATTTTGCCGTTCGAAGGGCGCCTTCCGGAGCCGGTCAGAACAGATGCCGGTGAACGCCCCTGCACACCGAAATCGGCAAGGCATCTCTCGGATATCATCTCCGGGAAATACCCGCTGGCCCTGGAAGAGTTCATTACCGTACTCGCCTCCCGGAAAATGATCCTGCCGGATGAGCAATTGCCGGGACTTTTTGATCAATGCATCCGTGATCCGGAGCTTTGGCCCCGGATCAGGCAGGTTGTCGGTTCGAAGGGGCGCTGGCTGTCGGCCCGGAATCCCGAGTGGGCGGCATTGACGGATGAGCCTGATCCGCAACGCTGGCCTGACGCCGGAAAAAAAGAACGGATTGCAATCCTGCTGAATACCCGGCAGGTTGACCCGGCCGGCGCGCTGGCGTTGATGCAATCGACCTGGTCTGCAGACCCGCCTGCCGACCGGGCCGCCTATCTGGGGGCGCTGGCCGAAAGCGCCGGCCCTGACGACGAACCCTTTCTGGCGGAATGTGCACAAGACCGGCGCAAAGAGGTCCGGCAAGCCGCAACGGCCGTATTGTCGCTGATTCCGGGTTCCCGCGTTTCCACGCAGTTATTTGACTGGGCTTCCGGTTGCATCACCCTGAACAAAAGCAGGATCGAAATCCGCTTGCCGGCCGAAACTCCGGCGGATTCGGCCGATTTCGGGATCCTGCCGACGCCGGGGTCTAAAGGCGAAGGCCTGAAAGTGTCCTGGTTGCGCCAGCTCCTGGCTAATATTCCCCCGGACAAATGGGAAACTTATTTCCAGCTGAATGCCCGGCAGATCCTGGCCGGGTTTGTGCAGGCCAAAAACAGCGACGCCTTCCTGTCCGGCTTTGCAACAGCCGCTGTCCGCTTTCGCCATTCAACCTGGGCCGAATCTTTTATTGATATCCGGTCCGAAGACATCTGGTCCGGGGAATCCGGAAAAAAGCTGGCCAAACTGCTGACCGCGGAGGCGTTCAACCGTAAAACAATGGAATTGCTCCGGCAGGAACAGTTGCTGGCCGAAGGGCACCCGCTCACCTGGGTTTTGTGCCTGGCTGAGCATACCTGGGACAAGAACCTGACCCTTCGCCTCATTCGGCAATTCCAGGAACACCTTGCGACCACAAAGGTCTACAACTGGAGCAGTTGGCATTACCGGCGAATCCTGGAGGTTGCCGGGTACAGATCAGATCCCGGATTGATGGAAGAATTGCGCAAAAACTGGCCGGTCCAATCACCCCTTTGGCAACGGTGGGAAGCCGAGGTCGAAAGAATGATGCAAACCCTGCATTTCCGAAACAGGATGATCAGCGCGGCGAATGAGGTGAAATAAACTTTTTCTTACGAACAGTCATTCGTACTTTTGCAATTTGCAACCAACCGGTGTTATTAAAACCCAATTGGTGCTTTGAACAGATAAGAATAAAATGAGCCGATTTTACCCGCTCAGGGTCAAAGATATCCGAAAAGAAACCGGAGATTGCGTCTCAGTCTCGCTGGAAGTGCCTGCGGAACTGAAGGATGCCTTTTCATTTACCCCCGGTCAATACCTCACTTTTCGGATCTTCGAAGAAGGTAAAGAGGTCCGCAGATCCTATTCCATTTGCAGCAGTCCTTACGAAAACGAGTGGCGGGTTGCCGTCAAAAGGATAGCATCGGGCAGTTTCACGACTTTTGTCCATGATGAACTGAAGATCGGAGATACGCTTGAGGTCATGCCGCCGATGGGACATTTCGTACACGTGGTCGATCCGGCAAAATCGGGCCTCTACCTCGCTTTTGCGGCCGGCAGCGGCATTACGCCGGTGATGTCCATCCTGAAAAGTGTCCTGACCGGCGAGGCCAACAGCAAATTCATCCTTTTCTACGGCAACCGGAATACGGAAAATATCATCTTCCGGGAAGAGATCGAAGGTTTGAAGAACCAACACCTCGAGCGGTTCAGCGTGCACTATGTGCTCAGCCAGGAGCATACGGGCAGCGAACTGTTTTCCGGCCGGATCGATGCAGATCGCTGCCGCAGGTTCATGACGGTATTGGTCGACCCGGCCGACGTGGAAGATGTCTTTCTTTGCGGCCCCTTTGAAATGATCCAGGATCTGAAAGGCGTTTTGCCGGACTTGGGCGTCCCGCTCAGAAAGATCCACCATGAGTTGTTCACAACAGGCGGCAAGTTGCCCCCGAAACCTGCAAAGGTTGAAAACAGCCCGGATATTGAGTCCATCATTACCATACGCCTGGATGGGGCAACCACCGATTTTCCGCTCAACAGCAGGGGAGAAAGCATACTGGAGGCTGCCCTGAAGGCCGGCGCGGACCTACCGTTTTCCTGCAAAGGCGGGGTCTGCAGTACGTGCCGGGCAAAACTGATCGAAGGCTCGGTCGATATGGATGTCAATTGGGCGCTGGAGCAGGACGAACTGGAGGATGGGTATATCCTGACCTGCCAATCGCACCCGAAAACCAGTCGGGTAACCGTGGATTTTGATGTTTAACGCGAAGATAAATGGCCGGGAAAAGTAAAAGACAGATTATTCTGGAGGCTGCGGCCCGTTCTTTCAGGGACAAGGGTTACCAGGCCACTTCCATGCGCGACCTGGCCGACGCAATATCCCTGAAAGCCTCCAGCCTGTACAACCATATCGGCAGCAAACAGGAGATACTCCGGGATATCTGTTTCGACAATGCCAATCGTTTTTTATCCGGTATGGATGATATTGACGGGCAAAATATCGGTCCGCTGGAAAAAATTAAAGCCCTGATCGAACTGCATATCCAGGTTGCGACGGAAGACATCACATCCGTTACGGCATTCAACGACGAGTGGCGCCATTTGGAGGACCCCGATCTGTCGGCGTTCATCCAACTGCGGCGCAATTACGAAAACCGCTTCAAAAAGATACTGGAGACAGGTATGCAAACGGGTGTTTTAACCCCTACGGATCCCACCGTTGCGCTTTACACCCTCCTATCCTCCGTCCGGTGGTTGTACGATTGGTATAAACCGGAGCGCAAACCCGGCCTTGATTTGATCCGGGAACAGATTACCAGCCTTTTATTGAAGGGGTTGTGTCAATAATACCCCAGCAGATCGGTAATGTAGGCGCCTTTGTACCCTGCCTTGATCAATTCCTGCCGCAATTTCTCAGCGTCTTTCCGGTCGGTGAAACTTTCTCTGGATTCCACTACCCAAACCTCCTCACACGGGCGATAACGGGCTACAAGCTTGGGATGAAAGGTGTGGTCCTTCGGGTGGGAAAATTTCAGGATCGCAACCTGAACCTTATATTCAATAACCGGTTGGGTGGCAAATTCGGGTAACTTCGGCCGCGCGCCGTTTGCTGATGCACCTTTTTCATACACTACGGGCAAATCATCGCAATAAGCCGGTCTTTGCGCGCGGATCAGAAAGGGCAGGCACAGTACGAATGCAAGTACGATGGTTGATTTGATTTTCATAGGACGGTTTTTTTATTTTTTACGGGCTGCAATGAGAATGTTTCATTCGCCCGGACTTATGAACCTCGCAAACGCTTTGACGAATTCCCGTAAAACAGGTCACAGGCTTTTTGTGCGCCCTCCGTCAATTACGATATTTGTACCCGAAATATATGCTGCCGCCGGCGCTGCAAGAAAGGCAATGACGCCGCCGACCTCTGCGGGAGCGGCAAACCGGCCGGCCGGCACTTCGCTGACCATGCTGGCAATGATCGCCTCCTTGGGTTCTCCGGTCCTGTCGGCACGGGCCTGAATGATTTCCGTCAACCGGTCCGTTTTGGTAAACCCGGGTAGGACGTTATTGACCGTGATGCCGAAAGGGCCGACTTCCGTTGCCAGGGTTTTAGCCCAGTTGGCCATGGCTGCCCGGACGGTATTCGAAACCCCCAGGCCGTCTATCGGTTGTTTAACCGAGGTGGAGATAATGTTGATGATCCTGCCGTAACCGGCGTTTTTCATGCCGGGCAGGACCGATTGGGTGAGCAAATGACTGCAGATGAGGTGGTTGTGAAATGCTTGTTCGAACTGTGATGTCAAGGCTTCCGTGATAGGGCCGCCGGGAGGGCCGCCTGTGTTGTTCACCAGGATGTGAATCGGTTTTTGAAGCGTTAAGCCCTTGATCTTTTTTTTCAAATCCGCGCTATGGGTAAAATCGGCCTGCAGGAAATCATGCCGCTGGCCCTTGGTGGTATCCAGGGATTGGACCATGTCAGAAAGAATGGCTGCCGTACGCGCCACCAACGTCACATTGGCGCCGAGCCTGGCCAGCTCTATGGCAGCTGCTTTCCCGATTCCTTTGCTGCTGCCGCAAACCAGGGCGTTTTTATTTTTGAGATTTAAATCCATACCCGAACGGTTGAAATTTTTTACTTTTCAGCCGAAAATTACTATCTTTTGATATTTTTAATGAACCTTAGGCGTGTTAATCCTTAAGATGTTGCAAAATAATTGATTATGAAACCTGGAAAACCGTTCAACCTGAAAAAATGGATAGAGGAAAACCGCCATTTGCTTAAACCGCCTGTCGGCAACCAGCAGGTTTATAAAGGCAATGACGACTATATCGTGATGGTGGTCGGCGGCCCCAACGGACGCAAGGACTACCACTGGGAAGACGGTGAAGAGCTTTTTTACCAACTGGAAGGGGACATTACCCTGAAAATCATCCATGAAGACGGTACCCCCGAAGATATACCGATCCGGGAAGGCGATATGTTTCTGCTGCCGCCCAGAATTCCCCATTCTCCCCAGCGCCTCGCCAATACGGTCGGCCTGGTGATCGAACGGTACCGAAAGCCCGGGGAAGAGGACAAGCTGATGTGGTTTTGCGAAAATTGCCACAACAAACTCCATGAAGCCAGCTTTGAAATGACGGATATCGTCAACCAGCTGCCGGTTGTCATCCGCAATTTCATGGACTCCGAGGCTCTCCGGACCTGCAGCAATTGCGGCGCCGTAATGCAAAAAGTTTAATTACCCTGCCGATTAAACCGGATTTCCTCCAGCCCGGTCACAGGAACAGGCAGGCTGAAACCAAACATGAAAAAAGAGACCAAAACCTACTTTGCTTCCGATTTTCACCTGGGTATTGACGCGCGGCAGACCAGCAAGGACCGCGAAGCCCTGATCGTGCGCTGGCTGGGGCAGGCGGCACAGGATGCGGAAGCCATTTACCTTGTCGGTGACGTTTTCGATTTCTGGTTCGAATATCCTAGCGTGGTTCCGAGGGGTCATATCCGCCTGCTGGGCAAACTCGCCGAAATCCGGGATGCGGGCATTCCCATTTACTTTTTCACCGGCAACCACGATATGTGGGTATTTCGTTTTTTTGAGGACGAGCTCGGCATTCCCACTTACCGCCAACCCATCATTCGGGAGATTCACGGAAAAACCTTTTTCATCGGTCATGGCGACGGCCTGGGTCCAGGCGATTTCGGCTACAAATTCATCAAAAAGGTTTTTGCCAACCCGGTCTGCCAATGGGCTTTTGCCCGGCTCCATCCTAATTTTGCCTTTCGCCTGGCCCAATTCTGGTCGGGAAAAAGCCGGGCGGCCGGGCGGGATGATGTCCGTTTCCTCGGCCCGGAAAAGGAATGGTTGATACAATACGCCAACCGCAAACTCGATACCCATCAGGTCGATTACTTCGTATTCGGCCACCGGCACCTGCCCATCGACTATACGCTAAAAGACGGCAAAAGCCGTTATATTAATTTGGGCGAGTGGATGAACTTCAACTCCTTCGCCGTTTTTGACGGTCACGATCTTCAGCTGGCTTTTTTTGAAAATGAGAACGGGCAGATCTTTGGACAGCATTAAGGTTATTCTTTTCGGAATCTGGCTCCTGTCGGGTGCAACAAACCTGCAGGCTCAGGAAAATGCACCGGTTGCCGATACCATCAAAGGCACATTTACCTCGTTTTCTACCGACCGGTTAGGCAATATCTACGCCGTATCCCAAAACCAGGAATTGATCAAATTTGATGTTGACGGCCGGGAGTTGTTCCGGTACAACAACAATACGCTCGGTCAACTGGAACATATCGACGCCTCCAACCCTTTTACTCTTCTCCTGTTCTACGCCGATCAGCAAACCATCATCCTGCTCGATCGGACCCTGAATGAACGAACCCGACTGGCCCTGTCTGCTACCGGCCTGGGTCAGGTAGAACATATCGCACTGGCCGACGACAACCTGATCTGGGTATTCGATGAGGCCGACGGCAAATTGAAGAAGATCAACCCGGAAGGAAACATCACGGCCGAAAGCGACGACCTGCGCCAACTGACCCGGTTTGCCGTTCACCCCGATCAATTGTTGGTTCAGGGTAATCTCCTGTGGTTGAACCAGCCGGATCAAGGCATCCTCGTTTTCGACCGGCGCGGCCGGCTCGAAAGCATTTTACCGGTCAAAAACGCCTTTATCGCTTCGATCCTGGAAAAAAAACTGCTGGTTTATCAGGATAATGTATGGAAAATTTACCTCGACGAAGCCAATCTGGGAACTCCTCCTTTCGCCCGGTTTGTTATCACTGACAATCCGCATTCGTTGCGGATAACCCAAAACCGATTAGTTTATCTGGATCGGGGGCAGATCATCCGGCTTACGCTTTCTCATTAATCAATTGAAGCGAAGTCGCTATCTTGCCGCCCGGCAATCGATTAGCATCGTCAAAGATTTATTTCCCGACCTGACACAATGAGCAGAGTGGGAGAAGGGGAGTGGGAAGCTAATTTTTGACCAATACTTAAAAGCGCAAATGCTGCAAGGAACCGTTATTAAATCAACCGGAAGCTGGTACCAGATCCGCCTGGAATCAGGTGAGATTCTACCCTGCAGGATTGTGGGCAAGATCCGGCTGGAAGTCGAAAAACTGACCAATCCCATTGCCGTTGGCGATCAGGTGGAGCTGACTATCGAACCGGGCGAAGAGCGCACGGGAGCCATCCGGAATATTCTACCCCGAAAAAACTACGTGGTTCGCCAAAGCCCCCGAAAAAAACACGAACTCCACCTGCTGGCCAGCAATATCGACCAGGCTATCGTGCTTGTGACCATCACCAACCCCAACCTCAAAGTCGGCTTCATCGACCGTTTTTTGCTGATGACCGAACCGTACGAGATCCCGACCGTCCTCATCATGAACAAGTCGGACCTCTACGAAGAAGAGGACATGGAACTATACGAAGGCCTGAAATTCATGTATGAGCGGATCGGCTACAAAACGATGCTGACCTCTGCCGTCGACGGCACCGGGCTGGACGAGCTGCGCGAATTGCTGGCCGGAAAGGTCACCCTGATCGGCGGGCAATCGGGCGTGGGGAAATCCACGCTGATCAACACCATCCAGCCGCAACTCGACCTCCGCACCGGCGAAATCTCGGATTACTCAGGCAAAGGACAACATACCACTACCTTCGCCGAAATGTACGAGCTCAACTTCGGCGGCGCCATCATCGACACGCCGGGCATCAAAACGCTTTCCTTCAACAACCTGGAGCCGATGGACGTAGCCCACAACTTCCGGGAATTCTTTGAACGGTCGGAGGATTGCCGGTTCGGCGGCGCCTGCCTGCACCGCAACGAACCGGGTTGCGCCGTTAAAGAGGCCATAGAAAACGGAGAGATCAGCGAGTTGCGGTACCAGAACTACCTGGTCATCCTGGAGGAGATCGAAGACCAGAATTATTGGGAAAGACATAAAAACTGATATGCGATACCAGAACCGCATGCGCAACTACAAAAGCCGCCGCGAAAAACTCAACACGGCTTCGCGAAACGTGAAAGTGATCCTGATCTTTTCCCTGATCGGCGCCTGCTTCTGGGTAATCAAGGAATGGCAGGGCATTTGGGATTGGTTTCGACTAAAATTTTTCGTAATTGATTAGCGTCATCACGGACTAAAATCAGGCATTAACCCGGTACGCATT
>CALMYQ010000092.1 GCA_937873655.1 uncultured Lewinella sp. | reverse complement strand
GAAGCCTCAGCGAAGTCGTGCCCCGTGCGACGAAGCCTCAGCGAAGTCGTGCCCCGTGCGACGAAGCCTCAGCGAAGTCGTGCCCCATGCGACGAAGCCCCGGCGAAGTCGCACCCCGTCCACCGTCCACCGTCCGACGAAGCCTTGGCGAAGTCGGGAACCGTAAACCGTCCACAATGAAACCAGGCATACCAAAAGGCACCAGGGATTTTACGCCCGATCAGGCGATCAAACGAAACTATATCTTCGACACCATTCGGAGCGTATTCACCAAATACGGGTTTCAGCCCATCGAAACCCCGGCTATGGAAAACCTGGAGACCCTCACCGGCAAATACGGCGACGAAGGGGACCGTTTGCTGTTCAAAGTCCTGAATAACGGCGACTACCTGGCCAAAGCCGACGAGGCCGCCCTCGAAAACCGGGATTCCAATAAACTCACGGCTTCCATCGCCCGGCGCGGCCTGCGCTACGACCTGACCGTGCCCTTTGCGCGTTTTGTGGTGATGCGGCAGAATGAGTTGTCCTTCCCTTTCAAGCGGTACCAGATCCAGCCCGTCTGGCGCGCCGACCGGCCCCAGCGCGGCCGCTACCAGGAGTTTTACCAGTGCGACGTGGATGTGGTGGGTTCCGACTCGCTGGTGTACGAAGCCGAACTGGCGCAGATCTACGACGAGGTGTTCACCTGCCTGAATATCCCGGTCCGGATCAAGATCAACAACCGCAAGATTCTCAACGGCATCGCCGAAGCGGCCGGCATCCCCGACAAACTGACGGACATGACCGTGGCCATCGACAAACTCGACAAGATCGGCGCCGACGGGGTCCGCAAGGAAATGATGGAACGCGGCATTCCCGAAACAGCGGTTGACCGCATCGAGACCATCCTGAAAAATACCAGCCTGGAAGCCCTGAAATCGGAACTCGCCGCCAGCGAAACCGGCCTCAAGGGCGTCACGGAACTCGAAACCGTGTTCGACTACCTGTCCGGACTGCGGATCAATAACGAACTCGCCTTCGACGTCACCCTGGCGCGCGGCCTGAGCTACTACACCGGGTGCATCTTCGAAGTGCAGGCCCTCGGTGTTCAAATGGGCAGCATCGGCGGCGGCGGCCGCTACGACGACCTCACCGGCATCTTCGGCCTGCCCAATGTATCGGGCGTGGGTGTCTCCTTTGGCGCCGAACGCATCTACGACGTCATGGAAGAACTCAACCTCTTCCCCGCCGATAACCCCGCCGGCCTAAAGGTCCTCTTCATGGCTTTCGACGAAGCGGCCCACCGCTACGCCTTCCGCTGCCTCACCCAACTCCGCACCGCCGGCATCAACGCCGATATCTATCCCGAGCCCGGCAAGCTCAAAAAGCAGATGAAATACGCCAACGACCGGCAGGTACCCTTCGTCATCCTGGTCGGCGATGACGAAATGCAAACCGGCAAACTCGCGCTGAAGGATATGGCGAGCGGGGAGCAGGTGACGTTGAGCGTGGAGGAGGTGGTTAAAAGGTTGAGGAACTGAGGATTCGAGGATTCGAGGAATTGAAAACGACAACCGAGATCGTTCAGGATGCTGTGTCAACCCGATTTTTAGAACGCGCAGCGTGTTGAGAATCAAAGTTTTGCGTCTTTGCGTCTTTGCGTGCGAATCACTTTTTTGAACGACCTCGATTTGAAGACGACAACCTTCAAATCAAGGAAGCAATTTCTTTACTACTGTTTAACCTATTGTCCGCGAGCGTCTCCGACGCGATGCGGCTACCCTCAAGTCTCTGACTTGTCTCAAAACCCGGGCCTTACCTGTTCGCGAGCGGCTCCGACGCGATGCAGCCACCCCTCCCTTTACCAGCTATACGGTCATCCGGATCCGGAAGCCTGACAAGGCTTCAACCCGATTAACCGGCGGCGAAGCCGGCGGTATCGGCCATGCCCGGATAAAACCCTGAAGGGGTTGAATAAAATACCGATCGTCTCCAGGCCGGGCAGATCGTTGATGTCCATATTTGACCCCTTCAGGGTCGCTGTTTTCGCATTTCCATAGCCACCGTTTGAACCGGCGGCTATGGAGATTAAACCCTGCGGGTTCTGCCAATACCAGCCGCGTATACCCTTTTGCTCGCGAGCGTCTCCGACGCGACGCGGCCACCCTCAAGTCTTCGACTTGTATCAGAACCCGGGCCTTACCTCAGCTTTAACGTTTGAATTCCTGCAGCTTTTATTGATCAGTATACCAAGATCCACATCGGTTTTACCTCCAGTTTCAAAAATAAGTTTTAAACTTGTAACCGCCAGAAATCTCCCGAATGGTCAACCACCATAGTATGAAAAAACACCACCTCCTCCACTTGTTCCTGCTTTTGGGAATGCTTCCGGTTTTTGCGACCTCCCAACCTGTTAACTCCGGATTGGACTTTATCCCAACAGAGCATGTGAGAACGGGTGAGCGGGTGAAAGGGAGCATGCACACGCTTTTATCCGCGGAAGTTTCAAGGAAACCCGCTATCACGCTGTCACCCTCTCTCACGCTCTCACATCCTCCCACCCCTCAATCTCTCACCTTCGACTCCACGCTCTTCAACGGCCTCCAATGGCGCCTCGTAGGTCCCTTTCGCGGCGGGCGCTCCTGTACGGTCACCGGTGTACCCGGCAAGCCTAACCTCTATTACATGGGTTCGGCGGGCGGCGGCGCATGGCGCAGTAAGGACGGCGGCAATACCTGGACCTGCATTTCCGACGGCTTCTTCGGCGGCTCCATCGGGGCGGTTGCAGTGGCGCCAAGCGACCCGAATGTGATCTACGTGGGTGAAGGCGAAGAAACCATCCGCGGCGACGTCTCCTCCGGCTGGGGGCTATGGCGATCCACCGACGCGGGAACCACCTGGAAATATATCGGGCTCCGGGGCTCCGAACATATCGGCCGGATACGCGTCCATCCGCAAAACCCGGATCTGGTGTACGTGGCCGCCATGGGCAACCTGTGGAAACCCAACGACGTGCGCGGCGTGTACCGCTCCAAAGACGGCGGCAACACCTGGGAACGCATCCTCTATGAAAGCGACAAGGCCGGAGCCGTCGACCTGGTCTTCGATCCCAACAACCCCCGCATCCTGTACGCCAGCACCTGGGAAGTCAAACGCAACGGCTACCGCCTCGACAGCGGCGGCCCCGGCACCCACCTCTGGAAAAGCCTCGACAGCGGGGATACCTGGACCAAACTCACCGCCAATGAAGGCCTGCCAAAAGGGACCCTCGGCATCATCGGCGTAGCCGTATCTCCTGTGAATTCCGACCGGGTCTGGGCCATCATCGAAGCCAAGGACGGCGGCGTCTTCCGCTCCGACAACGCGGGCAAAACCTGGACCAAAACCAGCTCCTTCAACGAACTCCGCCAGCGCGCCTGGTACTATTCCCGCATCTATGCCGACACCCAGGACGAGGACCGGCTCTACGTCTGCAATGTCGGCTTCTGGCGGTCAAAAGACGGCGGAAAGACCTACGAATCCATCTCCACACCCCACGGCGACCACCACGACCTCTGGATCGACCCGGCCGACAACCAGCGCATGATCATCGCCGATGACGGCGGTGCACAGGTCAGCTACGACGCCGGCGAAAACTGGACCACCTACCACAACCAACCCACCGCCCAGTTTTACCGGGTCACCACCGACAATCATTTCCCCTATCGCATACTCGGCGCCCAGCAGGACAACAGCACCGTGCGCATCCTCCACCGCAGCCAGGACAACCGGATCACCGAACGCGACTGGGAACCCAGCGCCGGCGGTGAAAGCGCGCACCTGGCGCCCGACCCGCTCAATCCCGATATCGTCTACGCGGGCACCTACAAAGGATATATGAGCCGGGTGGACCATACCACCGGCCAGGAACGTTCCACCAATGTCTGGCCCGACAACCCCGCGGGCTCCGGGGCCGAGGTGATGAAATACCGCTTCAACTGGAATTTCCCCGTTTTCTTCAGCCCCAACGACCCGAAAAAATTGTACGCCGCTTCCAACTTCCTGCACGTAACTACCAACGAAGGCCAGAGCTGGGAAGTCATCAGCCCCGACCTGACCCGCAACGACCCCGAAACCATCAAATCTTCCGGCGGGGCGATCACGCAGGACAATACCGGGGTGGAATACTATGCCACCATCTTTGCCGTGGCCGAATCGCCGTATGAAGATGGCGTGATCTGGGCCGGTTCCGACGACGGGCTCCTGCACATCACGCGCGACGGCGGCCGCACCTGGACGGACGTGACACCGCCCAAGTCGCCGAAATGGAACATGATGAACTGCATCGACGTGCACCCCACCATCAAAGGCGGCGCATACCTGGCGGCCACTTCCTACAAGTTCGGGGATTATACCCCCTATCTGTATAAAACCACCGACTACGGCAAAACCTGGAAGTTGATCACCAACGGGATCAATCCCAACCACTACGCGCGCGCCATCCGGGCCGATCCGGTGACCCCCGGTCTGCTGTACGCGGGTACGGAATGGGGCATGTACGTCTCCTTCGACGATGGGGAGAACTGGCAGCGCCTGCAACTCAACCTGCCCATCGTTTCCATCCGCGATCTCCACATCCGGGACAACGCCCTGATCGCCGCAACCCACGGCCGCAGCTTCTGGATGATCGACGACCTCACGCCGCTGCGCGAACTGCGCAAGGAGGTCGCCGCCCGCGAATTTTACCTCTACCATTCCAAACCGGCCATCCGGATGGAACAGGGCGGCGGATTCCGCTCGGGGAGTTCGCTGCTGGAAGGGGAGAACCACCCCAACGGCGTACTCTTTCACTATTTTGTCAACAACTTCAGCGACAGCGCCAAGGTCAAGCTGGAGATCCTGGAACCGGACGGCGATGTGATCCAGACCTATAGCACCAATACCAAGGAACGCCGTCAGAAACTGGACGTCAAAAAAGGCGGCAACCGGTTCGTTTGGGATATGCGCTACCCGGGCTTCACCGAATTTCCGGGCATGGTGCTCTATTCGTCGCCCAACCGCGGACCCAAGGCGCCTCCGGGCAAATACAAGGCCCGCCTGACCGTCAACGGCGAATCGATGGAGCAGGAATTCGAGATCGTCAAAGACCCGCGCCTGCCGAATACGCCGGAAGATTACCAGCGGCAATTCGATTTTCTGATCAAGGTGCGCGATAAGGTCAGCGAGGCCCACCAGGCCATTCTCGACATCCGCGCCGTCAGGAAGGACCTCGACTATATCAAGGGAAAACTCGGTCCGGAAGAGCAATACGCCGAGGTCAAAAAACTGATGGCCGGCCTGGACAAGGACATGGGCGTCATCGAGAACAACATCCACCAGACCAACAACCAGAGCGTTCAGGACGCGATCAACTACGGCATCCGGCTCAACAACCGGCTCGCCTTCCTGATGGCTGACCAGCAACGCGGCGATTTCCCGCCTACCGATCAGGCCCTGGAAGTGCGCGAACAGATCAGCGTCGCCGTCGACAAGGAAATCGACGACCTCGAAAAAGTATGGGTGGAAGAACTCGGCAAGCTCAACGACATGATCAAGGCGCTGGGGATTTCGCCCATCAAGGCGCCGGTGCGGAAGGAACGCAAGCCGTGATCAGTCTCCGCCCACTATTGTTTCTGCGGAGGCGGTGTTGGTCTTGGCCCGCAACAGGGATTTGAGGAACTGAGGAATCGAGGATGCGAGGAGTTGAAAACGACAACCCTCAGATCAACAGATCAACCTCCGGCGGCCGAAGCCTTGGCGAAGGCGGCAAATCAACACATCAACAGCTCCTGTTCGCGAGCGGCTCCGACGCGATGCGGCCACCCCCAAGTCTCCGACTTGAGTTAAAACTTTAACCCCGCCCTCAAATGTTGAACGGACCCGTTGTCCGGGGTGTTGTTGTTGCGAAAACAAATCCGAACAGGGGATTTGAGGAACTGAGGAATCGAGGATGCGAGGAGTTGAAAACGACAACCCTCAAATCAACAGATCAACCTCCGGCGGCCGAAGCCTTGGCGAAGGCGGCAAATCAACAGCTCCTGTTCGCGAGCGTCTCCGACGCGATGCGGCTACCCCCAAGTCTCTGACTTGAGTTAAAACTTTAACCCCGCCCTCAAATGCTGAACGGATCCGGAAGTTACGAATGAACCTACTCAACACCTGTGATCAGCCGGCAGTCGTCAGAAAGGTATTTTTCACCGCTTTTGCGAGTGTATCCACGAACTGATCCGGATTTTCCAGATGGGCAAAATGACCGCAACCCGCCAGAATATGGTCTTGTCCACCAAAAATGTCCAGTTGTCGCCGGGTGGCCTTTTGAAAAAAACCGACCGATCGATCTCCGCTGAGAAAGGTGACGGGTACTTTGATATGCTTCAGCATCTCCGGTTTCAGCTCCTCGCCGGTGCCCGCTGCGATCTCATCCAAGGTCAGTTTATAGTCCGGTGAAAGTACCTTTTCGCAGTCTGCCCTGAACCGGTCGAGGCTGCTCCCCCCGCCTTGGAGCAGGGTGACCATCCGGACAAAGGTAGAGACCGCGCCTTTCCGGTTGCCGAATGCCTTTTGCAGGTTCATTTTCATAAAATGGCGGAACAGATGGCCGTCGATATTTTTGGCGGCATGCAGGGGCGGCTCGTAACAAACCAGCTGCCTGATGCGGGAAGGATCCTGCAAAACGGCGTGATAACAGTGCAGGGCCCCGGCGCTCCATCCGAGCAGGGTGACCTCGCGCAGGTCCAGTTTTTCCAGTAAAAGCAGCAGGTCCGAGGCCTGGGTCTGGTTGTAGGTTTTGGTCCCGGCGGCCGCTCCCCGGGATCCGCCGTATCCCCTCCGGTCGTAAGTGATCACCCTGAATTGGCCGGCAAGTCCGTCCGTGACCCTGAACCAGGCCCGCGAAGTGAACCCCGTTCCGTGTACCAGTACCAGGGCGGGGCCGGCGCCCTTCTCATCATAGGCCAGCCGCAATCCGTTCTGTTCAATCGTTTTCATTTTTCAGGCAATTTGCAATACTCCAAAATAGAGTATTGCAAATATACTCCATTTTGGAGTAATTTGCAAAAAATTTTTATGGAACAATTTTCGGCTACTTCATATGCCATCCTCGGCCAGTTGGCCTTGCGCTCCTGGTCGGCATATGACCTGATCCAGGAAATGAAGCGCAACTTCCATTATTTTTGGCCGCGAGCCGAAAGTGGCCTGTACGCCGAGTTGAAACGCCTGAAAAAACTGGATTGTGTACACACCACCAAACGAAAGACCGGCAAGCGGCAGAGCACGGTATATGCCATTTCACCCAAGGGAAAAACCGTACTCGAAACCTGGCTCGGCACCGAACCGGCGGAGTTCAAACTGGAATTCGAGGGATTGCTGCGGGTTTTCCTTTCCCGGTTCGGAGCGCCGGAAATGTTGAAAAAAACCCTTCTGAAAGTGGAAGAGGATGCCGGAGTTTTATCCTTGTTGGGTACAAATATTGCTCGGGAATACCTGGCCGGTACCGCCCCTTTCCAGGAAGAGATCGAAGTCCGCACTTTTGTTTTCGATTTCCTGGTCCACTACGCGGATTTGTACAAGGAATGGGTGGTGCGCACCCGCGAAGAGCTGCAGCTGCGCGAAGGCCGATCCGCTGACGAGCGTAAAAAAATGGCCCTGGATCTGATGCGAAAGAACATCGCCAAATTGAACCTCCCGGTCTAAAATCACCGGTGCTCGTTCACCGCACCTACCGGTTAGACCCGCTCCCGCCGTCTACCCTTTGTTCGCGAGCGTCTCCGACACAATGCGGCTACCCCCAAATCCTGTTCAGCATTTTGTGTCACCCCGATTTTAAGCGCGCGCAGCGTGATGAAAATCAAAGCTTTGCGTCTTAGCGCCTTTGCGTGCAAATCACTTTTTGAACGGACCCGCATCCCGCTCTGCGGCCCCCTTCGTTCGCGAGCGTCTCCGACGCGACGCGGCCACCCCCAAGTCTCCAACTTGAGTAACCTCCAAAAACCTTCCCTCAAATTCCCTGTTTGAATTGCGCCTGCCGTTCAGCGTACCTACCAGACAGGTGCAACCTTAATTTTTTCGACGACTCAAAAATATAGCCGTGCAGGATAAACAACGGGACAGTTCTTTCACGCTATCGGCATCCTTGAACGCCGCTATCCCGGAATCGACTGTATTGGCAAGACGGAAGCCCAGGTTGTTGTTCCTGTTGTCCGGGGTATTGTTGTTGCGATAGGCGCAACGCACGTTGACCGGGTTGTTGTTCCATGACCCGCCCCGGTTCACCCGGTTGGAGCCGCTCCTGCTGTTTACCCCTTTGTCCGCGAGCGTCTCCGACGCGACGCGGCTACCCTCAAGTCTCTGACTTGAGTTAAAAACCCAATCCCCGCCTCAATTTCAAATTCCCGCCGTATTGCAGCGCAGCCCAGTAACTGTTCATGCCTTGTAAAAAACGTTCTTCTGAAATCAATCCTTCCTTGAATCTGACTTCTGTGTTTTCCATTCGCCTGGTCATTCGCCGGAGGTTGGGTCGTGCGATACGGATCGTGTCGGGGAAAATCCTCCTGCCCAGGAAAGTGAGTCCGTTTGCTGCCGAATTGATAAATGTTGCATTTTCTTTTAATCGGAGTGCCAACCGATCCCGTAAATAATTTTCAACCTGGTTACGCAGGCATTTCAGGTCCGTTTTTTCCGTCGAAAACAGTACGAAATCGTCCATGTACCGGACATAGCGGCGGACCTTGAGCTCTTCCTTGACAAAATGGTCAAACCCGTTGAGGTATACGTTGGCAAAAAACTGGCTGGTCAGGTTGCCGATGGGTAACCCTGTGCCGTTCTCGCCGCCATTGCCGATAATCCGGGCGGTGATATCCAATAATCGGGCGTCCTTGATTTTCCTTTCGATCAGACCCATCAATACATCATGCCGAATGCTGTCGAAATACTTGTCGACATCCGTTTTAAAAAACCACCTGTCCTTACCCAGGTAGCGCTGCGCCGTGGCCACAGCCATGTGCGCACCTTTTCCCTTCCGGGTAGCATAACTGTCGTGGATAAAACACCGTTCGTAAATGGGTTCCAGCACATTGACCAAAGCATGATGCACCACCCGGTCGCGGAACGGGGCAACCGAAATGATACGCTCTTTGGGGTCGTGAATTTTAAAATACCGGTAAGCCCGGGGTTGATAGGTAAGCTTTAAAAGTTCTTTCTGTATTTGCAGGAGCTCCTTTTCCAGATTAAAGAAAAAAGCCGACGATTCTTCCGTTCTGCGTGTACCCTTGTGCGCTTTTTTATAAGCAACCAAAAGGTTTTGGAATGAAGTAAATCCGTCGAAAAGCCCATTAATCCTGCGCATGGTTTTTGGTGTTTTTCATCCATCCGCCGCACATCACGCCGGCCTGGTTAATTTCCTTGCTGATGAATTCATACTGATGGATGCTGATATAATGGCGGTCCTTGCACAGGCGAAAATATAATCGCAATTTCTCCAGGTTTTTGTTGACCGCCGACAGGATCGGCTGCCGGTCACGCGTATAAATGGCATCCGTGATCCATTCTGCGACTTCGACGCTCAATTGCGCGATGCGGCCGCTGACAGTGAACCGTGTATGTTTGGGCATGCCGTCGCAGCGGTCCAGTATCCAGTTCAGGGTTTTGTACCAGTGTTCGTACAACGGGTATTCGCTTGCTTTTGCCATAAAATTTATATTATGCTTCCATCTGCTTCACGTTCAGAGCTCCCAAATTTTTCGGTAAGCGCAGGGGGAGGTTTTCCAGCCGACCCGTCCTCAGAAAGGCATATCCTCAACCGGTGAGGTATCCCCGTCCGTAATCTCTTCAGTCTCTTTTTTAAGCTCATAAAACCCCTTGATCAACTCATTGATCCGCTTGCCGTATTTCTGCGTACGTTGTTTGCCGAAACCCTTGATACTTTTGAAGCTGTCGAGCGTCCGGCATTTCAGCCGGATCATCTGGATAAATTGTGCATTCGTGGCAATCAGATAAACCGGAATGCCCTCTTTTGCGCCAGTTTCCTTTCGCCATTCTTTGAGACGCTGGAACAGCAGTTTTTGCCCGTCATCCAGATCCCGGAGCTTGTCGGTATCCGCCAGCACCAGTTCATAATGCACCGCTACCGACCAGTAGGGCTTACCTTCCCTGCGAAAAAACTCCGTCTCCATCCGCAGCACCTTTTTATTGAGGCAAAACTCCGAAATGATCTCATCCGGAAATCCCTCTGTTTCTTCGTCAAAAGCCAAAGTGAATATCTTGATCTGCATAGGAGTTGTATACGGATTGCATATATATGCGGCTGTTGCTTATACTTGCCGCTTTTTTGCCTATATATGGCTTCATGCCGCCATTTTTACAGGCGTTACCCAATCGCATATATATTTTTTAAAAAAATTTTCCTTCCGGAAACGGTCGTTTCCGGAAAGGGCGGCGCCTGCACCGGCATCCCGCCGATACAGCCAACCTGACGGACTTGTAAAAAGGTAACCTGCTTCCGCTAACGCTCCAGCAGGCGGGAAAGGCTATTCAGTAACGGTCCTGGCAAGACGGAAGCCCAGGTAGTCGCTCCCGTCGACCGGGGCATAGTAGCTGCGATAGGCGCAACGCACGCCGACCGGGTAGCTGACCCACGACCCGCCCCGGCGCACCCGGCGGGAGCCGCTGTCAGGGCCCGTCGGGTTGTTTTGAGGAGAAGACGGGTAATTTCCGAACCAGTCCCAACACCATTCGTATACGTTACCGCTCATATCGTGCAGCCCGAGGGGGTTGGGGAGAAACTGGTCGACAGGAGTGGTGCGGCCGCGGTATTCGCCGGTTTTGGAATAAGGTTTTTTATATTCTTTGGAGGGGTTAAAATTGATCTCTTTCGAGTCGGCGATGTCTTTGCCGTTGCCGAAGCGGACGTTTCCGCCGCCCTTGGGCCCTATTCCTCCGGAGGGGGAGAATGCCCGGGCGGCGAATTCCCATTCGGCTTCGGTGGGCAGGCGGTAGCCATTGGTATTTCGGTCTAATTCCACCCGCTCGCCGGAGATCCGGTAGGCTGGCTCCAGGCCCCAGATTTCGCTGAGCCAGTTGCAATAGGCTACGGCATCGTACCAGTTTACGTTGATGACGGGCCGGTTGCCCCGGCCCCAACCTTGATCTTCGGGTTTTTTCCTGCCGGTAGCTTCACAGAAGGCGTCGTATTCCTCCATTGTTACCGGGTATTTACCGATGGAAAAGGCGTTGAGGGTGACTTCGTGTACCGGTTTTTCATCGTCGTATTCCTTGTCGTTGAAGATGTCGCCCATTTGGAAGGAGCCGGCTTCCACGATCACCATTTCAGGGGTAGCACAGGCGGGGATGAGGCGCTGGGTGAGGGTATAGGTGAGGCCTGGGAAATAACGGAGTTGGAAATTACTGAACTGATTGATCCAATATTTCACCTCAGGTTCGCTGGTATTGCCTGCCAATTGCAGCACAAGGGTTTTGTTGCCCTGGCTGAGAAATCCTTCGATCTTCAGGATTTCCTTGCTGAATTGAGCTATGGGGAGTTCATTAATTAAAGCATTCAGGGTTGCTTTTACGTTATTTTTAACCTGTTGATAATAATTTCTACTGATCTTCTGTTCGACTAATTTCTTTTCATTGTCCCTGTATTTATCGTACAGACCGAATAAAGCATTTTGCTGTTGACTTAATCTCCAATCACCCGCAAGCCTTTGCAGGGTTTTAAAGGCTTCTTCCATTTCTTCCAACTCGACCATTACAACCAATTCCGATATGGTTTCTGATAGCTCCAGCGCAAATTCATTTCGGGATAAATGGACAGGCGCGTATGGGAATTGCTTTTTTATCCAGGCCTGAAACTGAAACAGGAGATCTTCGCAGAAAGGCTCGGGGAAAAAGGTGAGGTATTGGACCTTTTCTTTTTTCCGGTCTATGATTGGGGCCGTATAGGTATCCTTTACGCGCCACGGGATCTCTATAAGCCCTTGGTCAGCTTTATGCAGCAGGCAATAGCTTTCCAGGATTTGCGCCGTCCATTCGGGGTCATGATAGCCTTTAAGGTTGTCGATATTTACCGTAGAAGAGCCGGCATTCCAGGGTTGGTCAACCCGGAACAGGGGCGTCAGATTTTGGAGGAAAAGGTCAATGCCGGTAACCATCAGTATATCCTCAGAAACCTCATTGGGCAATCGTCCTTCGCTAATTGCAGCTCCTGATTTGACAGCAAGTTGGGTGAAATTGTTAATTGTTAAGTCCGGCTCAGACAAATTAATGCCAGCTCGTTTAGCCAGTTCGCCAGCTGTGAAGATGCCTTCGGAAAGGTTTTTCAGGTTCGCGAATTCTTGTCTTACTTGATCGGTCAACCCACCTGCTTTATAAGCTGTATCGCGGATGAAATCCTGCCAAATGCCGGCGTTTGGGTTACTTGGGTCGATGGTAAGGATTATTTCTTCATCTCTGAGCGTATTTTTTAATTCTTCATCCGCTTTTTCATCAAAGTTATATTCCCCAGTCAGGACAAGGATTAAAAATATTTGAGTGCCTTTCGGCAACCGGACTTTAAAGCGGTCCAGTAATTTTCTCAACGCTACAGCCTGCCGGGAATTTTGTTCAGGCAATGCAGAATGGTAGTCAATTACGACAAAATAAAGTCCGTTTTCCGTCATCCAAAGGTTATCCGTAACGCCCGGCAATCCGCATTCATCGGCAACCCAATAATTGATATGGAAGGTATCCTTTTCGCGGATATAGGTGCCTTGTACGCTTTCGAAAGCTTTCCCGGAAAAATTACCCATTACGCCGAAAGCTTTTTCCATTACGCCGTTGATATCCGAATCCGTTTCAAACAAAATATGGACCTTCAGCGTGTATTCATTCCTGGGTGTATCTTCTTCTTTTTGTCCAGAGTTGTTCATCTGAAGCCAATCCCACAACCCTTCCGGCACCCTGGTTTTGATCCGGTTTCCGCCTTCTTCCGTTTGCAGCATTGACTTCAACTCCCGGAGTTTTTCCACGTCCGCACCTGCTTTTTCTCCGGCTTCAAATCTGCGGATGCCGCGCACCAGTTGCACGGCTGCCTGGTAGGGGTTGGGGGCGCCTTTTCCCGGATTGACGCTCATGCCTTGCCAGGCCTCCATACGTTTCAGGTCCAAGATCCGGTTTTCATTGTAGGCGGCCAGGTATTCTCTGGCGGCGGCTTCAGGATCCGATATAGAAAGAGCAGTCCAGCGAAGGGCTTCCCGCATGGCTGGGCCAGGTATATCTGCAGCACATTCCAACCGGTATTTATCCAAAAAACGAGCCAGGCGAATTTCAAGCGCCCTGTCGGTTAGTCCATTTCGGAGCATCTCCTGAATGTCCGGATAAATTTCGTACAGCCCTCTACCCAGCGGCCGGCATAGCGGCGACAATAAAAAATTAGCCATCAGGGTGGAAATGTTTCTGGCCGCAGGTGTAAAATTCTGTAACAGCGTACTTAATAAATGGGCGGTGATCACCGGCGGAAAAGCGGCCAATATAGCCAACTCCGGAAAGACCTCACTACCTCCAATCACCTCACGGAAGGCCTCCCACCGAGCCCTCAGCGGCGCAGGCAATCGTCCGGCGTTGAGGTCTTTCCATTCGGCCATGGCTTACAATTTTTGCAGGGTCTTTGATAATTGTCCCATCCCTTCTTCTGTGGCTGCCAGCATCTCCACAAACATGGAAATGTAGATTGCTGAGGCGCCGAACCATTGTTCTTCCGGCAGGGGGTTTAGCCACAGCAAGCGGCCGGTTTTGTTGCGCAGGAGTTCCAGGAATTTACGGGTCTGGGTCACCCTTTCCTCATGCAGAAAACCCCGCGCCGCTCCGGCATCACTGATGAATAAAACCAGCGTGCGGGAGGTCAGTTTTTTGAGCAGCTCTGCGCGGGTTACAGCCCGGGTTTGTCCCTGGTCTTCGTAGAGTTTTTCTCCCGGAAAATTATTAAAATAAAGGAGGGAAACCTTCCCTGGGCGGAATGCATCCTGTAGGTTGTCAACCAGATAATCGCAAAGCCCTTCGAAAGGTGTCATGCTGCCCCTGAAATCGATCAAAATAAAGGCTTCCTGGTTTTGGCGGCTGCGTTCTTTTGCGTAGACCGGTTCGGCCAACGCCAGATCGAGGCTCAATTTTTCAATAGTTGCCGCCGGATCGATTTCCGCGGATGACAGACGACGGCCTTCGTTGGGCAGTCTTCGCCAGCTTTGCTGCAGATGCCGGGGACTGAGCGGCATATATTTCGGGGTAAGGATAAAGTTGTGGTCGGTAAGTTTGAGGTTTTCTTCAATATGGCTCATGCCTCCTTCACCTGTTTCACCTCCTTCACTGAATTCCAGCCAGATATCGCGATAACCAGATGAGAGGTCAGGTTTTGGCTCGGGCTGGGATGATGGCAGTGGTTCAGGTACTGTCGGTGGTTTGACCGGCAGAGTAGGCGATTCTGAGCGCCCTGTTTCCGGCCCGCTGAAAACAGCACCCGGAATGGGTTCTTTCCCATGCACCGGTTCTTTTTCTGTCTGTCTAAATATTTGTTCTTCCAGCTCCCAATGCTGTTGAAAAAGCCGGATAAAAACCGGTTCTTCATTTTTATTCTGGAGCCAGACCAATTTACACAAATCCAGTACATCTTCCGGTTTTTCCGGCTTGTACCAGAGCAAAAGCTGCTGTAAGGCCGCATAGTGTTCGGGGCTGAGGCAAAGGTTGGTTTCCTTTCTCAACGCCTGGAAAAATCCGTACAATGGCATCGGCCCCATTTTTTTATTTTGCTTTTTTACCGGTTGCAGAACGCAGGTCGCTTTCGGTTTTAAACAAAGCTTCAGGGTACAGGATCTCGCCGTCCGGCAGCACCAGTTCATTCCGATCATTCAGTTTGAGGTTGCCCAAGGCCAGGTGATATGCAAACAATTGGAGCCAGTCGAGCAATTCGCTGGTGGATGGCTTTTTATCCGTCGTGGCTCTTGAGCCCATTTTTATCCGTTCTTCGTTGAATTGTTTGATCAATTGTTTCTGGGCCGGTTCAGGCAAGGTATGGGTTTGTTCTTTTAGATAAGCGCCGGCGATTTTTAACAAGTTACTTTCCTCCGGGAAATCGATATAGTAAAAGATGCAGCGTCGTAAAAATGCTGAGGGAAGGTCGCGTTCGTCGTTGCTGGTAATGATGACGATAGGTGGATAATCGATGTCTATTTTCTCTCCCGATTCCGGAATCGGGATGCTTTTGCCCGGTTTCCATTCCAGTTCGTTGAGCAGGTCATTGGGAAAATCGATATCGGCCTTGTCGATCTCGTCGATGAGCAGGACAGCGGGTTTATCCGCCGTAGAGGCTTTAAAGGCCTTGCCCAATGGTCCGTATTCAACGTATTTCTCTTTCGGTTGTGAATCGACCGCAGGATCCTGCACGTCGCGCAGCCGCCCCAAGTGATCAAAGGTATAAATGCCCTCTTTGGCTTTTGAGGTTGATTTGATATGCCATTCGAAATAGCGGCCTTCTTCCGGATGATTGAAGTTTTTTCCATATAACTCAAAAGCAAGTGCCTCAGCCAGGCGTGTCTTCCCGCAGCCCGGTTCGCCTCGAAGCAGCAAAGGACGGCGCAAAAGGCGGGCAGCTTCCACCGCCTGAACGAGTTTGGGGTCAGGAAAATAAGGCATCAGATTATATTTTGCCGTCAGGAGGGCCTCTCCTTTGTAGGGTTTTGGATTCATGCCAGTGGTTCTTTAAAGATCATTGAATGAAGTTGAGGATACCCAAGCGCATTGCAAATTTCTCCGATTACCGGTTCGAGATAAGGATCTCTTAATACATCTTCAGCATTATCCCTCAGGGCTTGCATTTCTGCATGTTGCTGCAATCGAGGTTTTTTGCTGCCAAACCATTCTCCGAATATTCCAGGGGTGATTGGTTCAACTCTTGGAATTAATGGAATTTCTAAAATATCTGAATCTAACAAGTTTTGAACATATTCTGAAAATCTTAGCCCTTTATCAAAGGAGCGGTTGATTACAACAATAAATAAGGGTTTAATTTCCTCGTTTGCGTTTTCCAATTTGCCGATTAACTCCTTCCAAAAATCTACCAGCAATTTTGGGCCATTCAGCGTTAATTGCGGGTCATCAAAAATAAGACAGAGTGGATTTTCTTCTAGCTTTTCAATAAACCGAGGATAAAATAATTCAGCAGATACTGGTTTTTCCTGTTTACTTCTGAATAAATGGAAATAAAGTTTGGAAAGCAATATTTCCTTATTCTCCACGGCACCTTCATGCGAACGAAAGTCTAAACCGAATCTTTGCCCATCCAATTCTTTTCCTACATGCCCAATAAATTTTTGAAACAGGAGATTTAAGCCGCATTTGGAGGTCCCCTCCATGCAAACCAGCGTTACCTTTTTTTTAGGTTCCCATTCTCCAAAAAACTTATTTTGTTCTCTGAGGTCGAAATCTTCAATTTCAGAAATCAATCGCTCTGTAACTATTGAAAATCTTTTTTTGAATGGTTTTAAAACATCACTTTCTAACTCTGCATGAAGATTTTTATATCCTGCCGCTGTTCCAAAAGCTTCAAAGCATTGTGCAAGGTCGCAACCCTTCATTCGAGGAATGATAACAGCTTCATCTTTCTGGCCGACATCCACTGAGTAACGCTCTACATCTTCGTCGGTGCAAACATCTTTTAAAAACACCGTTTTCAACCCTATTTCTATAATGATGCTTTTTGTGTAAGCAAAGGCATCACTATTCCAATACCGGGGAAAACTGATCTCATCAACTGTGAATACTACCGCATCTGCACTCCGAAGTTCTCTTTCTACTTTCTCTCTATTCAGAGTGACTTCTTCCAAATCAATGGAATAAATAGCCAGCGTACCCTGTTCTATTTCTTGGGTAAATTTTCCTTCCAATGCAATCGAATATTTTTTCCCAATCAGAAGAAACCTGATGCATGAATTTCCCTCTTGAATTGAGGATAGCATAGGTTTGGGATCCCTAATCCCCATCTCTAACGTCCATTCCTCAAAACGTTTTTCCTTGCATGAAAACACCCAGGCCGGTTTGGCCTTGTCTTTCGCTTCTCTAAAAACCATCCCCCGGTTTTCTCCGGAAGGGATCAAAAAAGGGTCCGCTTTTCCGGCTGTTGCCGAAAAAGTTGCCCTGGCTTGTTCAAAAGCGAAACGCACCGTTTTTCCTCCGGCGAGATTTTCAAAAAACAGAACCGCAAAATCTTTGGCCGCTTTATCACCTACCGGAGCGTTGGTAGCAATAATGATAGGTACCCCCGCTTCCTCCAACGCAGCAACTTGTCCTAAGGTAGCGCAGCCGTTGAGCAACACCAGTTTCAAGTGCGGACAGGCCTCCTTACGAAGCAGGTGGGCGATTGTAGAACCATTGCCGTCTTTATCTGTAAAAGAAAGGGTGGCCTTGCCTGCGTGGCCGCTGAAACCAAAAATAATTAAATCGGCGCAATGCCGGTTGAGGCCTGTGAGAACTTCGTTTAATTCCGTATTGTCTTCCTGTCGGAGAATAATTCGCCCATTTTTTTGGCAGGAATCCAGGGAACGGCCTACGTCATTTCGTTCTTCCTTTAGACTGGATAACGAGGGGTCGGCAGGATTATTTGCATACGTCAGATAAACAGTAGCCATACAGGTTCAAGGTCTAATTTTCAAATCCGGAGGCTAAATATGGGAAAATTTTCAGAATAACCAAACAACAAGACCCGTACAGCGCTAAATATCCGCCAAAATCTCCCTGAAGGGTTCATACCCCAACAGGTTGCTTTTTGGAAAGTCGATTCCCATCTTTCGCTAACAATTCCAATATCAATTCATCCGTATATTGTTTCTCATCCCAGATCTTGTCGGCTTTTGCCCGGGCCCTGGCAAACAAATACCGAGCTACCAGTACCTTGATATCTTCCAGGTATCCATCGGTTTGCCTGGTTCGCGAGCATCTCCGACGCGATTCGGCTACCCCCAAATCCTGTTCAGCATTTTGTGTCAACCCGATTTTAAGCGCGCGCAGCGTGATGAAAATCAAAGCTTTGCGTCTTGGCGCCTTTGCGTGCAAATCACTTTTTGAACGGACCCGCATCTCGCTCTGCGGCCCCCTCCGTTCGCGAGCGTCTCCGACGCGACGCGGCTACCCCCAACTTGAGCCGAAACCCTTTCAGCCGACGCGTTTATGGAATAGCCTGCTGACGGGGAGTTACCTTAAATTGCAGGAGAACTGATCCGAACACGCAGGTAGCAGGCATTCCGAAAATGCCTGCTACCTTTCAACTCAAAAACAATACTCCCCAGCCTCAATCAACGTACCCGCAATCCGCCGCCGCGCATCCCGCACATTCACAGCCGGGTATTTCGCAAACCGCTTCAGGCCCATCTGGAACGTGCGCAACAGGTCGCCCTCGGCGAAGGAAGCCAAGGCGTCGGCGGCGTTTTTCTGGATGCGGGCCGAGGCGTCGTTGATATATACTTTGAGCATGGCATCGTATACCTCCTGGCCGTGCTTTTTGTCCATTCCGGCCAGTTTCTGCACCCGCAGCAGCAGCGATTCGGCCACGAAGGCGTCGATCATCAGGTCGGCTACGTTCATCACGACCATCTGCTCTTCCTTGAGGTTGAGCTTGCCGTCCATCTGCATTTTGGCAGCGGCGCCGGCGACCATCAGGATGATCTTCTTGAAATCCTGAACAGCCTTTTCTTCCTGGCCGTATGCGCCTTCCACCGTTTCGAAACCGGGCATGGCGGCCAGTTCCTTCTGCACCGCCCAGGCCGGTCCGACGATATCGATGGCGCCTTTCAGCGCGCGTTTGAACAGCATGTCCACCGTCAGCAGGCGGTTGATCTCGTTGGTGCCTTCGTAGATGCGGTTGATCCGGGCATCGCGGTAGGCGCGGGCCGAGGTGCCTTCTTCGGAGTACCCCATGCCGCCGTGGACCTGGAGGGTTTCATCCACGATATAATCCAGCGCTTCCGAACCGGCCACTTTCAGGATGGCGCATTCGATGGCGTATTCCTCAGCGGCTTTCAACTTGGCTTCCGCAAATCCCAGGCCTTCAGCCTCCAAAGCGGCCTTTTTCTCCTGCAGCAGGTTCGATACCCGGTACATGGCGCTCTCCACGGCAAAGGCCCGGATGGCTTGTTCGGCCAGTTTGTACTGAATGGCGCCGAATGAGGAAATGGGGGTCTTGAACTGGATGCGGTCGTTGGCGTATTTCACCGCTGTGGAGATGCTGGCCTTGGCGCCGCCGATCGACAGGACGCAAAGCTTGAAGCGGCCGATATTCAGCGCATTGAACGCGATCAGGTGCCCCTTGCCGGTCTCGCCGAGCAGGTTATCGGCCGGCACTTTCACGTTTTCAAAGAATACCTGCCGCGTGGAAGATCCGTGGATGCCGAGCTTGTGCTCTTCGGCGCCCAGGGTCAGGCCTTCCGACTGGCGCTCCACAATGAATCCGGTGAATTTATCGCCGCCCACCTGCGCAAAAACGATGAAAAGATCGGCGAACCCGGCATTGGTGATCCACATTTTCTGGCCGTTCAACACGTAATGTTTTCCGTCAGGGCTGAGGTCGGCGCGTGTTTTGGCAGCCAGGGCATCCGAACCGGAGCCGGGTTCCGTCAGGCAATAAGACGCTTTCAATTCACCGGAGATCAACCGGGGCAGGTATTGCTGTTTTTGTTCTTCCGTACCGAAGTATAAGATGGGCAACATGCCGATGCCGGTATGCGCCGCAAAGCTGACCGTAAAGGAATTGGCCGGCCCGAGGGCGTCGCCGATGATGGTATTGGTGTTCTCGTCGAGCGCCATGCCGCCGTACGTTTCCGGCATATGGGCGCCCAGCAACCCCAATTCGCCCAGCTTGTCCAGCAATCTGGGCGTGATATTGTCCTGCTGCCCGTCCACTTTCAGCATATTGGGCATGAACTCATTCTTCAGAAAATCCGTCACCATCTCCCGGATCATCCGCTGTTCTTCGTTCATCTCCTCAGGGATGAAAATATCTTCCGGGGTGCTGTTTCGGACCAGGAACTGGCCACCGTGCAAGGTGTCTTTTTTGATCACCGTATCTTCCATGGAAAGCGATTTTAAGTAGATTAGCGAAAATTCGCTATAAAATTAAGGGCTTTTTACAAATTACGCAAAAACAAAGGGTTAAATTCTGCGAATTTTCGCTAAATTTTTAAAAATCCGTACTCCGATCGCTCCGGCAGCCTTGCCAAAAAGGAATTTTTAGCTTAAATTGCGAAAAATCTTTGCCCCGCTTATGAGAGAGCTCACATATGATCCGTCCTCTTTCCTGTTCGTCTTTACAGTGGAGGAGTACTTTTCCATCAACGGCCTGTTGGTATCCCTCTGGGCTGTCACCCTTTTAGCCATCGGCTTGTATTTTGTTTTTGTCAAATTCTCCCCTCAACGGATCTTGCGGATGATCAAAGTGCTTTGGTACGACCTGAGGATCCGCAAGCGCCTGATCCAGTTGGAAAGATTCAGGTTTGTCCAGGAACAAAATATCCAGAAAATCAGAGAGCATAAAGACGGCACACTGAACAAACTGGCCGAATCCCCGGGCATAAGCCCGTACGTGGAACGAGAGATCCGGGAACGGCTCGACCTCTGGGAGATCACCCGCCACAAGCATTACGATCTGATTGACGAATCCAGAAAACTGAAAGATGAATTGCTGGTCATGCGCCAGGAATTGCTGCTGCTTTTCTACGTCCTCAACCGGATCGAAGACGACCCTGATTTCCGGCTTGACGTTGCCAGATTGTACAGCCTCGATCAAAAGATCCAGACCCTGTTCGGCCGCCCCGTACTCACCGGATTCCTTGCCCCGCTGGCCAGGGCCTGGAATCAGGAAAAATTCCGAGATCTGGAGCCCTATGAATAAACCGAACGGCTTTCCGGCGGTTACATTGAAATAACCCGCATCCAACCATGCAGATACCCACCGTCCCCCGCTGGCGATCACTCGTCAATGCCACGCGCTTTGTTGCCAATCCGGCCATTGTGCTGACGGAGTACATCCGGGAATTCGGTCCGACCTTTTACGTCTATATCGGCGGCATGAAGAAAGGCGTTGTGACCATAGAGCCGCATATCATCCAGCATTTTTTGCAAAAGAACAACCGAAATTACCGCAAGTCCTCCATCCAGGTCGACCGCCTGGGGCATTTCCTGGGCCAGGGCCTGCTGACTTCCGACGGGGATTACTGGCTTCGGCAACGCCGATTGATCCAGCCGGGATTCCACCGCTCCAAACTCGAAGGCCTCCGGGAGATCATGCAGGAAGTGATCGATGAATTCGCCGATTCCCTGCAGGAAGAGGCCCGCAAGGGTACGGAGATCGAAGTGGCCCACAAAATGATGGAACTGGCCTTCAAGGTGGTCGCCCGGTCCCTGTTCAGCGCCGATTTGCTGGAGGCCAAACTGCAGGAGCTGTCCCAATCGATCACGCAACTCCAGTCGTTCATCGTCCGGCAGATCCGGCAGCCCTACCTCAACCCCTGGTTCTACGTATCCGGGGCCCTGCGCCGCCACGAACAGATCGCCAGGGATGCGGACCAGATCATCCTGGATGTGATCCGGGAGCGCAGGCAATCGGACGGGGAGAAAAACGACCTGCTGCAAATGCTCCTGGACGTCCGGTACGAAGATTCCGGGGAGCCGATGACCGACCGCCAATTGCTCGACGAAAGCAAGATCATTTTTGTCGCCGGCCATGAAACCACGGCCAACGCCCTGGCCTGGACCTGGTACCTGCTTTCCCGGCGCCCGGAAGTGGTCACCAAAATCAGAGAAGAGCTGGACCGGGTAACCGGCGGCAGCCATCCGGGTTTCGCTGACCTGCCCCGGCTTGAGTACACCACCGCCGTGATCGAGGAAAGCATGCGGCTATACCCTCCGGCCTGGATCACCGACCGGCAGGCCAACGAAGCCGACGAGGTCGGCGACCTGAAGGTTCCGAAGGACGCTATCGTAGTGCCGTTCATTTACGGCGTTCACCACAGCGAACGGCTTTGGGAAGACCCTGAGGCGTTCAACCCGGACCGGTTTGCAAAAGAGGAGAAAAACCGGATGCCGCCGTACAGCTATATGCCCTTCGGCGGCGGACCCAGGCTGTGCATCGGGAACAGTTTTGCGCTGATGGAAATGCAATTGATCCTGGCCACCCTGCTGCGCCGGTTCGATATCGAACTGGTCCCGGATCAGACCATCGAAGCCCAGCCGTTGGTGACGCTGAGGCCGAGGTACGGCATACGCATGCGATTCAAGCCGCTCACTGCTCCGCTGGTACAGATGACATGAATGGTCCTTTTGCTCTTATTTTTCAAATCTGACATCTTGCGTTTTACCGTAATCTTTAAGCCCATTTCTTTTGAACGAATTCCGGTGGAGTCAGAAGATATTGCTTGGGGAACTACCGCAAAAGAAGAAACTGTTTCGATTAACCAATTTTTTATGAACCACAATAGAAATAAAAGGTCACATAATTTTTAATTGATCGATAATCCCGGCCGGGGTTACCGATCAACGCTTTTGCGGTCTTTTGTGACTTTTGTGGTGAAAAAAATCAAGGAGCATTTGCGTTTTCACCCTCTCTCCCACTCTCTAAGTCCCCCACTCTGCCCATTTTGTCCAGTAGTATGCATCACATCTCATCGCATACCTGCGGCAGGCTGAACCACGTTTAACCGTTTCGTCTACCGGGATTGTTTAACCCTTGATCCGAATTATTTGTAGTAATTGGCAAAAAACTCCGGCAGGTGCCGAAGCGCGGCCATTTCGCGGTAGATGGTCCTGGCTTCCGCGGCGGGGTAGCCGAAATAGGTCTTGCCGCCTTCCAGGTCCTTTGATACCCCGGATTTGGCCCCCACGATCACCCGGTCGCCGATGGTGAGGTTCTGTGCGATGCCGACCTGACCGTAGAGGGTTACCCAGTCGCCGATCCGGGTGTTGCCTGCAATGCCGACCTGTGCGGCGATCAGGCAGTTCTTGCCGATCTTGACATCGTGGCCGATCTGGATCTGGCAATCCAGTTTGGTGCCGGCGCCGATGATGGTATCGCCGGTTACGCCTTTGCAGATGGTGCAGCCCGCTCCGATCTCCACATCGTTTTCGATGATCACCCGGCCACCCGAGCGCCATTTCACGAACCCTTCTTCGGTTTTCTTATAATAGAAGGCGTCGGAACCGACCACCGAATTGGACTGGATGATCGCGTTTTCGCCGATGATGCTGTAATCGCCGATGACCGCGTTGGCCTGGATATGGGCATTTTTGCCGATTTTCACGTGGTGCCCGACGACGGCGCCGACTTCGACAACTGCGTCAGGGTGGATCTCAGCAGTAGGCGAAATGGACGCCGTGAGCGGCTGTATCGGCCGGTATTCCTTCACCAGTTCGTTGAAGGCCTCAAAGGGGGTCTGGCAAACCAGCAGGACCTTTCCTTTCGGGCAAGCCGTTTTTTTATCGATCAGGATGATCGTTGCCTGTGATTCGAGGGCCTTTTTATAGTATTTCTCAACGTCTACAAAGGAGATGTCCCCGTTTTCCACCTGGTGAATTTCATTGATGCCGGTTGCTTCCAGCCGGTTGTCGCCGATGATTTGCGCCTGGATCTTACCGGCGATTTCTGAAACAGGGATAGGCCGGGGAAACTTCATAGCTGCTCTCTTTTTGTGTTTGGTATGTGTTGTCCGACAAAACGCCCGACGGCTTACTTACTGACCGATCGAGCCCATCTCCACGCCTTCCGAATAAGCTACATTCACCTTGTTCTCGTGGAAAGCGTGCTTGATGGCGCGGTGTACTTCAAAGGTTGCTTCCCAGTAATCATCCGGGTTGACATAGGGCCTTACCGTCAGCAGGATATTGTGGGTGTCAAAGGTTTCAATGCCGACCTCGGGCGCCGGTTGCTTCAACACCATGGGGATCGTTTCCAATGCCCCTTTGATGATCTCCTGCACCCGCGGGAAGCTCTCGTTATAGGGCATGGTCACGCTCACCTCCAACCGGATCATGCCCTTCTGGGAATAGTTGGTCACGACATTTTCCACCACCTGGCCGTTCGGGATCACCAGGGTTTTCATCCCCGGCGTTGTGATGATGGTGTTGAAGATCTGGATCTGTTCCACTTTGCCGAACTTGTCGAGGATCTCCACCCAGTCGCCGACCTTGTACGGGCGAAAGATCAGGATGATGATGCCGGCCGCGAAATTGCTCAGGCTGCCCTGCAAGGCGAGGCCCACTGCGAAGCCGGCAGCTGCAAGAACCGCCAGAAAACTGGCCGTGTCAATCCCCACCAGGCTCGCTACGCTGAAGATGAGGAGCACTTTCAGGGAAATGCCCACCAACGACCGCAGGAACGGAACGATATTGTGGCTGATGCCGGCGGTCTCCATGGCCTTTCCCGCTATCCTGGCAATCCAGTTGCAGACCCGCAATCCAATAAACAGCAATACAAGCGCAAGGCCCAGTTTCGGGGCGTATTCGATCACCATTTCCGTGATCTTGTCCACCCAATTCAGCGTTTGTGCTACCTGGTTTTCCATTATTTATGATTTAACACAACTCCGCAGCATATTACCTACTATTTAAGACAGGGAGAGAGCGGGAACAGGGGAGTGGATGAAGGCATTACTTTTCACCCACTCTCCCACTCTCTAAGTCTCCCAATCAGCTCATTTTGTCCAGCAGTATGGTCGCCGGAGGATATAAACCCCTTTTAAGCAGGCGCAAAGGTAAAAACAATGGCGCTGAATCACACCTATGACCTTTTAATTAAACTATCTTTGCGGCAAAAATTTGAATATGACTGTTTTGGACCAGCAACTGGAGGTGAAACTGGAACATTTTATTACGGATGCGCTGGCAGAAGATATAGGAAGCGGAGACCATACTTCACAGGCTTGTATCCCGGCCGATGAACGCAGCAATGCAAAATTACTGGTCAAAGATCCCGGCGTCCTGGCCGGTGTAGAAGTTGCGCGCAGGATTTTCCACCATGTGGACCCGGGCAGCTCCGTTGCCGTACATATGGAAGACGGCAGCCCCGTCAGCCAGGGTGACATCGCTTTTGAGGTTGAATGCAATACCCAAGCCCTCCTGAAAGCGGAAAGGCTGGTACTGAATACCATGCAACGAATGAGCGGCATCGCTACCCTGAGCAACCGTTTCTATTTTGAGATCGAAGACCTGCCCGTCAAAATACTGGATACCCGGAAAACCACGCCGCTGATCCGTTTTCTGGAAAAGTGGGCGGTCCGTCTGGGCGGCTGCCACAATTACCGGGACGGGCTCTACGACTGGTTCATGATCAAGGATAACCACGTTGAAGCCTGCGGCAGCGTCAGCAAAGCCATTGAAGCCGTTGCAGCCTATCAGAAAGAAAAGGGCCTGAACCTTCCGCTTACCGTTGAAGTCCGCAACCTGGTGGAACTGTACGAAACCATGGAAACGGGAATGGTCACCCGCATCATGTTCGACAACTTTGAACTCCCGCTGCTGGCTGAAGCCGTCGCAACGGTCAACAAGCGATTCGAAACCGAAGCTTCCGGCGGCGTCAACATCAACAATATCCGGAAGGTAGCTCTAACGGGTGTGGACTATATATCCGTCGGCGCTCTGACCCATTCCGCCGTCAGCCTGGATCTCAGTCTCAAGATCGTGAAATAACGGGCCATAAAAAGAGGGGGAGACTTAGAGAGTGGGGGAAGGCATTGCTATTCCCCCACTCCCTCCCTCTCCTACTCTCCCTCATTGCCTCTTTTACCAGGTAACAGGCCAGGCCAAAGCGCTTCCCGGCAGGTCCTCAATTCTGAATGAGGTGCACATCCCGTTGCGGGAACGGAATGGAAACGCCCTGGCTGTCGAATGCCTTTTTAACGTATTCCGTCATGTGGAAGTAAACGGGCCAGTAATCCGCCACATTTACCCATACCCTTACGGCAAAATCAACCGAGCTGTCCCCCAGGTTCTTCACCCAGATCTGGTGGCCTTTATCGTGCAATATGTTGGGCGTAGACTTGATCACCTGCTCAATGACCGACCGCGCTTTGTCGATATTGTCGCCGTACCCGATGCCGAAGGTCAGGTCCACAATTCGCTCGCCCGGTGAGGTGAGGTTCTCGATCGGACCGCTCAGCACCGCGCCGTTGGGGATGATGATGATCCGGTTGTCCAGGGTCGTCAGGATGGTATTAAAGATTTGAATGGATTTTACGGTGCCTGAATACCCTTGCGTTACGATGAAATCACCCACGCGGTAGGGCCGGAATACCAGGATCAGGATGCCGCTGGCCAGGTGTCCGAGGTTACCCTGCAAGGCCAGCCCTACCGCAAAGGCAATAGCGCTGAATATGGCGACAAAGGATGTCGTGTTGACGCCGAACATGCCGGCTACGCTGAGCAACAGCAATACTTTCAGCCCTATGCTGATCAGGGAGCTCAGAAAGGACCGCACAGAAGGGTCCATGTTTCGCTTCTCCATCGTCCGGCGGGCAATCGCAGTGATCCTGGAAATGATCCAGAAACCGATAATCAGGGTCAGGACGGCGCCGACGACCTTGGGGGTATACTCCATGATCATCCGGCTCAAATACTCCATGTCAATTTTCATTACTTATTAAATTTGTAGTTTTGTAACTGTATAACTGCCAACCGCAGACTGCCGGCTAAAACAGCTGATTTAGGGCCGAAGCCCATTATTTTTTGCATGTTTCCGCTTCAATTCCGGAACGGCTCATGTTGCGTATTTGCCTGGCTTTTTTGACGGGATTTTGCAAAAATGGGATATAAAACCCTAATTTGTAAATAGTTTGATTAATTTTTTGTTTAAATCTTGAATCAAAAAAAGACATTAACGCCCGAAGAAGCGCTCCTCAAATTGCAGCGTTTTTGCGCCTATCAGGACCGCTGCCACCAGGATGTCCGCAGCAAATTGATCGAGCTGGGCGTCTATGGCGACACCCTCGAATCCGTTCTCGCCGAACTGATTTCCGATGGATTTTTGAACGAAGAGCGGTTCGCCCGATCCTTCGTCCGGGGCAAATTCAGGATCAAGCGATGGGGCAGGCAAAAAATCCGCCAGGGATTGCTCCAGCGCCAGATTCCCGATGCCATCATCCGTATCGCGCTTCAGGAAATCGACAGCGAAGAATACGCCCTTACCCTTGCTCACTTGCTCGACCAGAAAGCAGCCCTCCTAACACCGGATGAGCCGGAGCAGCGCACGCAAAAACTGTTCGCTTATGCCGCCTCAAGGGGTTACGAAACGGAACTGATCTGGGAATTCCTTAAAGAAAAAAAACGGTAATTCAGGCGTCAAACAAGGACTGCAAAGCAGCACGAAGCAGGGCGCTATTGTCCTCTTTTGACTGCGGAAATCCTGTGAAATCATCCGCACAGTCCATTGCGATGCTCAGGTCGAAATTGTGCTGAGCGTAGCTTCCGGCCCACCCCATACGGCGGCATCTCTCGCCCAGGTATTCCTGTTCGCCCTGCCCCGGAGTCGGAATGAGGACCGCCCGGCTGCCCAATGCCGACAAATCCATGAGCGTACTGTATCCCGACCGGCAGACGATCAGCCCGGCGCCGGCCAATGCCGCATTCAATGCCGGCCCCTCAAGGTGATCAACTACTTCCACCCGGTCTGTCTGCAAAGGCGTTGCCGGGTTGCCCGGCAAACCGCGGACAAGCATTGTCCGGCCGTTCACGCGTTCGAGTTGCGGCAACAGCAAGGCTTCCAGTTTCGTTCGCTGCGGCTCAGGCCCGGACAACAGCGCCACCACGTCATACTTGAGGGGCCCGACCACGGGTTCCATCCTCGAAAGCCGGCCGATAAACCGCACTTTATCCGGCACGCCGCCCCCGGACAGCGCGCCGGATAAAGTGCCCGGACCGAGTTGGTCGGGTACCCAGGTTTCGCGGAACCGGTCCGTCCACCGCTTCAAAATGACCCCGGCGATTTTTCCTGCAAAACCTTTGACCGGAAGCCGGACCTGGTGGTTGATCAATACGGAAGGAATACCGGCGTGATAACACCCGAAACGGCAATCGGAAATAATGGCGTCGATCTTCATCTCCCGGACAATGGACCGCGTTTGCCGATGTTCGCGCCGGACAGCAGAAACGATCCTCCCCCCCTGAAAAGCCATGTTGAGGTACATGTTCCGGTATGGATATCTTATGCCGTATGCGGGAAGTTCGACGGCACTGACTTCCGGGCATTCCAACTTTAACAAGGCCAAAGCCCTGCCGCTGCCGGCGACAACGGGTTCTGCGCCCAGTTCGCGGCACACCCGGACCAGCGGAACGCAACGCGCAGCGTGGCCGAGCCCCCAGTCCAGTACAGCGATCAGAATCCTTTTGCCGGCCGGCATTTTTTTATTTACTTTGCAACGGTCAAATAATTACGTTCGTCCATGAAAAACAAATGGCTTTTGATCCTTACCCTGCTGGTGATCATCCTGGCCTTCGCCTGCCGCTCAACCGATTGCGGCTGCCCCATGCATTAGGAACCTGTTCCAAGGACTACTTCTTCAGCACAAAGACCAGCGTAGGATCCACCGGGTACCGGCCGAATTGGCTGCCGTAGATGGCAAGCCCGCCCGGTAAACCTTCATCTACCGCCAACCGGACCTTGAGGCGGCCTGTTTTCATCGCGTTTTTCCATGCGTCTACCGGTACGGCCGATTGCAGGAGATAGCCGTATGAACCCGCTTCGTACAGGTGCTTGTCCTGCGGTTGCATATGCCAGGATAGGATACCCCGGTGATCGGCCGGGTCGTCTTCCAGTTCGAAGCGGCTCCCCGCCTTGCCGTCAAACCAGATGGAAACGGCGCTGGGGAATTTTTCCTCATCCGTCATCGGATAGGCATTGGGGTTCAGGCTGGGATCGTGGGTGCCGGCGCCCAGCATGAAGTCGCCGGATATCGCCCTGGCGCCTTCGCGATCCTTGCCGAAGAGCTGCTTGGCGGATGCTTCCGTCAAAAAGGCAACCGATTCCACATCTTCCGCTTTCAATCCGGCCGGCACTGGAAATTCGTATTCGAAATACCCCGACCCTGCGCCGTCCACCTTGAGCCCATTCAACACATTCCACTGTTTCTGCGACCAACTGGCATCCGAAAACCCGGCGGCCGGCACCTGCACGATCCGGGCTTTCTTTCCGCCGGCCAGGGTCACCGTTTCCCGGTCAGGCCCATCCACAATGAAACTGACCAGGTTGTGGTGCAGCACGAGGCCGGCAGCATCCGTGAGTTCCATCGCCAACACGGCTACCGCTTTCTGACCGGGCATCTTCACTTCAAGCGGCGACAGTTCTTTCTGCATCCAGGGTGTGTATTCAATATTTCTGGAATTTTCCGACCAGGAGATCTTTTGCCCGAGCTCATCCCAGCCGTACAACCTGGTTTTCAGGGTCAGTTGGCTGCCGATGTCGGTCCGGCCGGTCATCGCCGAAAGGAAAAGCGGTACTTTCACGGTTTCTCCGGCCTTGGCGCTGAAGCTGATGTCCTGTCCGGTACTCAGATAAATCGGTGAATGGAGATCTTTAAGGGACATCCCCTCAACCAGGTCGGACAATCCCGTTTCTTTTTCAGAGCGGTCATACCGCCAATAGCCGTTCCATTCGTTGACCACGTCGTGGTGTTCGGTGTACAACCAGCCGGCTATCTCCGGGTATTTCCGGAAGGTATTGACGGCCCGGTGGTAATCCCAGCTCCAATCCACATCGCCGGTACTGCCCTGATACCCCCAGACGTTGCCCATTTCCGAATTGATATTGGGCTGGTTGCCCTGTTTGTAGCCCGGATAATACAAAGCCTCGGAGCCTGGATAATTATCCTCCGTTATACCATTGAGGAATTCTTCCCATTCGAATCCGGCCAGGTAAACGTGCCACGAATTGATATCCGTTTCCGTGTGTTTGGCGCCGCAGCAGATGGAGTTGTCTTCCACCAGCCTGGTAGCGTCTTTGGCGCGCGCTTTCCGCACCATATTGGCTACGAACTCGCGGGTTTCCGGCAGGTATTCCCGCTCTTTTTTGCCGTTCTTCTCCACTTCTGTGAACAATCCCCAGGTCTCATTGAACAGAACCCACTGGAAGATCGCGGGGTGGTTGTAATCCCGTTTGATCAATTCGCCCATGGTATATTCGACCTCTTTCTGCATATCGGCATCCGGTTCGCCCCAGCTGTTCGGCACGTCCGACATGACCAGCACGCCGAGTTTGTCGGCCCAGTACAATTTCCGGGGTATATCGATCTTGACGTGCGTCCGGATGCCGGTCAGGCCGATCTGGCGGGCCATCAATATTTCATTCCGCATGAATTCGTCGGTGGGAAAAGTATAATACCCTTCGGGATGGTACGATTGGTCGAGGGTCAGCTGCAGGTAAACCGGCTCGTCGTTGAGGGCGACATAGGGAAAATCCGTTCCCGGCAGTTTCCTGACGGAAATTTTGCGCATTCCGAAATAGGAGGCGACCTCATCGGTTGCGCCGGTTCCGGAACTGTTTTTCACCGTTACGACGGCCTGGTAAAGGTAGGGGTCTTCCAGGGTCCAGCGCCTGGCTGACGGCAGCGGGATCTGGAATTCGGCCTTGTCGGCTCCTTTGGCCACTACAAAGGATTTATCCAGCGTACTGCCGTCGGGCAGGGCCACCTTGAGGTCAAGGGCGAGGACCTCTTTGGCGGGTTCGCCCATCATGGCCTCGACCTTTACCTGTCCGTTATCGATATCCGGCGTAAAATGCACGGCATCCAGATAGGCGGTTCCCCGGGCTTCCATATAGACGGTTTGCCAAAGCCCCCTGGCGTTTCCATAGCCCTGTTTGCCGTAGAGGGTAAAGCTCCGCCGTTTGTCGTCCACCCGGATGACGATCTGCTGGGATTTTCCGTAGGTGAGATACGGCGTCAATTCAAAACTGAACGGCGTATACCCGCCCTGGTGGGAGCCCAGCAAGCGGCCGTCGATCCAGACCGTGGTGAGCCAATCGGAAGCGCCGATGGTCAGGAAGGTCCGTTTATCTTTCCAGGCGTCCGGAACGGCCACGGTTTTGCCGTACCAGGCAATATCCGCTTCGTCCTTAACGCCCGACAGGGCAGCGCCCCAGGGAAAAGGCACCAGGATGGAGCCCGTAAAGGTTTCGGGATGCGATTGCCAGTTTTCTTGCCGGCCTTTGTCGTCGGGGTCGAAGCGAAAGGCCCAGGAGCCGTTCAGGTTCATCCATCCGGATCGTTCGAAATCAGGCCGCGGATGCTCGGGCAAGGGGATGGCCTCCTGGTGTTGTGCAACGGTAATAGCAGTGAAAACGAAAAACAGTAAGATCGAAAACAGACCTTTTTGCATAGTAAGTTGGCTTTTTGTTTGCGGACCAAATTAAATAATCTTTATACATTTAAATGCATTTTTGGTGTAAAGGATATATTCTGTACGTATATTCGGCTCTTCTTCTAACACGGCGTTATGAAAGCCATTATTCCAGTTGCCGGGGCTGGCACCCGGTTGCGACCGCTTACGTATACACAACCGAAGCCGCTGCTTTTGGTGGCAGGCAAGCCTATCCTTTCCTTTATCATCGACCAGATGGTGGAGATCGGGGTTCGTGATTTTGTATTTGTAATCGGATACCTTGGCGAGAAGATCCAGCATTTTGTTGAACAGCAATACCCGGACCTGAACAAAGTCTTTGTTACCCAGAACGAGCGGTTGGGCTCCGCCCATGCCGTCTGGACCGCCCGCGAGTTTTTCAAGGATGCGGATGAAGTGTTCATCTTTTTCGGAGACGCTATCATCGATACCAATTTCCAGCAAATCCTGAAAACGCCCAATTCATGCCTCGGCATCAAAAAGGTCAAAGACCCCTGGGAATACGGCGTGGTGGAGTTCAACAAAAAAGGCCTGATCCAGCGGGTGGCCGAAAAGCCCAAAATCCCGAAATCAGACATGGCGATGGTCGGCATTTACAAGATCAAGGAGGTAGCCGCCCTGATTGACGCCCTGAATTTCAATATCGACAATAACCTGAGGACCAACGGCGAATTCCCGTTGACGGACGCCCTCATGCGGATGATCGAAAAAGGCATCCGGTTCAGCGCTTTCACGGTTGATAATTGGTTCAATTGCGGAAAAAAAGAAGTTTTGCTCGAAACCAACGCCCTGCTGCTGGACAAGGAAGGTTACGCCTCCGATGACCTGCCCAATTTTGATAACTCCATCGTCATCCACCCGGTCAGCATCGGGCCGGACTGCGAGATTGCCAATTCCATCATCGGGCCGCACGTCACGATCGGCTCCAATGCCAAAATCAACAATGCCATCATCAAGGACAGCATTATCGGCAACTATGTTTCGATCAAGGAAGTGATTTTGCAGCAATCGGTGGTCGGCAATGATACGGCCATCACGGGTTTGCGGCAAAGCCTGAACATCGGCGATAACACGGAAATTGATTTTAGCCTGCCGCAGTAATTTCAGGCTGATTCCCGCCCGTTGCCTTATGAATGAACGAAAATCGGGCAGGAATCAAGGCCTGAAATGAAACAGTCGGGTGAAATATCCGGGGTTCGTTTTGCAACTGATCTGTTTCAATCCTCCATATTGCCTTAATTGGCGTCAATAACCCGGCCTGAACCGGAGATCGATACATTGAGTACGGGGTTGCCCTTGAAGCGGACGTCACCGCTGCCGGAGATCCGGACATCCAGTTCATTCAAAACCCGGACATCCGCATCGCCGCTGCCGGAGATGTTCACATCCATGGAATTGGCCTCCATATTAAAGCCGGCATAGTCGCCGCTGCCGGAGATCGAAAGGTCGATCTGATCGGCGTCACCTTCCAGGCTGATGGATCCCGACCCGGAGATTTTGGCGTCGATGTCGTCGGAATTCAATCCGAGATCCATGCCGCCCGAACCGTTAATGGCCAGCACGATGTCGTCGGTTGTCAGGAAGCTTTCGCTGATGATATCGCCGGAGCCGCTGATTTTGAGCCAGGTTACCGCCGGCAGCGTAATGAAAACCTTCATATTGCCGATGTCGCGCACGCAACGGTCCGTTTCAATGGCCCAGACGCCGTTATTGACATCCAGCTCCAACTCATCGATGATATTCGGTTTTCCTTCAACGGTAATTTTCTGCTCGGCGCCCTGGCTGATAAAGACCGTAGCGGACATCCGCAATTCAACACCGGTGACGCCGTCGGGCAAAACCAGTTCGCGGGTTTCAAGCGGACCTGAGCCGTCGATGCAGTTGAACCAACCTCCGTCGTCATCGACGATAAAGCAGGACGGGAAAGCGCATATGCCGACCAACAGCGTCGGAATGATCCATTTTAACTTGTTCATGATGTGATTGTTTTTTGGTTGTTATAAACATTTCAAGATTGTAACAGTCGGGTGACGGCGATTACCACCTTCTGGAACCAAACCAGCCGAAGCGGAAGGTCAGCGTGGCAATACCGCCTGAAAAATCTTCATTTTTATATCCGTGATTTTCGTTTACGCCGTCGACCCAGCGATACCCTGCCGTACCCGCGATCCTGAACCAGCGGGTAACGTTGAGTTCAAGTCCGATTTCGGGGGTGAGCACAAAGATCTTGTCGAGGTCGCGATAAGTCACATTGTTATCGTCCAGTTGGACATTGACGGCGCCCCAGCCGATTTTGGCGCTGCCGAAAATATGCAGCAGGCTATGGGATTTGAAGGTGCCGCCCAGCCAGAAACCACCGTGTCCGATATCGAGCACTTCCACTTCTCCCTGATCGAAGAGCTGCTCAAAGTCGACGCTGCCGACCCCGTATCCGCCCAGAAAAAACCCGTTGATGACTACGCCGCCGCCGCCGCCGACCGCTGTATTAAGCTTGTTGCCGAGCCCCATTTCTATGATGGGAGCCCCAAAACCGCCTACTACGCGCGCCCTGCCGAAGAGGGTTTCTTGTTGTGCCGTAACGGCCGTTGCAGCCAGGCATGCCAAAATGATAAGCCAATTTTTCATTTTTGTCGAGTTAATTGTTGTTGAATTGAGACATGGCAATCCCAGCTCCGCACTGCGCGCAGCCGGTCCTTACCACGAAAGTTTAAGGATTAATGAATGGGGTGAACGATCCCTTTACAACCGGATTCCCGCCGTAAATCCGACCCAGGCCCGGGCATTAATATCTTCTTCGTAGTCCTTTTCCCAAATGGAATAAGGCACCAGAATCGATCCGGGTTTTCCTGTTTCGGGGTCCGTCAACCTGGAAAACATGATGTTGAACACCGGTCCGGCGAACAAACTGGTTCGTTTGCCGGTACGTATATCCAGGGTCAGGCGGGCCTGTCCCAGCATATTGAGCTTTTTAGTCCAGGATTCCCTTTCGTTCACATGCAGGACAACCGCCTCCAGGTTAACGGTCGTTTGCCGTCCGAGGCCGGCAGCTGTGCCGAATCCGTAACCGAGACCCCAACTGTAGTATTTTCCGGTTTTGGGTTCCGCGCCGTTTTGCGGGATCGACAGGTCGTCCCATCGCAGGCCAAGCTGGAAAATATTGTAAAAAGACCTGGCGCCGAGTTTCAGGGCAAAATTGCCGTAAAAAGCCTCGCTGCCTGCAAATTCCACCCGGTTATATCCGTGCCGGACGAGGTTGAGCAACCCTATCGGCATGCCGGAGATCGAATCCGAGATGTTGATCAGACCGATCTGAAAGCCTTTTACCTTTCGGGCGGCATTGAACAGCAACCCCACCTGCCCCCAGTCGACATCCCCGGCCACGTTGAACAGGGAAGCAACCTGAGTCTTGGTTTTCCCTTTGCTCGTATTGAACAGGGAAGCAACCTGCACGCCTTCGGCCGCTCCGGTAGATACGTTGAACAACCCTGCGGTTTGCACCCCGGCAAAATCGCCGGAGACAACGTTGAACAACCCGCCGATCTGGATGGCGGTAGCGGCGCCTGTGGTATTGAACAAGCCGCCGACCTGTATGCCGTAGACATTTTCGCGCACCGAATTGAACAAGCCGCCGATCTGGATACCGTATAGGTGGTGCCCAACCCGGTTGCCCAGTCCGGCCACCTGTATGCCGGCCACATCCTTGGTGACGGAGTTGACCAAACCGCCCACTTCAACGCCTTCCACCCCGCCGTTGGTTCCCCAGAAAACATTTACCGAAAAATGGTTGGAAACCTTCGGGCTCGCGCCGGCGTTGGTGCCCAGCATGGGCAGGAGCGAGATCTGCGCAAGGCGCTTCTGACCGGTATTGCCCTCATCCGCCGTTTCCACAACCGGCAGCGGTTTGAAGTCAATGTCGGCTTCGTTCAGAGGCTCTCCCTGCAACTGCCGCAATTCCCGCCGGCTCAACCGGGGCGCTTCCGTTATTGAAGGCCGCTTTTCTACGAGGGCTTCGCGGGATTTGGACTCCTGGTAGAGTGGGGTCGTTTGGGGCACGCTCTTGGGTAGCGGCTTGTCCAGCCGCGTCAGCGCAGGCCGCTTTTCTTCGCTCTTGTAATCCGCTCTGAGCGCGACCTGCCCGCCGATGAAGGCGTACTTCACCGGTGTGCCGGAAAAAATGAGGTCCAATGCTTCGGACAAACTCGCATTCTGAACCGATGCCCGGACCGGGTAATCCATGGGGATGAAATCACTGCTGTAGGCAAACCGGACTTCGTACTTGTTGCTCAGGTCTTTTAAAACCTCTTTCAGCGGCAAACCTGCGTAGTCCAGACTGATCTTCCGGTTGGAAGGTTGTCCGTACAGGTTTATCCATATAAGCGATATTACTAAAATACAGGCGGATCTCATTCCTCTTCGGGCTTTTAGACATTATTGGCACCCGGGACCATTGATCAAAATGGTATCTCCTCGTTGCTCGTACGATATGCCGTTCGTAAATTTAATGATTTGCAACAAGGTTTCCAATTTTGGATCTTCTTCGCTTGAAACAACATGGCAATTCAGCAACAATGGGTTTTCCGGAATGATCTTGACGTTGTAGTACCGCTCCATAGCCGGGATGGCGTCCCGCAGGAGGTCGTCCCGGAAAAGGAGATTGCGGTTTTTCCAGGCGGCAGCTTTGTAGATGCCGTCCTCCTCCAGTTCAACTTTATTTTCAGCTTTCAGGTAAACCCCCGAATTGCCGGCTTCCAACTTCACGCCTTCGCCGCTTTTTGTGGCAGGATCAACCGCAACTTTGCCGCTTTCCACCGTAACCTCCACTTTTTCCTCTTGCGGATAGGCGCGTACGTTGAATTTGGTGCCCAGCACCGTGGTCTGGGCGCCGCCGCTCAACACGACAAACGGCCGGTGTTCGTCCCGGACTACCTCGAAAAAAGCTTCTCCTTCGAGGTGGACTTCGCGTGTTTTGAACGCCGGATCGAAGGCGATCTTGCTATCCTGGTTGATCCAGACCCGGCTGCCGTCGGGCAGTGTGATTTCTTTCTGTTCCTCCGTCAGCGTTGCCACCGTTTCAAAAGAGGCTTTCCTGGGGCCGAAGATCCAATAGGAGGCGACCAGCAGCAGGGTAAGGGTTGCAGCAATGCGCAACATCCATCCAAAGCCTGTAATTTTCCTGATCCTGGCTTCCCCGTCCGGCAGTTTTTGCTCCAGCTTTGCCCATGCCTGACCGAGATCAGGTTCAAAGTCATCGCCTTCGTCAAATCGCCCTGACAGGGACCAAAGCTCAATCAACTGGTCAAAGAACTTCCGGTTGGCAGGCGAACCCTCCGCCCAAGCCAATAGCTCCGCTTTATCCTTCGAATCGATTTCTCCGGAAAGATAACGGGCCGCTAATTCTACATATCTGGCCTCTTCCATACCGGTAATTTTGCCGGCAAATTGCCGGAACTAACCAATAGATGTTCTCCTTGGGGATGCCCCCCTATTCGCAGGAGAAATTTTTTTGCAATAATACTGCGATATTCCAATCTTTGAATGAATCAGGGAAATTGCCTTATTTTGAATCTGGAAAAAGGTCTTCTTCTTGTCAATGAAAAAAACCATTCTGATATACGGATTGGCGCTCGCCCTGCTGACCTTCCTGTTGAAAGGGATCGAATATCGCTATTATCTGAGAGAACTCTCCGTCGAATTTTATGTAGGCGCCGTAGCCGTGTTGTTTTCCGGCCTCGGCATCTGGATGGGGTTGAAACTCACCCAGTCCTTTCGCCGGAAAGAAACACCCGGCGTGGTTTCCTCCAGGGTGGATCCCGATCCGTTGTCCGTGGAAAAACTCGGCATCAGTCCGCGCGAACTGGAAGTGCTGCAACTGATGGCCGAAGGCTGTTCCAATCAGGAAATTGCCGACCGGTTGTTCATCTCGCTCAACACCGTTAAAACCCATACGTCCAACCTGTTCTCCAAACTGGATGTAAGGCGCAGGACCCAGGCCATCCAGCGGGGAAAAGAGCTGGCGCTGCTCTCCTGAGAAGGCTCCCCTGGTCATACTTTAGCATGATTTTAGCCGTCGCCGGCCAGAATGGTCCTTTCGGGTGAGCCCATTTTCCGATCACCGGTCTACTTTCGTCCCATCAAATCAAATCCGTACGAACAATGAAAAAAACAGTCTTGACTTTCGGCCTCATCGCAGGCGCCATACAGGGAGTTCTGATGCTCACTTTAATGGGGATCTTCTCCCCCGGCGATAAAGTCGGATCCAGCGAACTGATCGGATATGCAACCATGATCCTTTCCTTGTCCATGATCTTTTTCGGGATCCGGTCTTACCGCAACAACCAGCCAGGCGGCGCGATCACCTTTGGCAAGGCCTTCAAGCTGGGTTTGCTGATCGCGCTGATCGCCGCAGCGCTTTACGTCATCATCTGGTTGCTGTACTATTATTTCGGCGACGGCAAATCGCTGATGGATGCGTATTTCAATCAGGCTGTCGAACAGATCCGCCAGAGCGGGGAGTCGGCTCAGGCGATCGAGCAGAAGGTAAAGGAGATGGAAAAATTCAAGGAGATCTACAAAAATCCGATCGCCGTTACCGGGTTCACCTTCCTGGAAAACTTCCCGGTCGGGCTCGTCATCGCACTTATTTCCGCCGCTTTGCTGCGCAGGCAGCCGCAGGTGCAATCCTGACCCTGTATTTTATTTTTACGGCCAGATGACAAAGATCAGCCCATAAACCCGAATTCAGGCGCGCCGTCGGTTCCTTGTTTACAGAATCATGACAATTTGAGTTGGCCTGGACCCTATTTTTGCAATTGCAAATGAACGTCCATGCTCAAACGGTTCCATATTCTGACGGTTTCTCACAAACATACCCAACTCAGCACGTTGGCAGACCTGGCAATTCAGGCGCCCGATGAAGATGCGCTCCGGACCAAGCTTCTCCGGCTTAAAAGCGAATTCGGCCTGGATGAGCTGATGTACATGGCCACCTGTAACCGGGTGATGTACGCCTTTTCGACCGCCAACCCGGTGAACGCCGGTTTCATCCGGGCGTTTACGGACTTGATCCACCCCAGGCTCTCTGAAGCGCAACTGACGGAATATACCGGTATTTTTCAGCTCCTTTCGGGTATGGATGCCGTCAATCACCTGTTTGAGGTAGCGGCGTCAATCGATTCGCTTGTCGTCGGCGAACGCCAGATCCTCCGGCAACTCCGCGAAGCATACGAAAGGTCTTCAGCCTGGGGATTAACGGGCGATACCATCAAACTGGCGTTGCAACACGCCATTGTGGCGGCCAAGTCCGTTTATTCCAAAACCGGGATCGGTGAAAAATCGGTATCGGTGGTCGCGCTGGCCATCCGGCAACTCTTGCAAAAACCGCTGAACGAAGATACCCGCATCCTGTTCATCGGCGCAGGCCAAACCAACGAGCTGGCCGCCAAGATCCTGGCCAAACACCAGCCGAAGCATGTTGCGGTTTTTAACCGCTCCCTGGATAAAGCCCAACGGCTGGCCGATCAGTTCAATGGAAACGCTTTCCCGTTGTCCGACCTCGACGGCTATACCGAAGGATTCGATATCGCCATCGTCTGTACCGGCGCACAGCAAGCCATAATCACTCCGGACCTTTACAAGCGGCTCCTGGCCGGCGAGTCCGGCGAAAAAACGGTCATCGACCTGTCGGTGCCGAATAACGTCCACCCGGATGTCGTAAGCGATTTTCCGGTCCGTTTCATCGAGATCGAAGGCCTCCGGAAAATGGCCCAGGCCAACCAGGCCTACCGCGAGGAAGAGGTCAAAAAAGCACGGGAAATCCTGAGCGCTTTCCTGGATGAATTTCCGATGTTGCTCAAACAAAGACAGGCCGAAATCGCCTTCCGCAGCGTACCCGAGGAGGTCAAGGCCGTCAAGCACAAGGCCATCAATGAGGTCTTCCGCGGCGAACTGGAGCAACTGGATCCGTCCGCCAGAGCCCTGATCGAAAAAATGATGGATTATATGGAAAAGAAATGCGTCGGCATCCCGATGCGGGTAGCCCGGGAAGCCGCTGCGATACGGTAAAATACCGCAGATGTGTTTCCTTCATTCCCTGCCTTGCCGGTCTCCGGCGGCCAAAGCCTATGGCGACGGCACGCAGGCAGGCTCAGTTACTCGATTCCTCAATTCCTCAATTCCTCACTTCATTCAACCCCCAATCGTACTCCAGATAGCTCACCTCCGCCTTTTTACTGACCTTCACCGCGCTATATGCGTTGATAAAATCCGGCACGGAGTCGAATTTATCTTTAAAGTCGCCCCAATACCAATCCAGGATCCTGGATACTTCCACCTTGTTTTCAGAGATCTTATTCTTTTCCGGATCGGCCAGGAATGTCCTTGCTGCGTCATCGAGCTGCCGGTCCAGTTTTTCGGCCGTATAGGCTTCATTCAACAGTTTGGGGCAGGACCTGGAGGCGCAATTCAGGGCGAAGTGAACCCGGTAATCCTTGAAGGTCGGCCGGATGATGCCGTGCTCGATATTGTTCAGGTCATAAGTGGCGCCTTCTATCCGGATAAATTTGATATCCCAAACCGTATTGACAAAAGGAATCCCCTTTTTAATATCTTTGATGCTTTCAACCGGGTAATGATCCGCGACGAGCTTGATGGTAAACGCATTGTAGGCGTTGATCCAGTAAGCCAGTTGTTCCTCGCGCGACCAGTTCGCGTCGTTCGGATGGTTGCGGCTCAGGAGGTCGAGATAGCCGTTCAGTTGAGCGCTGTCTTTTATGAATCCCTGATAATCCACCCAGCCCTCATCGTTGACGTGCTCTTTCAGCAGCTTGTCCCACATTTTGTGGCTGACGGGTTGGGACGTCGTCCCGGTATATTTTTTTACGGTACAGGCGTTTAGTGCCAGGAAAATCAGGATCAGCGGAAAAAATCTCATTATTTCAACAAATTAATCAGCTCAAACCGGCTGAAGTATGTGTAGAACAAACCCTTTGTAACTAAGGTTCAGCATGACGGAACGCGACTGGATAGAATTGCCGCAGGGGCGACTTCATTATTGGAAATTCGGCAGAGGGCCCGAACTTTTGCTTGCGTTCCATGGTTTCGGCGAAGACGGGCACGCTTTTGCCACCTGGGCGGAAGCGCTGGATAAAAAATGGACCGTACTGGCGCCCGACCTGCCCTGGCACGGGCAAACCGTCTGGGAACCGCCGGTCTGGAAACGCCCCGATGCCCTGCAATGGATTGACAAGCTCACCGACAGGCATCCGGCCCAGCATTTTCACTGCGTAGGATACAGCATGGGCGGGCGGCTGGCCCTGTCGCTTACACCCGAACTGGGCGACCGGCTCACCGGCGTCACCCTGTTTGCGCCCGACGGACTGGCCACGCGCGATATGTGGGTTGCCAGCAGGATTCCCGCCTGGTTTCGCAGGGGGCTCACCCGGATTTCCCGTCCCGGCGGAAAATGGGCGCTCCGGATCGCAGAAAGAGCCTACAGCCTGGGCATCATGAGCGGTTTCGGATTGAAGTACCTGCGCTACCACTGGACCAACGAAGCCCGCCGGCTGCGGATGATGCATACCTGGGCGGCCATGGGGCATTTTCCCGTCCGGCCGGCTCAGATCAAACTCGCCCTCCGGAAAGGAAAGATCCCGCTCCGCCTGGTACTGGGCGAAAAAGACGATATGATCAAAAGAGAAGAAGCGCTCCGGTTTACCCGCAATATCGAACAGGCCGAATGCATCATTATCCCGACGGACCACCGGCTGATCAGCGCGGAGACGGCAGTGTATTTCTGACCGGGGGATAAGCAGCCATTTCTCGTTTATCATTTGCTTTGGGCTCACCCCAATCGGCCCTCCAATCCATCCAAACGATAGCGCAGGTAATTAAGCTCGTCTTCCAGTCTTTTTATCCGGTTGGAGGTTCCTTCATCCGGAGTTGCGGAAATCTCGGGGGGGGGGGGGACGCAAGTACTGCGACCTCTATTTCCAAAGCGGTAGCGATCCGGGTCAACAACCCGAATGACAGGCGACGGCATTGGCCGTTTTCAATCTTGTTGTAATAGGATTGGCTGATTCCTGTTGCGGTTGCGACGTAGGACTGGGAATAATTCATTTCGAGCCGCCGTTTTTTGATACGGGCACTGATATTCATACCTGGAGAATTTTGCGCGATTTATTCTTTATTGGAATAAGTTATTCCCGTAGGGAAACTTTTATTCCGGGCAGTTCAATTTCAATATAACCGGGAATTCCAAATTTGCTGTGAAGGCCAAAGTAACTAAAACTTCACGAGATATGAAAAAACTAAAATGGATTTTCCCGTTATTTTTTGCGCTGATCTGGGTGTCATCCTGTAAAAAAGACGCCGTTTACCCGGAAAACACCCCAGAGATGAGCGTTGCCCAAGAAGCCAAAAACCTGCTCGCCGGTCCTGAAAAAGACTTTTTTGACATTGGATTCGCCGAGTCAAAGCACCCCTATCTTTTGGACGGCTTTTCGTTCCGCACCTACACCGATTCACTGGTCAATATCGTGATTGATCGCATTCTGCTGCTCAATAAGGAGATGCATTTCGTTCCGGCCATGATCGACCAATTGGGGTACCCGTTCTGGAGCCGGGCAGAGGTTTATCTTTCAGTGGAAGGCGACAAACACCTGGTTATTACGCCTTTTGCACGGCTGGATGAAAAGGCGGTGAGCGCACTGCTCCTCACCTGGGTTTCTCCCGACGATCCTCCGTATTTTGCATTGTTCGATCGAAATAACCTTAAATCCGTATTTCCGGATCTCGACCCCACGCTGATCAGCAATATCAAGTTTTTGTCGGCCTTTTTCAATTATTTCGACGCCACCCTGTTCGGAACCGGCGATCCCGATATCAATAATTGGCTCGAACTCCATAAAGACGAGTTGTTGCCATCCGAAGAACTTCTTGGCTTTCGTTGCGGGAATAGTGATCAGGTAGAGGTCGACATATGCGTCATGCCACTGACAAATGCAATAAAGTCCGATCCGGGGAATGAAGAATTATCTTTCAGGGAATGCCCCGCGGGCTGGAATGAATTTAATGTGGTTATAACGGTTGTCTATCCCTGTGACGGAACCAACCCCGCCATCGGACTCCCATCCATTTTCCCCCAGGGAACCACCGGGTGGTGGCCCGACCCCAATACCATCATCACCCCGGATCCGCAGGATCCCAATGCAGGCAATCCTGCCCTGGCCAACCCTGGCCTCAACAACCTCGGCATCCCCAATCTTCAGGCTTTTTTTGAGGCCTGCGCAACCCAGGGCGAACCCGGCAGCGCCGGCAACAACGCCGAGGTAGTCGCCCTCTGCGACCAGATCAGCGCCGTTACGGGGGATATCCCGCTGGGTTCGGCAGAACTGGCCTGGCTGCTGGGAGAAGGGCACAGCGACGTTCTGAACTTCTTCGCCATGTGGGCGCCAAATCAAACCAGCCCTGCAAGCCTGGAAATGGCGGCCGCCGTTATCCAGATGTATGCCGCAGGCGTGCTTGATATTTCCAAAGGGTTCAACTCCTTCAGCTTTGTCAAGGCCCGGAACCTGATGCTGGAACTGGGCCTGAATGGGGAACAGGGGGCTTATTTGTTTGCTCATCCGGAGTTAATGGCCGAGATAGAGGTATTTTATGAGGAGATCGAACAAAACAATTCTGGAGAAACAGAACTGAAAGCCGCAAAATTGGCTTCAAAGCTGGTTATCGATTCTGATAAAGCCGGTGTCGGAAATTCCACGGATTATGAAGATTATGAACCGATCCTTTCCCGGTATGCCTCTGAATTTCCTTTAATCGATGATGAAGCGGCCTCGGGTCCGGGTGATCCCGCCTATATTTTTTTTTACACCCTGGAATATACCTTGCTGAAGAAAGACCATCCTGGATGGCCGGATTGGCAACTTCAGCTAGTAGCACATTGGAAAGTAGCCCTGTTTCAAGTGCATGCTGCAGCAGACATTATAGGGTTCATCCCCGGTGCAGGAGAACCTGCTGATGCTATAAATGGGGTTCTTTATGTAATGGAAGGAGATTTGAAAAATGCATCTTTCAGCTTGGCTGCGACTCTTCCGTTTGTGGGATGGGTAAGTACTTCAAATAAATGGGCCGGATATATAGTCAAGTATCAGAATAAACTGCACAACCTGTCTTTTGCTGTAAAAAATTCAAAAATTACCTTCGGTCAACGCAGCAGACTTAGAAAAGTTTTGAATATCGTGGATGGCTCCCTCGAAGCGCACCATGTAATCCCGTGGAACAAAAGTGATCATCCTCTGGTACAAAGAGCGGCAAAAGGAAAACAGGTTGATTATCCCTGGCACATGAATCATCCGGATAACGGGCTTCCGGTAACCAAGTACCGGGCAGATACGAGTCCTGATGGGGTGCATGCTAATCATCCGCAGTATGATGCATTTGTGGAAGCAAAGCTTAATGAGATTCAGCTTTCTCTTGAAACCCAATATGGTGGTCTTAACAACATTCCATTTAATATTGCATCTGAAAAACTCCGTGAGTTGTCAAATTTTTTAAAAGATGTAATAACTTCGAATCCAAATACAAAAATTAACGACCTTTTTTAACCATAATCAATTCGACCCAACCATATAATTTCAATTGTATGCAATCATTAAGGTTTCAAAGACTTGAGAACAAGCCACGAAGAACAGATTTGATAATTTAATCGTTGAGTTGATCTGGTTGGGTCGAATTATTTTCAAACAGAAAGTACTTCTATGAAAATAGCTTTCAGTTTCTTTAGTCTCGAATCCGATTTGATTTTTTGACTTTGAAGACTTGAGATCTTATGTGATATCCACGTTTATAACTTAGTCTTCATACCATTATGAGTCAATCCGGTTACTTTTGACCTTTAAAGCGCGTTGTCATGCATTATTATAGAATAACTAATTCAACAGATCTGCGAGAAATCGGTATTTCCGGTCAGGTCCAGACCATAGTCACCGAGTTTTCAACAACGGAACAATATGAGTCCATAAGTAAATTGCCTCTCAAAGATCGCGTTGACTTTAGTTTTGTTCCACCTGCATTTAAATTGGAAGCTAAAGCTCGGAAAACGGATTGGTTGAATAACGTTTTTGTTAACTCTCGAATGATTACAATATCTCCAAAATTTTTCAATTTAATGAAGGATTTTTCCCTACCTAACCACCAGGTTTTTCCGGCAAGGGTGTTTCATAAAGGTGTTGAATTCAATTATTATCTGGTTTATTTTTACCCCCCGGTGGAAGAAGAGTTCGTTGATTTCGAAAGATCAGATTTCATAAGAGCGCATTTCGGATTTTTCAAAGAAAAACTGGACATCAACTCCCTTGAAGACTACAAAATCGCAAAAGATCAAATCCAACTGCCTTATGGAATAGGTTTCTCCAAAATGGTTTTGAAACAAGATGTTATCAATTGCGATATTTTTCGTTTTGCTCTATTAGGTTTAGGCATTTACATCTCCGAAAACCTAAAAACCGCCATCGAAGCCGCCGGCCTGACCGGCATGCAGATCACGCCGATCGAAGCGATCAAACATTATTATGTCCGGTAATTGTTCATTTTCCATAAACCTTCAGCTATGCGATTCAAAATCTTTATCCCGTTTTTCTTCTTCCTGGCGTCTGCCGCCGCACTGTTCAGCCAATCCAGTGAAAGTTTGCTCATCGACTTCGCCGTCGTAAAGACCCAATACCCCGGCGAAACGCCGCAGCGATGCATCGCCGCCGTCAAAGACAACCGGGTGATCATGCGCGACCTGTACGCCGACGGATCGGCAGGCCCCCTGATGTACTACGACCTCGGCGCCGGACTGCATTACGAATGCCGCCAGGAAAAGCGCCGGGACCTCGCCCTCAAAACAGCCTTCCCGCTTCCGCTCCCACTCACCCTGCACGAAGACACCCTGAAAGTCATCGCCGGGTATGCCTGCCACAGGGCCTTTGCCCATATCGGCGCCGACAGCCTGGAGATCTGGTACAGCCCGGCCGCGGGCCCGGCATTTTGCCCGATAGCCGACGTGCCGGGGTTTGCCCTGGAATTCGAATTTCCCGACCCCGTCCTGGGCAGGACCCGCGTGCAGGCCCGCGCACTGGAAAAAGCGCCGGTTGACGAGTCCTTGTTCGATATTTCCGGGTTCAAGGTCGTGGAACGATCCGAGTATGAAGCCGAACTCGCCCTGGAAAAAGCCCGGTTGGAAAAGTCGGAGGATCCCGTGGCGCCCGATTTCAGCATCGCCACACTTGACGGTGATACCTTTCACCTGGCCGATCACCGGGGTAAGACCATCGTGCTCAATTTCTGGTTTATCGGCTGCACGCCCTGCGAACAGGAGATCCCCGAACTCAATACCCTGGTCAGGGAATTCCGTAAGAAAGACGATGTCGTGTTCCTGGCGGTCGGCTATGATAACGCGGAAAAAGTCCGTGACTTTACCGCCAGGAAGCGTTTTGCCTATACCCACGCCCCTAACGGCCGCCGGGTGGCGGGGCTTTACAATGTAGAAGGATTCCCCACCAATGTCATCATTGCCCCAAACGGACGGATATCCTCATACCGATCGGGCTATTTCAGCCGCAACAACGAAAATATGCTGCGCGAGGCGATCTATTCGGCCAGGAAAATCACCAGTGATTAACTCCAATAGTAAGGCATAAGCGGTTCCTTTTCAAACCTCCATCGTCTTCCACCTCCCCCGCCGGAAAAGCACCATAATGATCACCGACAGCATGGTTTCGCTGATCACCACCGCCCAACAGACGCCGGGCAGCCCCCAATCCAGCCTGAGCGCCAGCAAATAACCCAGCGGGATCTCCATCAGCCAGAAGCAAACGAAATTCACAATGGTCGGCGTGGCCGTGTCCCCGGCCCCGTTGAAGGCCTGCGCCAGGATCATGCCGTAACCGTAAAAGATATAGCCGATGGCAAAGATCCGAAGGGTGGAAGTAGCGGCTTCCAACACCTCAGGCGTTTTATCGAACAGGGACAGGATCGGCGTAGTGAACAGCAGATAGATGACGGATGCCGTAAGCAGGAATATCGTATTGAAATGCGCGGTCCGCCAGACGGAGCTTTCCGCCCGGTCGGGCTGTTTGGCGCCCAGGTTCTGGCCCACCAGCGTAGCGGCCGCATTGCTCATGCCCCAGGCCGGCAGCAGCGTAAAGAGAATGAGCCGGATAGCAATGGTGTACCCGGAAACGGCAATGCTGCCCATGTTCGCAATGATGCGCATCAGAAAGATCCAGCTGGCCGAAGCGATAAAAAATTGAAAGGCGCCGTTGACCGCAATCTTCAGCAGCCGCAGGATCACTTCGAAATCCAGCCGCCAGGCTTTTATCAGCAATTGCACCCGGGCCTTGCCGCTGAACAGAATGAACAATTGATAGGCTACCCCCGTCCCCCGCCCGATTGTAGTGGCTATGGCTGCGCCTTCCACTCCCATCTCCGGAAATGGGCCGATCCCATAAATCAGCAGCGGATCCAGAATGATGTTGATGCCGTTGGCCAGCCAAAGGGTACGCATAGCGTAATTGGCGTCGCCGGCGCCCCTGAAAATGCCGTTGAGCAGGAACAGGAGCATGATCACAATGTTGAATCCGAACATGATGCGGGTGTAACCCAGCCCGGAAGCGATCAGGCTTTCGCTCCCGCCCATGAATCGTAGGATGTCTTCCGCAAATATAAAGCCGGGTATGCCCGTAATGAGGGCGCCGAAAATGGCCAGATATACGGCTTGCATGGCTACTTTCGAAGCGCCGGCCTTGTCCTTTTCGCCGATAAACCGGGAAATCAGGGCGACAGGAGCCGTGCTCAGACCAATGGCAATGGAGTACACAAGCGTAATGACGGATTCGGTAAGCCCCACCGTAGCCATCGCGTCGGGGCTGATCTTGGAAACAAAAAAGGCATCCACCAGCGCAAAAACCGATTCCATCGCCATCTCCAGGATCATGGGTATGGACAACAGCGCAATAGCGCGGTTGATACTGCCGGTAGTGTATTCTTTTTCCTCGCTTTGGAGCGATTCCTTGAACAGCTGAAGCGCTTCTCTTATGGTCATGGTCGGGCAAATGGGTGTTGCAGGGAAGCCCTTACCGGACTTCTTTCAATTTCTGATCCGGTTGAACCGGCCATATAGCGCATTCAACCTCAAGTCAATAAAATTAAATGAAAGGACAAAAAGTTCCCGGTTTGGCTGTATTCGCCAAAACTTACTGACCGTGTTCCTCATTGAACGTTATCAATCAACCGCCTATTCTACGACCGTGACCTTGAGCATATTGGTCCTGAACCGGCGGTGCAGCGGCATGCTCGCCGTGTTGATCAGCACATCGCCGACCTCCACCCTGCCGGCGGATTTGAGGATTTCAATGACGTCCTGGATCGTCTCATCCGTCGTGGTGAACCGGTCGTAGTAAAAACAACGAACGCCCCAGACGAGGCTGAGCGTGGACAGCATATGCATCCGGTCGGAGAAGATATAGATCTCGGATTTGGGCCGGTAGCTGGACACCTTGAAGGCCGTATAGCCGGAGCTGGTCATACCGATGATGGCCCTGGCGCTCAATTTATCAGAAATTTCCGCCGCCTGGAAACATACCGCATCGGAATGGAAGGTCCGCGACTTGGAAGAAAGTTTCGGGCGATGGATGTATACATTCTCAAGTTTTTCCGCCTCATCAATGATCTTGTTCATCGCTTCCACGACCTTGACCGGGAATGCGCCGACGGAGGTTTCACCGCTGAGCATAACGGCATCGGCGCCGTCCAGCACAGCATTGGCAACGTCGGTTACCTCGGCGCGCGTCGGGCTCGGATTGACGATCATGCTGTCCATCATCTGGGTAGCGACGATTACCGGGCGGGCCCGCTGGATGCATTTCTGGATGATCATTTTCTGGATGATCGGCAGGCGTTCAATGGGCACTTCGATGCCGAGGTCGCCCCGGGCGATCATAATGCCGTTGGAGGCTTTGATGATCTTGTCGATGTGGTCGATGGCCTCGGGCTTTTCGATTTTGGCTATGGTCTTGGCCGGATGGCGGGCCTGATCGATCTTCTTCTGGAGGTCTTTGATGTCCTTGGCGGAACGGACAAAAGACAGGGCGATCCAGTTGACCGGCTGGGTCAGGATGAAAGCAAGGTCCTTTTCGTCCTTTTCCGTAATGGAAGGCAGGGACACTTTGGTATTGGGCAGGTTGACGCCTTTGTTGGAAGACAGAACGCCGCCGTGGACGACCCTGAGTTTCACCCTATCCTGCTTATTGGTTTCGGCGACTTCAAAAACCAGCTTGCCGTCGTCGACCAGAACCCTTTCGCCCGCTTCGACATCCCTGGGAAATTCCTGGTAGCTCATGTAAATGGCCTCCATGGTACCCATGCAGGGTTCATTCACAAAAGTGACGATATCGCCGGCCTTCAATTCCAGCGCGTTGTTTTCGATTTTCCCAACGCGCAGCTTGGGCCCCTGCAGGTCGGCGAGGATGCCGATATGCAGGTTGTATTTTTCATTGATGTAAGTGATGTGATTGATCACTTCCTGGTGATCTTCGTGGGATCCGTGCGAGAAATTCAGGCGAAATACATCGACACCGGCTTTCACCAGTTCCAGCAGCATGTCATAGGAACTGGAGGCCGGGCCTACCGTAGCGACGATTTTTGTGTTTTGGTGGTCAACGACTTCCATGTAGGTCTGGTACTTATTAGAGTAAGTGTATTTTTTACAATAAATAAGGGCTAAAATTACGCCAATCTTTGGAAATCCTCAAATCGGGGCAATAAATTTGCGATAAAAGTACAAAATCAAAACCACCCTGAAAAGGGTTTGATTTTCCCGCAAAATTTGGATTTCGTCAACAGCAGCAAAATAAAAGTTGTCAAATGTATCTGTTTTACTGTGAAAGATGATAACACCCTGTTTACCCCTTCGCTAAAAAATTAAATAAAAACTTTGTAATCAAGGTAGTTCTACTTTACTTTGCACCGCAATTCGTTAACCTTAAAGCGAATCCAACATGTCAAGCATTGTAGAAAGAGTACGCAAAATTGTTGTCGACAAATTGGGTGTCGACGAATCGGAAGTATTGGCCGATGCAAGTTTCACAAATGACCTGGGAGCAGACTCCCTGGATACCGTGGAATTGATCATGGAATTTGAAAAAGAATTCGATATATCTATCCCGGATGAACAAGCTGAAAACATCCAAACGGTAGGACAAGCCGTCGAATACCTGAAATCGCAGGTTACAGAATAACTTTCATATGCTGGGAAACGCACGATCAAGCCCTGGGCTTTTTGTACGTTTCCCAAAACTCTGCCCCTTCCGCCGTTCTGATGTGCTTTAATCAAGCGCTTTCCGAAAAAACTTTTGTATGAAAAGGGTTGTCGTAACTGGTATTGGTGCCCTGACTCCAATAGGGAATGACGTCCGGGGCTATTTGGATGGCTTGCAAAAAGGCATCAGCGGCGCCAATCTGATTACCCACTTCGATGCGGCTAATTTCAAAACGCAGTTTGCCTGCGAAATAAAGGAATCCGATTTCTCCAGTGTCATCGATGTCAGGGAATCCCGCCGTCTTGATAATTTCTCCATTTATGCCATGGTTGCCGCTGACGAAGCGTTCAAGGCTTCGGGGCTGGATGTTGAGCAGCTCAATCCCGACCGTTGCGGTGTAATCTGGGGGTCGGGAATCGGCGGTTTGCGAGCCCTCGAAAAAGAAATCGAAGAATTTGACGCCGGCAACGGCATCCCGCGCTACAACCCCTTCATGATCCCAAAGATGATCTCCAACCTGGCAGCAGGTCATCTTTCCATCAAATACGGCTTCCGCGGCCCGAGTTACGCTACCGTTTCGGCCTGCGCATCCGCCGGTCACGCACTCAGCTCCGCATTTGACTATATCCGATTGGGAAGAGTCGACGTAATGATCAGCGGCGGCTCGGAAGCGGCCGTCACCAAAGCCGGCATCGGCGGTTTCAACGCCATGAAGGCCATGTCGACCCGCAATGACGATTTCAAAACAGCTTCCAGGCCCTACGACGCCGACCGCGACGGGTTTGTACTGGGCGAAGGCGCCGGCGCCATTATCCTGGAAGAGCTTGAGCATGCCCGCAAACGCGGCGCAACGATCTATGCCGAACTTGTCGGCTGCGGATCCACATCCGACGCTTATCATATCACCGCGCCGCACCCCGAAGGACTCGGCGCTTCCAATGTTATGCGCCTGGCCCTGGAAGATGCCGGCATGAACCCCGAAGACATCGAATACATCAACACCCACGGCACGTCCACGCCGTTGGGAGATACCGCCGAACTGCAAGCCGTACAGCGGTTTTTCGGCGACCATAGCTACAAACTCAACATCAGTTCCACAAAATCAATGACAGGCCACCTGTTGGGCGCAGCCGGAGCAATCGAGGCGATCGCCTGCATATTGGCTATTCAACATAATTTTATCCCACCGACCATTAACCATTTTACAGATGACCCCGAGATCGATCCCCGGTTGAACCTGACCTTTAACACGGCTCAGGAACGCAAGATCGATGCAGCCCTCAGCAATACCTTCGGGTTCGGAGGGCACAACTCGGCAACTATCTTTAAACGTTTCGTGGGGTAAACTTTAAGCACCGGAATAGCAGATTCCGGGACCGAACAGGTATATAAGAGCGATAAATCCGAGTGTCGGAGAAAGTTTAAACCTGATTTACGGCTTTCGACAATTTTTGTGAATCGCAGCGTGGTTTGCCATTACCAAACGACTCCGCGATGCCGGCCGGGTTCCATTTTCTCCTCCCTCCACGTTTTTCGCTCTGGTATAAGTGGTTTTTCTTGTCTGATCGCAACGGACAATTCCAATCGCCTTTGTATGCCGTTCCGGTTGAATTGCACAATCCGGATTTTTTGGAAATTTTAATCGAATTACTTTGGTACGGCTTATTAATCGGTGTTACAATCGCTATTTATCTCCAGACAAGATTTTGGCCAAACGGCTGAATTCCCTTATTGGTTTCACACCAGCCAATCTGACGATATTCAAACTGGCCTTTTCCCACAAATCGTCGGGAGGCGATAAGGAATATGCCATGCAGAACAACGAAAGGCTGGAGTATCTGGGCGATGCCGTGCTCGGCACCATTGTGGCTGAGTACCTGTTTAAAAAATATCCCAATAGCGACGAAGGCTTCCTGACCAAAATGCGATCCAAGATCGTCAAACGGAAAACCCTGAATAAGATCGGGGATAAAATGGGCCTCGATGTCCTGCTCAACGAATTCAACAATACCCGGCTCAGCCGCTCCATGCTGGGCAACGCTGTCGAAGCCCTCGTCGGAGCCCTCTACCTGGAGTCCGGATATCGCGGCACCCGGCGTTTTGTCGTCCGAAAAATCCTGCGCAGCTACCTCAATGTTCAGGACCTTGAAAACTTCGACGACAATTACAAGAGCCAATTGCTGGAATGGTGCCAGAAAAATGGCCAAACGGTGACCTACAAGCTCCTTTCGCGGTATAAATTCGAAAAACGGGACCGGTTCAAGGTAGCCGTCCTCATCAACGGCGAAAAAGTAGCCACCGCCGACGATTTCAACAAAAAGAGCGCCGAACAGCTCGCTTCCGAACGGGCCATGCAATCCCTCGGAATCCTGCCCGAAGAAAGTGAGGAAGATGAAGATTGATTTTTTCTTGCTTTTTTCTTGAAGTTGACCTAATTTTAAAGCCGGTTTATTTTTCGTTCCCCGAACCCCGGAACGCGCGCACCTAAAACTCTCTGAAAATGAACTGGCACGAAGCGCCTTTCCTGCGTTTCCTACCTTTTTTTGTGGTAGGAATAGTCAGCGCATCCCTATGGGATGCTCCTCCGATTGCCGCGGCCTCCGGCGGCGTGTTATTCATCTCTTTATGCTTTCTTGTCCTGCTTCGGTCTCCCCGTACCGAACACCGGAAACGATGGCGTTTCGGGCTGGCCTGTTTCCTCGCGCTGCTGTTTTTCGGTTATTGCCTGGGGTATCTTCATATCGACCTCCGCCGACCGCAGCATTTCAGCGGCTTTGCCCGGGGCGAAGACCGGTATTTCCTCGGAAAGGTCATCCAGGTCAGGCCGGGAGAAAAAACGGACAGGCTCGAGTTAGAGATACTCGGTGTCGGCTTTCCCGATTCAATCCCGCCGCGATACGCCTGCGGCCGATTGGTCTTATACCTTAAACGCGATACGGTTTCGGCCATTATCGCTCCGGGCGCCCAGGTAGCCTTCCTGGGCAGTGTCCGGCCGTTCGACCCTCCGCTCAACCCCAAAGCATTCGATTACGGCCGGTATATGCGGAAAAAGGGATTCTATTACCAATGTTACGCCGATCCCGACCGGTTCAAGGTCCTGTTGTCTCCCGAAATAGCCGCGGGCTGGCAACTCCGGATGGATCGCCTGAGAAAAAGGTGCATTCGGATTTTTGCACATCACCTGCCGGAATCAAATGATTTTGGATTTGCTGCAGCCCTGGTTTTAGGTTACCGCGACGGGGTCAACGACGAAACCTATTCCGCTTACGCAGAAACGGGCGCTATCCACGTTTTGGCGGTTTCCGGGCTGCACGTCGGCCTGGTCTATCTGGGGCTGGGTTTTGCATTTCGGTTTTTAAACCGCAAAAAATGGCAAACGAAGTTATTGAAGGGCTTGCTCATGCTGGCGGGCATCTGGCTTTTTGCCGTTTTCACGGGCGCTTCGCCTTCCGCGCTCCGCGCTGCGGCCATGTTCAGTTTTATGATCACAGGCCGCATCATCAACCGGCACGGCAATATTTACAATACCCTGGCAGCCTCCGCCTTTTGCCTGCTTTGCATTGATCCCGGATTGATCAGCGAAACCGGATTCCAGTTGTCTTATCTGGCCGTTACCGGGATCGTGTTCTTCCAGGGGCCGGTCTTTAAACTGTGGTATATCTCAAACGCCCTCGGAAGGTTTGCCTGGAAGTTGAACAGCGTCAGCCTCGGCGCTCAATTGACGACATTTCCGCTGACCCTCTACCTGTTCCATCAATTCCCGGTTTATTTCTGGCTTTCTGGCCTTATCGTCATTCCAATGGCCACATTGATCCTGCCAGCCGGCATTGCCCTGCTGGTCCTGGATGCCGTACCCCTGATCGGTGACGGACTTGGATGGTTGCTGCGGCTGCTGGTGGGGGTGACCAATATGCTGATCTTTCAGGTCCATCGGCTGCCGGGGGGATTGATTTCGGGAATATGGCCGGGCGTTCCCGGCTTGCTGGTCGGTTTTTTAATCACCGGCTGCCTGATGCGGGCGGTTGCACGCGACAAATCCAAACCAATACTCTGGGGATTGACCATGATGGCCGTTACCGGACTGTGGATTAACCTGTGCGCTTTCAGAGACGCCAACGAACGGGAGTTGATCATTTACCAGATTCCGGGACATTCTGCGGTCGACCTCCTCAACGGAAATGAAGGGATCTATTTAGGCGACCTCCCTTTGGCAGACCCCAGGCTGGAACAGGCTGCCGGCAATTACCGCGCATTCCGGCGGATCCGCGTCTCCCGGCAGCTTGGCCCGGCTGATTCCCTGGAATTGACGGAACGTTCTTTTTTCAAGTTGGCCGGCTGGGTGCAGTTTTATTCTTACAGGCTTTACCTGTTGGATTACATGCCCGACAAACCGCCGGCCGCTCCGCCGGAGCTTGACCTGCTTCTGGTGAGCGGCAATCCCGCATTTGATCCGTTGAATATACCTGCTTTTTTCAAACCGGCTGCCGTCGTTTTGGACGGATCCAATACCCGGCGAACCGCCGACCGGTGGGCGGATGCCTGCAAACAACTGAATATTCCATGCCATTATACCGCAAGGGACGGAGCATTCATAAAACACCTTTAAACCCATACCGATATGAAAAATAAAAAGCAAAATTTCTTCTACTTTTCGAAAACCGAGCGCAATGGAGCGTTCGGCCTGCTCCTGGCTTCTATCCTGCTTTTCATCCTTCCTGCTTATGTTTCCAGGCTGACCCGGTCCAAAACGCCTGTGGATTTCTCCGCATTCCGATCGGCCATCGATTCCTGGGAATCCGCTCAATCCGAAAAACGCCCAACCCTGCCGGCATCGGCCGCCCTGGATCCCAACACCGCCACCCTCGGGGAAATCATCAGTTTCGGAGTTTCGGGGTCTGCCGCCCGCAACCTGATCAGCTACCGGGAAAAAATAGGACCATTCAGAAAAAAAGAGGACCTGCAAAAGCTGTACCGGCTTTCAGCAGCGGAATATAGCCTGATCGAACCTTTCCTCCGGATCGGGCCGCCGGGTGACGCCACCCCGGAGGAATCCGTGGTTAGCCCTGTGAAACCGGAGTTATTCCCCTTCGATCCCAATACCGCATCCGCGGCGGCGTTCTCAAAGCTTGGGTTACCCGAAAGAACGGTCGGCGCGCTGGTCAATTACCGCCAAAAGGGCGGTCGTTTCCGGAAAATTGACGATCTCAAAAAAATCTACACGCTTTCGGAAGACCATTTCAATCGCATTGCGCCGTTCGTTCGCATAGACACCACCGGTTCAACGGATTTCCAACGGCCTGAAAGGACCAAAGCCGAAGCAAAGCCGGCACACTATGCCGCCGCAGACAACCGCCCGCTGCCTGTCATCGACATTAACCTGGCTTCGGCTGAAGAATGGACCCAATTGCGCGGCATCGGCAAGGTTTACGCCGGGCGCATAGTCAATTTCAGGGAAAAACTGGGCGGCTTCTGCCGGATAGATCAGGTCGCGGAAACGTTTGGGCTGCCGGATTCGACCTTCCTCGGCATTCGCTCGCAGTTACAGCTTTCATCCATTTTCAGAAAACTGGATATCAATACCGCTGATCAGGAGCAATTAAAAACCCATCCTTATCTCAATTGGAAACAGGCCGCCGCCATTGTCAGTTACCGGGAACAACACGGCGCTTTCGGCGGGCTGGATGACCTTCGGAAGGTATTGGCCTTACCGGCGGAAACCCTGGAGAAAATCGCGCCGTATCTGAATTTCTGAAAGGATACCGGTCGCAAAAACAATTCCCGCAGCATCCGCTTTCCCGGTTTAAATGGCCTGTCAACGGCAAAACCATCCGGGAAAATCCGCGAACGCTGCGGGAACGATATATTTTTGCACTTTCAGCAGGATGCTTCAAGCGTACGGATCTGCTTACATTTTCTGCAGCAACCTGGTCACCATGGCCTTACCCGATTTATCGATCAACCGGATGAAATAGGCGCCTCTGGGCAGATCGCTGATATCGTACCAATCGCCGTTAGCGTAATTGAACGCTTTCACTCGCTTGCCGGCCATATTGAATACCTCAATGTTTCCGGCTACCTCATTCTGACTGATCGTGAAGACGCCGTTGGACGGGTTGGGGTAGACTTTTACCCGGGCTGCTGTGACCTCGCGCGTGCCGGTTACCGCCGGATTGAAATAATAGATTCCCGTAGCGGTATTATTTGAATTGACAAGGTCGGTTACGACAACCTGAATGACCGCCGCGCCTTCCAGGTTATTGGGATAGGCGTGTACGTCCATTGTGCCTTCTTCGCTGGGCCCGAGGGTGAATTCCTTGGTAGCGACCTCCGGGAAGTAGCATTGGTTCTTATCGCAAACGGCGCTCTGCCAACCGTCTGTGATCTGGATCTCAGTCCGCTCCCATTTGAAGTTTTTCACCTGGATGCCGTTATTCTTCACCTTGCTGTGCCCGGCGGCATCTGACGTATCCGGCGTGATATTTTGCACAATAACCGTGTCAATGGTAAAGCTGACCTGAGCTTTCAGGGCAACCGACGCAAAAACGCTTATAGCAATGAGTAATGATTTTTTCATAGGCTTTGATTTTCAATGCCAAAATAAAATAAAAATGTTCAGGCGCTCAAATTTCAAGCGCCTGAACATATCGCCATGACGGCAACGTTACAATTTATTACCTGTTGACGACGAACCTGAAGCTTTCCAGGCGGTCAGCGCTGCGTACCGTCAGGAAATAGATGCCGTTTGCCAGGTTGCGGACGTCCATGGAAATCTGGTGCCTGCCCGCGGCAAATTGACCTGCCTGTACCGTTGATACCCGTTGACCGAGCGTATTCACGATGCCGATTTCAAGCGGCAGCGCCTTGTCCAGGTTGAAGCCGATGTTCAAAGAAGCAGATACCGGGTTGGGGAACAACTCAACGCCTTGCAGCTCATCCAGGTCGGTGGTAGCTACGGGCTTATCCACTTCCAGGCCGCTGCGGTCATATGCGCCGTACTGTCCGCCGGAAGCCAGCACTTCACCGTTGGGATCTTCAAGACTGAAGAAACCCTGGCCATAGTTGCAGCACATGCCGTCGCCGTAGCTGTCCACCATTACAAACTGGTAGCAACCGTTGGCAGGTACAGGGATTTCGATGGTGTAGCTGCGGTTGGCGCCATAAGCCTGCGGGCTGCTGCCGGGGCTGGCGCTTTGGCCGCCGCCGTCCGGGCCCACATTCGGGTTGCCGCCGGAAGCAACGATATCGCCCTGGTCGTCTGCCAGGTACCAGAAGGTTTCAATGCCGTACTGGTCTGTTTTCAAATTCAGGGTCAGGGTATCGTAAACCGTAACCGGCTGGCGGTTAAAGGCTACCTGGTATTCATTCTTGTAGGTCTTGTCGTCGGGTTGGCCGTTGACGTTGACCAGTTTGAAGCTGATGGCTCCGTCGGCATTGAAGGTTACTTCATCCAGGCTGACCAGCGTAAAGTCAAGCGGCGTCAAAGTGCCGGTCCAGTTGTAGGTCTGGACGACCTGGCCGTCCTGGCTGATTTCAAAATCAGCAGAAGTAATATCGTTGCTGCCGATATTCTGGAATGCGATAGACGGTGCATAGGATACCGAGTGGCAGAATTCGCCTCTTTCGCCGCTGTATACTACGATCTGAGCATTGTCAACCAGGGGTTCGGCGCCGGAGAGTTCAAACAGGTGCGAAACCTGATCGCCGAAGCTGCCGCCGGCTGCGAGAACAGTACCGTTCCCGTCGGTCATCTGGTAACCGCCCTGGCCGTAGTTGCAGCACATGCCGTCACCATAGGCATCGTATACCCTGAATTCGTAGCATCCGTCCTTGGGCACGGGCAGGTCGAAGTCATACGCTGTATTGCCGGCATAGGAATCCGGGTGCACCTGATTGGTGAAAATACCCTGATTGCCACCGGTGTAAACGGCATTTCCCGTACCATCCAGGAGTTCCCAGTAGGTTTCAACGGCGTACTGGTCGGTTGCCAGTACCAGATTAAGCGCAGTGGTGTCAATGATCACTGACCTTTCGATGTTGGCTGTCAGCATGTCATTGCTTGTGTCTTCGTCAGCCATCCCGTTGATTGACTGAATCGAAATAACGATTTCCGTATTGGCTTCAACCGTCATCTCGCCGAAGGTAACATCCGTGATCTGGAATTTTGAGAGGGCGCCGGACCATTCCTTTGTTTCGGTCACTTCACCGTTAACCGTCAGGACGATGGTCGCAGATTTGATGGTATCGGTACCGAGGTTCTGAAGTTTGGCGGCCGGAGAGAAGGTTTTGGTCTGGCAGAACGAACCTTTGAAGCCGGTGTAGAACAGCAATCCGCCGTTGTTGGCGCCGAAAGCCGGTGTACACTCGCTTTTGGTTGCGTAATGTTCAGCCGTTGTGATCTGCCCCGGCTCTGTAACAATCCGGTTGGGGCAAATATGGAAGATCGTCGGAAAGTAAGTAATCTCGTACAGATCCGCAATTTCCGCAGCGTCAATGATGGGATACTCGGTGCCGGCAATCCAGTTGCCCTGGGATTCTGCTGTCAGGCCTTCCAGGTCGTCCATGTTTGTGGTCGGGTCGCCTTCGATAAAAAGCACCATGAACTCATTGGTGCCGTTGGGACCGTATTGTGCATACAGATCCTCCAAAGCATGGGTGTTGTGGTAGTTCCAGCAAGGCCCGCACCAGGTAGCGGACACATCAAGGATTACGTCAATTCCCTGGTCCAGGAGGTCGTAAAGGTGCCAGGTATTGCCGTTAATGTCCGTACCGACAAAATCCGGTGCGATGCTGCCGTCCGCCAATTGAGCATTGGCCTGACGGAAACCTACAAAGGAAAGCAGGATCAACAATGTAAGAATTCTTTTCATAATGACCGTTTTATAGATTGGTGATAGAATGACAACTGAGCGGACCATTCAACAACTGTCTTTCCAAAACGGCAGGCAACGAGGACCGTTGGGCGGTTTCCCGACGAGGCGGTTACATGCAATTTCGAGGCAGCGCTGACTCCCCTTGCCGGGGGGCACGGTATGGCATAAGTACCGCTTTTATTCTTTTTCAGCGCGGTTTAATGGGTTTTCCAACTTGGTCAAAAGGGATGCACAAAAATAGATGGACTTGGTCAGGGAGTCTACGCGGATTTTGCAATAATCATGACAAAGATGGGACAAATTTCAATTATATAGAACTACTCGCCCGATTCCTTTATTTCTCTTTGCCGGTCCTGCTTTTCAATCGACAGCGTAAAGCCGTAAATCCCGGGTAAATTATCCTGCCGCATGTATTGTTCAATGGTCATGGAGTAAGCTCCCCGCTGATTGAAATAGGCATTCTCCTGAATGGGTATTTTCAAAAGGCATTTTTTCTTGCCGCATTTTCCTTGCCACATGCCTGACTTATCGGCCAATTCCAGCGAAACCACCTGCCTTGCCCGGTCGCCGGAAGGAAAACCCGTAAAGATCCGGGTATACAGATTTTGGTAAGAAAATTCAGGGCTGTGCTCTATTTCAAGATTCAAATTGTATACGGAAAGGGTATCCTCAATATTGAAATCAAACAGGAGGGTATCCTGATAGGACCAGACCCCGCCGGGAATTTCTTTTGATGCTTTGTAAACAATATTGCTGTTGCATCCTCCGAGGAAAAGGGCAAAGGCGGCAAGGATATTCAATTGAAAGGTATTTCTCATCATGAGGCAGTCAAATAACAAAAATAAGGAAAACAGCGTATGGCATCAAATATCCTCGTCACCCCGGCTACTTGAAAATATCGCGCATCCGCTCAAAAAAGCCCTTTTCCCCTTTGGTAGGCTGCGGGTGAAAGTTGGGCATGGCGCGCAATTTTTCAAGCAGGTTTTTCTCTTCATCCGTCAGTTTCTTCGGCGTCCATACATTGACATGGATCAGCTGGTCTCCCCGGCCGTAACTTTGCACGGAAGGCAAACCCTTCTCTTTCAAACGCAGAATTTTCCCGGATTGGGTGCCCGCCGGGATTTTAATTTTCACCGTTCCGTCAATGGTGGGTACTTCCACAGAGGTGCCGAGTGAGGCGTCCGCAAAATTCAGATAGAGCTCATGGACGACGTTCATCCCGTCCCGCTGTAAGTAATCATGCGGAATCTCCTCTACATTCACCAGCAAGTCGCCGGGAGGGCCGCCTCGCTTGCCTGCATTGCCCTTGCCTCGCAGGGAAAGCTGAATATTTTCTTCTACACCGGCCGGGATATCCAGCTCAATGGTTTCTTCTCCGTAAACCCGCCCGTCTCCTTTGCATTTGGGGCAATGGGCCGTGATCGTCTGTCCTGACCCGTTGCAGGTGGGGCAAGGCGCCGTGGTTTGCATCTGGCCGAGAAAGGTGCTCCTCACCTGGCGAACGTACCCCGACCCCCGGCAGGTGCCGCAGGTTTGTACCGAACCGGAATCCTTGGCGCCCGACCCGCCGCAAACTTCGCAGTTAGTCTGCTTTTTAACCTTGATCTTTTTGTGTACGCCGGTGGCAATTTCCTCCAGGGTCAAAGCGAGCTTTACGCGAAGATTGGTTCCACGCTCTCCGCCGGAACGGGTGCGGCCCGTTCGCCCGCCGCCGAAGAAAGATTCGAAAGCCCCTCCCGAGTCGCCGAAAATGTCTCCGAACTGCTGGAAGATATCTTCCATCGTCATCCCACCGCTGCCGCCGCCGAATCCGCCGACATTGGGATCAACCCCGGCATGGCCGTACCGGTCATACCGCGCCCGTTTGTCTGCATCGCTCAGTATCTCGTAGGCTTCAGCAGCTTCCTTGAACTTCTCCTCTGCCTGTTTGTCGCCTGGATTTTTATCCGGATGGAACTGCAAAGCCAATTTCCTGTAGGCTTTCTTTATCTCCTCCTGACTACCGTTCTTGCCGACACCCAGCACCTCGTAGTAATCTCTCTTTGCCATTATTTTACAATGAATAGGTTCTGATTTGCATGCCGCAACGGCTTAGCGCCGGCGAAAGCATACTTTATACGGGCAGCCCGTCAGCCGCCCCGGGATCAACTCCCGACTACCACTTTGGCGTGCCGGATAATCTTATCGTTGAGCCAATAGCCTTTTTCAATGGTATCAATCACCTTCCCTTTCAGGTCTTCCGTCGGGGCGGGTATTTCAGTGAAAGCCTCGTGCAACTCCGGGTCAAACTGAGTGCCGATACTTTCCATCGGTTTGAGCCCGCGTTGCTGAAGGGTATTGAACAGCTTATTGTAGACCAGTTGAACACCTTCGCTGAGCGGCTCTCCTCCGCTTTCGGCATTCTTCTTGGCCCTGTCAAAATCGTCAAGCACAGGCAATAACGATGCCAAAATGTCCTGCCCGGCGGATTTGATCAGATCCAGTTTTTCCCGGACCGTTCTTTTCTTGAAATTATCAAATTCCGCATACATTCGCAGGTATTTGTCCTGCAGCTCGTTGTACTGTTGCTGAAGTGCGGTCAGGGCATCTTCATCCGATGACGGGTCTTTTGCTGGGTCTTGGTTCTCCTGGTTAAATTCCATCTGGGTAGTATCCGCCTCCTCATGGGTACCGGCAGTTGATTGTTTGTCTTTATCCAACTTTTCCTTCCGACTCATTTTCGGCCATTTTTAGATAAATGTAAAAACACTTGATGGAACCATACAGCAATTATTCTGCCATCTGCCAACAAGCGCCATTTTGGCAGGCTGCCTATTAACGGAAATGTTGATCCAGATATTTCTCTATTTCCTCCGCTGTAGGGTTTACTTTTACAATAATCCCCTTTTCATTGATCAGATACTTCGTCGGTATTTGTTTCACGCCGTATATATTGGCCACCGGGGAATCAAAAAACCGCAGGCTGGTCGCTTTATCCAGGATCTGGTATGACCAATCCAGGCCGTCGTTGGCAATAGCCCTTTGCCAGGATTGTTCATTTTCCTCAATGCCGATGCCTACAACCAAAAAGGTAGGGCTGCCGTTGCCGTGTTTTTCCCTGAAAGCTTTCAGGAGGCGATTCGTTTTGGGGTTTTCCATCCGGCAGGGCCCGCACCAGCTGCCCCAAAAATCGAGCAGCACAATATTGCCTTGCAGATCAGCCAGCTTCAGGGTTTCCCCACCCGATGTCACAGCAGAGAAGGGCGGCGCCTCCTCACCGACAATGAATTTGGGTTTCAAAAAGAAATATTTCCCGACGGTAAACCCGGCAACGCCGACGACCGCAACCCACAACAATACATTAAAGATTTTATTCCAGTTCATCTCACCATTTGTTATCGCATTAAAAGAAAGGGCTTGCTTCTTTAAATCGAATGAGCATCCGTTTGGTTTATTTCCGGCAATCCTTTTCTTTTGTATCAAATTTAGCCAATATGCCGGTAATTGACCCAAAAACGATACCCGTCCCTGAACTACACCAGTTGCTGGTCGGCAGCATAGGCCCGCGCCCCATCGCCCTGGCCAGCACGGTCGATGCCGGCGGGCGCCCCAACCTGGCCCCTTTCAGTTTTTTCAATATATTCAGCTCAAATCCGCCCATCTGCATATTTTCGGCCAACCTGCGCGTAGTGAACAATACCACCAAGGATACGCTCAGGAATGTACAACAAACGGGTGAGGTCGTCATCAACGCCGTCAACTTCAGCATCATTCGTCAGGTAGCGCTGGCCAGCGTCGAATATCCGGCGGAAGTGAGCGAATTTCATGAAACCGGATTGACCCCCATCGCGTCCGACCTGGTAAAACCCTTCAGGGTTAAGGAATCTCCCGTTCAGTTTGAGTGTAAGGTTAAAGAAATCCTCCCGCTGGGAGAAAACGGCGGCGCCGGCAATCTGATCGTTTGCGAAATCCTGCGAATCCACGTGGATGAGAAAATCCTCGATGAACAGGGCAAGATCAATCCGCATAAAATCGACCTGATGGGCCGTCTGGGCAGGTCCTTTTATGTACGCGCAAGCGGTGAAGCGGTTCACCTGATCCACCAACCTACCAATAAGATCGGGATCGGATACCATAAACTGCCGGAAAGTGCGCGCCAAAGCGAGGTCCTTACCGGCAATAATCTGGGCCAGCTGGCCGCTATAACCGCCCCCCCGGGGCCGGACGATGTTGAAGAACTCCGGCAGGATGCCTATATTGCGGAGGCGCTCCAGAAAAAACCTGTGGTCAATACCCTTCACCGGATCGCGCAACGCGAGCTGGCCAAGGAAAATATCGAACTGGCTGCCAGGATCGTGTGGCTGGCCGATACCATAAAATGAATGATCGCCGCGATCTTTAGTTTAACTGACTTCAATGCCGCTGCTGTATGCTGTCTACCAACGCTTTGTCCTTTGCTTATCCCGGGCAACCCGAATTGAATTTCGCCGATTTCGAATGCCGGCAAGGCGAACATTGGCTTGTACTGGGGCAGTCGGGCAGCGGAAAAACCACTTTGCTGCACCTGCTGGCGGGGATGCTGACTCCGACTTCGGGTTCTGTTATCCTTGCCGGGACCAATATCTCCCGCTTATCCGGTAAAGCCGTCGACAAATTCAGGGGCGGCCATATCGGCATTATTTTCCAGCGATCCCATTTTATCAAATCCCTTACCGTTGAAGAAAATCTGCTGCTGGCACAACAACTGGCCGGTTTCCCCGTAGATCGATCCAAGGTCAGCGGTCTTCTGGAACGGTTGAATATCGTTCACAAACTCAAATCCCGCCCCGACAGGCTGAGTGTAGGCGAACAACAACGGGTCGCTATCGCCCGGTCCCTGGTCAATACCCCGAAGATCATCCTGGCAGATGAGCCGACATCGGCGCTCGATGATCTGAATTGCGAATACGTAACCCAACTTCTCGAACAACAGGCCATGGAGATGAACGCAACCCTGCTGATCGTTACGCATGACGGACGGTTGCGCAACCGGATTTCCAATCAAATTCACCTGAACTGAAGGCATGAACATACTGACACTCAGCTGGAAAAACCTGAAAAACAAGCCGTTAAACCTGTTGCTCAACCTGGTATTGTTTGCGCTGGGCGCCGGCCTCATCATATTGCTATTGTTGCTTAATCACCAGTTGGACGACCAGCTGCGCCGGAATCAGGCCGGGGTCAACATGGTGATCGGCGCAAAAGGCAGCCCGCTGCAATTGGTCCTCAGCAGCCTCTATCATATAGACTCTCCTACCGGCAATATCCCCATAGCCAAAGCCAAGCCCTTCATGCGCCCGGGGCATCCGCTGATCAAAACCGCCGTGCCGCTTGCACTCGGCGACAGCTATGAAGGATTTCGAATTGTAGGAACCTCCCCGGACATATTGGAATTGTACCATGCCTCCATCGCTCAAGGTCAACCCTGGCAACATCCGTTTGAGGTGGTTCTGGGGTCGGGAGTGGCCAGATCAACGGGTTTGAAACCGGGCAGCCGCTTCCACAGCTCCCATGGATTTGTCCTGGATGACAACCTGGTCCACGAAGACGCTGATGCATTTTTGGTGACCGGCATACTGAAACAAACAGGGTCTGTGATCGACCAGCTGGTCCTGACCAGCCCGCAAAGCGTTTGGGAAGTGCATGGCGATCATGGCACGGAAACGGCGCCGCATGACTCGACAGCGGTAACCCATCACGAAGGCGCTGATGCAGAACCGGAAAAACCGCTTTACGAATACGAAGACAAAGAGATCACCAGTCTGCTGATCCAGTTTAAGAACATCAACGCTCAGACATTGAGCCTGCCGCGCAACATCAATGAAAATACGGACCTGATGGCGGCAAATCCCGCTTTTGAACTGGATCGGCTGTTCAGCCTGGTCGGCTCGGGTGAAAAAACGCTGCGCGCCATCGCTGTCATCATCCTCATTGTGAGTGCGCTCAGCATTTTTATCTCCCTGTACGCTTCGCTGAAGGAACGCAGATATGAACTGGCGCTTATGCGGGTCATGGGCGCTTCCCCGGATAAACTGACCGGCCTTGTTATGCTGGAAGGCTTGCTGCTGGCCGCGATGGGGTGTGTATTTGGTTTTATGCTGGGCCATATAGGCATGGAACTCCTGTCAGGCTATCTCGAAAAAACATACCGGTACCCTTTCACGGGTTGGCTGTTTCTTCCCGGTCCGGAGCTTCAACTTTTAGGCGGCGGATTGCTGATCGGATTGATCGCAGCCTTTATCCCTTCGCTACAGGCCCGGCTCACCGATATTTCAGAAACCCTTGCCGAAAACTGAACATGGCCGCTTCCGAAAGTCGCCCATGCATTAACACTGATCGGCAGGATCACTTATTTGGTCGATGGGGCTTTGAAGATTGAGAATAGTGCCTTAACTTTAAGGTTCACTTTTTGCGCCCATTATGAAAATCCGACCTGTCCGCGAATACTTCAGCCAATTTTTGTTTTCCCTGGCCATGATCCCTCAGGCCATTACCTTTATCAAAAAAAAGCGGCTGTGGGAAGGCGTACTCAGCTATGGCTGGGTGTCCAGGATCTTGCTGATCGGCGCCGTAATCGGCGGATTCAAATTCATGGGGATTTTCCTGAAATGGATGGGGCATATGCAAAACGACTCTCCCCAGGCGGTTGTCAGTCAAATGGGGGTCCTGGCCAAAGACCTGGCCATCGGCAGCTATGATCTTTTGTTTTCGAGCGGTTCCAAATTCATCATGCTTGCATTGCTCGAAGTGGCCATTTTCCATTTTGCCCGCAGGGCCCTGGCCGAACTGACCGGAAAAGACAAGGATATTACCTGGAATGACTTTGTTGTGGCCGAAATCCGCATGATCAAGGTCACGGGCCTGTCCTGGTTGCTTACCCTGTTGTTCTCTATCGGATTTTCAATTTTCTTCGGCATTTTCGGCTTCCTGGCGTGGATGAAACCCATCCTAAACTTTGGCGTTCAGTGCTTTTTCCTGGGTTTTGCCGTGCTGGACAACTACCAGGAACAATTTCACATGGGCATCCGGGAAAGCCTGAAGTTCAGCCAGAATTTTATCGGTGTCGCCATGGCATTGGGCATATTCCTGTATTTTGTCCTGATGGTACCGATCGCCGGAGCTATCGCCGCTCCTTGCATCGCAGCGGTCGCAGCTACGATGGTGATGTACAAATTGTCGGACCTGCACCTCCATGGCGTCAACCACGATCACAAGCCCAAATACGAGGAGATGATCTGATCCGGCCCTTCTTCATCCTGACGGGTTTAGGTATTCCCAAATTCGCCCTCCGGCCTCTCTTCTTTTCAGCCGCCTGGCCGATATATCTTTAAAAATCGGACCGGTTTCGGCTACCAGCCTTATTTTTTTGTCTAAATTTAGCCCTTTCGATCAAAAATGGTTGGGAAGGCCGGGACCGGCTATTGGATTTTTAAACCCATTGGTATGAAACATTGCTACTCATTGATCTTTTTCTTCCTGTTGGCCGGCAGTCTCGCCGCTCAACTCCCATGCGAGTATAAGCTCCAGTTGCACGACAGCTTCGGGGATGGCTGGAATGGCGCCAGTCTTACGCTGCTGACCAGTACGGGTGGTGTAACAACTTATACTTTCACTTCCGGCTACGAAGCGGAATTCACGCTTTCAGTTACCGACGGCATTCAAATCAGTTTTATCTATGCTCCCGGCAACTATGAAAATGAAGTGAGCTACACGCTGCTCGATGCCGATGGCCTGGAAGTTTTTTCCGACGGCCCGTTCCCTGCAATAGGGCCGGTTTTTACTTTTGCAGTCGTTTGCCCGACCTGCCCGGTTCCGCCGCCCGCAAATGTCAGCGTGGATGATGTACGCGCTTTTACTGCCGATATCAGCTGGACCCAATCCGACCCCGACGGCCAATATCTCATCGAATACGACACCACCGGGTTTACGCCCGGCACCGGGCTGGTCAGGTCCGCTCCCGGAAAAAAAGCCAAACTGACCGGCTTGATGGAGAATACCGAATACGAATTTTACCTATCTGTTATGTGCGCCAACGGGGATACCAGCCACCAGGTGGGTCCCTATCCGTTCAAAACACTCTGGGCCAAAAACGTCGGCATAGTCGACGTCGTCACGCCGACTACGGGCTGCAACCTCAGCAGTTCTACCCCCATCAGCGTAACCTTTAAAAACTTCGGCGGATCGCCACAGTCGCTGTTCGAATTCTACTACAGCGTCAACGGAGATCCGGGGGCCGTCAATCCGCCCACCGATGGGTTTTATACCGGCATTCTCGGAAAGGATAGCCTGTATACCATGACCTTTGACGCATCCTATGATTTTTCCGAGCCGGGCGAATACATCATTCAGGCCTGGACGGCCCTCCAGGGTGACAGCGAAACCACCAATGACACGTTTACCGTCAAGGTGGTCAGTATTCCGACCATAGAATCACTGCCTTATTACGCCCTTTTTGAAGAATGGAGCGAAGGCTGGCTGGTCAACCCGGAAAGCTTGAGTTCTTCCTGGGAATACGGCCATCCGTCCGGTCCGGAATTGAACGTCGCAGCCAGCGGAAACAACATCTGGGCGACCAACCTGGACGGCTCATACAACAATACCGAGCGGGGATTTCTGGAATCGCCCTGTTTTGACTTCAGTGGGCTGACGGAAGACCCGGTTTTGTCCTTCTCCCTCTGGCTCAACACAGAATTCGATTACGACGGATTATGGGTTGATGTAAGCCGAGACGGCGGAGAAACCTGGGAAAAACTCGGAACCCTCGGAGAAGGCATCAACTGGTATAACCACAACGATCTCGTACAGGGCCCCTGGTGGAGCGGCGCTCAATTCCTTGGGTGGACAACGGTCCGCCATACGCTCGATAACGTAGCCGGCAACCCGAGCGTTCGCCTCCGGTTGTCCTTTTTCACTGACGGATCGGTTGTGCGCGAAGGCGTCGGCGTTGACAATATCTATATCGCTCCGCAGGTTGCCCGGGACATCCAGGCCTCCAGCGCCAATCACAACCCCATGCTTGATTGCGGCGGTCCGGATGATATTGCCACCATTTCCATCGTCAACCTGGGAACGGATACCCTCTCGAATATCTCCTTTTCCTTTCAGGTGAACGGCGGTAATGTCATCACCGAAAACGTTGACACCCTCACGTTGCTGCCCAACGCTTCTTATACCTACACATTCGATTCTTCTTTTGATTCCTCGATACCGGGCGACTATCTCATCAAGGCCTGGGCTTCGGTAGACGGCGATTTGGTACTCATCAATGATACCATCAACACCGCCTTTTCTACAACCGGCCTGGGCATTCCTTATGTCGTGGATTTCGAACAAGGCAGCATTCCCGCAGGATGGGTAGCCGATACCGACCTTTCCGTTACCAACGGGCACAATAACAGCTCCTTTGTACTTTACGACAACCTTTGGAGCAGCGACCAGACCTTTATGGCCACCATGCCGCTTCTCGGCCTTGTTGAACCCGGAGATTCCCTCTTGTTCGATTACCGGGTGGTTGACTTTTCCGGAAGCGGGCAAAATGCCACCGTTCTAGGCCCCGGCAGCCTGATCAAAGCCCAGGTGTCGACAGACTGCGGAGAGTCCTATACCGATGTCGTAGTGATCAATGACACTACCCATATCACCTCCACGCAGCTTCGGACCATGCGCGTCTCTTTGGATGAATTCGCAGGTTTTGCCATTAAAATACGCTTCATGGCAACCTGGGCTTCGGGCGATTACTACCTGGACATTGACAATATTTTCCTCAAGCGGTGCCCGGCATCGCTCAACCTGAGCTCTACCATCAAGGATGCCACAGGTCCGGAAAATGCGGACGGCAGCGCGACCATATCGGCTGCCGCAGGCCAGGGTCCCTTCACCTATTCCTGGAGCAATGGCGGCCAGGGCAGTACCCAAAACGACCTCATGCCGGGTGAATACACGGTTCAGGTAGCCGATAAACAGGGTTGCTCGGATCAGATCACGGTAACGGTCAGCGTCATTACTGATGTCGCCGAACCGGGTAAGTTTATTTCTTCAGCTGTATTGGCGCCCAACCCGACGACAGGTGAAACCTCGTTGCAACTGAACCTGGTACGGTCTTCGGATCTGTCATTGGAGGTGTTCAATTCTTTCGGGCAAAGGATCATGGGGAGATCTTACCGCCAGATTTCCACCCTGAATGAAGCGATCGATCTGAACAATCAGCCTTCAGGCATATATTTTCTAAGGCTCTTTGCCGATGGAGAAGTGCGGACTTTGCGGTTGATCAAGTCCCGGAACTAATCGACCTGTTCCTGAAAAAAAGGCTTTCCGGAATGGAAAATTCACATTCCGGAAAGCCTTTTTTTTTACCCGCTATCTGTCCGGTTAGAACCTGAATCCGAGTGTTGCCACAAATCGATGATAGTTGAAATCCAGATCAACGATTTGCTCAGGCCCCGCATTGGTTACATACGGTATATAGGATTCTTTGCTGTCGGAATACCGGTAGGCGAGGTCAAAATAGAATCCGTCGAATCGCCCGCCGAAACCGGCGCTGAATTGCTTGGCGATGGTTTGATCCCCTTCCAGCGGGGCCTCCAGGATCGCAACGCCCGCACGGGCCCGCCAGACATCCAGCGCAACTTCCCCGCCGAGGCGGAAGTTGACAGCTGATGATAAATAGGACTTAATATCCTCATTAACGGCGCCTTCAGATTGATCGTACTGGTCGTCGTACCTGAATTTTGCATTGCTGTAATTGAGGTACTCGATCTCACCGGATATAAAGCCGATCTTGCCGAAAATGAACCCGGCGCCGCCTAAAAACCGCCAGGGCGTATGCAGCCGGTAATTGAACAGGCCGTTATCCGACTGATCGGTACCGGTCAGGGCTGCCCCCTGGTAGGTATAATCGTAGAACATGGCCGTGCTGTAATTGTCTTCCAGCCCGAAAAGCGTAGGGGTATGGATAGCGAACCCGACCCGCACCATTTGGCTGGGCCGGACAATAATGCCCAGTTTGGCATTGATGCCCGCGCCGGTCGTAGTCAGGTTTTCCTGCCATTGCAAGCCGTCAAAATAAGGAATGTTGCCGTCCTGGCCGGTTCCGGGGTCCGATTCCCTATAGGTCTTTTGTTCGGAATAGTTCAGGAAGGGGATCCCGATCGTCAGCCCCCAAAGCACTTTTTCGTCATAGTTGCCGGCAAAGGCGAGGGACAATTCACTGACCGAACCGGAGGCTACGATGGTTTGTTCGCGCTCGACAACGGCATCCGGGAGGCCGTCAAAATCGCTGTAGTACTCCCCGGCCTGTTCATCGTAAATGAGGGCTTCTGCGTTGTACGCCACTTCCGATTCCCCGGGTACAAGCCCCTGGCTGTTGGCCTGTTCTACAAAGCGGTCGAGGATAGTCCCCCTTGAGCTCCCCCGGTAAGTATATTCCCGGTTGAAATCAGCCAACCGGTTGAAACCCAGCGCAAAATTAGAGGTAGACCATTTGGGGTTGCGCGGCCGCCCGGCAACGACCAATCCGAAATTGGCCAGGTTGAAACGGGTATCATTTTCCTTGTTCGGCGGGTTGCCGTCGCCGTTATACAATTGGGATTTGATATTGGCAACGCCAAACATGGGGCTGAGGGTAAATTCGGATTGCCGGTACCAACCCAACCCTGCAGGATTGGAATAAATTGACGAAAAGTCGGCGCCCAGAGAACCCAAAGTCCCGCCGGCGCCGACGGATCTTGCCGTCCCGAACGGCGTCAGGTAGGAATAGCGCAGTGCGTCTGAAAAGGTCTGGGCATATAAGCCTGCGGAAGTGCACAATACTATGGATATACTCAATAAAAGGTTTCGCATCATCTTGTCCGGATTTTAATTTGGGGTTACAAAATAAAAAAGTGGGTGGAAATTGGCCACAACCTCCACCCACTTTTTGCTTGAATAAAATTCAAACCGAAAAGGAATTATTCATTCCCGCGGCCGCCGCGGCTTCTGCTGGGAGCGCTGCTGCTGCCGGAGCTGCTGCTTCGGGGCGAGCTGCCCACGCTGCTGCCGGAAGAGCCGCTGCTGCGCGGCATGCTGCTGGAACCGCGGTCAAAGCTGCGGCTCGGCGTGCTGGAACTGCGGTCCATCGACCGGGACTGGCGCGGCGCTTCATAAGTCCTCTGCGGTGCGCTTTGACGGGTGGTGGACGGCGTGCGGTCATAAGACCTGCTGCGGCTCGGCGTTTCCCTTTCATAGCTTCTCGAAGTGGAAGGAGCAACTTCCCTGGCCCTGCGGCTGGTGGAATTATCGATGCTGCTGCGACCTGCGGAAGAACGGGTACGATCCATTTGCGGCGTTTCGCTTCTGTCCGGACGAATGGTATGGCGTTCGAGCGAGCTGGCATTATCCGGCGTCCGCGTCGTCGTTTTCGTATCCTGTGCGTCGGTCACTGACCTGTGACGGCTGGGTACCGAGCCCGTGGTATTGCGAACGTCTTCGCGGCCGTTGTCCGTCCGGGAGATCCGGGTGGTACCGTAAGTACGCGGGCCATAGGACGTAGGATTGCTGGTTGTGGAATTCCTGATATTATTGACCGTGGTGTAACCGTAGCCGGAACCCCAGGTCGGTGGGCAATAATACGCAGAACCATAGCCGGCGCCGTAACCGCCAAATCCGCCGTAACCGCCATAACCGTAGGCGCCGCCGCCGTAATAGTTATTGACCGTGTAGTAGTTGCCGTAACCGCCGCCCCAGCCGGAACGGAAGCCTGAACCATACCATGGGTCATAGAAAGAGCCGGCGTAGCCGAAATTGTTCCAGCGATTCCAGCTGTTCCAACGGTTGTATCTCCGGTAGTTGTAATAGTTGTTGTATCCAAACGGACTATCATAGATCAGCACCGTAACCCCGGGTGAAAACGCCTGACCATAGTAGTAGGAGTCAACATATACGGGATCGTAATAACCGAACCCATAATAAGGCCGGTAGAAACGCTTGATGCGTGACGTATAATAGTAGTCATAATATTCATCATCATAGTCATAGCCGTCATCATAATCATCAGTGCTATACTTGTCGGATGAATAGCTCGAAGCAGAGTAGGTAGAACCATCCCTGTCCGGGTCATAGTACAAATCATCGTACTGTGCTCGAAGGGACAAAGTGGCCGCCACACTCAATACTGCGATCAAAAGCGCGGTCAATTTATTCTTTCTCATCATATTAATTTTAAAGTGATTAGCAACTCATTTTCAATTACAAGCCCTAAATTATTACTTTTGCGGCTACTTTTTAGTTAAAAAGATTTTAAAGTTTGAGCCGAGGGCTGTTAAAGTCGTTTAACCTGCGGTTTTAACAATTGTTAAGACGCGGACACAGGGACAAAGCCACATAAGACTTTGTTAAAATCTGTTAAATATTCCCCCTATCAGGCTTAAATTGAAACAATCCTCAAATATATAAACAATCGTTTGATAATCAAGTTTTTCAAATCCGAAAAATCTTATGGCAAAGGAAATAACGGGAAGGACGGAAGATTACTCGCAGTGGTACATCGACATTGTTAAGAAAGCCAACCTGGCTGATAACTCCGCTGTGAGGGGTTGCATGGTCATCAAGCCGTATGGGTTCGCTATATGGGAAAACATACGGGATCAGCTGGACCGCATGTTCAAGGAGACCGGACACGTCAACGCCTACTTTCCGCTGTTTATCCCCAAAAGTTTCCTCAGCAAGGAAGCCGAACACGTCGAGGGTTTTGCCAAAGAATGCGCTATTGTCACCCACCACCGCCTGATGAACGCCCCGGACGGAAGCGGCGTGGTTGTGGACCCGGAAGCCCGTCTCGAAGAGGAACTCATCGTCCGGCCGACTTCCGAAACGATCATCTGGCACACTTACAAGGATTGGATCAACTCCTATCGCGACCTTCCCTTGCTGATCAACCAATGGGCCAATGTAGTCCGTTGGGAATTGAGGACGCGGCTATTCCTCCGCACCGCAGAATTCCTCTGGCAGGAAGGCCACACGGCGCATGCCACCAAGGAAGAGGCTATGGAAGAAACACTGCGGATTCTGGATATTTATGCCCGATTCGCCGAAGAGTACATGGCTATGCCGGTCATAAAGGGCATCAAAACCGCCAACGAACGGTTTGCAGGCGCAGAAGAGACCTTCTGTATCGAAGCGCTGATGCAGGACGGCAAGGCCTTGCAAGCCGGCACTTCCCACTTCCTGGGCCAGAATTTTGCCAAGGCTTTTGATGTGAAGTTTTTGAATGAAAACAACCAGGAAGAATTCGTCTGGGCCACCTCGTGGGGCGTTTCCACCCGCCTGATGGGCGGCTTGATCATGACCCATTCCGATGACGAAGGCCTGGTGTTGCCGCCGAAACTGGCCCCTACACAGGTAGCCATTGTGCCGATCCCCAAGCCGGCAACCGAAATCGATGAGGTCGCTCAGAAGATCATGAATGCGTTGAAAGCGCGGGGCATCACCTGCATTTACGACACCGATATGAAAAAACGCCCGGGCTTCAAGTTTGCCGAACAGGAATTGAAGGGTATCCCGGTTCGCCTTGCCATCGGCCAGCGCGACCTGGAAAACGGCGTTGTTGAAGTGGCCCGGCGGGATACCAAGGAGAAAACCTCGGTGGCCCTTGATGGAGTCGACCGTTATGTCGAGGACCTTTTGAAGGACATTCAGAACAGCCTGTTCCAGCGGGCCAAGGATTTCCGGACGGAAAAAACCTTCCGCGTCGATACCTTTGACGATTTCAAATCCATCATCGATGAAGATATTCCCGGCTTTGTATCGGCCCATTGGGACGGAACCACCGAAACGGAATTGAAGATCAAGGAGTTAACCAAGGCAACCATCCGTTGCATTCCGCTCGAAAACGATCCGGAAGAAGGCGTCTGCATCCTGACCGGTAAACCGTCCAGTCAACGGGTACTTTTCGCCAAAGCCTATTGATTGAAGCCAGACAGCTTTTGCGCGGGCCCCATGAAAACCGATGAAATACGACCTGCACCATATTGCCCGTATCCTACAGGCGGATTTATTCCCGGGCGATTTCCCGGCAGCGGAAATTGACCACCTGATCACCGACAGCCGTCATATCGGCGACCCGGCAACCTCGCTCTTTTTTGCACTGCAGGGGCCTAATCGGGACGGTCACGATTTTATCGCATCGGCCTATCAGGTAGGAGTACGCGCATTTGCCGTCAGTAAATTGCCGGAAACCGGACTATTCCCGGAAGCCTGTTTTATGCTGCTCCGGGGCTCATCCACACTTGATGCCCTGCAAAGTCTCGCCGCATTTCACCGGTCGCGCTTCCAGCTGCCCGTGATCGGCATTACCGGCAGCAACGGCAAAACCATTGTAAAGGAATGGCTCTATTCGGTGCTGTCCGGGCAATGGAAATGTGTCCGGAGCCCGAGAAGCTATAACTCCCAGATCGGCGTTCCGCTCTCGGTCTGGCTCATCGAACCTGAACATCAAATCGGCATTTTTGAAGCCGGCATTTCAAAACCCGGCGAGATGAACAGGCTGGCATCCGTCATCCGGCCCGATATCGGCATTTTCACCAATATCGGACCCGCTCATGACGCCGGATTTGCCGACCGAAATCAGAAAATCGAAGAAAAACTGCTGCTTTTTCAGCATGCCGGTCTGATCATTTACCGGAAGGGAGAGCCTATGGTGGAAGATGCATTGCTGAGTCTCAATCGGCCGGTTTTTTCCTGGTCTACCATCGGACCTGCAGACCTTGAAGTAACCCAAGCCCGGGACTCCGGTTCCGGTACGGAAATCACCGCCTTGTTCCAGGGTAAGCCCATACAGGTCACTATTCCGTTTACGGATGAGGCTTCCGTGGAAAATGCGCTCCATGTCTGGTCCGCAGCCTTGGCGCTCGGTATGCCTCATGACCGGATCGCCGCCCGTTTCAGCCGCCTTGATCCGATTGAAATGCGCCTGGAGCTGCGGGACGGCATCAACGGCTGCACGCTCATCAATGACAGCTACAACGCCGATTTTCAATCGCTTTCCGTTGCCCTTCATTTCATGAGCAAACAACGGCATCAGGATAAAAAAACCCTTTTTCTGTCAGATTTTCTCGAGGTCGGCCCGAATGAAAAGCGGGATTTCTACCAGCGGGTAGCTCGTTTACTGCAGGAGGTAGGGGTCAGCCGGGTTTTCGGTATCGGCAAGGAAGTGGCAGAGTTGCGACAGCACTTGCCCGATGATATCACCATGTTCTTTTTCCCTTCTACGGAAACCTTTCTGGCATCCTTCCGCCAAAGCGATTTTTTCCGGGAAGCCATCCTGTTCAAAGGCGCAAGGCCGTTTGCATTCGAACGGATCGCCAAACGCCTGCAACCTCATACCCACCGGACGGTACTCGAAGTAGACCTTGCCGGCATCTCCTCCAACCTGCAGGCATTCCGCCGGTCTCTGGCGCCGGGCGTCCGGCTCATGGTGATGGTGAAAGCCGGCGCTTACGGCAGCGGCAGCATCGAAGTAGCCCGGCTCCTTTCCTACCATCATGTCGATTACCTTGCCGTAGCCTATGCCGACGAAGGGGTCGACTTGCGGCGGAACGGCATTGTTACCCCCATCCTCGTGCTCAACCCCGAACCGGCCACTTTTGACGCCCTGGTCGAATATGATCTCGAACCCGAAATCTACAGCCTGAAACAACTCCGGGAACTGGCCGCATTCGCAGATGAGCGCCAACTGACCATGTCCATTCACCTGAAACTGGATACGGGGATGCACCGGCTGGGCTTCGAACCCGCACAGGTCCCAGAATTGATCGGGCAGCTGACCCGGTACCCCTTTTTGCAGGTCAGATCGGTCTTTACCCACCTCGCCGCCAGCGAATCTTCGGCCTTTGACGGGTTCACGCACCAGCAAATGGACCGGTACAATGCCATGTTTGATTCGCTGGCCCGGGCCCTGGGTTACCGTCCGTTGAAACACGCGTTAAACTCCAGCGGCATTTCCCGGTTTCCGGAATACCAGATGGATATGGTGCGCCTGGGAATCGGTCTGTACGGCATTGGTCAGGGCCCTGACCGGGGCGGCAAACTCCTTCCCTCGCTGACACTCAAGGCCACCGTCTCCCAGATCAGGGACCTGCCCCCTGGAGAAACCGTGAGTTACGGCAGATCGGGAAAAATAATGTCGCCGCGGCGGATCGCCACCCTCAGCCTGGGCTACGCCGACGGATTGAAGCGATCGGCGGGCAACGGGAGCTTCAGCGTATGCATTCGGGATAAAGCCGCTCCAACCGTTGGAAATGTCTGCATGGATATGACCATGGTAGACGTCACCGGCATCCCGGGCGTGCAGGAAGGTGACGTCGCCGTTATTTTCGGTCCTACCTGGCCGGTCGAGCAATTGGCTCAGGCCACCGGCACGATCCCGTATGAGGTATTTTCCGGTATTTCGCCAAGGGTCAAACGGGTCTACGTGCAAGAGCAATAATTTTTCGGATAAAATAGCGTTTCGCATATCGGAATGGCGCGGTATTTGCAGATCATTAACAATTGACTTACAATCCTTGAGGTTGGTTTCCGTTCCTTATTACTAACTTTGCAGCGCTTTTTAAAAATCAAAATAAAATGACACAACGAATTTTTGCTTCGATTTGCCTGGTGGTGGCTTTTGCAGGATACCTGCGGGCCCAGGGCGGACAGGATCCCGTATTGTTTTCTGTGAACAACGCCCCTGTACATGTGTCTGAATTCAAGTACATCTACGGCAAAACCAACGGTCAGAATGCCGACTATACAAAAAAATCGCTTGAAGAGTACCTCGATCTCTATGTGAAATTCAAGCTGAAGGTCCAGAAAGCGCGCCAGATGCGGCTGGATACTATTCCTCAACTCATTGATGAACTGGCCGGCTATCGCCGCCAATTGGCCGACGCCTACCTGATCGACCGGACGGTGACCGACAAATTGACCAAAGAAGCATACGATCGCATCCAGCAGGATGTCGATATCAGTCATATCCTCGTAAAAATCCTGCCCGACGCCACCCCTGCCGATACCCTGGCGGCTTATGAGAAAATCATGGACGCCAAAAAGCGCATTATGGGCGGTGAAACATTTGAATCCATAGCGCAGAAAGTTTCCGATGACCGGAGCGCTTCCGTTAACGGCGGCCGGATCGGGTTTGTTACCGCCATTTTCCCCAGAGGATTGTACGAACTGGAAACGGCAGCCTACACGGCGCCACTGAACAAATTAACCGGTCCGATCCGGACCGAAGCAGGGTATCACCTGGTCATCGTTCACGAACGCAGGCCGACTTACGGCCAGCTCGAAGCGGCCCACATCCTGCTTCGTTTCGATTCGAGCGACCCCAACAGCAACAAGCCCCGGATCGACAGCCTCTATAAACTCCTGGTGGCAGGCGCTGACTTTGACGGTCTGGCAACCAAATACAGCCAGGACCGCCAGACTGCACAACGCGGCGGCTATATCGGATTCTTCGGAATCCAGCAACTGGAAAAACCCTTCGAAGAAGCCGCTTTCAGTCTCAAAAACGACGGCGATTTCTCCGAACCATTCCGTACCAGCGTCGGATGGCATATCGTGAAGCGAATTTCTCACAAGGGCATACAACCTTATAACATCGAGAAAAGTCGTTTAGAAACGAAAATCAGCCAGGATCCCCGCTTTGCAAAGGCAAAAGCCGAAATGCTGGCCAGGCTCAAAAAGGAAGACAACCTCCGGGAACAGAAGGACGTACTGGATAATTTTGTAGGCAGCCTGACCGATACTTTCCTGACATTCAAATGGAAAGCACCGGAAATGAAATCGGGAAAGACCCTCTTTTCACTGGGCAAGGACTACAAGGTCACCCTGGGCGATTTCACGGATTACCTGGGTCGCGCTTCCCGCGAACGCCTCCGGATGGGGCGCGGCGGCGATGTATCGGCAGCGGCCCACACCCTGTACAACAGTTTTGTGGACGAACAGATAATGAAATTCGAAGAAGGCAGGCTGGAAGAAAAATATCCGGAATTCAAGTCCCTGATGCGGGAATACGAGGAAGGCATCCTGTTGTTCGAAGCTACCAAATCCCTGGTATGGGATAAGGCTTCCCAGGATTCAGTCGGCCTGGAAAAATTCTACGAAACCATCCGGGGCAAATACCGGTGGGGGCAGCGGGCTGAAACCTCCGTTTTCAGGATCAGCGATCAATACAAGGACCAGGTCGAGGATATCCGGAATTTTGCCGCCGCGCATTCCGTCGCCGAAACCCAGGCCAAATACAATACGCCTGAGGCGATTATCGTGAACGTGGAAGAGGAAACCCTGGAAAAAACCCGGAATCCGACGCTCGACCAGATCGAATGGAAACCGGGCAATACCACCAAGGCTACTCAGTTGCCAAGAAGTAAGACCCTGGTGTTCTACAAAATCGAAAAGGTCTTGCCGGCTACCGAAAAAACCCTGGCTGAAGCGCGGGGTTATATCCTGGCTGACTATCAGGACTACCTGGAAAAACAATGGGTTGACCAGTTGGCCAAAGAATTCACCGTCAAGATCAACCAGGATGTATTGGAAAGCCTGGTTGTGAAAAAATAAAATGCCTGAATATAACAGGCAGCATGAGGCATGCTCAAAAGGCTTAAAATTATTTTCCTGTCTGCACTTCCTTTTTTATTCGGTATCGCAGGATGCCAATCCAAAAAAGGAGAACTTGAAGGCGATAAGCCTTTAGCCCGGGTGCAGAACAAGATCCTGTATCTGTCGGAACTGGACGGCATGTTCCCTCCTGAAGCCACTTCAGGAGACAGTACGGCCATCATCGACAGCTATATCCAACGCTGGATACGGGAAACCGTCCTGATGCAGGAAGCCGAACGAAATGTGCCGAGCGACCTGAATATTGACAAGCTCGTCCGGGATTATCGCGCGTCGCTCATCAAGCACAACTACGAAAAAGTGCTGGTGGAGCAACGGCTGGATTCTACGATTTCCCAGGCTGAACTGACCGATTTTTACGAGCGCAACAAGGACCAGTACCAGCTGGAAACGCCGATAATCCGTTGTTACTTCATCAAAGTGCCACTGCCTCTGCCGCAGGAGGAAAAGGTCAGGCGCTGGTGGAGCAGCAGCAAAAAGGAAGATTTCGGCTCCCTGGTAGCTTATTGCAACCGCTATGCAGCGGCCCATTTGCTGGACGACAGCGTCTGGTACAGCCTGGAGGATATAGAGGCTGAAATGCCGCCGGGCACCATTACTGCCGACAACGTTAGTTCCAAAAGGGAATTTACGCAGAAGGACAGCAACAATCAATACTTTTTCCGGTTATTTGAATTGAAGAACCGGAAGGAGATCGCACCGCTGTCGTACATCGAAGGACAGGCGCGAAAATTCATCCTGCACCAGCGAATGCTCAAATTGCTCGAAGAGGCCAAGGAAGACCTGTTCCAGCGCGAGCAAAGAAGAAATAACGTGGAAATAATATTTTCCCATTGATAAATTTGCCGCTAATCCATTCGGCGCATCATCCATAACCGGGAGTTTTTATGAGGTCATTATTCATTACGCTTGTATTTTTTGTCCTTTCGGTCTTTAGGGTCTCCGCTCAATCGGAAGTTATCGACAAGGTCGTCGCCACCGTCGGCGGAGAAACCGTTTTGCTCTCGGAAGTTGAAGAACAATTCGCACTTACGGAAGCCCAACGGGGTGTTTTGCCCGCCGAGGCCCGGTGCGAAATCATGAATCAGATCCTCATCACCAAATTGCTGCTCAACCAGTCAAAACTGGATAGCATCGAGGTAACTGATGAAGAGGTAGAAGACCAGCTCAATGCCCGTATCGAGCGCATCCTGGGGTATATGAACAATGATGTCAGCCAGTTTGAAGCTTATTACGGCCAGTCCATCAGCCAGGTAAAGGACCAATTCAGGGAAGACCTCAAGAACCAGCTGCTGGTGGAAAGAATGCGTTCCAATGTGATCAACAGCATCACAGTAACCCCCTCCGAAGTAAAGTCTTTTTTCCGCCGCATACCCGCAGACAGCCTTCCGTACTTCAACTCGGAGGTTGAGATCGGCGAAGTCGTCTATAAGCCTAAGGTCAACGCTGAAGAAAAGAAAGCGGCGACCGAAAAACTTGAAATGATCCGGCAGAAAATCCTGGACGGCGAAGCCACCTTCGAGGAAATGGCCCAGAAATTTTCGGATGACGGTTCTGCCCGCGGCGGCGGCGACCTGGGTTGGACCCGGCGGGGTAAATTCGTTCCTGAGTTCGAAGCCGCAGCCTACAAACTGGAAAAAGACGAGATCTCACCTGTTGTGGAATCCCAGTTCGGTTTCCATATCATACAGATGCTCGAACGCAGGGGCAACTCCATCCACGTACGCCATATCCTGATCAAGCCGGCAGTAACCGATGCTGACCTCGAACTGGCCAGGGTTCACCTCGATTCCATTCGCCACCTCATCGCAATAGATTCGCTTGGTTTTTCGCAGGCGGTTAAGCAATTTTCGGATAAGGATCAGCAAAGCTTTAACAACGACGGCCGGATGGTCAATCCCACTACGGGGAATACATTCTTCGAAATTGGCGATCTCGATCCGGATATCTACTTTGCCATCGATACCCTTGAGATAAACGAAATCTCCGCCCCTTTCCAGTTCCGCGATCCTACGGGGGAGATTTATTTCCGCATTGCCCAATTGCAGTCGCGTACAAGCCCGCACAAGGCCAACCTGGCACTGGATTACTCCAAAATCCAGAAAGCCGCCATTCAGGCCAAACAGAATGAATTCATCTCCGATTGGGTAGAAGAAAAAATTGACGCTACCTTCATCATGGTGGATCCGCTTTATGCCAATTGCCCCAACCTCAGCATTTGGCGGAAAGAGGGGATAAAACCATAGCGGTTGCCGGATTTAACACTTGAATAACAAGATTTTTTATCCCCGGATAAAATAATCCGGCCCGGTTTTTCATTTAAGCTTTTGTTAGTTTTGCATCTTCAACCTGATTTACGGCCGGATTCAAGGCCGTTCCTCTTTCTACTCTCAGTCTTAACCAATACGCCCGTTCCCGCCGGAACGGTTCATTATTTTTTTATTTAAACCAATCCGTTTTGAAGCAGCTGTACCATTGTCAACCTGAAAAAGTGAGAAAATATGAGATTGACGCTGGTTCTTTTTACCCTGGCCGCTGCGGCATGCCTGCCACAAGCCGGATTCTATGCGCAAACTGACGCACCTGATGCTGCTGTTGTTGCTCCCGCTGCCGCTGTTGCAGAAGCCCCCATCGAAAAAGAAAATGACAAGCGAAAAAAACGAAAATACCCGGAAGAAGACCGGGTAACCGATTTGTTTGCCGCCGTTCAGGCCGGAGACACCGCCAAAGTGGCCGACCTGATCGATCCGATGGATTATTACAAACTCAATGAAGCCGGCGAATCGGCCCTTACCCAGGCCATTCAAAATGGCGATGCCCCGATGACTTACTTTCTGGAAGAAAAAGCCGTCATCAACCTGAAGAACGGAGCCGGCGAAACACCCCTTACCCTCGCCATAAAAAAAGGGAACGACGAAATCATCCAGATCATCCTGCAACGGGCAAAAGCCGGACTGAAAAACGATGCGGGAGAAACGCCCCTTATGCTGGCGCTGGAAAAAGGAGACCTGCTGCTGGCCCAATCCCTGATCGATAACGGCGCCGATGTAAACCGCAAAACGAACGGCGCTACGCCTATGTCCAAAGCGGTATCAGCCAACAATGTGAAAGCCGTTGCCATGCTCATCCGGAACGGCGCCGACCCCAGCCAGGCCAACGACGACGGCGATATCCCGCTGTATATTGCCGTACGAAACGGCTATAATGTCATAGCGGGCATCCTGTTGTACAAAAGCAACAAACCGGATAAAGACGCCAACTGGAAAACCGATATGGGCGAAACGCTCCTGAACATTGCCATAGATAAGGAATATGAGCAAATTGCCCGCATTCTCCTGGATTTCGGAGCCGATCCCAACCTGGAAGACTTCATGGAAAATACGAGCCTGAACATCGCCTCGGAAAAAGGGCAGACCGAAATGGTCATGCTGCTCCTTGACCAGGGCGCCGACCCCAACCACGCCAATATCATGGGCGGAACACCGGTTACTGCAGCAGCCCAAAACGGCCATCTCGACCTGGCGCAAACCCTGGCAGCACACGGCGCAAACCCGGGCAGGCGCAATTTCGAAGGCTTCGCAGCTGCCGATTTCGGCATCAGTGAAGCCTCCATGACCGACCCAATGTTAATTAACGAAGTTTTGGATGCAACCCAACAATAAGACGAAACGGCCGTCGTTCTATTGGCCGTTAATCTGATCACATCCAACCGGATACGCATTAGATGACCTTGTCCCGCCTGGCGAACGGGTACCCCTGACAACAGGCGGGACAAGAATGATTGCAATTGTGAATGCGGCCGGATTGGAAAGGCCCGGCCCCCCTGAAAACATCCAAATGAGACTTTGTTGATAGGGATTAATAGGAAGGGACGTTGTATTGCGTCCCTTTTTTTATTGATTATTCAATTACCCAGGAAGTGCCTTCCTTGCTGTCCTTAAGCTGCACGCCGATCTCTTTGAGCGAATCCCTGATTTTGTCGGAGGCAGCCCAGTCTTTCCGGTCCCTGGCGTCTTTCCGCATATCAACGATAAGCTCCATCAACCCGTCAATGATCGCCGTACCTGTATCTCCGGCCTGAGAATCGTCTTTCAATCCCAGTACGTCAAAAACAAAATCCCTGAAAAATTGCTTCAGGCGCTCGATGGTATCCCCGCTGACTTCTGCGAGCGGCAAGTGGCCGCCGGCCAGGCTGTTGATCCGCGTAACCAGGTCAAAAAGGCGCGCCAATGCTTTGGGGGTATTGAAATCGTCGTCCATCTCCTGGAAGGCCTGCTCCACCAGTTCGTTCAGCTCCTGGTCAAGGGCGCCGGGCCGGGCATCGGCCGAAGGGGTTAGCCCTTCAAGCGCTTTCATGCCTTCCATCAGGCGCCGATACCCTTTTTCGCCGGCCTGCAGCCCTTCATCCGTCAGGTCGAGGGTGCTGCGGTAATGGGTCTGGAGCATGAAAAACCGGATGACCGCCGGGCTGTACGCTTTGCTCATGTGTACGCTTGCACCCTCAATGAGTTCGGTCGGAGAAACGGTATTGCCGTCGCTCTTCGACATTTTTTTGCCGTTGAGCAGCAACATATTGCTGTGCAGCCAATATCTGGCGGGTGCGTGACCGCAGGCGCTGACATTCTGGGCCACTTCATTTTCGTGATGCGGGAATTTCAAATCGTTGCCGCCGCCGTGAATGTCGAAGGTTTCTCCCAGGTATTTGGTGCTCATGGCCGAGCATTCCAGGTGCCAGCCGGGGAAGCCGACCGACCAGGGGGAATTCCACCGGAGGATATGCTCGGGGGCCGCTTTCATCCAAAGGGCAAAATCGGCCGGGTGGTTCTTCTCGTCCTGGTTTTTGAGGTTGTCCCTCGATTCGGCGATCAGCTCCTCAACTACGCGGCCCGAAAGCTGACCGTAGACGCCTTTTTCTTTTGCAAACTTGAGGGTATCAAAATAAACGGAGCCGTTTTTGATATATCCGTATCCGTTGTCGAGGATAGCCTGGACCATTTCGATCTGCTCAATGATATGCCCCGATGCGCGGGGTTCGATACTGGGTTCCAGCACGTTGAACAGCCGCATCATATCGTGGAAGCCGTTGGAGTATTTCTGTACCACCTCCATCGGCTCCAGCTTATCGGCTTTGGCGCCTTTCAGGATCCGGTCTTCCCCATCGTCGAGCAAATGGCCCACATCCGTGATGTTGCGGACATAGCGCACTTTGTACCCTATGTATTTCAAATACCTGAAAATAATGTCGAAGCTCATGAAGGTCCGGCAATTGCCCAGGTGAACGTCATTGTAGACGGTGGGCCCGCAAACGTACATCCCGATATATCCCGGATGGAGCGGTTCGAATATTTCCTTTTCTCTGGTAAGGCTGTTATACAGTTTTAGTTCGCGGTTCATGGTCATTATTTAGCCCGGCAAAAATAATCAGGTTCGCGGGCTATTCAAAAAAATTAAAGTATTGACTCCTGGATAAAAGGCAGCTTATCAGGATAATCCGTTGTAAAATGAAGCCCCCGGCTTTCCCGTCTCATGGATGCGGCCCTTGTGACCAGGTATCCGATGGTGATCAGATTGCGCAATTCGCACAACTGAGGGGAAAGCGTAGTCGCGTTGTACAGGGCTTCGGTTTCGCGGTACAACAGGCCCAAACGGTCTTCGGCCCGCTTGAGCCGCACATTCGAACGGACTATACCCACATAACTGCTCATGATCTCTTTAAGTTCCTTGATGCTTTGCGTGATCAATACCATTTCCTTGGGGTCGGTGGTGCCGCTTGCGTTCCAGGCCGGTATCTTATCCTCAAAACCATACCCGTTGATCTCCCTGACAATGTCGGTTGCTATCCGGTTGCCGAAAACCAGCGCTTCCAGCAGCGAATTGGACGCCAGCCGGTTGGCTCCGTGCAAACCCGTACTGGTGCTTTCGCCGCAGGCATAAAGCCGGTGAATGGAGCTGTGGCCGATCAGGTCCACCTTGATCCCGCCGCACATATAATGACAGGCCGGCACCACGGGGATCATGCTTTTCATCGGGTCAATACCCAGGCTCACGCATTTGTCGTAAATAGTGGGGAAATGCGCCACAAAAGCGTCTTTATCCAGGTGTCTGCAATCCAGGAACATGCACTCGTCGCCGCTGATCTTCATCTCATTGTCGATCGCCCGGGCAACGATATCCCTTGGTGCAAGTGATTTCCGCTCGTCGTATTTATGCATGAACTCTTCGCCGTCCCGGGTTTTCAGGATCGCTCCGAACCCTCTGACCGCCTCGGAAACCAGAAAATCCGGGTTATCGCCGGCCGGGTTGTACAACGCCGTGGGGTGAAACTGGACGAATTCCATGTTCTCCAGGTGGCCTTTTGCGCGATAGATCATGGCGATCCCGTCGCCGGTTGCGATAACCGGGTTTGTCGTATTCCTGTACACTTGCCCGGCGCCCCCTGCGGCAACAACCGTAACCCTGGCAAGGATGGTTTCGATCTCCTTGGTATCCTTGTTGAGGGCGTAAGCGCCATAACATTCGATATCCGGCGTCAACCGGTTCACCATATACCCGAGGTGGTGCTGGGTAATGATGTCTACGGCAAAATAGTGCTCATAAACCGTCAGGTTGGAGAAGGTTCTGGATTTTTCGTTCAGCGTCCGCTGAATTTCCCATCCGGTCAGGTCCTTGAAATGCAGGATGCGATTTTCCGAATGGCCTCCTTCGCGTCCAAGGTCATATCCTTCGCTTTTGTTTTTATCAAATCGCGCCCCCCAATCGATCAATTCCCGTACCCGGTCCGGGCCCTCCTTCACGACGACCTCCACCGCTTCCAGGTTGCACAGGCCGTCGCCTGCGTCCAGGGTGTCTTCGATGTGTTTGTTAAATGAGTCGATGCCGAAATCCCAGACGGCGGCCACCCCGCCCTGAGCGTATCGGGTATTGCTTTCTCCCCTGTTGGTCTTGGTCAGGACCGTAATCTGAAGGTCGGGCCGCTCTTCTGCAATCCGGATGGCCGTACTCAGGCCACCAATGCCGGCGCCTATGATGAGAACATCGGTTTTGATCATATTCCCTCACAAATGATTGAACGGGCAAGATAGGAGTTCTTTCGGAGATGTGGAAGGCACCCCTGGCCTCATCACCCCCGTTTCCGGTAAGCCAGCACGGCCATCGTGCCGAAGACCACCGCGAGCGCCCCCATGACCTCAAAATGCCAGGCAACATCGCGCCATCCGCTGCCTTTCAGCATCACCTGCCGCATAACGGCAACAAAATGCGCGATGGGGTTGGGTATGGTCAGTTTCTGGGCCCAGCCCGGCATACTTTCGATGGGGGTAAACAACCCGCTCATCAGGATAAAGATCATCATGAAGAACCAGGCCACGAACATGGCTTGCTGCTGGGTTTCTACCAGTGTGGAAATCAGCAAACCTATTCCCAGCACAACGATCAGGTTGACGGTGCAAAACGCAAAGATCAACACCAGGCTCCCCTCCAGCGGAATATGGAAAAGGAGTTTGCCAACCGCAAGCCCGAGCGCGAGATCCATCCAGCCGATGAACAGGAACGGCAGCAGTTTGCCCAATATGAACTGGTATTTTTTGATCGGAGAGACATTCAACTGCTCGATCGTGCCGATCTCCCGTTCCCGGACGACATTCATTGCACTCAGGATGAGCGTCAGGATCGTAACCAGTACGCCTAAAATACCCGGTACCATAAACGCCTTATAATCCAGGGTGGGGTTGTACCAAACCTGCGGCAGCACCCTTATCGAAGCCGGTACAGGCGGGATCATTGCTACGGCCTTATCTGCAGAAAGATCTGTCGTCCCGCTTTTGCCGTTATTGTTCCGGCCGGCGGATGGATTTTCTGCATTCGTTCGGCGGGCCAACGCCCACTCCGCGCTCAGTTCGCCCTGGATTTCCTTGCCGAACCCAGCAATTATAGCGTTGGCATAGCCGTTGGCCAGCCCGCCCTTGGTGCCGTTGATGGCATTGGCCAGGATCTGCACTTTGGCGTGACGGTCTTTTAAAATATCGTTCTCGAATCCTTTTGGAAAACAAAGCACGAGATCGGCTTCGTCCCGGTCCAGCAGTTGGGCGGCCTGTTCATTGCTTTCGGGATAGCCTTTCAATACGAAATATCCTGAAGCTGTGAATTTATTCATCAACCTGTGCGAATAGCCCGATTGATCGGCGTCATATACCGCCAGGTTGATGTTCTTGACCTCGTTGCTGGCCGCAAAGGACAACAGGATCAATTGCACGATCGGGATCACAGTCAGGAGGGGCAGCATCGCCTTATTGCGAAAAACCTGCAGCAGCTCCTTCCAAACCAATATGCGTATATTATTCATGCGTCCGGATTGAATGTCAGGGTATTTTACCCTAACCTGATTTTGAAATTTTTAAAGCTGGCGACCAGCAGAAACAACATCATACCCGTGAGGACCAAGGCGTCCTTCCAGATCAGATCGATTCCGCCTCCCTTCAACATGATATCTTTCAACAGCAAAATGAAGTACTTGGCCGGTATGGCGTTGGAAATCACCTGCAACGGCAGCGGCATGCTTTCCACCGGAAAAATAAACCCGGATAACAGGATGGTCGGCATCATAAGGATCATCAGAGAGCTCAGCATGGCCGCCTGTTGTGTTTGTGTTCTGGTGGAAATGAAAATGCCCAACGCCAGCGCCGTTCCGATGAACAACAAACACACTGCCGCCAGCAAGCCGATACTGCCCAGCAGGGGAACCTTGAAAATGAACTTGCCCATCAACAAAATCGTAACCGCGTTGATGAATGAAAGCCCGACATAAGGCGTTACTTTACCCAGGATGATCACAGGCGGCGGCAGGGGTGATACCAGCAACAACTCCATCGTTCCGAGCTCTTTTTCCCGGGCAATTGTCAGGGAGGTCATCATAGCCGATACCAACATCAACACCAGGGTGATCACACCGGGCACAAACAGGTGCGTAGACCGCAATTCCGGGTTATAAACCAGCCTGGACTCCACATCGATCAGCGGTTGTCCGGATGTTATCCCCGATTTTTCGCGGCTGAAAGCGGCAATCATGCTTGAGGCATAGTTGATCAGGGAAGTGGCGGTATTGGGCTCTGTCCCATCGGCAATCAGCTGGAGGCTCTGCCCGCCCCGTCCGAAGAAATCTGCTGAAAAACGGCCGGGGATGACGACTGCCAATTTGATTTCACCGGTTTTGAAAGCTTCATGAACGGCTGAATAGCTGTCGAGTTGGCCGACATTGGTAAAATGCCCGCTCGCAGCCAGTTTGACGGTTAATTCTTTGCTGAGGTCATCCTTGGCCAGGTCCAGAACAGCCATATTGGCGTCCTTGAACTCGTTGGTCACCGCAAAACCAAAAAGCAGCACCTGGACGATCGGCATCCCGATCAGGATCAGCAGCGTCCTCCGGTCGCGGAGGATGTGCAGAATTTCTTTCCGGACAAATGCAATAAACGTTTTCATGATATCACTTTTTTCCTCTCGCCAGTTGTACAAATACTTCGTCCATGGTCTCGACCTTGAATTGTTCCTTCAGTTCATTGGGGGCGCCCATTGCCGAAATATGCCCGTCAACCATAATGGAAACCCGGTTGCAATATTCAGCCTCGTCCATATAGTGTGTTGTCACAAACAGGGTCACCCCGCGGGCGGCCGCGGCATAGATCATTTCCCAGAATTGACGGCGCGTCAGCGGATCCACCCCTCCTGTGGGTTCATCCAGAAAAACAATGGCCGGTTCGTGCAACATGGAGACCGCGAACGCTAATTTCTGCTTCCAGCCCAACGGTAAGGAACCCACTTTAGCATTCGCCTGACCGGCAAGCTCCAATTCCTCCAGCAATTGCTCCCGGCGCTGTTTTATTCTTTTGGGTTTCATCCCGTATATATGCCCGAAAAAGCGGATATTCTCACTGATGCTCAGGTCTTCATACAGCGAAAACTTCTGGCTCATATATCCGATCCGTCGTTTGATCTGTTCGGATTGGCTGAACACATCAAATCCTGCGACTTCGGCTTCTCCGGACGTAGGCTTCAGCAATCCGGTGAGCATGCGCATGGCAGTTGTCTTACCGGCGCCGTTGGCCCCCAGAAAGCCGAAGATCTCACCAGCTTTTACCTCAAAAGAGATCTGATCCACCGCTTTGAAAGCGCCGAAATGCTTGCTGAGCCGGTTTACGTTGATGACTCTATCTGTTTTCATTTGACCATCATTCCGATGAAACAATCTTCGATATCTGCTCCAGTTTCCTCAATAATAATCTGCTCGTGGCCGCGGTCGGCCAGGAATTGGTTGAGCACTTGTTTATCCACCGGCGTTTTCGCCGTGGCATGCAGAAACTCCCCGAAAGGGTACACCTGATCGATCCCTTCGAATTTCCGGAGATCATGGATCAGTTGATAGGTATTGCTGTGGGCCCGGATAGCATAAAGCGCCTTGTCAAAGCCTTTGGTGATCACTCCGGGCGGGTCGACGGTCAGGATTCTCCCCTGCTGGATCAGGGCTACCCGATTGCAGCGATCTGCCTCGTCCATATACGGTGTAGAAACCAGGATCGGAATTCCTTTTTCCTGCAATTTCTGGAGCATATCCCAGAACTCCCTTCTGGAAACCGCATCCACGCCCGTGGTAGGCTCGTCCAGAAACAACACCTTGGGTTCGTGGACCAGTGCGCAGCTCAGGGCCAGCTTTTGTTTCATACCTCCGGAAAGCTGTCCGGCCTTGCGCTTCCGGAAGGGCTCTATCTGTTGATAGATATCTTTGATCAGATCGTAATTCTGATCAACCGTTACACCGAAAATGGTGGCAAAAAACCGAAGGTTTTCCTCTACGGTGAGATCCTGATATAAGGAGAACCGGCCCGGCATATAGCCGATCTGACGGCGGATCTGCTTATAATCGCGCACGGCATCCAGACCGTTCACTTCCGCTGTTCCGGAGTCCGGCAGGATCAGAGTGGTCAGTATCCTGAACAAGGTGGTTTTACCGGCGCCGTCGGGCCCGATCAGCCCGAACAGTTCTCCTTCCGCTACCTGAAGGTTGATGTCCTCCAGGGCTGTTACGTCACCGAACCGCTTGCCGATATTTTCCGCTTTGATGGCGATCATTGTTCCTGTTGTTGTGGTGGCATGGAAAAGTAGACCTCTGCCGGCATGCCGATCTTCAGGCTTCCGTCGTTGGGCACGGCAATCTTTACGGCATAAACCAGATTGATGCGCTCATCTTTGGTCTGGACCATTTTCGGAGTAAACTCCGATTGATCCGAGATCCAGGTAATGCGGCCGTTGTACGATTTGTCGGTCCCGTCGACCTGAACGTACAGGTTTTGCCCCAGTTTGACGGATGCCAATTGATTTCCGCTGATATAGGCCCTCAGGATGAGCGTGTCCAGCGGCGCGATCCGGTACAAAGGTCCGCCGGGTGCAACCATTTCGTCTGCTTCCGCGATTTTGGTCAGGACGGTTCCGGAAACCGGGTTTCGGATGTAACAGCGATCCAGCTGTTCGTCCAGGATGGCCAGTTGGGCCCTCAGCGGGTCGTTTTCGCTGAGTATTCCCCGGTTGGCTGTTTGCGATTGTTTTCTGGCGGCATCAATCTGTTTATCCAGTACGGCGATCTGGGCATTGATATCATCCAGTTGTTTCGGTGTGGCGGCTTTATCGGCCAGCAGCGCTTCTATGCGTTTTCTTTCGCCGACCTGATAATTGCGCTGCTCCTGCAACACTTCGATCTGCGGCAAAGGATCCTGGGTCTTTTTCCCAAGGGCCTGCATCGTAGCCAGTACCTGTTGTTTCTGCAGGTAGAGCAAGCTGGTATCAACCAGTCCGATCAGCCGGTCTGCGGCCAGGTGTTGGCCCTCCCGGACATCAAACCAGACGAGCCGGCCGGATGCTTCGGCGCCGACCGATACCGGGTCCGCTTCAAAATTGCCGAAAGCATCGGCCTGTTCCTCTTGTTGGGTGCATGCGGTCAGGGTAGCCGCGGAAAGTAATAGGAAATATAACGGTCTCATGGTTATTTTTTAAAATCCTTTTTGTGTGAAATAATCTGCCTGAAGTTGCAGCAGGGCCAATTCGTGCAGGCGCACATTGAGCTGGGTATCCACCCCGGCATTGAATTGCTGGAGGTATTCGCTGGCTGTAATGACGCCATGGTTCAGCTGCGACGCCGAAATATTCAGCAATTCGGCTTGCAGGGAAGCAATTTCCCGGTCCCGCTCGATCTGTTTTTCAATGGTAGCTTTATCGGCAGCATACCGGTTATCCAGCAGGTTCAGTTCATACAGGAATTGCTCCCGCTGATTTTCAACCGTCTGCATTTTTACAGCCGTCAGTTCTTTGTCCTTTTTGCTTTTTCCCCAATCGAAAGCCCAGCGAAACTGTACTCCGCCGATTGCGAAAGGGCTCAGGGATTGATCAAAAAAATTCAGGGGGTTGGCGTACCCCACACCGGCCTGTGCAAACAGAGAGAGCATCGGTTTTTTTCCGGCATCGATCAAGGCATTGCTTTCCGCAATTTGTTGCCGGCGCAAATCAAAATATTTCAATTCAGGCCGGTTTACCTGCATTGCATCCGGCGCCGGCTGCATATCAGGCACCTTCAGTACGGCAGTCTGTTCGGGGCTCAACCCCGTCATATCGGCCAAAAGCGCAGCCATGGCTTTGCGTTTGCCCGCCGTTTCTTCCCGTCTGGATTCGAGCTTCAATATTTCGATCTCGAGCTGGGTTACAACGCCCGGCAAAACGGTTCCTTGTTTTTCACCGGCCTTGAGCACTTCAAGGCGTGCCTGAAGCGTACCCTGGTTGTTCTCAAGGATGGAATCCTGTGCTTGCAACAGCAAAATGTTAAAGAACAGCGAGTTTATCCTCGGCTTGAGTTTGTTGGCCTCAACCGCGACAGATTGGCGATCGACAGCTTCCTCCGCGCGGATCAACCGCCCCTGGGCTTCGTTCACGCCACCGTCATAAAGGAGATAGCTGGCTTCCAGCGTTGTCTGCCCGTTGATCAGCGGTTGCCTGATAGGGCCATCAGCGCCGGGCGGCGTGAACGGGACCTCCACGCCCTGCGATTGCCCGACCACTTTCGCATTCCAGCTCAACTGGGGCAAGCGCTGCAAGGCCAGTTTGTCCATTTCAAGATTGGCATTCTGCTCCTGAAGCGGGTAAAGCTTTTGAACCGGGAGGCGTTCCTCCGCCAGACGATAACAGGTTTCCAGGTCGAGCCCGCCCTGGGCCGACAACCGGAATCCGGTCAATAAAATTAAACATACCATCAAAAGGTGTTTCATGACAGCCTCTTTAAATTTAACCAAACAGATGAATTAATTTATTTAACCAAATGGTTAATCAATGCGCAAAAAATTTTAAATCACAAGCGCCGCCCGGATAAACCGCTTAATCTCGGCAGCTCTGTCCGCCATGATAGCCGCCCAACCGGCTTCATCCATGCCGCCCACCGCTTTCAGCATCGGCCTTGCTGCAAAGGGAAAAATACACATGCCCAAAACATTCATGAGCAAATGGAACGGATGATAGGCCCTTATTTTCTCTTCCATCATGCTGTTCATGATTTCTCCGAAAATGACCGATATATCCGGGAATCCGTGTTTTTCCTTGATTTTTTGGACAAAACGCTCCGGGTTGCTGTTCAACTCATGGAGAATGAAAATCGGCACGTGCGGGTTTTCCATCAGGATGCCGATATAGGCATCTACAAAAGCCTCAATCTTACCGATCGTGTCCAGGTCGCTGGTCAGTACAGTGCTGATCCTGGGAATCGCCGACCGGAAGACTTCATCGAATATGACCTCGAAGAGTTTTTCTTTACTCCGGAAATAATAATGCAGCATGGCCTTGGTAATACCGGCATGGGCTGCAATTTCTTCCATGCGAGCGCCTGCATACCCTTTCTGGAGAAATACCAGACGAGCTGCATCTTTGATTTTTTGTTCCGTTGAATGATCCTTTTGCACTAATCAAAAAGTTTAACCAAATGGTTAACGACGTTAAGATCAATTATGTTGCCTGGAAGTTCGGTTTTATGCGATTTTTTTTGAAATTTTTTTTTGCCCGTGTTCCGGAGCCTTTGTTTAACTTTATGAAAACCTTTATAACCCAATGCTTCAGCAGGTTTTAAATGCGCTTCACGAATCCTACCATTACGACGATCTGAAAGGAGACTTTTCCAGAGCGAGAGAGGCCGTTTTATCCTGGTTGTTGAAGGCCAAAAACCCGGCCGACCAGACGCCGGCCTTATTGTGGAAAGCACAGGTCCATATCCTCCAGGGAGAGTTGACCATGGCCCGGGCCTGCCTGACTGAATGCGAAAAAGCGGCTGCCGGCGACCTGAACGCGGACCTGATGATCGAAACCCTGAGGCTGTTGGAAATATACGAAAGGTACAATACCGCTCCTGACATGTCGGGCATAAGCGCCGTTCAGGTCAGTGTTTTCTGGCGTGGCGCTGAAGACCTGAAACCGCTGAATGAACGATGGGAAGTGTTGCGAAAGGAAGCCGATGATGCCAACGTCAAATGGCAGGCCTGGTACATTTACGGATTGCTGTGCAACCTGCGGTCAGCCCGCTCCGTTCTGGACAGCTCGCGGTTTGCCCCGGCGGCGTTCAACAAAGCGCAGTTCATTGACAATAGCCTTCAACAACTCATACAGGTCAAGAACAGCCTCGTCAGTTCCGGCTTTTATCCGACCGCTTCCTATTTATGCCTTTCAGCAGCCGATCTGCATTTCCGGGGCATGCAGGCGGAAAAGGCCCGGCAGTTTTTGGAAGAAGCCGTCATTCTCGCTCGCAATTCAGGGGATAATACCGCCTTGGGGCATGCGTTGATGGTCAAAGCCGATCACTTATGCGCGCCGTTCAGCAGCCCCGTTTACTGGAATTTCGCCCTTGTTGACAGCAGTTCGGAAACCAGCAATCTGGCTGCTTCTGTGGAAGAGCAGGAATTCAAGGTCCCGGAAGAGCGCCTGCTCAAAGACGCCGCATCGCTATACCGTGAAGCGGAGACATTGTTCGAACGATCAAATTGCATGCGCGGACTGGCCGCTGTGCTCCTTCGATGGGGCTACCTGCATTTTTTGCAGGACGATCTCGGGAGCGTTGAAAAAATAGTAGACCGGGCTGCGGCCATTTTCCTGAAAACAGGAGACCTGAAAGCGCACCAACTGGCCAATGCGCACCTTATCCTGGTCAAACTGCACAAGGGAGAATCGGCGGAGGCCATCAAAAGAAGCCGGGAGATCGGCCGCTGGGGAAACGAAAGCGGTTCGTTCGGGTACGCTCATTGCCTTGGGATAATGATCAACCGGATGGGCAGGCACCAACTGCTTCGGATGGGCCGGTACGAAAATGCCCTGGCGGCATATCAGACTGCCGGAATTTTATTTGCCGAATTGCAGGCCCCCATTAATGCCGCCCAGAACAAAGCGGATCAGGCCGTAGTACACCAGGCCGTCGGTAACCGCCAAGCTGCAACAACCTTTTTCGAGCAGGCTATCGACAGCTATTCCGATGTGTTGCACAGCCATCTGCCTCAATTCCCCGGCGGCCCGGCGCAGGCGTCGAATATCCAGCGCCGATTACTGATGCTGGCCGTTTCGGGGTTCCAGTTAAACCTGACCTACTCCGATAGCGAGCAGATGGACCGATACGCCGGGAGGCTGCGTGAAATTCTGGCCGGACTGCCCGTGGTCAACCTGGCTGATAGCGAGCAGATCTACCAGATGGCGGCATTGCTATCCGGTGAAAATACCGGATTCGATCCCTTGTTGACGGAAGCTGCCGAAAACTGGCCGCTCAGGCAAATGGCAGAGCAGTTACTCGCTCAATCCGCCGTATTGTCGCCCCTTTACAGGGCCAGAAAAGCGAAAGAATCGGGCAATGATCCCGTTTTTGAACATTACTGGCAAACGGCTTACGATGCATTGCCCAATATGGACCCGGACACGCGAACCATGTACGAAGCCATTTTGTGGTCGGAGAAAAAAGACTTCGATAAAGCGGCTGAAATTTACCGGAAATACATGGAAAAAGGAGGCGCCAATTCCGGGCTTTCAGGCGCTTTGTCAAAGGTCATGAACCAGGCAGGCAACCTGGGGCAGGCCGAAATGAAACTCCAGGAATTTCGATCCCATTTCCAGGCATTCTCAATGTGGGTCCGGATCAAACAATACGCTGAGGCATTCAAACACTTGAAAAAGCTGGAAGAGCTGGAGGGCCAGGATTGGATGTTGAAGGACCCCAGTCCATGGCAGGCACTGTGCGATGTGGGAGAAATGTACGAGGGGTTGTCCGGGGGCAATTATTTAAGCTCCAACGCTATGAAAGCCCTGACCGCCTACTCGAAGGCTGTAGACACCCTGGAGAGCAGGAGGAGCCATTTAAGCCGGGATGAACTGAAGACCGCCATCTCTGCGGGTAAAGGCGCCCAATACCTTTATTTTCTGACGGCTCGCCTGGCGATGAGAATGAAAAATTACGATCTTTCTTACCGCTACGCCCAAAAAGGAAAGGCCCGGGGATTGCTCGACCTGCTGGCAGGCAATACATTGGCGCCTTCCGGTTCATCAGGCGCCAACAAATATCTGAGGCATTGGCGGGAGATCAACGCAAAGATTACCTTGCTCCAGGGGCTCATCGCCCGTGAACGCTCAAAGTCAGCACAGGATCTTATGCAAATTTCGGCATTATCGCTTGAGATTGACCGGGAGGTTTCAGCGCGTCAGAACCTGGAATCGAGGCTCATGCAAAAATCGCCGGGATTTTTAACGGCGTTCAGCAGCGAGGCGCCGGTATTGAATATCCGGGAGGTCGCTCAAAAACTGTCCGACGACCAGCTGCTCATCGAATACTATTACCTGGACAGCGACCTTTTGATCTGGGCGATAGACGCCAAAGGCCTTTCCCAGGCACAAGGTTTTGAAATGAACATTACCGCCTTTGACCGGGAAATAGAAGCTTTTCGCACGGCGCTGGAACAGACTGCCGACTGGCAACCGCCCGCTGAAAGCATTGCTGAAAAGATACTGATGCCGGTCTCCAACTCCATCAAAAAAGCCAAACGCCTGGTTTTTTCCGCCTTTGGGAGTGCACATGGTCTTCCTTTTCACGCTTTGCCGTTGGAGGGGCGGCCGTTAGGGTTGCTTTACCCCATTTCCTATATTCCAAGCGGGAGCGCTTTGCAGTTTTTATCCAAAACAAGGATCAGCAGCCAATCAACTTTACTGGCTGTCGGCAATCCGACCGGCGACCTCCCTTCGGCGGAAACGGAAGCTGCGTATATCTCTGCGTTGTTCTCTTCCGAACCCTTGCTCGGAGAACAGGCCACTGAGAAAAAGATAAAAGGCAAGATCGATAAAGTCCGGCTGCTGCATTTTGCAACGCATGGGCTTTTATCCGCCGATTCTCCGCTCGAAAGCGCCATTGCCCTTGCAAAAGGTGAAAAACTGTCCCTATACGAACTCATGGGGGTCGAAACGCCTTCCGATCTCGCCGTTTTGAGCGCCTGCAATACCGGCAGGGGTGAAACGACGGGCGGGGACGATGTGCTGGGACTGACGCGCGGCTTATTGGCCGCGGGCTCAAAGAATGTCATGGTCAGCCTTTGGGCAGTTGACGACCTATCAACCAGTTTGCTCATGGGGCGCTTTTACACCTTGGTAAAAAAAGGGGTGGCGCTTTCCCAGGCACTGCACGACGCTCAGGTTTTTCTGGCCGGCCTGACCGAAAAGGACATTAATGCCGCCATAGAGGTGATCAGCGCCTACCTGAAAGATGAGACTGCCCGGGAGCGGATGCGGCAGCAATCCAAACGCGGATTCGACCTCAGCGATTCACCAGTTGGGGGCCCCACCAAGGGGTATGATCACCCTTATTTCTGGGCGCCGTTTATCCTGGTCGGCATCAATTGAAGCGGTTTCGGAAAAATAACGAAGCCCCCTGCTTTGAACACGGTCAAAACAGGGGAAACTTCAGGTGCTTATTGCCTTATTCCCTTACGAGTAAGTGAGCAGGTCTGCCATGGTAAAATCACCGGGACCCTGAATCAGATCAGGCGACCATGGCGCCCCCGGGTTATTCTGGTTATAACACAAGTAAGAAGTAGCGTCCTTTTGTTGAATGCCGATCAGCGTTTCGGCCACAATTCGTCCGCCGGCAGGCCCGAGCCCTTGTCCCGCACCGGTAACGCCGTTGCCCAGCGATTCGGCCTCAGCCAGAATATAATACCAAAGCGGCGTATTATTGACAAAAGTCCCTGTTCCGAAGTTACCGCCGGAAAGGGTATTGATTTCATTTGCCGGAAGCTTGGGAATGTGATTGGAAAGCTGCGCATTGATCGCGTCAACCACTTCCTCACCTGAAGCCAGGCTGAAACTGGCGCCCCTTCTCAGATTGCGTTCTGCAAGGGAGGCCGGCGCTATTTTAATAAAGGGCAGATTCAGGAGCGTTGTAGCCAGTTTGGTATCCAGACGATCAGCTCGCTGAAAGTCGGACCCGTTGATATCGAACAGATAATTCCATTTGATCACACCCGCACTATGGCTCAGCGGCGAGAAACCGGAGCCCATTTTCTGTCCGAACAGGGATTCCAATTCAAGCGGTGTATGTTTGGTCTTGACGCTCTGCGCGATCATGGAATGGCCGAATCGATAGGCGGCAACCGCGAATTCGATCGGGATGAACGCCCGTTCGGATAGATCAGCCGGATCATAGATCTTTCTGCCGGAATCCACGGCGCCCGAATTATCAAGAATCTGGTCAACCAGTGTCTGCCCGCACAACAAAGGAAGGAATTCGTTATTGACGATCCACTGGAAATGCCACCTGACAAGCCGTTGCGCGAAAGCAAAGTCGTCGGCGTCTCCCGGCAATCGCAGGTTGGCCACATTTGGGTCAGCAGCCTGTATCTTGTCCATGACCTTATTGTGGAAACGGATAAAGGCGAGTTGCAACTGGGAGATTACCCGGTTTTCATCATTTCGGGGATCACCGATAACGGCAATGCCGTCCGCATTTCTGCACAGGTCATTCTGCCTGAATACAACGGGTTGATGAATAAAAGCAGATCCTTCCCGGGCAGAGAGCAGTTTTTTGCCCGATTCGTCATACAAATAGGCGCTGTCGCCCGGGCCGGCGCCGTAAACGCAATCCAGGTCAAGGGCCGGCGTCCTGAAATTGAGCACGGCATCCGGGTCGTTAACCGCATCGAGTCCGGAAGTCGGATCGAAGGTGATGTCGTGATCGATGAATTGTCCCAGAAAGATCATGCCCAGAGGCACATCGGCTGTAGCGTCCGGATTGATCCCGCCATCCATCGGGCCGGATACGGCTCCCACCGCGGCGAACACCGCCGGATCCGGAACAAAACCGGATGCCGGGAAAATTCTTCTGAAACGTCCTTCACCGGCATTTGAGGCGCCGCCCCGGGCTTGCGGCGATCTTTGGGCTCTGGATGCTGATTCAGGGCTTAATCCTCGCAGGGTTCGATAACCATGGTTTTTCATATTAGGCGTAATTTAGTTTCCTGTTGGGGTAAAACTTTTGTTGTTTCCTATTTATCCATGGCTTTTTCCATTTGTGACCCTTCAGCGGATTTTTTTTTGATTTTTTCCGGAGAAATAAAAAAGCGGCGATCCGTGTCCGGACCGCCGCTCTTCTATTTTTTGCAGCGAGTGGTTTCAGGCGAATATTTCGCCGTTCAATTCAGCACCGCCTTTTCTTCTTTTTTGGTTGCGTGGCGGAACACCACCACATCGTCGAACACATCCAGGACGATGCGGCTGCCGGGCGTTACACTGCCTTCCAGCATTTGCCTGGACAGCTGGCGCAGCACCCTTTTCTGGATGACCCGTTTCAGCGGTCGGGCGCCGAATTCGGGATTGTACCCTTCTTCGGCGAGCCAATCCATGGCCTGAGGTGAGATGTCAAGCGCAATGTTCTGCTCTGCCAGCATCTCTTTCAATTGCTGCAGCTGGAGTTCCACAATTCCGCGGATATCCTTCCGGGAAAGCGGGCGGAACATGACCACTTCGTCGATCCGGTTGAGAAACTCCGGACGAACCGATTGCTTGAGCAGTTCAAAAACCACATTGCGGGTATTTTCAATGACCTCGTCCTCGTTTTCCGGCGTGATCTTGGCAAAGTTCTCCCGGATCAGGTCTGACCCCATATTGGAGGTCATGATAATGATTGTATTCTTGAAATTGGCAACCCGCCCTTTATTGTCGGTCAGGCGGCCGTCTTCCAGCACCTGCAGGAGGATATTGAACACATCCGGGTGCGCTTTCTCAATTTCATCCAGCAGCACCACCGAATAGGGTTTGCGGCGGACCGCTTCCGTCAACTGCCCGCCCTCATCGTATCCGACATATCCGGGAGGTGCGCCTACCAGCCTGCTTACAGCATGCCGTTCCTGGTACTCGCTCATATCGATCCTGGTCATCAGGTTTTCATCGTTGAACAAGTACTCCGCCAGCGCTTTGGCCAGCTCGGTTTTCCCTACCCCGGTAGTCCCCAGGAACAGAAAGGAGCCAATCGGCCTTTTGGCATTCGACAAGCCGGTTCGGCTCAACCGGATGGCATCGGCGACCGCTTCCACGGCCTCATCCTGGCCGATCACGCGGCTGTGCAGTTCCTCTTCCAGGTGGAGCAGTTTTTCTCTTTCGCTTTGCAGCATTCGCGTTACCGGCACCCCGGTCCATTTGCTGACCACTTCCGCGATGTCTTCAGCATCAACCTCTTCTTTGACCAGCAGTTTTTTGCTTGTTTGCATATCCTGGAGGCGCTGGTTGTATTCATCCAGGCCTTTTTGCACTTCAGGGATCCGGCCGTACCGGATCTCGGCCACCTTGCTGAAGTCGCCTTCCCGTTCGGCGCGATTGGCCTCCAGCTTCAATTGTTCGATCTCTTCTTTTGCTTTTTGGATGCCGAGCACCACTTCCCGTTCGCTCTCCCACTGGGCGCGCAGGGCGTTGCGCTGTTCTTCCAGGTTGGCCAGGTCCTGGTTGATCCGTTCGATCTTCGAATCGTCATTCTCACGTTTCATGGCCTCCCGTTCAATCTCAAGCTGGCGGATCTTGCGTTCCGCTTCATCCAGTTCTTCCGGCATGGAGTTCATTTCCAGGCGCAGCCGGGCCGCAGCCTCGTCAATCAGGTCGATGGCCTTGTCCGGCAGGAAACGGTCGGAAATATAGCGCGTTGACAACTGAACGGCGGCTACAATAGCGTCATCCTTGATATTGATCTTGTGGTGCGTTTCGTAGCGTTCCTTCAGTCCCCGCAAGATGGAAATAGCGTCCTCCTCGCTGGGCTCATCGACCATAACGGTCTGGAAACGCCGTTCGAGGGCCTTATCGCTTTCAAAGTATTTCTGGTATTCATTCAGCGTAGTTGCCCCGATGGCGCGCAGTTCACCCCTTGCAAGGGCCGGCTTCAGGATATTGGCGGCATCCATGGCGCCCTGGGTTTTCCCGGCGCCGATCAGGGTATGGATCTCGTCGATGAACAAAAAGATATTGCCTTCAGCCGAGACGACCTCCTTGATCACGGATTTCAACCTTTCCTCAAATTCGCCCTGGTATTTGGCGCCTGCGATCAGGGCTCCCATATCGAGTGCATAAATTTCTTTTTCCCGCAGGTCTTCCGGTACATCGCCATTGACGATCCGGTGGGCAAGGCCTTCAACAATAGCCGTTTTACCAACACCGGGTTCACCGATCAGGATGGGGTTATTTTTCGTACGGCGGGCCAGGATATGCAGTACCCTGCGGATCTCCTCGTCCCTTCCGATCACGGGGTCCAGTTTGCCGTTTCGCGCGCGTTCGTTGAGATTGACGGCATATTTATTCAGCGCATTATAGGTTTCTTCAGCGCTATGGCTCGTTACACGTCCACCTTTACGCAGTTCCTGAATAGCAGCTTTGAGACCTTTTTCGGTCAGGCCGCTGTCCTTCAGCAAAGTGGCCGCTTCGCTTCTCACCGTCAGCAAAGCCAGCAAAAGGTGTTCCAGCGACACATATTCATCGCCGAACTCCTTGAGGTAAGAATTGGCGCGTTGCAGCACTTCGGTCGCCGTACGCGACAGATACGGCGTACCCCCGCTTACCTTCGCATACGACTGTACTATGCTGTCGGCAGCTTGTTTGACAGCAGTGTAGTTGGCGCCGAGTTTTTTGAAAATAAACGGCGCTACGTTCTCATCCACTTCCAGAACCCCCGACAGCAAGTGCGGCGCTTCGATGGCCTGCTGGCCATTGTCCATGACCAGTTGCTGGGCCTTCTGGATCGCTTCCTGAGCTTTTATGGTTAAGTTGTTCATGTTCATATTCCAAAGTATTATATCCGGATCAGAACAATTTATATGCCATATATCCGGATTCCTTATTTTCCTTAATTATGAAGCGATTACCAAAATGCCAAAACGTCAGCCGATCTTAAAAAACATGCCAAAATAACATACCTTTTAATCTCTTCACAAATCCGCAAATTATCTTCTTCTGCAAACAAATGCACAGAATCATGAAAGTTTCCGGTAGGGTGTAACCTTTCGGCAGCTCGCCTACATATTATAATTGAATTAGAAGCAGCATAGTTTGAATAACGTTGCCAGAATATCTCAAACAAGCCGAAATAAACGTGCTGACCACATAAAATGCATTTTCAACCAAAAAAATCTATTGATATGGCCGCCAGGAAATTCACCGTTGGTTCACTCCTCAAGTCTATTTTAATTTTATTGGTTGTTGTCCAGGTGTTTCGGGCCTGTTCAATTCCAGTCACGCAGGGATTTTCACTTGAAACTGCAACGACAATAGACCTTGGACAGCTTTTGAACAATATAGACGCGTATGCAGGGGTTCCTGTCAGAATCAAACAGGCTATTGCAGAGAAGCCGTCCTATTTTTATTTCGGTGGGCTTTATTATATCAGATCCAAGAACGAAGGAGAAAAAATAATGGTTTGGTGTCGTGATTTTCCTCCAAAAGAGGGCGCTGAAATCACACTTTTCGGGCAAATCCAGCCGGTGCTATTCTGGAAAAACATGCGATTTGCCTACTTCAGGCAAATTAACTGGAAGCCCATTGCCGACGACGATGTCAGATTAACCACCAGCGTAAACTAAATCCCGGTATCAGCCCTCTCTGGAATATTCAGAGGGGGCTTTTTCTTGTGCCCTACAATTTCCCAGTTTAGGTCCGGCAACTAGTGGCGCGAAATCTAGATACCACTCAAGTTTCGCGGCCTCTTTTTCCGGCATGCTGCGTTGCTCGCCCCGCCTGCCTTAGTACACAAGTACGGCGGACAGGGCGGTCACAGAGTCCCGCTATGCTCCCTTCTCGCGCCTTGCCTGTCGAAAAAATAGCCTCCCGAAACTTAGGCGCCACTTAGATTTCGCGCCACCAGGCGAGTTCTTCAGATGAAAATTAAAAATTCACTGGTGGGAGGATATCAGGCCCAACCTTCTTAAAGTCGGCAAATCTAGGTTTCCTAAGGGTAGTCCGACCTTTAGTTGGTATCCGGTAATCGCTGAGCGTGTCCAGGCATCAAATATACCATAATCACCCCCGGTTGGATACCCCAGGTAATTTAGAATTATCTGTAGGTTCATAATGAGTTGGGGATTGACTTCTTTATCACAAAGAACCTCTGTCCACAAGTATATACCCTGAATATTGTTTATTCTTTTGAGTGTAGCGTAATTATTCCTGCTCAAAACCCGGGGCAAAAGAGCTGAAAGGCTGTCGGGAGGGTTTTCCATGATTCCGATTTTGAGCCCAGCAAGGTCTTTAAACGCCAAGTGTTTTTCTCGTTCCGATCCATTTTGAAAACTTGCCTTTCCAGGGCGTTCCAACCGATTACTTCTTTCAACTGAGTGATTTCTTTTTGCAGAATCAGGATTTACTGTTTGACCCGCAGAATTCGCTGACATTGAAAGTCCGTTTGACAAGTTGGAACCGCTATCCCTTTCTCCATTGAATGAAAAATAAATGGACTCCAGGGATCGAATGTACGCCAATAATGCTTCATTCTCCTCCTGATTATCCGCGGTCAAAGCCGATGAATTTCCCGGCAGGAAGGAAATGCTGTAACATTTTCCGGGCTCAAAATTTGGTGGGTTAGGATCGGATGACGCCCATTGCAGCGAATTTTCTTCATTCCGAACAGGCTCCAATTGAGCCCGATCCAGGGTTTTGAGACTTTTCTTATCAATTCTGATCAGTTTGTAAAAGAATTTTGTCTCTCCATTCGGCGAGAACATTTTAATGCATAGCCGGATCAATTTCATGCCGGGCTTGAATGGTATGATAAGTTCAGCGTCTTCTTTAAATTCTTCTCTGAAAACCTGCTTCTTTTTTAATCCAAACCCTTCTGACGTTGAGTATTCGAGCAAAGGGTCATCGGTATACTGTATCTTATATGCGGTTTTCCCTAATTTATTGGCAAGCCCGCTGCCCGGAAAGCTCCATCGCACTACGATGTGGTCTCCTACCCGGAATGGATCGGAAACCACAGGGGTTTCACTGGCCATCTTTTTCTTTGGAGGTCTGTAACCTTTTACTACTTCCTTTGTTAGGAGAATTTCCCTTTGCTCCATCCGTATTACTTCTACCTCGTACTCATACCAGATTCCCGGGGTAGCCGTATTATCGAAAAAATTCCAGGATGGGTTGAATTCATTTTGTAGAGACTCATAGCTCTTTCCATTGCCTTCCTCACGGCGGTAGAACTTAAACTTCAAGCGTTTCAGGTCTGTTTTGTCCAGAGATATGCTGTCTACGCGTACAAAAATACCTTCGGGGTTAGTCTTGGACGCTTTTAAAACCCCTGATATTCCTGGTTTTGTAAAAAAGCCCCAGAAACCAGATATAACAAGGAAATGAAAGCATAATTGAATTTTAAGATAGCTCCTTTTCATGACCTAGAGTTTCACCTATTTTTATTTCCAAATGATTCAAGAATCGTGTTTGCCGAATATGGCCGTCCTTGGGATCATAAAATAGTTTTGGCCTTTTTTGAGGAACCTCCCTTTTAATAGTAGTTATCTTTCCATTAATATGGCGCCAAGAGATCAAATAGTTACACTATCGTTCAAAATTTATTATCTTGTTTGATTTTTCCCCTATTGATTATTATGTGCTTTCCACCTGTTTTTTTCTTCCTTCTCTTATTTTTTTCCCAAAAAGTGTAATGAATTCAAGAGCAATTGCCATAATAGATTTAAGTACGAAAACCAATGGATTCAGACCTTACAGATGGTATTGTCAATGATGATCGAAGAATCCTGCATAGGATCTATAACGGAACTATCGGAGACAATATCCGAAGATACGTCAACAATCATAATAGAAATCCTGAGCTCGCGGAAGATGTTTTGGTGCTGACCTTAATTAGATGTAAAGATCTAATAATCAAAGGAAAATACAACGAAACCGGCAAGTTTGAGGCCTTTATCATGGGGGTTGCCAAGAAAATCCTGCTTGAAGAGGTCAAATTAAGGTCCCGGGAATTGGTACCCTATCAGGAAATTTCTGAAGATCATTTATGGCGTGCGCCTGGAAATGAAGCAACATCAGGAGGCTCCAACGCAGAAATTGAATCCTTGTTTGAGCAGGTTAAAATCAAAGCCTGCCTTGCAAAGCTTGGTGAAAGATGCCGTAAAATCATCCAGCTCTTCTATTATGAAGACAACACGTTGGTCGACATCGGCAAGCAGCTTAAAATAAACCAACCGAATGTCACCCATCACAGGTGCATGAAACGGTTGAAGAAAATGGTACTCAACCCCCGAAAAAAAAATAGCGGGAGACAGTGATGTGCTTTCCTCGATTTTTAAACCTAAATCCAAGGCTAAATCGGCAATATCGATTACGCTCCGGTAAAACGCAATGAACTTATCGAATAACAATTTAACAATTTAGTTATGCATCCTAATCGCGGCCACTTAAATAGCTATGAAGAGCACATTAAAAATTATCTGGAAGGCCGGCTACCTGAAGAAGAGCAGCAGATTTTTGAAGAACAACTAAACGCGAACCCTTTGCTTGCCGAAGATACCCGGTTTTTAAAAAACCTGATCTTTACCTTGAAGAATCCGGAATTGGTATCCACCGCTCAGATACTGCTTAATTTCCGGAATGAGAACCTGGGATATCACACCGTTGATCCAAATACCGTACCACCTAAATTCTTTCTTAGAAAAAGTTTCAGGTTGACCATCTATGCCGTCGCAATATTTGTACTGCTGCTCATACTGATCTTTACCAACACTATAATCAAGGCCGATTTCAACCAGATCTATAACAATAACTTGTCGGCATACCCAAGTATCTTCCCTGTGCAAACAACCGGCGATTATAAATTGGACCTTGCCATTAAAGACTATGTTGAAAAAGACTGGAACGGGGCCGAAAAAAATTTCAAAGCGTACGCCAAAAATGAAATCATTTATTCTTTTTACTATGCTGTATCGAAACTGCACAGCCACCCGGAACTTTTAAATGAAAATGAAGCCGGTTTCAACGCTTTAATAATTGAATTATCCCAAAAAGAAGATTACCAAGGTTTTACCAATTGGTCACAATATTATATCGCATTGATCAAAATAAAAAAAGGTGAGTTTAAGGAAGGAAAACGTATAGTCCAACAGCTTAAAAAAAATGAAAACCTTTCGCCGGATCTTCAAAAAATCATAGATAAATTCAATGACGAGTTATACTGGTTCTGGTTTTAAACCCTGCCGCCAAGGGTTGTCACTTAGCATACTACTGGACAAAATGTGCAGAGGAGATCAATTAAAGAACCATCGAGAGCCTGAAAAGCAACGCCTTCACGCTCTCGCTCACTCATCCTCTCGGGCTCTTTTTGCCTTTTTTGTAAAAATGTCCAGTAGTGTGGTCACTTAGACATTAAATCCTCCAACTGGGCTTGGATTCTTCTGGATTTTTCCCGCTTCTCATTAATGGAAGCCGGTGCAGCCCGTTCTTCACAATCGGACAGGGAACAACGCTCACAGGTCTGGTTGACCTCACGAACCGGAATGGACGGGTCATTCCAGAAACGGATCGAATTTTTTAGTTCCGGCGTCAACAACAAGCCCAGCGTGACGCTCACATTCCGGTTGGGCGCCGGGTAAGCGGGCCTGGCCAGCGTAAAGCAGAGGTATTCATCATCAACGCCGACAAATTTTGAACGTTGGGCGCCCACTACAGTATCCGCAAATTTGCCTTCCTTCTGCATATTGCGCAGATCCTTCAGCAGAGAGAGGGATACCCAACGCCGGCAATAATGCTCAAACAATCCGGAGGCGTGGGGATGATGGCGCCGGCTAAGGTGGAGCTCCTTGTCAATTTCAAAAGTGTCGCGCTCCGGGTCGTGGATAAACCGGAGAAAAAACAGTTTCGGCAAATGCAAAAACCGCGGTACCACATTGGTCAACCGGTGGAAGAACATCTCGGGGGAAGCTTCATATTTTCGCATGATCGCCAGGAAAGCGTCGCCGTCCCACCGGTCAGCTCCAAAAAAGGAACGGACTTCCTGCACAAACGGCTCCAGCGGCATGTGCAGGGCAACAGAGAAATAGGTCGCCTGTGCGTGGTTGAGGACTTCTTCAAAATCCCGCGGCCGCACCAACGAAGAGGTATAGGCCCGTTCTTTTTTGTTCATCACCTGAAAAGCCAGTTCTTTTCCGTACTGGAAAGACTTTTGCAATGGGCTGAGCCGGCTGTTGAGCAGCAATTCCCGGGTGTCCGGCAGGAAAATAGCCCGAAAATCCCCTAAATCGGGATATCGGTCCAATCCTCCTGGTACGATCTTGTACCTGAATCTGTTTTCGAGCAAGGCGCCCAGCCAATCCGTTCGCAAGGGTCGTTCTTCGGGCACATCGTATTCCAGGCAAAACGCTGCTACGGCGTCTTCAATTTCCTGGAAATAATTATGGTTCAGTTCCAGGAAAGAACGAAGGGCGCCGAAATAAAAATGCTCTTCGTGCAAGGCGTAGTTCCTGGAGAGTTCCAGCAAGGTTGATATGAATGCCCCCACCTTTAACGGCGCGTTGGCGATAATCTCAACAACTTTGGAAAGGTCGATTCCAAAGAGGTCGAGCGGCAATTCATTGAGAAAATTGGATTGGAGGAGCTCATTGACGGGGGCAAGGTTACGCTCAAGATCAAGCGACGTCAACTGGCCCGGTTTGACGCCCAACGCGCCGGCCAGAGTGGTCACTTTGTCCTCCTTGGGGTACTTTTTCCCTTTTTCAATTTCATTGAGGTAGGAAATGGACATCTGGGTCTGTTCAGCCAGTTCGGCAAACGACAGCCCCCGCTCCTGACGGAGCTGCTTGACTTTCAACCCAAAAATAATGCGTTCGTTCTGCGATCTTACGCTCATTAGGCGAAGTTACGGGTTTGCAGCGAATTTTCGCAAACCTTTTATTTATGCGGCAGCAGGGCCGGGCGTTGGGTCAGCTCGTGATAGCAGATCACGCCTTCACAGAAATAATGAGCAACCAGGCTCTTCCGGGTGGATTCAGGACGGGCGATGGCGCTGCCGCCATGCAGCAAGTTGGCATGCCAGATCAGCACATCCCCTTTTCGGGCAGTGAAATACCGGGGCTGAATGCCCTTTTCGCTGATCAGCGCTTCTATCCTGTCCTCGTACTTTTGGTTGGGATTTTTGCCGAGGAGCCACCGGGAGTTGCCGGAGTCGAAATCCTGAGTAGTAACATAGGAGAACCGGTGGCTGCCCGGATAATAGAATAGCGGGCCCTGGTCCGGGCCGATATCTTCGAGCGCCGTCCAGGTTGCGATGAGGTATCCCTGCGGCTCCGTACTCATATGAACGGAGTCGGAATGCGCTCTTTGTTCGCTCCCCCGGATGAAGTTGATGGTATGAAAAGGGACAACCGGTTTGCCCATGATGAAATTCAGGAAATCTATCATGGCCTTGTCCCTGAAAAAGGAATTGACCGATTGGGACACCTTATAGGATTCCATGATCTTGCGGCCGGTATAATTGAAATCCAGCTTGCCGGATCCGATCAGGCTGTCAATTTCCTGGTTCAGCCTGTCTACCCGGTCAGGAGTAAAAAAACCTTCCAGCACGCAATAGCCCTCCTGAATAAACCGGCTCACTTTTTCCTTCTGTGTTCCTGTGAGGGCTGCATATCCGGGTTGCTCCGCCAGCCGATCCATGGCATCAGGCCGATCGATCCAGGGAATATCCGGATTGTGTTGTTTAAAATCCGCGCTGCTGATGGGTGCAAGGATGCTTTTTCTGAGTCCGTACTTCCGGTAGAGTTCCCGGTTGGGGCCCAACAACCGGCGGTTGAGCCAGTTATTGAGCATATAGGCCGGCTTCACCCGCCGGAGAAAACCCGTGTACCGTTTGAAAATCTGCCCGAGGGAGATCATTACAACATCTCCTTGAAATAGGCTGCGAATTCTTCCACGGTCATCGTTCCGACGTCTCCTTCTCCCTGCCTGCGCACCGAAACCTGGCTGTTTTCGGCTTCCTTTTCCCCGATGATGAGCATAAAGGGAACTTTCTTCAACTCGGTATCCCGGATCTTCCGGCCGATCTTTTCACTGCGGTCATCCACAAAGCCCCGGATATCATAGGCGCCGAGCTTGCGCTCGATGTCCTTTGCCTGGTCGTTGTACTTGTCGCTGATCGGCAGTACGGCAAACTGGTCGGGCGTGAGCCAGAGCGGGAATTTACCGCCCGTGTGTTCGATCAGAATGGAGATGAAGCGCTCCATAGAGCCGAACGGCGCCCGGTGGATCATAACAGGGCGGTGCGGCTGGTTATCCGGTCCGATGTATTCCAGCTGGAACCTTTCCGGCAGGTTGTAGTCCACCTGAATGGTACCCAGTTGCCATTGGCGGCCGAGGGCGTCCTTGATCATAAAGTCCAGTTTGGGGCCGTAGAATGCCGCTTCACCAAGGGCCGTCACGGTATTCAGTCCGGCTTCTGCAGCCGCTTCAATGATGGCCCTTTCGGCTTTTTCCCAGTTTTCGTCCGAGCCGATGTACTTGGTCGGATTTTCGGGATCGCGCAGGGAGATCTGGGCCACAAAATCGCCGAATCCCATTTTTTCCATTACCACCGTGGTCAGATCAAGCACGTTGAGGAATTCGTCTTTGAGCTGATCAGGGGTACAGAACAGGTGGGCGTCATCCTGCGTAAAACCGCGCACCCTGGAAAGGCCGTGCAACTCGCCGCTTTGTTCATAGCGGTAAACCGTTCCGAATTCAGCGACCCGCATGGGTAATTCCTTATACGACCTCGGCCGGTTGGCAAAAATCTCACAATGGTGGGGGCAGTTCATCGGTTTAAGCATGAACTCCTCACCTTCTTTCGGGGTGGCTATGGGTCGGAAACTGTCCGTACCGTACTTTTCCCAGTGTCCGGAGGTTACATACAGCTGTTTCTGTCCGATATGCGGCGTGATCACCAGTTGGTATCCTCGTTTTTCCTGTTCGGTTTTCAGGAAACTCATCAGGCGTTCGCGCAGTTGGGTCCCTTTCGGCAACCAGATCGGCAAGCCGGGGCCGACTTTCTCTGAGAACATGAAGAGCTCCAACTCTGCGCCGAGTTTACGGTGGTCCCGCTTTTTGGCTTCCTCGATCATTTCGAGGTATTCCGTCAGTTCTTTTTGCTTGGGGAAAGTGATGCCGTACAGGCGGGTCAGCTGCTTGCGCTTTTCGTCGCCGCGCCAATAGGCTCCGCCTACCTTCATCAGTTTGACGGCTTTGATCCGATCCGTGCTGGGAATATGCGGCCCGCGGCAGAGATCCACAAAATTGCCTTGTTCATAAAATGTGATCTGCCCGTCCTCCAGGTCTTCCAGCAACTCCAGTTTGTATTCGTCTCCCTTCTCCCTGAAATACCGGATGGCATCGGCTTTGGCAACTTCCTTGCGAACGTATTCGTTTTTGTTGCGGGCCAGTTCCAGCATTTTATCCTCAATTTTTTGGAAATCATCGGCGGAAATAATGCGGTCGCCGGGATCAACATCGTAATAAAAACCGCCTTCCACGGCCGGGCCGATGCCGAATTTGATGCCTGGGTAAAGGGCTTCCAGCGCCTCAGCCATCAGGTGAGCGGAGGAGTGCCAGAAGGTCGCCTTGCCGTCCTGATCATTCCAGGTCAACAGCTGAACGGCAGCATCGTCATTGATCGGCCGGGCAGCGTCCCAAACCTGACCGTTAACTTTTGCGGACAACACGTTGCGCGCCAAGCCTTCACTGATGGACATGGCAATATCCATTGCCGTTACGCCTTTTTCAAACTGCCTGACCTGACCGTCAGGAAACTGAATGTTGATCATGGAATCAATTTTATTCCTTTACGATATCAATTTAAAATAAGTTCCCGCTATGCGACCGAAGCAACAAGCTCAGCCGGAAATCGGGCGCCGCAAAATTAGCGCAATTTGACAAGAATTAAAGCGGATCGGGAAATGTAATCGGGTGTTTTGCAGGATTTTTTGCTGAAAATCGCTATCGGGCGGGCCATCTCCAGCCGGGCGGGTGGCGCCGAAGGTCCGGCCGCTATTGCAATAGCGACCGGACTTCCGGCAAAGGTTTATTTCAGGGTCACTTTGCCGTAGCGAACCCCGTCTTCATACTTCACGACAAAAGCTTCGGAGAATCCGCTCGACTTGACCTGACCGAGGGCGTCAAGCGCTTCCGATTCGGAGAAGAAATCGGCCAGCAACACGCGGACCAGCCCTGAGTTGAGCAATTCTTCGGTGTCAATCCGGCCCAGGTTTTCCACGCGGGTAAATTTGGCGTGTCCCGGCTTGTATTGTTTGACGGCGGCGAGCTGGATTTTGTAATAGATCCCGTTGTGCTTGGGTGCGGTCGTATTGTATTCGAGGTTGTCTTTGGGCGCCGTGCCTCTGGCGGTATAGACCACGCCGCCTTCGCTTGAATAATCGGGCTCTTCCGTTCCCGGATCCGGTGCGTTATTTTTTTTGCCGGTACCGGCGGTCGGTTCACTGTTCGCGGACATATCATTGCCCAATTCCAGAAAAACCGGCTGCCCGTAGGTAAAGGAGTTGGGGTCGTCCGTCCGGAAAGAATATCCTCCCGGAGCATATCCCGGTTTTTTGATCTCAACCCTGAACTGGCGGTTGGGCAATATTTCAAAAAGGTAACTCCCGTTCGGAAAATCCTTTGCGGTCAGCATATTGGTCGAACCGTCGTCAAAGACCTGATACACGGTGACGCTGACACCGCTCATCAGTTCACCCGAGATTTTGTCATAGACATTTCCTTTCAGGGTTATGCGCCGACCGCCGATGGCAAATTCCAGTAAGTCATAGTTCCTGGTATCGGATTTTTCGCCGCCGAAAACCCGGTTAGACACAATAAATCCGCCTGATTTGGATGGAAACATAACATAGCCGTAATCGTCTGCGCTGGAGTTGATGGGCAATCCTGCGTTTTCGACCTGGCTCCAGGCGGTTTCTTCTCCGCGGGCTTTAAAGATATCGAACCCGCCGATGGTCGGCTGACCGTTGGAGGCAAAATAAAGGGTACCTTCCTCTGCATTGTAGTACGGCGTCATTTCGTCGCCGAGGGTATTGATGGAGGGGCCAAGGTTGACCGGAAAAGTATAGTCATTGGTGTTGGCGCCAAGGTCTCGCGAAGTGAACCAAATATCCAGGCCTCCTCTGCCGCCTTCGCGGTTGGAAACGAAATACAAAAATTCCTGACCGGCAATATTGACCGGGAAGGGTTGGGTTGCGGTAACGCCGGCGGCGTTGATATAATCCGGCAGTCGTTCCGGTTGCGACCAGTTCGAGCCGTTGCGTTTGATCACATATATTTCACAGCGGGTTGACCGGTCGTTCCACTGGCCGTCGCTGCAAATGGTAAAATAGAAGCGTTCGCCGTCGGGAGACATGGCGCCGTTGGCGTACTGTCCGTTCTGGATGACCGGAAAATTCCCCGGAGGACTGGCTTTCGTCCAGGTATTGCCCTGCCGTTGGGAGCTGTATATCCTGGCCGGCCCCCCCATTGTGGAGGAAAAATAAAGCAGGTCGGCGGTGATGGGGAAGGGGGCAAATTCATTGGCATCGGAATTAACGCCCTTGCCGGGGTAGGAGAACTCGATCCCGCGGTCTGCCAAAGGCGTCAATTGGGCAGCCAGTCTGGCGCCTTTAATCTCCGTATCCAGGATTTCCTGCAGGATGGCTTTATCCGGGCCGCTGTACGCATCGCTCAGGCCCTGGAAAACTTCGATGGCCCGGTCGTACTGGGCATCCTGCTTGAGGCTGCGGCCGTATCTCAGGGGCATCAGGGGGTCCTGATCCTTTCCTGCCTTGACATGCTGATAAGCTTCGGCTGCCTTGCGGTAATCCTTGACCAGATAATAGGCTTCTGCCGCCTGATAGATCAACTCGTTTTTACTCTGTTTTTTTTGCCAGGCTTTTTCGTATGCCTGGGCCGCTTCGTAGTACTTCCCTTCCGACATGGACTGATCGCCTGCCTTGCGGAGTTTTTTCCAATTTCCTTCCTGGGCATTCAATCCAGCAACAATTGTCAGGCCTATCACTAATAGGAGCAGTTTCTTTACCATAATATAGGTGTTTGAAATGAGACAAACCGGTTTTGGACGATTATTATTTTGCACAATAATACCAAAATACTCGTTTTGAACGAGTTTAATCCTTTAAAAGTTGTGCAATCACGGGTGCAAAATGTCGGTGCTCCAAATCCCTGACTTTTAGGGCAATCTCTTCTGCCGAATCCCCGGAATTGATTTCGCAGGACGACTGGAAAATAATGTTCCCTTTGTCATAGTGTTCATTGACGTAGTGGATCGTGATCCCGGTCCTGGTTTCACCGGCTTTTTTCACGGCTTCATGGACGTGCATGCCGTACATGCCCTTTCCACCGTAACCAGGCAGCAAGGCCGGATGAATATTGATGATCTTATTGGGGAATGCCTCGATCAGGTAAGCAGGTACCAGCCAGAGGAATCCGGCCAGCACAATCAGGTCAATTTGCCGGTTGCGGAGCACCGCGAGGAGTTCTCTGCTTTCATAAAACCCGGCCTTATTGATCCGGTATGTTTCCACGCCCTCCTTTCGGGCCATTTCCAACACAGGGGCATCCGCTTTATTGGAAATGACCAGACCAACCCTGACCTGGTCATCATTTTTAAAAAAATCAATGATTTTTCCGGCATTGCTCCCCGTTCCGGAAGCAAAAATGGCAATTCGTTTCATCAACAATCAATACTCAATGGTAGAAATGATGTATTCCAGATTTTGCATATAGTCGCGTTTGTCCTTGCCTGGGGCATGTACGAACCCGTCGACAAAAAGCAGGTCGGGCTTATCCGGGTCATGGATCAGGTAGCTGATGAAAGCTCCTCCCATAAAATCGCCGACAACTTCCCAGATCCCTCTGGCTTCGAGCGCGTAGCGGTTATGAAGCGTCTTCACGCTGGTAAACATGGGCAGGTCTTTGTCATTGACCTGCATATAGGTGCCCGGCAAGGTACTCGAAATGTATTTTTTCCCGATGGAGTCGCGAACAGCCTTGATGCCCTCCCGGGTCAGTTGGCTCTGGTCGGTGTATTTGAATTTATGAAAAACCAGGTTGCTGCTTAAAAAGTCTGTTTCCTTTCGCAGCCAGATGACATCATCATTGCTGATAGCCGTTATATAATCTCCGGGGACCTGGACCTTGGCGCCCATTTTCGCCAATATTTCAGCAGATTCTTCGGTGTTCTCTCCGGATTGGTAGACCGTTGCCCGGATTTTATCACGGTCAAATTCGTTGATCCGTTTGGCAGCTGCCGGAAACCGCTTGATGATCTGATCGATCAGGTCGGCTTTGGAGTAGGCAAACTGGTAGATGACCATCTGCCCGGAAGCCCATTTATCCCGGATAACGACGGAACTCTGATCAGGATCCGATTTGGCCTGGTACGCTTTCTCGCTGCCGATATCATTGAGCACCATTTGGGTTGCCGGCGAATCGGTATCGCTCAGGTCGGCAACAACCAGATAAATGCGCATTTCACGCCTGACAGCGGAGGACTCCAGGTCAAAAGGCGTGAAGTGGATCAGGTCGAACAAGGGTTCCGGTTGCGGTAAAATGGGATATGCGGAGGAGTAATAATAAAGAATGGTATCGCCTATCGCACTGTTCCAGGTATCATCATCAGATACCACTGCAATCTGATTTATCTTCCCGTATGCTACCGGCGTTGCCTGGAATCCGCTTCTGACCTCAGCACTGCAACCCGACAACAAGAGAAGAATAAAAAACATCAGACTGGCAGGTATCAGCAATTTTGATTTTTGAAAAATCATTGACATGTTTGGTTTTGTGGCTTTAAAATAATGCAATTATCGCAAAAATCGATTCTATTCCTAAAGATGTAGATTCTCCGGCTTTTGGTGCAAAAAAACAGACGCGCTGCCGCAAATATACGACAGCGCGCCTGTAGTGGAAACAAACCTGATTAACGTCGGGTTTTAATTCCTTTCGCCGTTATTTTTTTTGATTGTTCAGGAAATAGTCGATTACCTCGCGCATTTCCTGCAAATGGGCCGTTCCGATGAACAGTTCTTCACCGTTCTTGAGCTTGAGGTGGATACCGTGCCTTCCGCTCAGGCTGAAAACCTGCTCGAAAGTGCCGTAATTGACACCCCAGCCGCTTAATGCGGCAGAAAAGGGAAGGTCTTCCCACTGATAGCTGTCAATTTCATCCCAACCGATTTGCCTCTTCCTGAAATGCCACGGGAAAAATTTGAACCGGATACCCCGTTCATCAATTTTAGTGGCCATTCGTGCCTTGAAAAAATATAAGAGACAAAGCGAGATAACAAACAGTACCAATAAGCCGGCCAACACCTGGGAAGAGGAAAGGGCATACCCATTCCAAATCACTTGGGTTAATCTGAACAGGGCTGCCGCGCCAAGCAAAAGCAACGCTCCGATCAGATCCCAGCAGCGAAAGCGCTGCTCTTCTTTGAAAATCATTCTATTCATAGTTGCTTTATTTTACTGCAAATTTACAAATAATTTACATTAAATTAACATTGAAAAGCAACTTTAACGTTTCCCTAACGCAAATAATGCAAAGAGCAGCTCCCGGCGCACCGGAAACTGCTCTTTGATTTGAAAACAGGGAGAAAACCCGGTTTAAAACAGGGTTTCTATGATTCGTTCTTCTGTGATTCCCTCTGCTTCGGCCTTGTAGTTCCGTACGATCCGGTGGCGCAATACATAGTTGGCAATGGCCTGAACGTCTTCGATGTCCGGTGAATATTTGCCCCGGATAGCGGCATTGCATTTGGCGCCGAGTACAAGATATTGGGATGCCCTCGGGCCTGCGCCCCATGAAATGTAATCGTTCACCGTTGCTGTGGCGCGTTGGGTCCCCGGGCGGGTTTTCGTCGCCAGCGAAACCGCATATTCCAGTACATTATCCGCAATCGGGATTTTCCGGATCAGTTGCTGGAAAGCCAGGATATCGGCAGCGGTCACGACATGGCTCAATTGGTAATTCTGCAGCGTTGTCGTGCCTTTCACCACCTGGATTTCCTCTTCGTAGGTGGGATAATCCAACGGAATATTGAACATAAACCGGTCGAGCTGCGCTTCCGGCAACGGGTAGGTGCCCTCTTGCTCGATGGGGTTCTGGGTAGCCAATACGAAAAAAGGACTGGGCAGTGCGTGCCGCTGGCCGCTGACCGTCACAACGCGTTCCTGCATGGCCTCCAGCAGTGCTGCCTGGGTTTTGGGCGGCGTCCGGTTGATCTCATCTGCCAATACGATGTTGGCGAACAAGGGGCCGCGGTTAAAGCGGAAATGCCGGTCTTCATCCAGAATTTCCGAGCCGGTGATATCAGAGGGCATCAAGTCGGGGGTAAATTGGATGCGCTTGAAATCCAGATCAAGCACTTCAGAGATAGTGCTGACCAGCAGGGTTTTAGCCAGGCCGGGCACACCAACCAACAGGCTGTGGCCATTGCTGAACAGGGAAATGATCACAGCTTTAACCACCTCATCCTGTCCGACAATGACCTTGGCAATTTCCTTTTTCAGCCGCTGGTAGGATTCAGCCAGTGCGTCCACGGCCTCAACATCCGATTTGAATTGTTGCATTTGATGTATTTTTCAATAAGGGTCGCAAGTTCTGAAAAAAAGATCATTTGAGAAAACGCATGAAGCAACTGTTTGTTTCATCCGTCGGCCTGCTGCGCTTTATTTTCATTTTTTCATTTCGAAATGCCGGTTAACGCGCCGTTTCACATTTCCAAACCATATCCGACAGTTCAAAACCGCCGTTGAAGGAATAGTGCCACCATTCGGTCCTGATGGCATGAAAACCTTGTGCTTCCATCGTACTGCGCAACACCCGCCTGCGTTGAAGGATACTGTCCGGAAGGTCGGTATAAGTCTGGTAGGCCCGCTGTCCGAAAAAATCAAAAGGCGCCCCCATGTCCAGCTCGTTGCCGGCCAGGTCCACCAGTCCCAAATCGACCGCAGCGCCGCGATTGTGCATGGAGCCCTTTCTGGGGTCGGTCACGTACCGGGGGTCCGGAACTTTCTCCCAGAGCTTCCACTGGATCGGTCGCGGGCGGTAACAATCAAACATTTTCAGCCCGAGGTCCTGCTTTCTCAGGGTTTGCTGCACCCTGACAAGGGCTTGCGCTACTTTCGGCCTTAAAAAACAGCGGCCGCAATCGTACATTTTCGACTGTACGAAGTTGTCTTCCGTAGCGTATTTCAAATCGAGGATGATATCCGGCGCCAGGGCAATCAGCTCCGTCCATTGGGTGGTATCATAATCAGGTAAGGCCGCCTTGTGGGATTCACCCGGAATCGTATCCGGTAAGGCGACCTGGACAGCCGCGGCGCCATGGGGCATTTCTTCCGGCTCTTTTTCAGCAACCGGCTGATTGCACCCGGCCAGAAAGACGATCCAGAGCCCTTGTAAGATCCATTTCATCTGTTAATTTATTTGACGGAAACCGGCCCGGCCTGTTCCACCCTGATCCGATCGGAATACGGGTGCTCCTTTCTGCTGGCTAAGGCAATAGGCGGTTGATATCCGGAAATTGCCGGTAATAAAGCGGGGAAAAAGCCATCCGGGGGGTTATCATCGAACTCTACCCAAAGGACTGCCTGAACCGTTTCCAACCGGCCGGCCAGCTCGAAAGCACGGGTCCAGAAGGCGGGCTCAGGAAACAGGCGTCGCCGATAACGGATCAAGGGTAAAAAAACCCGGTAGAGCCAGTTCCGACGGTAAAAAACCCGGATGGCCCTCAACGCCTGCAAGGTATCCTCCACTTTCAGTTTCATGACCTCGGCCAATTCTTCGGGCGGCTTGGGTTCTACCGGGACCGGCCGGCCCAGGGTTGCGCTGATCCTGGTCGAGTAATTTTTGATCTCAAACAGTACAAGCGTCTGCCAATCCAGAATGCCGATAAAATCGACGCCTTTGAGTCCTATTCCGCTCAAGGGCCTGTAATACCGGTGGGCATCGTATTTCCTGACCATCCAATCGCCGGAAAATTCGAAGTGAAGGCCGCTTTCGGTAAAATGCAACGGGACCGTATCGGAAATTTGGTTTCCCATCTATTTATGGCGCTTCTCAAGAATGGCGACCACATCCGACAGTGAAGCGTCCTTGGCATTGAGCAATACCAGGTAGTGAAAAAGCAGATCGGCCGCCTCATTGAGAAAAAGGTCCCGGTTATCATCCTTGGCCTCGATGACGAGCTCGACAGCTTCTTCTCCAACCTTTTGGGCTATTTTGTTGATGCCCTTTGCGAAGAGGGCGGCCGTATAAGATTCGGAGGGGTTTCCGGATTTCCTGCTGCGAATCACCGATTCCAGGCGGGCTAAAAATCCGGGCTCCGCATTTGTTTCGTCAAAGCAGGTATCCGTCCCGGTATGGCAAACAGGGCCGTTCGGAACGGCTTTAACGAGGAGCGCATCCCGGTCGCAGTCGGATTTGATATCGACAACCCGCAGAAAATGCCCTGATGTTTCACCTTTTTGCCAAAGCCTGTTTTTACTCCGGCTGAAGAAGGTAACTTTTCCCGAATCGATCGTTTCGCGCAGCGCCGCTTCATTCATGTAGCCCAGCATCAGGACCACCGACGTAGCGGCGTCCTGCACCACAGCGGGGATCAAACCGCCGCTCTTGGCAAAATCAAGTTCACCAATCGTTTGTGAAAAATTTTCCATGGGTATTCAATCACGGGGACTCCGTTCAGATCCTGACCGGAACCCCTTTATCGGATAAATATTTTTTTAGTTCGGCAATGCCGATTTCCTGAAAATGGAAAATGCTGGCTGCGAGGCCCGCGTCTGCTTTCCCGCGGGTAAACACCTCGTAAAAGTGCTCCATTTTTCCAGCGCCGCCCGAAGCGATCACCGGCACGCTAACGGTTTCTGATACTGCTGCGAGAATGTCGTTGGCAAATCCTGTTTTAACGCCGTCATGGTCCATGGAAGTAAACAGGATCTCACCGGCTCCGAGGTTTTCGGCTTCTTTCACCCAATCGAGCAGGCGAATTTCAGTGGCGATCCGGCCGCCGTTGAGATAAACGAACCATTCACCGTTGATGTGCTTGGCATCAACCGCCAGCACGACAAACTGGCTTCCGAAATTCCCGGCGAGCTCTTCAATCAGGGCCGGCCTGCGCACTGCGGCGGAATTCACGGAGATCTTGTCGGCGCCGGCGTGCAGCAGCGCTTCCACATCGCCAAGAGAGCTGATGCCGCCGCCTATGGTAAACGGAATGCTCAAATTAGCGGCTATCTCATGCGCCAGGGCTGCCAGGGTTTTGCGCTTTTCGTGGGTTGCTGTAATATCGAGGAAAACCAGTTCGTCGGCGCCTTGTTCGCTGTACATAGCGCCCAGTTCAACCGGGTCCCCGGCATCCCGAAGGTCGACGAAATTAATTCCCTTGACGGTTCTGCCCTCTTTAATGTCCAAACAAGGTATGATGCGTTTGGCCAGCATTTCTTCGCATTTATCCGGCAAAGGTAGCCCTATTTCCCTAACCAGGCGATGGCTTTTACCTCGATATCGATCGGCGCCGGCAGAGCGTCAATACCCACGGTAGTCCTGCAAGGCATTGCATCCTTGAAATATTCGGCGTAGATGGCATTGTAGGTCGTAAAATCGCGTTGGAGGTTGGTCAGGAATACCGTCACGTCAACCAGGTTTTCCCATTTGGCTCCGCTTCCTTCCAGGATCTTCCTCAGGTTGTGGAACACGCTGTGGCATTGCGCAGCGAAATCAAACTCCCGGTAAAATCCGGATTCCGTCCGTTCGAGTCCGGGCGTCCGGTTGGTTTCCGGATCCCTCGGCCCGATCCCGGAAAGAAAAAGGAGGTCGCCGACCCGCCGGGCATGCGGATAAAGGCCTACCGGACGCGGGGCGCCGCTTACTTCGTATTTTTCCATATGCGGTCTGTTGGTATTTATGATTCAAATTTAAGGTCTTTTACCATAAGCCGTATCCGGCTCTTGCCCTGCCAGGTTTCTTCCTGCACCGTGAAACAAAGGTCGAACGGCTCTTTACTTTTTACGCGTTCGTAATGCGCCCCCAATCCGAATCCGATCCCGCTGACCGTATCGCCGTCTCCCTGTGCAATGGACAATTGCAGATGTTCCCCTTTTAAGAGCGCCGAATTTCCGGTATCCCTCACCTGGCGACTCACAAAAACGGGTTGGCGATTGCCGGGGCCGAAGGGCGCAAATTTGCTCAGTTCCCGCCAGAACCTGAAATTGATTTCTCCCAGAGCCAATTCACCCGAAACCGGGATCTCTTCCGCGAGCTGGTCGGTCCGGATATTGTGATCCGCCACCGCTTCAAAAAGATCCTGGAACGCCGGAAGGTCGGCCGGATCCAGGCTAAGGCCGGCGGCGTGATGATGCCCCCCAAAATTCAGCAGCAATTTTTCGCAGGATTTCAATGCGGCATGCAGGTCGAAATCCCGGATCGACCGTGCGGAGCCCACGATTTTATCCTCTGCTCTGGTCAGAATGATTGCCGGCCTGTAAAAATGTTCTACCATTCTGGAAGCGACGATCCCCGCAACGCCCTTGTGCCAATGGGGTTGATAAAGCACTACGCTCTTCCGGTTTGACCAATTTTCCATTTCCATAAACATGGCTTTCGCCTCTTCTGTGGTCTGTTGGTCCAGTTCCTTCCGGAGGTCGTTCCGGTACCCGAGCAGTTGCGCCAGGTCGGCTGCGACTACCTTATCCCCGGCCAGCAAAAGCCTGACAGCTGCGCCGGCATCCGCCAGCCGGCCGGCTGCGTTGAGCCTGGGAGCTAACCCGAATACGACATCGCCGACGGTCAACGGGTAGTTGCGCCTGCTTTCCCTGACAAGGGCCGATATACCCGGTCGCTTCCCTTTGTTCAATAGTTGCAGGCCGTGATGGGTTAAAATCCGGTTTTCCCCGTCCATTTTTACAATATCCGCAGCGATACTGATCGCGATCAGATCCAGCAACCCCATTGCAACTTCCTCCCCGATTCCGCTTCGCAGCGCATAGGCTTGTGCAAGCTTGAAGGCGACCCCGCAGCCGCTCAACTCCTTATACGGGTAATGGCAGTCCGTTCGCCGGGGGTCCAGAACGGCAACGGCATCGGGCAGCCGCTCCTCCGGCAAATGGTGATCGCAAATGATCAGATCGATCCCGAATGAACGAGCCGTTTCGGCCTGTCGGACAGCGGTTATCCCGCAATCCATGGCGATAATGAGCCGGGCGCCGGTATCGCGAGCGTATTTCAATCCGGTTTCGGAAATCCCATACCCCTCCTTGTAGCGATCCGGGATATAATAGTCCGCATGAACGCCGATTTTTTCCAGGAAGCTGTACATCAAAGCAATGGCCGTGGCGCCGTCCACATCGTAATCGCCGTATAACAGGATTTTTTGACCGCCTTCTACCGCCTGGAGCAGGCGATGAACGGCCTTGTCCATGTCTGTCATCAGAAAAGGGTCGTGCAGATTTTTGAGATCCGGGCGAAAAAACCGGTCGACGGATTCGGGACTGATGATATCCCTTTGAACCAAAACCCGGCATAGCGCCGGGTGGATGCCAAGTCTTTTGTGCAAATCATCAGCTGTTTCCTGATTTGCAGGAAGGTAATTCCAGAGTGTGCGCGTCATTTCTTTTTGGGCTAATTTAAATAAATTTCAAAGATAAATTGACAGATCGGCTGACAATCTTTCGATTCAACCGTTATTAGTTGAAACCTTCTTCCGGAAGGGCATCCGCCATTTGAAAAACGCGAAAGAATGATCCGATTTTTAGCCTTAGTTTGCTGTATTTCTCTGCCTTTATGGAGCCAGGCCCAGGATTTTTTCACGATCAGCGGCAAGGTACAGGACCAGGAGAACGGGGAGGTGCTGATCGGCGCCACCGTGTTCTCTCCCGCAAACGCCCTGGGCGCCACAACCAATGATTACGGGTTCTATTCCCTGAGCCTGCCGCCAGGGGACTCCGTCTTGATCGAGTACAGTTTCATCGGCTTCCAAACCAGGGAAATCCGGTTGCAGCTGGATAAAAACATTCACCTGGACGTTGAACTGAGCAGCGGCGTACAACTCGATGAAGTTACGGTGAAAGCCAACTCTTTCCAGGACCAGTTGAGGTCGACGGAAATGAGCGTCGATGTCCTCACCACAAAAGAAGTCAAGGCTATTCCCGCCCTGTTGGGGGAAACAGATATCCTGAAGACCATCCAGTTGAAACCAGGCATTCCCTCCGGATCAGAGGGGACCACAGGGCTGTTCGTACGGGGCGGCGCCAGCGACCAGAACCTGATCGAACTGGATGAAGCCCTGGTGTACAACCCCAACCATTTATTCGGTTTTTTCAGCACATTCAATACCGACGCCGTCAAAGACCTCAAGCTTTTCAAAGGCGGTTTTCCCGCCCAATACGGCGGGCGCCTTTCGTCGGTTATCGATGTCAAGCTAAAGGAAGGCAACAGCAAACACCTTGCGGGGTCCGGCGGTATCGGACTGATCTCTTCAAGACTTACCCTGGAGGGCCCCATCAAGAAAGACGACGCTTCTTTCATTGTATCCGGCAGGAGGACCTACGTGGATATATTCACAAGGGCGATCAACCGGGCGCAGGCGGACAATCCGGATTATAACCCTATTCCCGATTACTTTTTTTACGATCTGAACACGAAAATCAACTTCAAGGCCGGCGAAAAGGACCGCATTTTTCTAAGCGGCTATTTCGGCCGGGACGTTTTCGGCTTTGACGGCGATTTTTTCAATTTTGATTTTGATTGGGGCAATTCAACCGGCACGGTCCGCTGGAATCACGAGTTTTCACCTAAGATATTTTCCAACACAACCTTTACCTATTCCGATTACCAGTACAATATCCAGAATGCGCTGACCGGATTCCGCTTCAACCTGGGCTCCAACATCCGGGACGCCAATTTCAAATCGGATTTCTATTACGCCGCCAGCAACCGCCATACCTTCCAGTTCGGGCTGCAACTTACGCATCACGATTTCACCGTCGGCCGGCTCCGGGCAGGCAGTACAGACGGCGTGGTCAGTTTTTCTTCCGGGCAAAATTTCAGTGGCTGGGAATGGGGCGCCTATATTTCAGATGAATGGACCATCATACCCCGCCTCAAGGTAAATGCAGGTCTTCGCCTGAGCGGATTCTACACCGGACAAACGAGTTATTGGGGGCTCGAACCCCGTTTTGCATCCAGTTTATCGCTCAGCGATCGCTGGTCGCTCAAGGCCAGCTATGCCCGGATGAATCAGTACCTTCACCTGGTGGCCAATGCCGGCGTCACCTTGCCTACCGACATATGGTATCCTTCCACCGCCAATGTAAAACCCCAGCATTCCGACCAGGTGGCCGCCGGATTTTCCCATTTGCTTGGCGGGCAGTATTTCCTGACCATCGAGGGCTACTACAAAAAACTCTACAACCAGCTGGAATTCGTGGATGCGGCGCAACTGTTTGTCAACGACGACCTGGAACAGGAATTTGCCGTCGGTAAAGGGCGCGGTTACGGATTAGAGATCAGCATAGAGAAAAAGGAGGGAAATCTCAGCGGCTGGATCGGCTACACCCTGGCATTTACGGAAAGAGGCGAATTCAGGACCCTTGACCCTAACGGAAAATTTGCCCAGACGGGTTACTTTTCACCGATTTACGACCGGCGGCACGATATCTCCGTTGTCGCCATCTACGACATCAGCCGCCGGTTGTCTGCCACCGCTACCTTTGTATACGGGTCGGGCGATCTTCGGTGGCTGCCTGTATCCAGGTGGACCTTTCAGGATGTTTACGGCGGCTCCTTGCAACCCGTGGTGCCGGATTACCGGGAGCGAAACAATTATCGCCTGCCTCCTTTCCACCGGCTCGACCTGGGCCTGGTGTGGCGATTTTTCCCGAAATGGGGTGAAAGCGACCTGACCCTGAGCGTGATCAATGCCTACGACCGGCGCAATACCTTCTTCCTGTATTTCGAGCCCTCATTCAGAAAACTCGTCATGGGAGATATCGTCATTGAGGTCCCCGACCGGATTGCTGCCCGGCAGGTTTCGCTGTTCCCCATTCTTCCCTCCATTACCTGGAATTTTAAATTTTAACCGACATGAAAAACGCGTTGCTGTTTCTGCCGATAGCCCTGGCCGTCATGCTGGCCGGCTGCAATCTCGAAAAAGAAGTAGACATCAAATTGCCGGAAACCCAGGAGCGGATCGTGGTAGAATGTTATCTCGAACCCGGAGCTCCGATCAACCTGCTGCTGACCCGAAGCTCCGGCTACTTTGACCCGATTCCCGAGGACAATCTCGCATTTCTCAACCAAACCCTGGTTAACGGCGCAACGGTAGTGATCCGCTCAGAGACCGGAGAGTCCTACACGCTGGACAACAACCTGGTCTTCAACCAATTCACCAAAAAGATTTTCAATTATTCCAGTCACCTGGTTGCCCCGATTGAGCGCGGAAAGACCTACAGCCTTGAGATTACCCTTGAGAACGGAGACCTGATCACGGCCAGCACCAGCATCCTCCCAGTAGTTCCGATCGACAGCGTGGTGGTTGAGTTTAATGACACCGACACCCTGGCCCGGGTGCTCACCTACCTGACCGATCGCCCCAATGAGGACAATTACTACCGGCGTATGATACAGCATTCTTCACTGGATACGATTCCGGATCAGGATTTTACCACCGATGACCGGTTTGTAGAGGATGTAATCGTTTTTGGTACGCCATACGATTACGGGCGGGGCGACACCGTGATCAATACCATTTTTCATATAGAAAAAGCCTATTTCGATTTTCTGGAAAGCGTCCAGCTGGCGATCGCTTCCAACGGCAATCCGTTTGCCCAGCCCTCCCCCATCATATCCAATGTACAGGGGCCCAACGCAATGGGCATATTTACGGGTCTGAGTTATGACCGGGTCGTGAGCTTTCTGCCCGACTGAGGTCTTAAAGGCACCTACGTCAAGCCGTGCAGCAAACCCAATTCCGTGTCATTTTGGCAGGATCCTGCGAAAAAATGTCCACATTCGGGTTGTTTTCCCGGGTTGGACCCGAATTTGATGGTAGCCAATCGAAAGCTTTCCGGCAGGCTTCCGCTTGTCAGGGCTTTTTCACCAACATACAACATTCATCACCTTACGTAAATTAAATTCTGATCCGCTATGAGTAAAGTCGGCATGAAACCCATCAATGACCGCGTAGTAATCAAGCCTGCTCCCGCCGAAGAGGTCACCTCCGGGGGAATCATCATTCCTGACACGGCCAAGGAAAAGCCCCAACGGGGCGAAATCGTCGCTGCCGGCGCCGGCAAAGACGGCAATATGATGACCGTGCAGGTCGGCGATACGGTATTGTACGGCAAATACGCAGGTCAGAAAGTCATGTTGGACGGACAGGAGTACCTGATCATGCGTGAGGACGACATTTTAATCATTCTTTAATTAAAAGCGAAAAAACTGTCATCATGGCAAAGGAAATTAACTTTAACGGCGAAGCCCAGGAAAAACTCAAAAGGGGCGTCGATAAACTGGCCAACGCGGTGAAAGTCACCCTGGGGCCTAAAGGAAGAAATGTAGTTTTGCAAAAGAGCTTCGGTGCGCCGCAGGTAACCAAGGACGGCGTAACGGTTGCCAAGGAAATAGAACTGGAAGACCCTGTTGAAAATATGGGCGCGCAGTTGGTGAAGCAAGTCGCCAGCAAAACCAATGACGCTGCCGGCGACGGCACCACAACGGCTACCGTTCTGGCTCAGGCCATGATTACTGCGGGTTTGAAAAACCTCACTTCAGGCGCCAATCCCATGGACCTGAAAAGGGGTATCGACAAGGGTGTGAAGGCGGCCGTGGCGCACCTCCAGCAACAAGCCGAAGTCATCCGGAATGACTTTGACAGGATCAAGCAGGTTGCTACTGTTTCCGCGAACAATGACGAAGAGATCGGCGAACTGATTTCAGGCGCCATGAAACGCGTAACTACCGACGGCGTAATCACGGTGGAAGAAGCCCGCGGAACCGACACCTATGTGGAAGAAGTAACCGGCATGCAGTTCGACCGCGGATACTTGTCCGCCTATTTTGTTACGGATTCCGAAAACATGGTGGTCGAATACGAAAACCCGCTTATCCTGATCACGGACAAGAAAGTAAGCGACATGAAGGATATTCTGCCCATTTTGGAGAAAGTGGTGCAGATGGGTCGTCCGCTCCTCATCATCGCTGAAGATGTGGAAAGCCAGGCATTGGGTACATTGGTTGTCAACCGGCTCCGCGGAAGCCTGAAGGTTGTAGCGGTAAAAGCGCCTGCTTTCGGCGACCGCAGAAAAGCCATGCTGGAAGATATCGCCATCCTGACGGGCGGTACGGTGATCAGCGAAGAAAAAGGTTACAAACTTGAAAATGTAACGGTTGATCAACTGGGTCAAGCCGAAAAGATCGTCATCGACAAAGACAATACCACAGTCGTAAACGGCAGCGGTGAAGAGGATATGATCAAAGGGCGTGTCAACCAGATCAAACAGCAAATCGATACGACTACCAGCGATTACGACAAGGAAAAACTGCAGGAACGCCTGGCCAAACTGGCCGGCGGCGTTGCCGTACTCTATGTCGGCGCGGCTACCGAGGTAGAAATGAAAGAGAAAAAAGACCGGGTCAACGACGCCCTCAATGCTACCCGTGCGGCAGTTGAGGAAGGGATCGTGACCGGCGGCGGTGTTGCCCTTGTCAGGGCGATTGCCGCGTTGAAAGACCTGAAAGGGGTCAATGAAGATGAAACCATAGGTGTCGATATCGTCCGCAAAGCGCTTGAGGCGCCCCTCCGGAACATTGCCTCCAACGCAGGCGCCGAAGGGTCGGTGGTGTTGCACCGGGTGATCTCGGAAAAGAACGACTTCGGTTACAACGCCCGCACGGACGAATACCAGGACCTGAAAAAGGCCGGTGTCATCGATCCCGCGAAAGTAACCCGGGTTGCGCTTGAAAATGCGGGTTCCATTGCGGGTATGGTACTCACTACCGATTGCTCCATCAATGAAAAGCCGAAAAAAGAGTCCGCTCCGGCTATGCCCGGCGGCGGCGGCATGTACGACGATATGATGTAATCTTCCTGAAGTATTACCATCCGGAAGGGATAAATCGCGCAAGTGATTTATCCCTTTTTTTATCCCCGTAAGAAAGAAAAAGTTAAAGAGAGGTTAAAATCCACTAAGAAAATCCAATCCGGCGTCTTTCATTCATAAATTTTCCTGTAAACGTCCGGATACCCAACGCATTTATCGGGTTTTCCGGTCCTTTATCAGGATTCATCTACCAAATGCCCTATTTATGCAGAAAAGCATTACCCTGTTTTGTGCGCTCCTGGTCAGCGCGCTCTCTCTTGCTCAAAACCGCTTCACCATAAGCGGGTACATTGAAGACGCCGGATCCGGTGAAAAGCTGATTGCAGCTAACATCCTCGATCTGAAATCAGGATCCGGCGCCATTTCCAACACCTATGGATTTTACAGCCTTACGCTTCCTGCAGATTCCGTCACCCTGACTTTTTCCTATATTGGATACCAGCCGCTGACCCGCACCATCCTGCTGCGCAGGGATACCACGTTGTCCGTCCGGCTGGAGTCGTCCGTTCAATTGGAAACGGTGGAAGTAACCGCGGGCCGCTACGAGAAGATCGAAGAGAGCTCTAGGATGAGCCGGATCGATGTTCCTGTAGAACAGATCAAGCGTATTCCGGCATTGTTCGGAGAAGTGGACGTGCTGAAAGCGCTCCAACTGTTGCCGGGCGTCCAATCCGGCAACGAAGGCCAGAACGGGCTTTACGTCAGAGGCGGCAGCCCCGACCAAAACCTGATCCTGCTGGACGGGGTGCCGGTTTACAACGTTTCGCACCTGCTCGGCATTTTTTCGGTTTTCAACGCCGATGCCATCAAGAATGTCACCCTGACCAAGGGCGGTTTTCCGGCACGATACGGGGGGCGCCTTTCTTCCGTTCTTGAGATCAATATGAAAGAGGGCAATACTCAGGAAGTTCACGGTGAAGGATCTATCGGACTGATCTCTTCCAAGCTCACCCTGGAGGGGCCCATCAAAAAAGATAGAACTACTTTTCTGGTATCCGGCCGGAGAACCTATGCCGACCTGATCTTCGGCCCCATTATCCGGGCCAGCCAGCCGTCGGGGACGGACTTTAAGCTCAAGCTCTTCTTCTACGACCTCAACGCCAAACTCCAGCACAAGATCAACGACCGGCATCGCCTGTTCGCCAGCGCCTACCTGGGTTCAGATGTGTTTCACAACCGGTATGCCGAGGACGGCGACTCTTTTGAAGGCGGGATCGACTGGGGCAACCTCATTTCCTCCCTGCGGTGGAATTATCAGATCACGCCCAAACTATTTGCCAATACCACCCTGACCTACAGCCGTTACCTGGTGGATATCGGCGCCGGTGCCACCTATAAGTACGATGACCATGTTGAGAAATTCAATGCGCTCTACCGGTCCGGCATTGAAGATACGGGCGGCAAGATCGACTTTGATTTCATACCCAACCCCAACCATTATCTCCGGTTCGGGGTCAGCGCAGTGAGTCATACCTACAATCCCGGCGCGCTGAGTTTTAAATCCTCCGGCGAAGACATCAACCTGGATACCCTGATCGGTTCCCAAAAGGCCTACTCGACAGAATTCGCCGCTTATTTGGAGGACGACATCCAACTGGGGGCGTTAAAGGCCAACCTGGGGGTGCACGCGTCCGCGTTCAAGGTCCAGGGGCATTATTACACGTCCGTACAGCCCCGGATCGGGCTGCGTTACCTGCTCAATAACGATTGGTCGTTGAAAGCTTCCTTCAGCACGATGGCCCAGTTCATCAATCTGCTCACCAGTGAGGGTTTCAGCCTGCCGACCGACCTTTGGGTGCCCAGTACCAAAACGGTGACGCCTCAGACCTCCTGGCAGGTCGCCCTGGGGGCTGCCCACACTTTCAAGAACGATTTTGAAATAAGCGTGGAAGCCTATTACAAACAGATGAAAAATGTTTTGTCCTACAAGGAGGGTGCAAGTTTCCTGTTCGGCCTGGAAAATGACTGGCAGGAGAAGATCACGCAGGGCGACGGCGAAACCTACGGATTGGAATTGTTCCTGCAGAAGAAGGTCGGCAAAACAACCGGCTGGCTGGGTTATACCCTGAGCTGGAACTGGCGTGACTTTGACGAGATCAACGGCGGAAAGCGATTCCCTTTCCGGTACGACCGGCGCCACGATATCTCACTGGTGTTATCGCATGACTTTTCCGACCGGATCACACTCTCCACGACCTGGGTTTACGGTACCGGCAACGCGGTAACCCTGAACACTTTCAGGTACCCGACCGAAGTAAACAACTTCGGCAATTATCCCTACTTCTATGAAGTTGAATCAGGCGGCCAAAAAAATGCCTTCAGAATGACCGACTATCACCGCCTCGACCTCAGCGTCGAATTCAGGAAACCCAAGCGCTGGGGCGAACGAAAATGGGTGATCGGCGTATACAACGCCTATTTCCACCGAAATCCGTATTATATCATCGCACAAAACGAAACCACACAGAACCCCGACGGCACTTATCAGGAAAAACGGGTGTTCAAAGAGGTCAGCATTCTGCCCCTGATCCCGTCGGTTTCTTATGGTTTCAAGTTTTAACTCCCGATCCATGAAAAATAGCTCTTTCCTTTTGTTGTTTTTTGCCGCCCTCCTTGTTTTAATCCACACGGGCTGCAATGAAGATTCGTTCAGCCAGGTCGTTGAAATAGACATACCCCAACACCAACCGCTTACGGTACTGAACGGTCATTTCAGCACATCAGACAAAACATTCTCCCTTCTGGTGTCCAGTAGCCGCGGGATACTGGATACATCGGCATTCGGGCTGCCAAAAAACGCCGCCGTCACACTATTAAAGGATGGCATTCCGGTAACGGACTTCTCCTGGAAGGAAGAAAGTTTTAAATATGCTTCTACTTCCTTCACGGGCTTCGGACAGACGGGCGCCTTGTACCGGCTTGAAGTAAGCGTTCCCGGAATGCCGCCGGCCTATGCGGAACAAACCATGCCCGCACCGGTGGAAATTCAACGTGCGGAGGTAAAGCCCAACGGTGCGATTTCGGCGGACGGCGACCGGGTTGACGGTCTGACGGTAGACATAAAGGATCCCGCCGGCGTGGAAAACTACTACGCTGTCCAGTTGTTGGTCCGGGATACGGTTGTATCGCCCCCCGACACATTCGCTTACGAATACCGGGTATTTCTGGACACCAATGACCCCCTTGTGAGCTATGCTGAGAACCAGCTGTTAATTTTCTCCGACGCCTCCTTCGAAGGGAAGACCGTGTCGCTGAACTTTTATTCCTACGACCAACTGGACCGTCAAAAAATGGTGTTGCGGCTGTACGCGCTTACCCGGGAAGGGTACTTGTACCTGCGGTCCAAAGAAGACTATGAAAATGCGAACGGCAATCCCTTTGCGGAACCGGTTACCGTTTTCAGCAATGTCGAAGGCGGTTACGGCATTTTCATGGTCAGTGCGACCACAGAAAAGATCATCAATCCTTAAAGAAACCCGCCCCGTTTTAAGGGATTTTAGCACTTTTTAATACTTCGGGTTCAACGTTTGTAATATTTAAAGAATGCCTAACGATGGCTTAACGCTTCTTAACACTTTTTGCCCGCACCTTAGCCCCAGCAAACCAAAACAATCACCAAACGCTCGAAAAAATGAAAAGTGCACTCAAATGGATGATGACGCCCCTGATCGGAATCCTTGCCGTTTCCGCAACAACCGCCCAGTTTTCCTTTGGGGTCAAAAGCGGGATTACCTGGACCAATGTTCACAAAACGGATGCTTTGAACAGCCTTACGCCCGATTTCCACTCCGTTGAAAGCTTTCAGATCGGGGCCGTGGCGGAATATAAAATTACGGATCATTTTGCCGTTCAGCCTGAGCTCAACTTCCAGAAGCAGGGATTTGCCCTGGATGAAGGTCTTGACGCGCCCTTGTTCGGCATGGATCTGCCGGTCGGCGTTAAATCGGAAACCAGGTTCAGCTATTTGAGCATGCCCGTTCTGGCCAAATACGAATTCGGAAACGATAAACTAAGGTTCCATGTCATGGCGGGCCCTGCGGTGTCCTACGCGACAGCCGGCAAAATTGACACCAAGGCCAAGGTACTCGTGGATATTAACCTGGGAAGTACCGATATCAACCTCGACAACCTCAATGATTTTAACCGGTGGGAAGCCAGTGCCGTTGCCGGCGCAGGAGTGAGTTATGACGCCGGGTTCGGAAAACTATTTGCTGATTTCCGTTATCAGCACGGGTTTACCGAAGTATACAATATCCCTGTTGTGGATGAAAAAGTAACCAATCGCGGATTTGGCCTGAGCGCAGGCATTATGATCCCGCTTTGATTCGCCTCTTATTTCCCTTAAAAAAACCAAATCGTTGCCGTTTTCCGCTTGCCGGGAGACGGCATTTTTATTTCAGGGCGCCGATCGCAGCCAGGTATACCGCAGCACCAGCTCGATCATGAGGAATAAAAGCCCCCAGAACATAAAATAATGGTATTCCTCGCTGTACCGCTTGATCACGGTAACGTCCACTTTGGTTTTTTCCAGGGCGTCGATGGATTCATAGATCCGCTCCAGGCTTTCGGCGTCGCGGGCGCGGAAATATTTCCCACCGGTCATATCGGCAATTTCATTGAGGAGCTGTTCGTCGATTTCAACCCTGGCGATATCAAAAATATAGCGTCCGTCGTTGCTTCGGCTGACCGGTATGAGGGTTTCTCCGACCGAGCCCACGCCGATGGTGTATACCCTGATGCCCAGCTCTTTGGCCATGCGGGCAGCCAATTCGGGCGATTGGTATCCGGTATTGTTGACGCCGTCGGTCAGCAGGATGACCACTTTGCTTTTCGCCTTGCTGTCCTGGAGCCGGTTTACCGCAGTTGCCAATCCCATGCCGATGGCGGTACCGTCCTTCAGTAAACCGCATTCCAGCTTCGCCAGGAAAAAATCCAGAATGCTGTGGTCTGTTGTCAGCGGGCATTGGGTATAGGCTTCTCCGGCAAAGACCACCAACCCTATGCGGTCATAGGGGCGTTTGTCGACAAAGTCCCGGGCTACTCTTTTGCTCACTTCCAGTCGGTTGGGCTGAAAATCCTGCGCCAGCATGCTGCTCGACAGGTCCATTGCCAGAGCGATATCAATTCCTTCAGCCGTGATATTTTCTTCCTTCAGCATTTTCTGGGGCCTGGCCAGTGCAATGACCAGCAAAATAAAAGCCAGCGCCCGCAAAACCGTCAGAAAAGGGCGCAGTTTCGTTCGGATCGTGGCTCCGTTCAACCCGCTCAGCGAGGGGATCCGGATATTGGAATACCTGTTCCTGTAATTCCGGGAATATAACCACGCCAGTACCGGCAACAGCAACAGCAGCAGCAACAGCCATGGATAGGCGAATTGCCAGCCACCGATCACGACCAGCGGCAGGAAGGCATTGTCCGCCGGCGGTTGTTGGCCGGCGGGCTGCTCAGGCATGGGGACGGCCTCTTCCTTGGTGGCCTGGACAAAATCGACGGCGTCCTTCAGGAATTCCGTATGAAGGGATACCCCCGGCTCAGCTTTGGCAAATTTCACGAGGTCGGCGCTTTGGAGCAACCGGCTCACAGCATCCATCCGGTCATTGCTCAAGGCCTGTTTTTGCAACTGCGCCAGGGTTTCTTCCGTGGTTAATTCGGGAGCAGGCACCTTGAACCGGCCTTCTACGTATTCGCGGATGATGTAGGTGAGTTGGGAATAGTAGTTCTTCAATTCGCCCTTTTGCCATAACTGCGCTTTTTCCAGGTTATGCAATTTTCCTAGGGCAATTTCATGGGGAGGGGGCAGGGGAGGAGGCAATTTCATTTTTTGCCGCCGGCTGTTGTAAATAATTAAAAAAACGGTTAACCCGATCAATAGTCCCGCTATTCCAATAATGAGATAGGGGAGAAAATCCCTGAATTTTACCGGTTCTGTCAGGATAGGTTTGATGGGCATAACCCCGGTCGTGTCCGATTCGACGGGAATGGTCCTGACCTGCAGGGCCAGTTCATTGGATTGGACCCTGGACGTATCGCCGTTATACAAATACTGAACGATTACCGGCGGAATGCGATAATACCCGGAATCAAAGGAAGTAAGCCTGAAATCTTTAGAGAAAAGCTGGTCGTTTTGCGATGGGGTTTGGAGCAGGTTGGTCGAATCAAGCACTTCGAGCCCTTTGACGGAATCGATCACGGAAAATCCGATATCGAACAATTTGGCATTCTTATCCAGGGAAATGTCAAAGTGGAGCCTCACCTGGTCACCGATCAGGATCCGGCTGCTGTCCAGGGCTGCTGTGATGGTCGCTTGTCCGAATCCGGCCGACAGCCACAGGCACAAAACCGATAAAAAAAGTCCTTTTTTCATGCCATTGTATCATTGAACGGGGCCAGGCCGTCAGCCCATCCGCTTCTGAAAAAAGCGTTGCAAGGCCTTCACATAGGATTCATCGGTCCGGATCGGAATCTGGTCGGCGCCGCATTTCAAAAAGACGCTTCTGAAATACTGGTAGTTGCGTTGATAGCGGCCGCTGTAGTCTTTCTGGAGCCGCCGGGAAGAAGTGTCTATCCATTGCAAGGCGCCCGTTTCAGGATCGAGGGCCCTTACCAGGCCGATATTCGGCAGGGTCGCCTCTGCGGGATCGGTAAGCTGAACCCCGACCAGGTCGTGCCTGCGGGCCGCAATTCTCAACGGCAGTTCATAACCGCTATCCTGAAAATCGGAAAGCACAAAACAAATGCTTCGCTTTTTGATGGCGTTGTTGAAATGGCCCAAAGCAGCCGATATGTCGGTACCGGCTCCGACCGGTTCGAAATTGATCAGTTCCCGGATGATCCGCAAAATATGCTGCCGGCCTTTCTTCGGCGGGATGAACATCTCTACCCGATCCGAAAAAAAGATCACGCCCACCTTATCATTGTTGTTGATCGCTGAAAAAGCCAGCACGGCGCATATTTCTGCTATGATCTCGGTTTTCAACTGGTTGACCGTGCCAAAAAAGGCAGACTGGCTGACATCGACCAGGAGCATTACGGTCAGTTCCCGTTCTTCTTCATACACCTTTACGTATGGCTCACCGGTCCGGGCTGTTACGTTCCAGTCGATATCCCGTACGTCATCGCCATACTGATAACTCCGCACTTCGCTGAACGACATGCCGCGCCCTTTAAACGCCGTATGATACTCCCCGGAGAAGATATGATTGCTCAAGCCCTTGGTCTTGATCTCAATTTTCCTGACTTTCCTGAGGAGTTCGCTGGTTTCCATGAACTGCTTTTTCTGCTTGCTTAGGGGACTTCCACCGCGTTCAAAACCTTGGTGATGATATCTTCCTGGGTGATGTTTTCGGCTTCAGCCTCAAAGGTCAGGCCGATCCTGTGGCGGAGTACGTCAAAGCAGATCTGCCGCACATCTTCCGGAATTACGTATCCCCGGCGCCGCAGGAAGGCATACGCTTTGGCCGCCGAAGCAAGCGCGATGCTGGCCCTGGGCGATCCGCCGTAATTGATGAGCGGCTGCAGCTCCCGGAGGCCGTGTTCTGCCGGAAAACGGGTTGCAAAGACAATATTGAGGATATATTTTTCTATCTTTTCGTCCATGTACACCTTGCGGACCGAGTCTCTGGCTGTGATGATCTCTTTTGGCGTGACGACCTTGGCAACCTCATTGAAACTGTCAGCTGCCAGGTTTCGCCTGATGATCTCCTGTTCTTCTTCCTTGCTGGGATAACTGATCTTGACCTTGAGCATAAAGCGGTCTACCTGCGCTTCGGGCAGCGGGTAGGTCCCTTCCTGTTCAATGGGGTTTTGGGTGGCAAGCACCAGGAAAGGTTCTTCAAGCTTGTAGGATTCGCTGCCGATGGTGACCTGACGTTCCTGCATCGCTTCCAGCAGAGCGCTTTGTACTTTGGCCGGAGCCCGGTTAATCTCATCCGCCAGGATGAAGTTGGCAAAAACGGGGCCTTTCCGTACGGAAAATTCGTTTTTGCTCGGATTATAGATCATGGTACCGATGATATCGGCGGGCAGGAGGTCGGGCGTGAATTGGATCCGGCTGAATTTGGCGTCAATTGCTTTGGAAAGGGTCTTGATCGCCAGGGTTTTGGCCAACCCAGGAAGGCCTTCCAGCAATATGTGTCCGCGGGTAAGGAGCCCCAGCAAAAGCCGGTCGATCATGTACTGTTGGCCAACGATGACCTTGGCGGTTTCCTCATTTAGTTTGGCTACAAAAGCGCTGTCTATGTAAATTTGCTGATTGAGCGCCTCAATGTCCACTGATTGTGTCATGGAAGAAGGTTTATTGAAGCCTGGGCGATGTGTTCGCGCAAGGGTGCAAAAATGCGAATTTTTTCAGGAATACAAAAGCAAAAAGCATGTCATATCGAATTGTCCCCATTGTAATCACAACGATTTTACTCTCATTTTCCTGTCTGGCCCAAACACCGGGCGACCGGGCAAAAACGGCAGCCTCCGCTCTTCGCAACGGAGCCCTGGTGGTTCGGCTTGTCAGCAATCAGCGAAAAACCGAAGCCTTTCGGGAAATGCTGGCCAACCCCGAACTGAAAGACAAGGAAAAAAACAGGATAGAAACCCTGCTCCGGGAAACCGAATCGGAAACCCGGGAAAAGAACGGCCTGATCATGAAGATTTTCAAAGCCGAATTCAAGATTTGTCCGGTTTTCTTCATGTATGATTCCGATTCCCGGCGATTGTTGCAAAAAGAAACCGGCGGATTTTTCCTGAACGACAATCTGGAGACTGACCCCTCTATAACTTTAGCGAATATTCCCTATTTAGTGCTTAAATTTGCCTACACCGACGAAAGCACGACCAGCCGGGCAGAAGCGATGATCTTTATGGATGATCAGCTGCAGGACCTTGAAGCGCCATTCCCTTATGCTTTTCCGCTGAGCAATGCGGGTTTGGCGCTGACCCACCTGACCAGCGGAAACCTGGCTTTCGAAAAGCACTTTCGGAAACGCGTGGCAAAACTGAACAAGCGACTGGCAAAAGCCATAGGCGCCTTACTCGAATAGCACACAAATAACACAATATGCAGCAGGCCTTAACCAAACTTGAAACCATTCTGGATGCTTTTTACCATTGGGAAAAAACAACCCCCGATGCTCCTTTCCTGTATCAGCCGCTCGGTGACCGGCAGGACATCATCACCTGGGCCGAGGCCGGGCAGCAAGCCAGGAAAATGGCCGCCTATTTGCGCAAAATCGGCTTGTCTCCGGGTGACCACGTCGGCATGGTTTCCAAAAATTGCTGCCACTGGATCATCTCCGACCTGGCGATCATGCTGTCGGGTTGCGTATCCGTTCCGTTCTACCCTACGCTGACCCCGGAGCAATTCCGGGAAGTGCTGGCACTCAGTGACGTCAAAGCTCTTTTTGCCGGAAAGCTGGATGATTGGGACAGCCTCAAACCGGGTATTCCCAAAGAACTCCCGCTGATCTCATTCCCCGATTATCCCGGCAATGCAAAAATTACCGGCGGGATGCCCTGGACGGAAATCATGGAGAAGGAACTTACCTTTTTACCGGATTATTACCCGGAACCCGATACCTTGTGGACGATCTTGTTCACCTCCGGCACAACCGGTACACCCAAAGGGGTAATGCTGGAATATAAAGCGCCCGCCATGCTCATTCAGGTCGAACGGGAGTACGACAATCTTTCCCTGTTCGGGCATGCAGAGAACCGCTTTTTTTCTTACCTGCCGCTAAATCATATCGCCGAACGCGCCATTGTGGAATGCGCGGCCGTTTACACCGGAGGCGCTGTTTATTTTGTGGAAAGCATGGATACTTTTGTTCAAAACCTCCAGAATGCCCGCCCCAATACCTTCCTGGCGGTGCCCAGGATCTGGTCAAAATTCCAGCAGGGCATTCTGCAAAAACTCCCGCAAAAAAGATTGGACCTCCTGCTGCGGATCCCATTGATTTCAACCTTGATCCGGAAAAAGATCAAAAAGGGCCTGGGGTTAGACCAGGCAAGGATCCTCGCAACCGGCGCAGCCCCCATGCCCGACGCGCTGAAAAACTGGTATTTGCGGCTCGGCATGCCGATATTGGAGGTTTATGGGATGACGGAAAACTGCGGCGCCTGCTCCCTGATGCCGCGCAACGGGATCAAACCCGGCGTAGTCGGGAAGCCGCTGCAAACGTCCGAAGTGAAAATAGATCCCGATTCCGGCGAAATCCTGATGACTGCCCCCTGGGTCATGGCCGGGTATTACAACGATGAATCCAAAACCCGGGAAGTCCTCCGAAACGGCTGGCTGCATACGGGCGACCAGGGCCGGCTGGATGAGGCGGGTTACCTCAGGATTACCGGCCGGGTAAGCGATACGTTCAAATCCTCGAAAGGCAAATTCATCGTGCCGGGCCCCATGGAATCCGGTTTTGCCAGGAATGATTTTATCGAACAGGTTTGTGTGGTAGGCCTGGCCCTGCCGCAACCGGTGGCATTGATCACGCTGTCCGAATCGGGAAAAAAAGCCGAAAAAACCAGCATTAAAACCAGCCTGGCGGATACCCTGACCTCCATCAATGAAAGCCTGGCCAGTTTTGAACGGATCTATACGGTCGTGATCGTAAAAGATGACTGGACCATCGAAAACGGTATACTGACCCCTACCTTAAAGATCAAACGAAACGCCGTTTCAAACTACTACGAACCTTACCTTCAGGATTGGATCGAAAAAAAGGAATCCATTGTTTGGGAATAAGAATCCGGCGGCGGGACGGGGCCTGATCTCCCGTCGGAATAAAACGACTAATTCATGAGCGCTACAACTGCTTCATCCGACATCCGGCAGGATATTGCCCGCATTTTCGCCCTCCAGCAGAAAAATGCACCTGCGCTTGGCCTTTCACGGGTCAATGAGCGGATCAAAAAACTGAAAGATTTCCGGGCGGCGCTCAATGATCCGGCCTGGTTCAATGCGCTTGCGGAAGCCATGCACCGGGATTTTCGCAAGCACCCGGTGGAAGCCTATGCGAGCGAGGTCGGAACAACGACCAGCTATATCGATCATATCTGCAAAAACCTCAGCAGATGGCTTTCTCCACGAAGGGAAATCACCCCGCTGCCTTTACTGGGGATCACTTCCTATGTGCAATGCGAGTCTAAGGGACAAGTCCTCATCATTTCCCCTTGGAATTACCCAGTCCTATTGGCTTTTTGCCCATTGGTAAATGCCATAGCGGCAGGCAATGCCGTTATGGTGAAACCCTCGGAAATGACGCCCAACACGTCTGCTTTTATCCGGTCATTCCTTTCAAAGCTGTTCGATGAAAAGGAGGTCGCGGTAGTGGAAGGAGATGCTGAAACGGCCACCGCCTTACTCGAATTGCCTTTCGACCATATTCACTTTACCGGCAGCCCGGCCGTGGGAAAGATCATCATGTCGGCAGCCGCACGCAACCTGACTTCCATAACCCTTGAGCTGGGGGGAAAATCCCCGGCAATCGTCACCCCCTCAGCCGATATAGCCCTCACCGCGCAGAAAATGGCCTGGGCCAAACACTTCAACAATGGACAAACCTGCATTGCGCCCGATTATGCCGTTATTCATGAGTCGGTGCTGGGCTCGTTCATTCAACATTACGAAAAGGCGCTCAATCGCTATTTCAACAGCGACGGCAAAGGGATCCAGCAATCCGACAGCCTGCCGAGGATCATCAACCTGAAACATTTCAGACGTATCCGGTCCTTGCTGGAAGATGCCCTGGATAAAGGCGCCAAGGTTGCAGTGGGCGGACAATCTGATGAGCAGGATCTGTACATCGCGCCGTCCTTAATTGTGAATGCTGACGAATCCATGAAGATTATGGCGGAGGAGATCTTCGGGCCCCTTCTCCCGGTCATTACCTATCGGGAAGCCAGCGAAATTCCTGCCGTTATTGCCCGGCGGCCCAAGCCTTTGGCCTTGTATATCGCAGGCAAAAAACGGAAAGAGATCCGCTATCTCCTGCAACATTCAACCGCCGGAAGCACCATCATCAATGATTACCTGCTGGGGTTCAGCAACCCTCATCTGCCTATGGGCGGGGTCAACAACAGCGGGATGGGCCGCAGTCTCGGCTTTGCCGGCTTCCGGGAGTTCTGCAACGAACGCAGCGTGATGGACCGGCGTTTTCTTTTCTCCGGATTAAAACTGGTTTTCCCGCCGTACGGCAAAAGGGCAAACCTCGTGTTGCGGTGGTTGTACCGGTTGATCAATTATTAAAATAACTGCCGTCGACGTCGCCGGTTTTGATGGCTAGAAAATTTACTTTTACCAGAATATCCCCGCAGATATCAGGTATATTGGCCGCTTCCGGAAATTCTTCACTCCAGGGGTCAGCCGGATCAGGGAAGGTATATGAACGGTCTACGAATCGCCAGGCATGGTTGTTTGGAAAATCCTGGCTGATTCCCAAAATCATTTTCTTGAGCAGGATATAGTCCAGCGCTGTTACGGATTTTGAGTTATTTACATCCGCAGCAATGATCTGCAACGGCGACTCCAGCAGTTCATTAGCCAGAATATGCTTCTGGATTTTTATCAGATCCTGAGCGGTAATTCCTTCACCGGCGGCGTTGTCAGATTGCGGTTGAACGGGGACTGAAATCCAGGGTTCCGGCATTTCGACATAATCAAAATCGTAATACCCCGAAAGGTCCGTCGATACACCGTCAAAATTGTTTATCGCAAATTGCAAATCAGGTACGCCTTTTTGAGGGTCTGTCCATCCTGTTATCCGGCCTGAAATCCGGTAATAGACGGGCGTCTCAATACAATAATTCAGGTTGGATTTGAAGTCCTGGTAAGCCATTTTATGTATTTCCGGGGCAATGATGATGCCATTAACCGATAGCAAGGTGTCCTGGTGGTAAACAAGAAAGAAGGAGCCACATAAATTGGGGACATAAACGGTCTGATTGAATTCCTCGGTTTCCGTCAATGCGATCAGGACCGTATCAAAAATTATAGTTGCAGAAATCGGTGCGCCGTAATAGCTGCCATAGGAAAATAACCGGATCGTATCTTTGGGGATGTTATCAAAGAGATCGTCAATCACAGCAACCTCCAGATATTCCATAAACGGCGCCAGCAACCCGGAACTGATGGGTTTTACAAGTGCCAGTTTCTCAGCACTATAGCCCTGGTCAACCAGACTGCAAAAAACCGGCATATAGAAGCAACATTTTCCCTGGCTGCAAATTTTGGTCGTGCACAATACAAAGAAAAGGCAGAAGATGCAGCCTGCACGCATCAAGGGGTTTTTCATAGAATTTCGGATTATTATTTGCTTACCCTAGGGCCTCGGTTTTTCCATTCCCGGGGCATTTAATTTTTCATCCAGAAAATTAGTCATTTTCCGGTAAAGATGCAAGCGCGTATTGCCGCCGTAGATGCCGTGGTTCCGGTTCGGATAGAAGAAGGTATCGTATTGCTTGTTGGCATCGATGAGGGCATTGGTCATTTCGGCCGTATTCTGGAAGTGGACATTGTCGTCGCCAAGGCCGTGTACGAGGAGATAATCCCCTTTCAGCCGATCGGCAAAGTTCACCGGCGAATTGTCGCGGTATCCTTCGGGGTTTTCTTCTTCGGTGCGCATGTACCGCTCGGTATAAATGGTATCGTACCAGCGCCAGCTGGTCACCGGCGCCACAGCTATAGCGGCTTTGAATACATCGTTGCCTTTCAGCAGGCAGGAAGTCGACATGAATCCGCCGTAGCTCCATCCGAAGATGCCGATCCGGGCCGGGTCGGTATAGGGCAGGCTGCCGAGGTATTTTGCCGCTTCGATCTGGTCAATGGTTTCGTATTTGCCCAACTGGAGGTAGGTCATTTTCTTGAAAGCCTCTCCCCGTGCGCCTGTCCCGCGGTTGTCCACACAGGCTACGATGAACCCCTGCTGGGTCAGCATTTCATACCACCAGTAATCCTGACCTTTCCAACTGTCCGTTACCATCTGGCTGCCGGGGCCGCCGTACAGGGTCATAAAAACAGGGTATTTTTTCCCGGGATCAAAATCGGCGGGCTTGAGCATCCAGCCGTTGAGTTCAACCCCTTCTCCTGTTTTGAATTTGAAGAATTCTACCGGGTTTGTGCCGTAAGTCTTCTGCAGAACGGCGATATCGGCGTTATCTTCGATGGTCCGGATTGCCTTGCCCTCGCGGTTGTAAACGGCGTAAGACGGGGCCTGGTTGGCGGTTGAATGCGTCAACACAAAATAATCGAACGTACTGCTGAACTGCGCGCTGTTCCAGCCGCTTTGCCCGATCAGGGTCTTTTTGTTCTTGCCGTCAAGGCCGAGGCTGTAGATCTGGCGTTCCAGCGGCGTTTTTTCTGCTGCCTGGTAATAGACCACCTGCTTTTTTTCGTCAACGCCGTAAAAATCCGTTAGTTCCCATTCTCCTTTCGTCAGCTGCCTGACCAGTTTGCCGTCCATGTTGTACAGGTAGAGGTGGTTCCAGCCGTCTCCCTCGCTGGTCCACAGGAAATGTTTGCCATCGGCCAGAAAGCGGAGGTTATCGTGGATATCGATATAGTATTTGTTGGTCTCCCTGAGCAGAAGGTTGGTAGCGCCCGATGTGGCGTCCGCCAGCAACAACTCCAGTTCGTTCTGGTGGCGGTTCATCCGGAAAACGCAGAGTTTTTCAGGGTCCTGGGTCCATTTGATCCGGGGAATATAATGGTCTTCGTCTTTCCAGGTATTCACTTTGACCGAATTGCCCGCGGTGATGTCGTAAATGAAAATGGTCACTTTGGAGTTCTTTTCTCCGACCTTGGGGTATTTGAAGGTTTCGTATTCGGGATAAAGCTCATTGCGGAAATGGGTAAGGGTCATTTCCGGCACTTCGCGTTCATCAAAGCGGTAAAAGGCCAGTCGCTTTCCGTCGGGCGACCACTGGAAGGCCACGTCAAAGGAAAACTCCTCTTCATAAACCCAATCCGTCGCGCCGTTGATGATGGCGTTTTGCTCGCCGTCCGTGGTGATCTGGCGGGTGATCCCGCTGTTCAGATCCTTGTAGAACAGGTTATTCTGATAGACGAATGCAACTTTGTCGGCACCCGGATTAAACGTAGCATACATCACCTTACCGGTCGGAAACACCGGCGACATTTCGCGGGATTCCCGGTCGTAAATAAAGAATTTTGCCCGTGTTGAATGCCGGTAAATGGCTTCCGTTTCCGATTTGATGAGCAATTTGTTCTCGTCATCGCTGAAGGCATAATCGTCGAAACTCCCCGAGAATTCCGGGTTGCTCACCGCAGCGGCATCAAAAAGGGTCTGAACGAAAGCGCCGGTAGTAAGGTCGTATTGCTGAATTCGGTTGCGTTCAATCTGGGTGTAATGGCGGCCGTCGTTCATAAAATTGAACCCCGGCACCGCATTAGGGTAAAAGGTGTAGTCCCGCCAGATATCTTCAAGTGTGATGTTTTTCTGGGATAAAGCACTGAAACTCCAGGCCATTACAGCCAATAACAGAAGGATGCGATTTTTCATGTAACTCGATTTAAGGGATAAAGTTAGTCAAGGTCATTTTTAAAATCCATTCCTTCTGCAACTTTCTGCCTGAATGTCAAACGCCATACCTGACCTGCGTCAAAGTATGGCGTTTGAAACCCTTAAACCGGGAATATCTTAATTGTTTTCAATCGTCACTTTCCCTTTCCCGGACAAGGTCCTGCCGGTTGAATCCTCATAGATACTGAGGTATTTTTTGTGCATCGGGTCGGATTGTTTATTACCGTTGATAAACAGCTCGGTGGGGGAGATCTCTACCCGGTATTTGCCCCCGGTTTTCATCAGGTTGTCCTTTTCCAGTTCGCTTTGGATTTTACTTTCAAATTCGCTCATGCCTGCAGCGCGTTCCTCCGCTTCGGCCATGCGTTGCTGAACCTCCGTTTCTCTTTGCGCCATTCTTTCTGCCATTTCTTTGGCCCGCACTTCCATTTCATCCGCGCGTTCTTTCATCCGTTGGCTCTGTTCTTCCATCCGTTGGGCCATGCGCTCTTCGTTTTCCCTGTTGCGGGTTTTCATCCTTTCCTCCATTTCCTGGCTTCTTTGCGCCATCCTTTCAGACTGGACCTTCATTCGTTCTTCCATTTCTACATTGCGGGACGCCAGCCGTTCCTGCTGTTCTGCAAGGCGCTGCTCCAGCTCGGCGTTCCGCTCCTCGAGCCTTTGGGCCATTTCTTTCATGCGCTGGGCCATCTCTTCGGGAACGGAGTCTCCTTTAAACGTAAACCGGAAGTTCGACATAGCGTCCAGATCTCCGAAATCCATTCCCGGTAATTCCAGGTTATCGAAATTCAGATCCAGGTTCAGGTTTTTTGCGTCAAAATAGCCTTCGGGAAACTTGCCGTTAAACGCCAGCAATCCATCATTGAATTGTTCAAAATTGAACTTGTTGTTGAAGGCCGTAAACCCTTCGATTCCTTCAACAGGAGGCACCGGTGGTACAGGAGGCACGGGCGGAACTGGTGGCACAGGTGGTACGGGTGGCACGGGAGGCACTGGTGGCACAGGTGGCACAGGTGGTACGGGTGGCACGGGAGGAACAGGCGGCACCGGTGGTATGGGCGGAACATCCTGCAGCCACTTTTCAACCTTTCCTTCATAATCCGGCCATTCCGATTCAGGGATTTCCTTGCCGTCAATCTTGAGCCGCTGGATTTTGCCGTTCCTGATCTCCACGTCCACGGATTCATCCGGACGGGTAATGGTAAGGTGGGTATTCCCCTTTGGGAGCGTGTCGAGGTGAACGTACGCCGCTTCCGCATTTTCCTCTTTCACTTGTACGGTGTCGTCGGTAGCCCCGTCGGTCAGGGCGGTTGTCAAACAAAACAGGGTGAGGAGCACCAGCGTAACCAAACTTTTTTCCTTCATGTCGTTGCGCTTTTGTGGCTGGTTCAAGATCCTGCTGATCCGCTTGAGCAACGCGCCTTTTTTGCTGAACAGGGTCATGGCAAGGCCGGGTGAAGGGACGCTTGCTTCCTGTAAGGCAACCAATGTTTTGGCGTAAAACAATGGGCTGCCGCAAAAACTGATCGCCGTATCATCACAGCAATGTTCGCGTTCGGTTCGGATTTTTGCAGAAATCTGCCAAACAGCCGGGTTGAAATAATAAAGGGTATCAATTATGGATTGGATGATATTCAAAACAAAATCATGTCGGGCAATATGCGCCAGTTCGTGCGCCAGCACTACCTCCACTTCTTCAATGCTCAGGGAATTGATCAATCCCACCGGCATCAGGATGACCGGTTTCCACCATCCGATCACCATGGGGACCACGGTCGCGGCGGATTGCAATAAACGGGGCCGGCGACGGATTTTCATCTGTTGCAAAAGGGTTTCAAACCGGCCGAGCCAAAAATCCGGCACATCGCTTGTCCGCCAGTATTTGAGCCGGTGGGTATATGCCATGCCTGCCATTAATCTCAATCCGAAGAAGGTAAAACCCAATAGCCAGAAGGTTACGATCAACGGCAGATTTTCCTGAAAATATTGAGAAAAGCCCTGGGTCAGCCCTTGAAAAAATCCGGCAGGGGCAATTCTTTCCGCGCCCCCAGCCGGTCCTGACAGTAGGGTGATTTGCGCGGCACCTCCCGTATCGAACCGGAAATACCGCAAAAAAGTCAGCGCGGACCAGATAGGAATGGACCAGAGGGCCAGGTTGCAAAGCCAATACCGCCGGGCGGCATCCCACCGGGGAAATATCCTGAGTAAAAGAAATACGCTTGCTGCCACAACGGCTGCCTGCCACAAGGAGTGCAACACCGTCCACCCCAGCGGCGCCAGCCAGTTTTCCGGAATCCATTGTTCAATGGCCATCATTTGCTGATTTAATGATCCTTTTTTTCCATTTTTTCTATGAGCGCCTTGATCTCCTGCAATTCTTTGTCAGAAGCTTTGTGGTTACCCAACGCCTGCATGACCAATTGCATCGCCGATCCTTTGAAGGCGCTGGCGACAAAGTCGTGGATCAATTGTTTCTGGGTATCTTCCTTTTCCAGTGCAGGATAATATATATGAGTGCGCTGATCGGTGTTGCGTTGCAGCAACCCCTTTTCCGCCATGATCTGCATGATCTTCAGCGTGGTCGTATATCCTACTTCCTTTTCCTGGGAAAGTTGTTCGTGGATAAACCGGACGCTGGACGGTCCGTTTTCCCACAATACCTGCAGAATGGCCAATTCGGCCTCCGTCGGCTTGGGTAAGGATTTTTTTGCCATCAGAATTTATTTACGAACATTTTCGTAGACAAATATACTACGAAGTTTATCGTAATGCAAGTTTATTTACGATTTTTTTCGTAATACTTGTGAAATATCTTTTTCCCGGCGCCGGACCATAAAGAAATATCTATCCGGCAGCGATCGTTTAAAAAAAGCCTAACTTTAGGTTCAAAAACCAATACTGTATGCAAAAACAGCTTGCAATCCTTTGCTTTTGGGGTCTTTTCCTCCTGGTATCCGCCTGCGGAGGCGAGTCGCCATCCCAAGGGCAAAACGGCAATGATCAAACCCAGGATACCAGCGCTACGGACGATAATTCAGGCACGCCTTCATCAGAGCCGGCGTGCGATTTGAAAACCCCGGTCCTGGACGGCAACCGGATGTTCATGCGTCAGGCACAACGCATGGTCGTCATTACAGCCGATTCTTCCACCTATGACGATGAGTTGGGCGACAGCCACCGCATCCTTGAGGTTTACAATACCTCCAATTGCCAGATCGCTGACCGGAAAGTGCTGGAAGTCAATGAAAGCCCTGATTTTCCGTACTACCTTGCCCAGATCAATTATAACAACAGCAGCACGCTGGTCGGCATTCGGGGAGCTTCCAATATTTACTGCTACGATGTCAGCAACCTCCGGCTCTCCAACCCCATTCAACCCAGGTTTTTGAGAGAACGCTATTCGGAAGACGCCCAGAGCGGCCATATCCTCAGGCTTGAAGTCTGGGAAGATTTTCTGGTGGGATACGCTCAGGACAAAGGCGTATTTGCCGTCTCTATTGAAAAAAGTACAATGGAAGCCAAACCGGTTCTGCCCATCGCAGAATTCCAAACCGGTGAAGGACAATACAGTTCGCTGTTTGCCTTTTCCTTCCCGGACGGCAAAAGCCAGCTGGCCGTTCCATCCTATGATATTGACAAGGATGAATTCTCCGTCAATCCGCTGTTTGACCAACCTCAGGCGGTGAATACCACGTTGGGGTCTAACGTCAGAAACAACCGATATCTCGTGCTTCCATTCCAGGGGCGGGACGGCGCCGTTGCCATTGACATGCAGCAAAAGAAAAGGATCGGACTGCCCGCCGACGTGGAAACCCAGTCTGTGCAGAACATCCTGAAATGGGTTAAGGCAAATGTAAAATAACGGATTATTTATCCGTAGATTCGGTGAGCTTGATCATCCGGATGGTTTCTATCTTGGTATTGCTCACCGATTCCAGAATGAACCGGTAGCCGTTCAGATCGATAGCCTCCCCTTCCGGTGGAATATTCTCCATGGTCATGACGAGAAAACCGGACAATGTATGGTATTCGCCTTCCGGAAGGTCGAGCGCATATTTGGCGTTGAGGTAGTCAATTTCCAATCGGCCTGAAAACCGGTATTCGTTTTCGGATTCCTGGATTTCCACGTAGTCCTCCTCATCGTGCTCGTCTTCGATCTCGCCAAAGATCTCCTCAAGAATATCTTCCAGGGTGATCAGGCCCGAAATACCGCCGAACTCATCCACTACGCAGGCAATGCTGGTTCGCTCCTTGATGAATTTGTTCATCAGATCGGTTACCCGCATGGCTTCGGGCACAAAAGGTATCTCCAGGATCAGGGTTTTAATATCGATCGGCTTGATCAGGAGTTGCTGGTGATGAACATACCCAAGCACGTTGTCGATATCGTCTTTGGTTACGATGATCCTCGACAATTTGGTGTCCATGAACAATTGTTCCAACTCAGCCACGGACGCGCTGACGTCAATATTTTCGATCTCCGTCCGCGGAACCATCGCCTCCCGGACCCGGGTTTCCTTCAGGTTGAGGGCATTTCCGAAAAGTTGCTTATCGACGATCTCCTCCTGCGAATCCGATCCGGTGGCGTTGACCAGGTTTTCAAGATCCAGCCGGGTAAAGGTTTGTTCTACCGGTTGACTGGCTGTTTTGAAAAAAAGCTTCAGCAGCCCGTTGGAAGCCCGGATCATCAACCAGGAAAAGGGGAGGAGCAGGATCTGAATCATCCGAAGCGGAAGCGCCAGAAAATACAGGATCTCATCGGCATACAGCCTGAACAGGGTTTTGGGCAGGAATTCACCGAAAATCAGTACGATTACTGTCCCGATCAAGGTTTGAACGAAAAGGTTAAGGCCTTCGTGTTGCAGCCCGATCTGGTTGATCAGTAAATTGTTCAGGGGCACCGTCAGCGCCGTGGTAAAGATGACGAGCGCGACATTATTCCCCACCAGCATGGTGCTGAGGTATTCTGCCGGCCGTTCAAAGAAATAAGTCACTACGCGCCCTCTCGCTGCATTTTTCTTTTTCTTGAGTTCCAGCTTGAGCTTGTTGGCAGAAATAAAGGCGATTTCTGCTCCTGAAAACAGGGCCGAAAAAAGTAAAGAAACCAGTATGACGGTAAATACAGACACTATTGATTAGTTTGGCCCGGATCATCAACTTTTATGCGGCCTTCAACGGCATTGATGCGCGCTTCTGAAAAATCCTGGTTGGCCCGAAGACCATATCCGTAGATAATTTCATCCGGCCTGGTAATCCTTACAAATTTCTGGGTATAGACCTTGGCCGTTTTTTCATCCCAGATCAACTCCTCGGTTTCCAGTTTTTCCTGTTTGACACTCTCCCATACGACGCTGTCCCGAACCACAACCTGGCCTTTCCGCTCCATCCGCAATCCGTAGCGGGCGGTGAGTTCGCCGGTCTTTTCCCTGTTCGGACCAAAGAAATCCACATGCACGCCATCCGGAAACTCCTGCCGCGGTTCGCTGCTATCCAGGTATGACAGCATTACAGGCCCGGAAATGATCACCCGGACGACGGCCGAATCACTGTAAATAATCTTGACCTTTTCCGCCCGTTCAACGGATGTATTGAGTTTCGCGTTGAGCGCAGCCACTTCCGCGGGGTCATTTTCACAGGCACACATCACCAAAGCGAGCAGCGCAATCGCCAACCATGGATTCATTCTGGAAATTTAAGGCAAAATTAGGCAGCAACAATAAATATTTTAGTATAACTCCTTAAAAATCATCAATCATCACCTGACCAGCGTCACATCGCCCGAGTAAGTCTCCACTTCTCCGTCAATAAACCGGACCTCCGCCAGGTAAACAAAAACGCCCGGGTTTACGGTTTTCCCGTTGAAAGTCCCATCCCATCCGAGGCCTTCATTGCTGGGGGGAATGTTCCTGGTATCAAAAACAAGTTCTCCCCACCGGTCAAAAATTTTCAATTCCTGGATGCGGTCAACAGCCGGTCCGCCAAACACGGTAAAGCCGTCGTTGATGCCGTCTCCGTCCGGCGTAAACCCGTTCGGAATATAAACCGGCCGGTCCTTGATCACATGGATCGTCACCTCGTCTGTTGCCTCACATCCCGTTTCATCCACAATGGTTACCTGATAGGTTGTTGTATTGACGGGATTGACCAATACGTTGGAACAAGGATCCGCTCCGATGCACCTCAAACTGTCCTGGGGCGACCAGGCGTAGGATACCAACGGATTGCTGGCGACCGCGTGTACCGTGGTTTCATAACCCAGTTGTATAAACTGGTCAGGGCCCGCATCTACCAATAATTCAACCGGCTGGGCCACCGTAGCCTGTGTTGTTCCTTCGCACCCTTCCAGGTCCCGGATGGTTATGGTATAGTCGCCGGCCGGCAAATTGCCGAATACCGGTGAACTTTGAAAACTTTCTCCGTCCAGACTGAATTCGTATGGTGTCGTCCCTCCCGAGCCTTCCACCGTAACCGAGCCGTCCGAAGCGCCGAAACAAATATTGTCGATTATATCTATGACATCGACCAAAACCGGTTCGGGTTGGGTGATCTCCACCGAGCCGGTAATTTCGCAATTATTGCCGTCCAGGACGGTAATGGCGTAATTGCCTGCTGACAGGTTATCGATTTCAGGGGTCGCACCGGAGTTGCTCCACTGGTAAGCATAACTGCCGACCCCGCCGCCGACAGCAGCGGATGCTGAACCGTCGCTCAATCCGTTACAGCTCACATTCATCTGGTCAAGCGCAAGCGTTAGTTGGGGATAATCTTCGATCTGGAATTCAAAATGCCCTTTGCACAAATTCGCATCCAGCACATCCACCGTATAAAAACCCGACGTCAACCCCGTAAGCGAACTTTCATCAACATAACCGGCGCCGTCATTCCAATCGTATTGAAAAGGGCCGAGGCCGTTCGCGATATCCAGGTTGATGAATCCGTTGCTGAATCCGAAACAGGTGGGCGGCGTTACCGCTTCCACGGTCGGATCCAGAACAAGCTCCAGTTCCCGCACCGCCAGGTCCATCGGAATTTCACAACCGTTGGCGTCCCTGATCACTACGGCATAATTGCCTTGCGAAATATTGTCCAGGAAATTATCAGGCCCGAAACCTGCATTTTGCCAATTGAATTGGTAGGGTGGCGTTCCGCCTGTGACCACCAGCTCGACCCTGCCGTCGGTGCCGCCGTTGCAAGTGGGCATAACGATAAGCGTGTCAAATGAGAAAGGCGGAGGACTTGTCACTTCATAAGTAAGCGTGTCGGTACACCCCACATTGTCGCGTACGGCCACAGTGTAAATACCGGCTCCCAGGCCGCTGATGTCTTCTGTTGTCTGACCGCTGCTCCAGTTGAAAAAATAAGGTGAATATCCCGAATCCACCGAAAAATCGATGCCGCCGGTTTGGTCGTCCGGACAATTCAGGGTGGAAATATCCGCAGATGCGGTGAAGTGATCTTCGCAGCATTCGACCTCTATGGTCAGGATATCGGTTACAAGGCAGCCGCCGTCCGTTTCTACGGTCAACACGACAGACTTTCTGCCGGGCTGATCGAACCGGACGGTATGCGGCCCCCTGGTGGTAGCTGTCCGGGGTGTGGACCCCGGGCCGAAATTCCACTCCCAGCCGACAATCTGCCCGACAAAGGAGGATTGGTCGGTGAACGTAATGGACTCCCCGACGCAAATTGTGGTCGGCGCCGCAGAAAAGTCGGCAGTCGGCCCAAGAAAGGTGCCCGAACCGCCGAAGGATACCGTAAAACCCGCCCCCGAATTGCTGTAGTTATTGATCACCAGTGCATAACTTTTTCCCTGCACCATATCCACCGCCTTCAGGAAATTGTTGTTGCCGGCCTGACAACCGCAGGTTTCATTTACATCAGGATCGGTCAGGCTAAGCCCGGTGGCGCCGGTGCAGATCTGCCATTCAGAAAAAGGAGAGTTTATGTTCTCTCCGGAGGCCATGCACCGCAGGTCAAATTTGCCGCTGCAATTATTGATTCCGTTGGGCAGTTCATACAGCACAAAATCTATATCGTCATTAGGGTTCAGCGGGGTAAGGGTAAACGCCAGGGATCCGGACTGGTCGCAGGTCCATTTGTACCACGACGAGCTCGATTCCGTGAATTTGCAGGTTGCATTGTCGCAGCCCGTGCCGTCAATTTCATTGGGGTTGCTTCCCTGCCCGACAACGTATTGCACCGTAAACGGAGACTTATCGCACAGGATCACGCCGGTCGGGCAATCCCCCGACGGTTCGGGTACCTGGTTGTAGTTATTCACGCACAACCGGAACGAACCGTTGGCGCCGTTTCTGGCGCCTACCCGGATATAGTATTGTTCACCAACGGCGAGGGGGCCCGCGTACGTTTGCGCAGCATTGACGTTAAACGCGTCCGAAAAACATTCAACCTCCGTCAGGTTGCCGCATGAACCGGAATAAAGGGCCAGTTGCGGGTCGTCGAGGGTGCCGCCGGGTGTATAGGGTATATCGCCGATAACCGCAATGCTCACCGTGGTCGCTTCGGCAACGAAAGTAAACCAAACGTCCTCATTCGCCTGGTTGGTGGGAAAGCACCCCGGACTGGCTTCAGGGGATTGGGTTGCATTGACATTGTTGAAAGCAAGTTGGGCAGAACACCAGTTATCAACATCCGTGATCTGGATAGCCCCTGAACACTCGTCATTGACCGGCTGTGCCCATAATGAGCCCGTAAAGCACAACATGCTCACAAAGAGGGAATAAAGGTAGCGCATAGTTTTCTCTTTAATCATTGTAGAAACGCGTGTAATACCCGGTTATGTTGCCGCCCGGGTAGCGCAAATTCGCTTTTTTTATCCAACAACGTAGTTAAGACTCCGTTAAACCCCTCCATGCTGCATTTCAATTGACCGATCCGTGACAGAAGTGCGCAAAAATCATTCATCCAACCACCGCACCTTATCTTCAACCGGCGCCCTTTTGCCCGGCAGGTTCAGGTTTTCCACCGGGTACCCCATATACAACAGGCCCAGACAGCGTTCACCTTCCGGCAACTCCAGCCAGGATGCCGCCTCCAATATCGAGGCCGGGGTACTCCAATAACAGCCTATGCCGTACGCTGTACAGCTGAGCCACATATTCTGAACCGCACACGAAACCGCAGCTATTTCTTCCCATTCCGGCACCCTGTTTTCCGGATCGCGGTGCAGGCAAATGGCGATGACACAGGCCGAGCGACGCGGGTTTTGCAGGGTTTTTTCCAGTTTTTTCTCAGAAAAGGATTCGGGCGGCGTTCTTTGCCGGTATTGCTCCCCGAGATAGTCTCCCAACCTTTCCAGGGCCCGGTGTTGGAAAACGATGAATCGCCAGGGTTCTGTAAGCCGGTGCGTCGGCGCCCAATTGGCATTTTCAAGGATTTGCCGGATCAGGTTTCCGGGAATGGGTTTCTCCCGGTCGAATGACGGGGGAAAGACCGCGCGCCTGCGCCGGATCAAATCGTTCAGTTGTTCTGGTTCCATATTGAATTTCAATAATAAAACTTTAAATTTGGGCTGGAAAACTACCTGCTATGTCAAGACTAGATTTTTTCACCCTTATTATCGTCGGCGTTTTGTTGTTCGCACTGGGATTTCTTATTTACCGGGCAACGCAACTGCCGAAAGAACAAACCGCCGAGCAAACGGAACAAGGCGTCCCCGACTCGGATAACACAAACAATACCACTGCCGGAACTGTGGATACTTCAACAGTAAACACTCCGGGCAACGCCGCCGCATCCGACGACGAAGACCTGGATGACGATGAAGTACCCGCCGTTTCAGAGGAAAAGCTCCTGGCAGAAAAAGTACCCGCGCAAAAAGCCAACGAGCCCAGTGCAAAACCGAGGGACTACAATAGCAGCAGCTCCGGAAATTTCCTGGTCATTGCAGGTTCTTTCCGCCAAAAGGCCAATGCCGAAGCCCAGGTGAAACGCCTGAAAAAATCGGGTTACGATCAATCCGGTGTTGAAACCTTCAACAACGGCGCACTGGCTGTTGCCATGGTAGACCGTTTCAACTCCTACGCCGAAGCGGAAAAATTGGTTGCCGAGCTCAAAAAGAAAGGTATCGATGCCTTTATCAAGAAAAAGGAGTGATCAGGCCTTTTTCTAACTGCCGAACGCATCTACCCAGGCTAGCATTCCGCCCTCCAGGTTCCTGACATTTTTGAACCCGGCCTGGCGAAAATATTGCTGCGCCATAGCGCTCCGTTTACCGGATCGGCAATACACCACGATCTCTTCATCTTCATGCCCGGCCAGCTCCTGAATTCTTGCAGGCACAGTGCCCAGCGGAATATGCTTGCCGCCAATATTGAAGGCAGTCCTTTCGTCGGGTTCCCGTACATCTACCAGAACCAACTGCTCGCCCGCATCCAATTTGGCTTTCAATTCCCGTACGTCTATGTCCATTTTCTGTTTATTTAAAAATAAATATCAACATTCTCCCCGTTGATCGGGTTGAATCAGGTTATTCAAACTCCCCCCGGTAAATGACCCCGCTGGTGGCATTTTCACAAACCAGCACCTTGGATAATCCCGCCAGTTCGGGTTTGACCTTTCGCCAGATCCAAACTGCCAGATTCTCGGCAGTGGGGTTTTCCAGTCCTTTAATGTCGTTCAATACCTTGTGATCAAGTATTCGCTCCAGCGGCCGCCACACATCCTTTACCGACGCAAAGTCCACCACCCACCCCAACCGGGGGTCCAGGTTGCCCGCTACGTACAGCCGGACAATATAGGTATGACCGTGCATATGCCGGCACTTGTGGTCTTCCGGCACATTGGGCAACCAGTGCGCCGAATCAAAAGTGAATTCTTTGAAAATTTCCATCATCCTGCAAAATTAAGAATCACGCGCACTTTGATTGTCTGGCAGAATGAGTAGTTTTGTTTAAAAGAAAAAAAAGATACATGTCCCTGGAAGATCTGCAGGTAACGAAAGATTTGGTAGCCCGTGATTTTGAACTGGAAGCTGTGGAGGAGCAAATAAGCGAAGAACAGCTCTTTGACCTGCTGGCAGATCGGGTAGCTTTCCTGCTTGAAAACAGGGTGGAGTTCCTGCTCAGCCTGATGTACCGGCTCGACATCGATGAGCATCTGGTCAATGAGGCGTTGTCGCTTACTGCTCCGGAGCCCGCCAATATCGGTCTTACCCGGTTGATCCTTAACCGGCAGAAACAAAGAGCCTTCACCAAGCGGCATTATAAAACCGGGCCGATTGATGAAGGCGATGAGTGGGATTTCTAACAAATTTCCGGAACGGTATTACATGCGGTTGTAAAAAATGTCTTTTACGATCACATTAATATCATCATCCGGATTTTCGGGAGATTGCTCCAGAACCAATTCGTCAAGGTCCAGATACTTGATTCCGATCACTTCCGGGTTGAGGCATCCGTCAGGATACAGCATAAGCCGGTGCCCGTCGTTGCTCAGTTCCCATTGCCCGCGCATCTGTTCTTCGCTTTGACTGTCGCCAGCCGTTTTAATGAAACTGCCGTTTCGGGCAAATTCGTAGCGCAGAAAGGTACCTTCCATATCTGAGGCAACCAGGTTGGCAGCATAAGTATTATTCTGCCATTGGCCGATGAGCTGATTCCTGACCATTTTGGCGGCAGAATCGTCTATGGTCTGGGTTGTGTCGTTGCCTTGTCCGCAACAATCCCCGGGTGTGGTAGCGCCGGCAATGCCAAAATACATTGTTAAGGCCATTGCCAATAATGTCATCTTTTTCATCCTTGTTTTTTTTAAGTCGTGTGATTCAAAATCGGGTGCAAAACAAAAGCTTGAATATTGCTCTTACATTAAGTGTAAGTAAAGTTTTCGCAACTTAGTTCCAGCCATGTTGCTTTATTTCTATAGAGACAAAATTATATTTCGAAGGCTGCATTCAGGATACAGAATTCGATACTTCCTAGTAATTTCTCGACGGAGGAAGTTTAATTTTGTTACGCATTGGTTCCAAATGAATTTTTCCAGCCGGCGAAAACTGCATTTATGCTGCTAAAAACCAAGGGGATCGTACTCAAATCGATCAAATACGGAGAGACCAGCCTGATCGTTGAAATCTTTACCGAAGACCGGGGTATCCGCAAATACATCATCAACGGCGTGCGGAGCGCTAAAGCCAAATCGCCGGCCAGCGTTTTGCAGGTCATGTCCCTGGTAGAAATAGTAGCGTACGAGAACGAACAAAAGGAATTGAACCGGCTGAAAGAAGTCCGGCCGTTTTATGTTTATAAATCCGTGCCGTTTGAGATCAGAAAGGGCTCCATCGGTCTCTTTATAGCGGAGGTTTGCCAAAAGACCATCCGTGAACAGGAGCCGAACCCCGAACTATTCAATTTTATATCGGAAACTTTTCAATGGCTGGATGAAACGCCCCATTCGGTTGCCAACCTTCACCTCTGTTTTTTGATCCGGCTCAGCGTTTTTCTTGGTTTTGTCCCCAGCGGCAGATACAGCCCCGACCTACCCTTCTTCGACCTGATAGAAGGTGTTTTTTGCCGGTTGCCCCCCGGCCATGTCCACTATCTGCTTGAGGATAAAAGCAAATTGCTGGATCTTTTACTGGCAACTCCCATTTTGCGGTCGCATGATATTCGTTTCGCCAAAGAGGAAAGGAAAGCGATTCTCGATCATTTAATGGATTTTTACAAACTCCACATTGACCGGCTTCAGGATATCAACGCCCATGAAATACTCCGGGAGGTTTGGGGTTGAACTAGAATGTGCCCGCAGAATACTATACCGGCCCGAAGCAATACAATCGCCCCGGGCCGGTAAATTTTTCTGTGATTTTTTCCTGCTGATCAGGCCTCAGGCGGGAACGGAATGGTCAATTCCTGGCCCGGATAAATGAGGTTCGGATCTTTCAGGATATCCGTATTGGCATTGAAAATGTGCATGTACTGGTTGGCTTTGCCGTAGTAGTGCTTGGCGATCTTGGACAGGGAATCGCCTTTTTCAACGGTGTGCTTGTGGTAATAATCCGTATTATCCACCTTGATGTCCGCCATCAGGTCGGTCGGGATAACGCCCCCGCTGATCCGCTTGATTTCATCCCACAGCAGGTTTTTGTGGTACTGGTCCTTGGCGTATCCGCCGATACGCAATTGACCGTCTCTTTCTTCAACGAATCCGTCCCTTACTTCAAGCTCCTGACCCAGGTCGAGGACTGACTTGTATTTGTCTTGTAGTGACATGGCTTTCTTATTTAAGAGGTTATTGATTACTGCTTCGGAAAGGCTGCAACCAAACGTAGCAGCGCTTTTTATGTAGCGTAAGGGTGAGAACGGCCGCAAGATATAAAATTCCGAAATAAATCAATCGCGATCCTTGTTTTTAAAACCCGGCTGCGGCATTTTTTACCATTCATACGGTTGACGCCTCCTGCAACACAACTTTTTATCGGTTTTCCCCGTTTTTCTCCCATAATATTCCCGCTCAGCGTTACCACCCGACAAAAATGAAGTCTAAATGGGACATACGCATGGCTGAGCCTGTTTTTCGTTTCTTCATTTATCAGATCTATGGTGGTATTCAAGTGGTTTATGTTTGCCGTCCTGGTGGTTTTGGTGTTGCACGCCAGAAGCCAGTCCTCGTACGGCGAGCCCGGGCGTAGAATCAGTTTTCCCATACAGTTGTGGTGCAAATCAAAGCATTTCATGGACACGGAACGCATCACAGTCGGCGCCGACCTTACCTATTACAAAAACACCTTGCCCGCCAATTCCGTAAACGCGCAGGTGATCCGCCAGAATTATGCTGCAGTTCCCGTGTATGTCGGCTTTAACCTGGATCCCAATTGGTTTGTCGAAAGCGGCTTGTTTGGCGGCATAGGGCTGTACAGGAGTTCCGAATTACCGGTTCTGACTTCTCCGAACGCATTCCGCAACAGCCATTTTGGGTTCGATGCAGGTATGACCACCAGCGTAGGCTACCGGCTGACCGATCAGGGCGTACTTCGGCTGCGTATGAGCAAATGTTTGAAAGAATCTACCGCGCAAAGCAAAACCTGGATGCCCGGAAGGCTTGAACTTTCCATCGGTTTGCGCCTCCCCTGACCTGCGGTTGCACGCTTTACGGCATCAGCTCAAAATCTTTTGCATCCGAATAATATTCCTGATCGGCAAATACCGTTAAGCCCTCTTTTTCCAGCACTTCATGCCGCTTCTTGACCAGATAGACGGAACACCGGCCAGGCTCCAGTCCGGTCAGCACATTTACGGGCACCAGGATCTCATTAGCGGCAACCGGTCCGGTAATTTCATGCGCTGCGCTTTTTCTGTTCTTATCCGTCAGGATCACCACCAGGCTTTCTATCTCATTCAACACGGCTCCTTTGACTATAATGGTCACGCCTCCGGTTTTACTCCCCTTGTCTCCGGCAATCAGGTATTCGGCCAACGGCGACATGCTCATATTGGCTTCCTGCCATTGACCGCTCTTGGTTTGGAACCGGAAGGGAAACCGGTCGGAATACGGCAATTTCCAGTTGATCTCATAACGAATAACGGCGCCCGGGATCTCTTTTTTTTCCATAGCGCTGCCTTGAAACGAAACCCCTCCGGCGGGCTCAAACGGCGCTGCGCCGTCCAACGTCTGGCCTTCAAAGAAAACAGCCTGCGCTTTGAGCGACTGGTCCTCCTCAAAATACCGCACAAAAAGATCGGCGAACAGCGTCTTTCGACCTTTCTGGTTTTCAGGGTCATTCCTGCACCCCGGAAAAAACACCAATCCCAGCAAACAACAAATAAGCAACCTGTTAAACATGGCGATAATTTCTTTTTTCTACCGCGCGAAGGTAAGAACCCCTTGCCTTTACTGCCCTCTTTGGCGGTTGATTTGGATAAAATTCGTAATTTTGCACCCTGATTTTAACACCGTTAGCATTTTCGAAAAAGGTTAATATGTCCACACCCCGCACCGTAGCTTTCTACACTTTGGGTTGTAAGCTCAATTACTCGGAGACATCCGCCATCGGCAGACAGTTTGAGGCCGCCGGCTACCAGGAAGTCCCTTTTGAGACTGGTGCGGATATTTATGTGATCAATACCTGCTCGGTCACGGATTTTGCTGACCGGAAATGCAGGAATATTGTCCGGAAAGCCCTCCGTTTCAACCGGCAGGCAATTGTGGTCGTGGTCGGGTGTTATGCCCAACTGAAACCCGTCGAAATTGCCGCCATCCCCGGCGTAGCCCTCGTCCTCGGGGCAGCTGAGAAATTCCGAATCCTTGAATTCATCGACAATCTGGTCAAATTGCCCGGCAAAGGAACTGTTCATGCCTGCGCCGTATCCGAGGCCAGCCAGTTCACGGACGCTTTTTCATTCGGCGACCGCACCCGGTCCTTTCTCAAAGTGCAGGACGGCTGCGACTACAAATGTACCTTTTGCACCATCCCGATGGCCCGGGGCAAAAGCCGGAGCGACACCGTAGACCACGCCTTGGCTAACGCTGAAAAAATCGCATCGCTGGGCGTTAAGGAAATTGTCCTGACCGGCGTGAACATCGGCGATTTCGGCAACGGAACGGAAGTGATTGAAGGCATAAGGCCCAAAAAAGAGGCCCTTTTTATTGACCTGATCAAAGCCCTCGATCAGGTGCAAGGCATTGAGCGTTTTCGGATCTCCTCAATCGAACCCAATCTTTGTACCGAGGAGATCATTGAGTTTGTTGCCCAATCCCGACGATTTGCACCGCATTTCCATATGCCGCTCCAGTCCGGCAATGACAAGCAATTGGCCATGATGCGCCGCAGGTATAAGCGGGAACTCTATGCCGAACGGGTAAGAAGCATTAAGGCGCGGATGCCCCATTGCTGTATCGGGGTTGATGTTATCGTAGGCTTCCCGGGCGAAACGGAAGCTGATTTTCTGGAAACTTACCGGTTCATCAACGAACTGGATATTTCTTACCTCCACGTCTTTACCTATTCCGAGCGCCCGAACACCCCCGCGGTTGAAATGGACGGCGTTGTGCCCATGGAAGACCGGCGCCGCCGAAATCAGATGCTGACCATCCTGAGTGAAAAGAAGCGGCGGCATTTTTACCGGCAAAATCTGGGGCAGGTCCGTCCTGTTCTTTTCGAATCCGGAAAACTGGCCGGCAGGATCTCCGGGTTTACGGACAATTACATAAAGGTAGATTGCGCCGGGCCGGATACCTGGGTCAACCGGGTTGAATTCGTCGAATTGCAGGAGATTCTTCCCGAGGGCGATGTTGCTGCAAGCCCAGCGCCGGTCTCCGTACTCCCCTGATTATTCCGGAAACAGGCTTTTGTCAAGGCCCGGAATGATCTTTAGCGCATTCTTGTAATACAGTTTTTTCAATATCTCATCCGGCAGGTTCAGGCCGTACATTTTCCAGAAAGCATGGTAGCGTTTGTAGTACGGAAAATATTCGTCATCCGTTTCCAACACCCGGAAATAGGTATTGTATTCTTCCGGCACATAAGAATCTTTGCCGAATAACACCCGGTCCTGGTATTTTTGAAAAAACCGGTTGGCACTGCGCGGCTGCCGGCCCAGTTCAGCAATAACAGCTCCGATTTCCACGTACATATTCGGCATTTCATCCAGGAGTTGCCCGAGTTTTTCCAGGTTATTTCCAAACCATCCCAGGTGGGCATTGATGAAGGTGGTTTTGGGGTGTTTGCGGAAAACATCGTGTTGTTCGGCGATGATGGTTGCCCAGGGCGCGGGATCGTCGTCGGCTCTTTTCCGGCCGGGGCGCAGTTTCAACTCCAGCCACCGCTCATTGTTTTCGTCCTGGGGGTCCCAGAACGATTTGGGGTCGGCGGCATGGATGATCACCGGGATGCCCAGTTCACCGCATTTGTCCCACACCGGGTCCAGACGGGGGTCGTTGATGGCAATCCTGTTGCCGTTCTTATCATTGTGAAACATCCCCTGGTTCTTGTAGATTTTCAGGCCGCAGGCGCCGATGCTCACGTCGTATTCCAGTTGTTTGAGGGTGTTTTCAGCCCAATCGGGCTCGTCTATGCTCCGGAATTCTAAATTGGTAAAAATGGCGATACGCTTTTGTTTGCCGTATTTATCCACATTATCAAACATCGCTTTGAGCGCATGTCCGCCTTGCCCGCTCAGATTGACAATAATGCCCATGTTCATTTCATCCATTTCCGAGACCAGCTTGCCCAAGTCCTGCTGAGCCATCCGGAAATGGTGGCTGTGCACGTCAATAAACGGGAATTTTGCCCTGGTTTTCGGGTGTTCCGGCACCACGAGCGTGGAAGGCGGGTCGTACCTTTCGAAATCCATGATGAGGGAAGAGTCGATCTGATAACCCGATTGGCCAAGGGCAATTGTCACCATACTGCCAAGCAGAACGGTCAGTGCGGGAATTCTCATTTTTAATTTTTTTGAACTTGGTTACAAATGATTCAGGAGAGGTCGTTCTGAAGGATGAACTGAATGGAAGAAAAGGTGGAAGCAATTTCCCGGACCTGTTCCATGATATGTTCCTTTTTTTTGAATTTATCGTACATGCCGAACGAGGATTTGGGTAAGATGGATCCCCAGATCCCCTGGCTTTCTTCCAGCGGTTCGATCCGTTGGATGCTGTTCAACCGCCTTAAAACATCCGGATGATCCGTCAGCCGATACAGTGCCGCCCTCAATTCCTCGGAGTATTTTCTGAATGTTTCCAGGTCAACGCTAAAATTATCGCCTTGTTCCAATTGGTCAACAAGTGTGGAGATATAGCTGAAGTGCTGATTGGAAAGAGCCATGCCGGGCGGATCTTATTGTTCAGGAAATCTTGGTTCGGATTACGAATTAACAAATTTAGTTTGGATTAGCCTATTTTTATACCTGAATTTGTATCTCCGAAAAAAGAATACCTCAAAAGTATAGGTATTTTTGCCTCAATTTGCGCAAATCAAGATCTATGAACCAAGAAGTTGTCTTAGGCATTGACCTGGGCGGAACCAATACCAAAGCAGGGCTTGTGGACAGAAACGGCAAAGTCCTGGCATTTGAGCGCTTCAACACGCACGCGAAGGAGGAGTTTCCCATTTTTCTGGAACACCTTTCCATCGTCTTTAACCGGATTTCCGGCCCCTTCAAGGATCAGATCTCAATCAAAGGTGTCGGGATCGGGGCGCCTAACGTAAATTTTTATACCGGCAATATGGAACGCGCCCATAACTTCAGTTGGGGCGAGATCACGCCGCTGGCGCCGGCCATCCACGAAAAACTGAACCTGCCCGTTGTCGCGACCAACGATGCAAATGTTGCCGCATTGGGCGAAATGGTTTTCGGCATAGCCCGTGAAATGAAAAACTTCGCCGTACTTACCCTGGGTACCGGACTTGGCAGCGGTATCGTGGTCGACCGCAAACTGCTTCTGGGCCAGGACGGCCTTGCCGGCGAAATGGGTCATGTCAACGTACGCCCCGACGGCCGTAACTGCAACTGCGGGCTTTCAGGGTGCCTGGAGACTTACGTTTCCGTAACCGGCATCAAACGTACCGTATTCAAGCTGATGGCCGACCGCAAGGTGGACAGCATACTCCGGGGTTATAATTATCACGAACTCGATGGAGAAATGATCGCCCAGGCCGCACTGGACGGAGACCCCATTGCCAAGGAAGCGTTTACCTATACCGGCAATATACTCGGCACCAAACTGGCCGACCTGGTGGCTTATTTCAACCCTGAAGCGGTCATTCTTACCGGAGGCCTGACACATGCCAGAGACCTTCTGCTCGTTCCAACGCAGGAATCCATGGACGCGCGGCTTTTTCCGGCATTCAGAGGCAAGGTCCGGTTATTGCTGTCATCAGTCGGCGGCGCTCATGACGCGGTTTTGGGAGCTGCCGCGCTGGCCTGGCAGCATTTGTGAGAAAATAAAATCCTTTCCCTAAACATTTTCAGTGTCTTAATGTTAGTTTTTTGATTTTCAGGCAAGTGACCCTTTGCCGGGTTTCTATTATTCCGAATGTAAAAGATAATCCTGCGCTTTAAATACATAAAACTGTGGCCGTTTATTCTATAAAGGATCTGGAAAAACTATCAGGGATCAAGGCCCACACCCTACGGATATGGGAACAGCGTTACGGATTGATCACCCCGCAACGCACCGATACCAATATCCGGTATTATGAAGACGACGACCTGAAATACGTCCTGAATGTAGCCTTGCTGAATAAGAGCGGCATCAAGATCTCAAAGATCGCTTCCATGAGTCCGCAGGAAGTGGAAGAGCAGGTTTCGAAAATTTCAAACCTGGATGTCCGGGAAGATGCTCAGATTGATGCACTGACCCTGGCCATGATGGAAATGGATGAATATAAATTTGACAGGATCATCACCTTCAACACCCGGCGGATAGGCTTCGAACGGACCATGCTTGAGGTCATTTATCCGTTTCTGGACCGCTTGAGCGTACTCTGGCTTACAGGGTCGATTGATCCGGTACAAGAGAATTTCATCAGCTTTTTGATCCGGCAAAAAGTGATCGCGGCAATCGATCGGGAGCCCCTCGTTCAGGGTGGCAATGCCAACAAGTTTATGCTTTATCTGCCTGAAGGAGAAAAACAGGAATTAAGCCTGTTGTTTATGCACTACCTGCTCAAGGCCAGAAAAAAACAGGTAATCTACATTGGGCAGGACATCTCTTTGACCGACCTGCTTGATGCCTGCCGGATCCACAAGCCTGCTTATATTTTTACGATGATTTCGGAAACTTTTGCCCGGGAGCCGGCACAAAGGTATATTGATCGGCTGAAAGATATTTTGCCTGACTGCGAGTTGCTGATCACCGGATACCAGGTTGTGGCTCAAAACGTCTCTTCCAAAGATAACGTCCATATCCTGAAGAGCCTGGACCAAACCCTGGATTTCCTGGCTTCGATCTCCTCTTAGATAATATCGTTGCCCCTGTCGGTACATCGCATTGGGAAAGGGGACTTTCCTGCAATGGTTCAGGGCTGTTGATCTATTGCAAAAACCGGAAATTATATTTGTAAATAGCTGTCCAAAGAATGATGAACAAGAAAAGAGCTATTAAAAAATACATCAGGCAGTAGCCTTTTTTTCCGGCGTTGGTAACTTCTGACATTTTAATGTGTATTTTATGTTTGGTCCTTGCGGTTTTCCGGCCCAAAGATGGTTAAAAAATTCTTTCCGACCAAGGCTCGGGGGCTCCTTTCAACAAATTGAAATGGGTTGAGAAACCGATGCTTCCCAACCCATTTCAGGCTGCCCGCAAAAGCAGATTATGATTAATAGAACATCGCTCTTCGGTCTACGATTTTCTCCTGCTTCTTAATTGCCGTCATCAGTCGCGCATTCACCTGCGAACGCAGGGACGTATTCTGAAGCTGGCGCATCAACGGCAGGTTGGTCGCAGCGGGAATTTCGGGCTTGCTCAGCAATTGTACCAATACCACACCGCCTTCTCCGATAACGGGGCCGGAGGTCTGGTTGGGTTGAAGATGGAAGGCTGCGCCGACAACTGCCGGTTCGCGCCCCAGGTTCGGAATATCGCCCTGAACGAAGTTGACATTTCTGGCTGTATCAATCGCGACTTTATATTCGCTCGCAGCGGCCGCAAGGTCTTTGCCTTTCAAATTGGCGCTGATCATCTGGCCTTTTTTCCAGGTAATCACAGCCTGTTCCAGTTCTTCCTTGGCAGAGGCCACGCTCGGAAGCCCGGCCTTCTGAATAGCGGAAAGCGCTGCAACGACATATTTGCCGTCAAAGAACCCGGCAGGATCCTTATAGGTATACACTTTGGGCGAAACATCGCCGACGCCGGCGCCGAATGCCCATTTGACAATCTCTCTTGATTCTTCTCCCGACCCAAGGGTGCCGATGGTGCTGGCAACCTTTTCCAGCGCCGGAGAGGTTTCCACACGAAGACCTTCCGCCACTGCGGCTTTTGTCATGGCATCCAGGCTCTGGTTATCGGATTGAAAAGCAGTCGCTTCCTGATAAACGGCGTTTTCCGTTTCCCTGGAGGGGATGATTTCTTCCGAAAGGAAAGCCAGATCCACCCTTTCACTCTTGCTGGCGCTCCGGCGAAGGACTTCTATCAGGTGCCAGCCGTAATCGGTTTTCACTTTGTAGATCTTGCCGATCTCACCCGTTATGAAAAGCACCCTGTTGTACTGCGGTACAAAAGTATTGGGTGCGGTATTCTCATATTTCCCGCCTTTGGCCGCGCTGCCCTGGTCCTGGCTGAATTTAATGGCCAGCGAATCGAAGGAGGCTGCACCGGACGCCAGCACGTTCCGGAGGCTGTCGATCCGTTTTTCCGCGGTTTTGAACTGAGCCGGCGTAGATGCCTGGATCAGGATATGGCGGGAATCAGCCGAATCAGCCATCATCACCCGGTCGCGAACCTTTACAGCCTGATATGCTCCGTTGTCGAGATATGGGCCGTAAACCTGGCCGGCCGACATTTTGAAAACCGTATCGGCAATGGTCATGCCGGCAAGGTCATCCTTTTTCATATACATCCCGGTAATCACCCCTTTGTTCCGCAAAACAAAAGAGGAGTCCTCACTGGGAGCCGCTTGCTCCAGTCCCGGAATCAGTTCAGCGATGCGCTTCTTCAGGTCTGCGGAGTCCGCAGGAGTAGGAACAACATCAAAAGAAACGTATTTTACAATGCGTGTTTCTTCTTCTTTCCGCAGCTTGGCTTCGTTTTCGGCGATATAGCTTTGATAATCCTTATCTTCAAGGGTAACATCCGTATTGTCAATGTCACCGTAACCGACCTTTACATAGGAAAAGTCTACCGGTTGATTTTGTTCCGCAAACAGCATTTCGGCCATCCAGTTGGGCGTATACATGGCCTTGGATACCAGGTTGGCTATTTTGGTTTGAAGGCGGCTTTTGACGATTTCTTTCTCCTGGTGCTTCCAGAAGTCCGGGAAGCTCGCACCCAACTGGCCGGTGCTGATGGCCTGTTGCAGTTGTTGCGGGTTTTCGATCAGAGACTTGAACATATTGAGTTGGTCCCTGTTGACCGTCCCCGGAATATTTTGATCCGGAAAACGCTGAACGATAATCGGGCTGGGATTTGGGCCAAACTCAAGGTCAACCACTTCCGCGTTGCTGACGCCGATCCCCAGCGCATCCGCTTCTTGTTGCAAAATGGCGTCTTCCACATACCAGTTCCACAAAGCGTTGCGGTTCTGATACGGATCACCAGAGCTGTAAAGCACGCCGTAAATGCGCTCGAATTGCATCCGGTCGATCTTAGTCTTGCCGACCTTGCCCAACAAGAGTTGAGACCCCATTGACCCCCTGGTCGATTGGCTCATCGCATCCATAATAATGAACCCGCCCAGTGCCAGTGCAACCGGCAACACCAGGAGCCAATAATTCTTTCTGATCTTTCCAATTAGAGCCATTATTCTAAAAAATTTTACCAGTAATCCCCTGCAAAACCTTGTACTTGTTTTGAGAGTTTGTATCTGATTTTTTTCCTTCCCTACATAAAAGGGAGTGCAAAGATATAACCACTATTGAAAAAAACCATACATGACGGATAAATTTAAAATTTTCAGGCACTTAGACGCCTACCCGATCTTCTGACAGCCTGAATCCGACCCCATGGAGGGTTTCAATCCGGAGGGTTTCGTCGTCCTGAAGGTATTTTCGCAACCTGGAGATAAAAACGTCCAGGCTCCTTCCCATAAAATAATCATCTTCCCCCCAGAGTTGTTCAAGGATCTGTGAGCGCTTGAGCACCTGGTTCTTGTTTTCTATGAAAAGACGAAGCAGGTCCGCTTCCTTTTGGGTGAGCCGCCGCGGAGCATCCTCAATGGTCAGCAACAGATTTCGGTAATCCAGAACATAACAGCCTATCGAATAGATATTCCTGAAATCGGGGGAGACCACCTTGCTTCGCCTCAGGAAGACCTCGATCTTTAATATCAGCTCTTCGATGCTGAACGGTTTCGTAATATAATCGTCCGCCCCGAGCCGCAGGCCGTAAATCCGGTCTTCTTTCAGCGATTTGGCTGTAAGGAAAAGGATCGGCGCATGAGCGGTTTTCTTTCGCACCTCCTTCGCAAGGCTGAAACCGTCAATATCCGGCAGCATCACATCCAGAATGTACAAGTCGAAATCCTGGTTTCGAATCTGTTCCAGGGCATGCTTGCCGGTGGCGCAATAGGTGATCTTGTACCCCTGCAGCTCCAGGTTGTCGCGCGTTACAAAACTCAGACTCTCATCATCTTCCACATATAGTAAATGTGCATTCTTCATACATTCATTTTTGGGTGCTCCAGTCTTTCAACAATTGAGACGCATTATATTGATGCCTGAGGAAATCCGATCGAAATGACAGTACCCTGATTGAGTTCACTCTCCAGGTCCAGGCTCCAGCGATGGGCTCTGCAAATGTTCTTGACATAGAATAACCCCAGACCGAAGCCTTTGATATTGTGCACGTTCCCTGTAGGAACCCTGTAAAATTTTTCAAAGATATGGGATTGGTGGGATTTGGAAATACCCAGCCCCTGATCGGTAATTTTCAGCACGGCTTTCTTGGGGCGAATCTCCAGCTCAACATGGATGACCGGCACTTCCCGGCAATATTTCACAGCGTTATCCAGCAGGTTATGGAGGATATTCGTGAGATGGAGGCGATCCGCGGATATAACCACCGGTTTTTCGGGCAGATGAACCGTCAATTTTCCGCCTGCTTTTTCAACGGCGATCATGCAACTGGCCGTGACCAGCGGAATGATTTCCTGTAGAACAATATCTTCTTTTTTAAGCTGGAACTGCCGCCCTTCTATCCGGGCCAATTGCAGGACTTTTTCCACCTGGCTGTTCAGTCTTTGATTTTGATCCCGGATGATGCCGGCATACTGCATCAGGCGGTTATCCGATTTCACGAGGTCGTTATTCAACAGCACATCCGATGAGATCTTGATGGTCGAAATCGGCGTTTTGAATTCATGGGTCATGTTGTTGATAAAGTCCTTCTGCATTTCCGAAAGCCGTTTCTGCCGGAGCATTACGGCCATGGCATAGGCAAAAAACACGACCGTGACCAGCAGAATAAGGGAAAAAAAGATGGAAAGCTGCATTTTCCCGAACAAATACCCCGACCTGGCCGGAAACTTGACGCCGAAATAGTACACAAACTCACTGTCTTTCGGCAGGTTACCCAATTGAATATGCTTTTTCTCCTCCGGCGAATAACTCACATAATTCCCGTAAACCATTTGGTCATTATGGCAATCGAACACCGCATATTCATAATCGATGTTAATGGCCAGGCTTTCAAGCTCCCTTTGCAGGAAATATTCGAGCGTACTGGTATCTATCTCAAACGCCACGTTGACGATATAATAATTGGTCGTCCGCTGTTTAACCACGTCCCTGGCCGGCAATGAAGCCCCGGTCAGGTCGGCGAGATCCTTTGCCGTATTGAACAAAGCCAGGTTAACCTTCTGATTGAACTCAACCTCATTAATATTCCAGGTACTGATCACCCAATACGACTGTATGGCAATAATGCCCGCCATCGCCACCACCCCCAGGATAACCACCCGTTTTACTGTCTTGTTATTCATGTCGCTGCTCCTGTATCATCGTGCTTACAGCCTTAAAGTTAGTACCTGATCCGTTTTCGGGGCAGGGATTAACCGGCCATTAACAACCATTCAGACAGAATTAACAAATATGTATATTTGCAACAAATAAGGATAACGGCCTTGATTGGAAAATTATTTACCCGCGTTTGCATTCTGTTGGTTGTCATGTGCACCACAGGGCGCATTTTGCCCGCCCAGAAAACCCAAAATCCATTTGACCTGACCTACAGGATCAAAGAGGCGCCCCTGTCTCCGCCGATAGATTCCGTCAATAAAAACGGCAACCCGTTCGACCTGATTGCGCCGGTTTCAACGCCGCTGTTCAACATCAAGATCAAGCCTTCTGCTGCGGTCGTGGCGGCTGAAAAGCCTGCACCCGCCAAGCCCGTAGATACCCGTTTTCTGCTGGTGATCACCCTGGGCAGCCTGCTCGTGCTCACAATCCTGGCTACTCTTTTCAGGCAGGCGGTCAATCACTCCTTTGTAGGGCCGTTCAATTCCAATGCGCTCAATATCGCCTTCCGCGACCGTCAGAACGGCGGCCTGTTTCCCTATTTCCTGTTGTATTTACTGTTTTTCTTCAATATCAGCACCCTCGCTTATTTGGTGATGCACCATTACGGCCTGGTAGTATCCCTTTCGCCGGGTTGGCAGATCCTGACGGTTTTCCTTTTTGCGGCCGGATTGCTCACAATCAAGCACTTCATCTTGTCCCTGCTGGGTTTCATCTTTCCTATCGGCAAGGAAATCAGGTTTTACAGTTTTATCATTATGGTTTTCAACCTGCTGATCGGGCTCGTTCTGACGCCTGTCAATCTGTTCCTCGCTTTCGGATCTGAGAAAATAATTCCATATATTATATGGCCTTGTGCCGCATTTCTGGCTATTGTGTATCTTCTGAGGACCGTCAGGGGATTATTTATTGCAAATCGTTTCCTTTTTTCCCATATATTTCACTTTTTGTTGTATATTTGCACCGTCGAAATAGCGCCTGTACTGGTGTTATACAAGTGGGGTGTCAACCATTTGCTTTAACCGGCAGGTTTTTTCTAAAAAACATCTTTGTTGAATGGCGGCAAACGTTAAAGCGAAAGAAGAAACATTCAAAAAAGTGAAGACCATTCTGGTCTCTCAACCCAAACCAGAGCGCTCCCCTTACTATGAACTAGAGAAGAGATATGGCCTCACCATTGACTGGCGGCCGTTTATCCATGTCGAAGGGGTGCCTGCAAAGGAATTCCGCAAGCAACGTATCCGCCCTGACGAGTTTTCTGTAATCATCCTCACCAGCAAAAACTCCGTCGACCATTTTTTCAGGATCTGCGAAGAAATGCGGATCAAAATGTCGCAGGAGACCAAGTACTTTTGCCTGACGGAAGCCATTGCCAATTACCTCCAAAAGTTCATCGTCTACCGCAAACGCAAGGTTTTTGCAGGTAAGCGCGTGATCCAGGACCTGACCAGCGCACTCAAGAAGCATAAGAATGAAAAATTCCTGCTCCCTTGCTCCAACCTCGGAGCAAAGGATGTTTCCCAATACCTCGACGAACTCGGGCTCGACTGGCAGGACTCCCTCATGTACGAAACCGTCAGCAGCGATCTTTCCGACCTTAGCGACGTAACCTACGACGTACTGGTTTTCTTTAGTCCGCTGGGTATCAAATCCCTTTATGATAATTTTCCGGATTTTAAACAAAATGAAACCCGGATCGCCGTTTTTGGCAACAGCACCAGCAAAGCCGTTGAAGACCGCGGCCTTACGGTAAACATCAAAGCGCCGGCGCCGGAAGCGCCGTCAATGACCATGGCGCTTGAACTCTATCTGCAAAAATCGAATTCAGAAGACTGATATATTTTCATTTCGCACGTATAAAACCCGACGCTGTACCTGTTTTCCCCGGCGCCGGGTTTTTTATTTTAGTTAAAGTTCCCGTTTACCCGCTTTTTAACCCTGTATTCTGCGACAAAAGCCGCATTTTTTGCCTTAAGCCTATTGACACCTCTTTATTTTTCTCTTATCTTCGGTGTTTGTTCTGTAAACCCGATGAATCATTTTGCCAGCTTTGCGCGTTATTGTTAACAAGGCCTAAACGCCTTGTTTTATCTGAGCTTGCTTAATCCATCTATTATTATGAGTGGTGCGAATAATTACCGACTGTTAATTGAGAAACTGGACCAGTTTATCCGCAAATACTATATCAATCAGGTCATCAGGGGTGCGCTTTACAGCATTGCGGTGATTCTCGTTTTCTTCCTCGGGATAACTTTCCTTGAAAACGAGTTTTACTTCAATACAGGTGTCCGGAAAGTCATGTTCTTTTCTTTCCTGGGCATCAGCGCCCTGTCCCTTTACGGCTGGGTCCTGCGGCCCTTGTTTCACTACTTCCACCTGGGCAAGATCATTTCCCACGAGCAGGCCGCCCAGATCATCGGTAATCACTTTGCCGATGTAAAGGACAAATTGCTCAACATACTCCAGCTCAAGCAACAGGCCGATGCCCAGGATCAAAGGGACCTTATCCTCGCCAGTATCGACCAGAAATCCGAGGAAATCAAACTGGTTCCCTTCAAATCGGCCATCAACCTCGGTCAGAATAAGAAATATCTTCGCTATGCGCTGCCGCCGCTCCTATTGCTCCTCGTCCTGCTCTTTGCCGCTCCAACGATGATCAAGGACAGCGCTTCCCGCCTGCTGCACAACGGCCGGGATTATGAAAAACCGGCGCCGTTCCATTTCAACGTCAATGCCGATGCTTTGCAGGTCGTTCAGTTCGAAGACTATCTTTTATCTGTTGAAGTGGACGGCAACCAGCTGCCCAACGATGCTTTCATTGAAATTGAAGGCTACCAATACCGCCTGACCAAAGACGCCCCCAACCGGTTCAGCTACCGGTTCAATAACGTGCAGAAAGAAACGGAATTCCACCTCTATTCCAGCGGCGTTTCTTCCAGAGAGTACAACCTCGAAGTCCTTCGCAGGCCAAACCTCGCCGGGTTTGAGGTCAAACTCGACTACCCGTCCTATACCTTGCGCAAAGACGAAACGCTTAACAGCATCGGCGACCTTGTAGTACCCGTCGGTACCAATATTGACTGGATTTTCAACTCAGAAAATACAGACGCCATCAACCTGTTCTTTTCAAAAAACGGAAAGTCAGAATCCGCTAACCGCTTCAGCGATGACCTGTTCACCTTCAAGAAGCGGGCAATGGAGGATGAAGCGTACAAACTCTACATCTCCAATAAGGCGCTGCCCAATGCCGATTCCATCAGCTATACGCTTTCTATTATCCCCGACCTTTATCCGACTATAAAGGCTGAAAAATTTGTGGACAGCACCGACAGGAAACTCCTGTTTTTTGTTGGTGACGCCTCCGATGATTACGGCTTGCTGAGCTTATCCTTCAATTACCGGGTCAGGCCCAGTGAAGGCGAAGAAGGCGAACTCCACAGCGTAAAAATGCCGAAACCCGACGGAAAGGAAATCCGCTATGACTACACGTTCAATATGGCTGACCTGGAACTCAAACCAGGCGACCAGGTAACCTATTATTTTGAAGTATTTGACAACGACGGCGTCAACGGCAGCAAATCCGCCAAGACAAACCCCTTCCTGTTTGCAATGCCCACGGTAGAAGAATTTGAAGCCATGGCCGACCAAAACAGCGAACAGATCAAAAAAAACCTGAGCGACGCTATGGAGGAATCGCGCAAGATCCAGGAGGAAATGAAGAAAATGCGCGAAAAATTGCTCCAGGAACGCGATCTGGATTGGCAAAGCAAAAAAGACCTGGAGAAAATGCTGGATCGCCAGAAAGAACTCCAAAAACAGATCGATCAGGCCAAACAGGATTTTCAGGAAAACCTTCAGAACCAGCAGGAATACTCCGAGACGGATCAAAAAATAATGGAAAAACAACAGCAGCTCCAACAGCTTTTTGACGAGGTCATGAGCGATCAAATGAAGGAGCTGATGCAACAGATAGAAGACATGCTCCAGGAGCTGGAAAAAGACAATGCCCTGGAAATGATGGAAGATGTCCAGTTTAATGATGAAGAAGTGGAAAAAGAACTGGACCGCCTGCTCGAACTCTACAAAAACCTGGAGCTGGAAAAAGAAATGCAGGAAACGCTGGACAAACTTCAGGAACTGGCTGAAGAACAGGAAAAACTCAGCGATCAAACAGAAAACAAGGACCTTTCACAGGAAGAACTCGATAAAAAACAGGAAGAACTGAACGAGAAGTTCGAAGATGTCCAGGAAAAAATGGAGGATATCCAGGAGAAAAACCAGGACCTTGAGTCCCCTAAGGATGTCGATGATTTCAAGCAGGAAATGCAGGACATCCAGCAGGATATGGAAAAAAGCCAGGAGCAGATCCAGCAAAATCAGAACAGCAAAGCCTCCAAATCCCAGAAAAACGCGGCAAAGAACATGAAAAGCATGGCCATGTCCATGGCGATGCAAATGCAGTCGCAGGAAATGGAGCAAATGCAGGAAGACATGCAGTCCCTGCGGCAATTGCTGGAAAACCTGGTCGGCCTTTCTTTCGACCAGGAAGACCTGATCGCATCCTTCGACGATGTAGAAGTCAGTACGCCCAAATACGTTGAACTTGTTCAGCAGCAATTCAAATTGGAAGATGATTTCAGGCTCGTCCAGGATACCTTGCAGGCTTTGAGCAAACGCGTTTATCAGATCGAATCTTTCGTTACGGAAAAAGTAACCGAAATAAAAAGTAACATGCGGACGACCCTTGAAGACCTCGAAGATCGCCGCAAATCTCAGGCTGCCGACAACCAGCAGCTCATCATGAAGAACGTAAACGACCTGGCACTCATGCTCAGTGAGGTCATGAACCAGATGCAACAGCAAATGTCCGGTATGATGTCCGGCCAGCAGATGTGCACCAACCCCGGCGGGCAGGGCAAAAACGGTAATGTGCCCAAAGACAAGATGAGCCAGGGCCAGGAACAGCTTAACCAGCAGATGCAGCAAATGAGGGATGCGCTCAAAAAGGGCGGGAAGGGCTCCAGCGAGGAATTTGCCAAAATGGCGGCCAAACAATCCGCGCTCCGCAATGCACTGCGCGAAAAGCAAAAGGAAATGCAGCAAAAAGGCCAGGGCGATAAATCGCTCCAGGACCTGATCGATAAAATGGATCAAACCGAAACCGAACTGGTCAACAAACAATTGACCAATGAAATGATGGAGCGCCAGGCCGAAATTCTGACCCGTTTGCTGGAACACGAAAAAGCCGAACGGGAACGGGAATACGACAACAAGCGAAAAGCGGAAGCCGCTTCTCAGAAAGAGCGGAAAATGCCGCCGTCGCTCGAAGAATACCTCAAAAAACGCGAATCCGAAATTGAGATGTACCGCTCCGTTTCTCCGTCGCTCAAACCCTATTACAAGTCCTTGGTCGACGAGTACTTCAAAACCCTTAAATCAGCCCAGTAACTGCGCACCAGAGGGTCGGTTTTTCAGCCTTTTTAAGCCGACCCTCTGGCACAATATCCCCTTGAAGCCCTACCCCTTTAGTGTGACTAATATCCAGATTTTGCGTCCAAATACAGATTTTATTAAGCAATACGGCGCCTGCCTATTGCATCATTTTGAAAAAAAGCTTATTTTTGTAAGGTTTTGCAAATGAGCGCTAAATCGACTATGTTGAGACTTACTTCCAACCCACGCAATATCTCACAATTAGAGCCCTTTGTAAAAAGGGCCGTCGAAAAGTACAAGTTGAGCCCGGATCAATACGGGAATATCCTCATAAGCGTTACCGAAGCTGTCAATAATGCTATTATACACGGCAACCGGAACGACGAGTCCAAGTCTGTCCGCATCAGCCTGAAAAAAAATGATGCCTCTCTCGCCATTCGGGTATCAGACGAAGGCCGCGGGTTTGACTTCCAAAGCATTCCCGATCCAACCACGCCGGACAATATCTGCAAATGCGGCGGCCGTGGCGTTTTTCTTATGCAACAGCTTTCCGACCGGATCAAATTCGACAATAACGGCAGTACGGTAGAAATGCTCTTTATGCTATGACGCCGGCAGGGCCGGACTTCTTCCCGAATCCCGATGCATCCGGTCAGGAAGAACCCATCACCTTTTTTTCTGAAGATATTGACTTCGAGCTTTCTAATGCTCCGGCTATCTCAAACTGGATCTCATTTGTCATTTCCGCTGAAAACAGCGAGCTGGATTTCCTGAATTTTATCTTTTGCAGCGACAATCATCTCCACCAGATCAATGTGGCGTACCTCGATCATGACGATCTTACCGATGTGATCACGTTTCCCTATGCAGCCCCTCCTCGCATCCAGGGAGATATCTTCATCAGTATCGACCGGGTCCGGGAAAATGCCGGCCTGTTCAATGCCGCTTTCGAACAGGAACTCCGCCGGGTAATGATCCACGGCGTGCTGCACCTGTGCGGGTACAAGGATAAAACGCCGGAAGAAAGCACGATGATGCGCCAAAAGGAGGAAGAATCCCTGAACAGGCTTACTTCCTTTATACTTACCTAGTTCTCAGGAAGCTATATTTTTTGTTTTCTGTTTTTTAACCTGATCAAATACAGTACCTTTGCCCGTCCGTGAAGCAGCAGATTCCTGCAGCCGGAGTGCCTAACCAAATCGCCAATTCAATTTTCACCTATTTTCGGTAAGGGTATGAAAGTATTAAAATTCGGCGGATCGTCCGTTGGCAAACCTGAACGTATCCGGGGGATCGGAGATATCCTCAAAAAATATTACAGCAGAGGTGAACAATTCACCGTCGTTTTTTCCGCATTCAGCGGGGTAACCGATTCGCTGATCTCCATGAGCCAACGGGCTGCTGATGGAGATGAAAGCTATCACGACCTCGTAACGGATTTCAGCAACCGGCACTTCGAAGCGGCCAAGAACCTCCTGACCGGCGATGCGCTCAAGGCGGTCCTCCCGGAACTGGAGAACAATCATGAGGTGCTCAGCAATCTTCTTTACGGAATTTTCCTGGTTCGGGAAGCGTCGGCCAGAACCCTGGATTATGTGCTGAGCTTCGGAGAGAGAAATTCCTCCTTTATCATAGCGCATTACCTGCGCCAAATCGGGATCAATGCCGCTTACCTGGATGCCCGGAAAATCATCAAAACCGATAAATCTTTTGGCTCGGCCAAGGTTGATTTCGAGCTGACCAACAAGAATATCCAAAAATATTACGCCGAAAATCCAGGTGTCCAGGTGGTTACCGGCTTTATTGCCAGTGCCAAAGGCGGACTGACCACTACGTTGGGCCGCGGAGGATCCGATTACACGGCTGCTATTCTGGCAGCCGGCTTGAACGCCGTTTCGATCGAAATCTGGACCGATGTCGACGGCGTGCTCACGGCCGATCCCAGAAAGGTAAAAAAGGCATTCACCATTCCCACCATGACCTATGCCGAGGCCATGGAAATGTCGCACTTCGGCGCCAAGGTGATCTATCCGCCTACCCTTCAGCCGGCACTGAAACAGGAGATTCCGCTCTATATCAAAAACACCTTCAATCCTGACTTTCCCGGCACCTTGGTGTCCAGACAAGCAGATCCGAAGGGGCCTGCTGTAAAAGGCATATCGTCTATTGAGTCCGTTGCCTTGCTGACCTTATCCGGCGGCGGATTATTCGGGGTGCCAGGTATAGCCGGCCGGCTGTTCAGCTCTTTGGCGCAGGCGGGTATCAATATTATCCTCATCACCCAGGGGTCTTCAGAGTATTCCATCAGTTTTGCCATCCAACCCTCGATGGCGACTAAGGCCCGTAAACGGATCGAGAAGGAATTTGAGTTTGAAATGCAATCCGGGATCGTAGATCCGGTAAGGGAAGAACTGGATCTGTCGGTCGTAGCCATCATCGGAGAAAATATGCGCTACCAGCCGGGGATCTCCGGCAGATTGTTTCAGGCGCTGGGCAAAAACGGTGTCAATGCCGTTGCCATCGCCCAGGGGTCATCCGAGCTTAACATTTCCGTTGTTGTCAACAAACAGAATGAAGCCAAAGCCCTGAACGCCCTCCATGAAGCATTTTTCTTGTCAGATACGCAAGAGCTGCATTTATTCATGGTAGGTGTAGGTTTGATCGGCAGCACCTTGATCAAGCAGATTCGCGAAAATGCCGCCTTTTTGAAGGAAAGCAGAACACAGGAAATCAAGATCGTCGGATTGGCCAATACCCGCAAAATGACCTTCAACGAGAACGGACTGGATCTTGCCGACTGGAAAGGACAGCTGGATCTTGCGGAATTGCCGACCAACATCAATGCCTTTATCGACAAGATGAAGTCTTATAACCTGTCCAATACCATTTTTATTGACAACACCGCCGATGAAAAGGTTGCGGCATATTACGAAAACATTCTGGATTCCAGCATTTCCATCTCCACGCCCAATAAAATGGGGACGTCGGGTTCTTATATGCAATACCTCCGGCTCAAGAAAATTGCCGAAAAAAGAGGCGTGCTCTTTAAATATGAAACCAATGTAGGCGCCGGTCTTCCCATAATTTCAACGCTTTACAACCTGATCATCAGCGGTGACCGGATCCTGAAGATTGAAGGAGTGCTGTCCGGATCCTTGTCCTTCATCTTTAATTCTTTTAATGAAGGCATTCGCTTCAGCGATATCGTGACCGAAGCCAAGAACAGGGGATATACGGAACCGGACCCGCGTGTCGACCTCAGCGGTGCAGACATCAAACGCAAGATCCTGATTTTGGCCCGTGAAACCGGTTTGGCCATGGAGTCTGACGATGTAGTGCTGCACAATATGCTTCCCGAGGCTTGCCTGAACGCACCGGATGTTGCGTCCTTCTTTGAAGAGCTGGTAAAAGCGGATCCATACTTCGAAAACCTCCGGGTGGAAGCCGCCGCCGAGGGTAAGGTTCTGCGCATGGTCGCCAAACTCGACGGTGACAAGGCATCCATCGGCCTTGAGGCGGTAAGCCCGGATCATCCCTTTTATATGCTGAGCGGCAGCGACAATATGGTGGTTTTCACAACCGACCGATATAAGGACCGGCCCCTTGTGGTCCGCGGGCCCGGGGCGGGTGCGGAAGTTACGGCCGCCGGTGTTTTTGCTGAGATCATTCAAATCGGCGAATATCTGTCATAATTTTTTGTAAATATATTGTTATAAAATGAATCCAGGGATCAAGATTTTCGCTCCCGCATCTGTAGCCAATGTAGCGGCCGGTTTCGATATCCTGGGCTTTGCCCTGGAGCGGCCGGGGGATGAAATTATTGTTCGCCTTTCCGAAACTCCCGGTTTTAGGATCACCCAGATAACCGGAGCAAAAGGGAAGTTACCCATGGAGCCGGAAAAGAACACGGCCGGTTTTGCCGCACTAAAGCTGTTGGAATACCTTGGAGAAACGGGGCGCGGCATTGAAATGGAAATCCATAAAAAAATGCCGTTCGGCAGCGGACTGGGGTCCAGCGCAGCCAGTGCAGCCGGCGCAGTTGTGGCAGTAAATGAGTTGCTGGGCCGGCCGCTGGAAAAAAGAGCTTTATTGCCTTTTGCCGTATTGGGTGAACAGATTGCGGACGGCGCTTATCACGCGGACAACGTTGCCCCGTCCTTAATCGGCGGAATGGTTCTGATCAGAAGCAACAAGGACCTTGATATACACCGGCTTCCTGTTCCAAAAGGTCTTTATGCTGCTGTGGTTCATCCTCAGGTTGAAATACTGACCAAAGATGCCCGGAACGTCCTGAGTGACGCTGTCAGCCTCCAGCAATGCATCGAACAGAACGGCAATCTTGGCGGGTTGATTGTCGGGTTGTACAACAGCGATCTCGAGTTAATCGGCAGGTCTTTGAATGATGTTATCATTGAACCCCAACGAGCCCGATTGATCCCTCATTTTTATGAAGTGAAAGCTGCTGCACTGGATGCAGGTGCGTTGGGGTGCAGCATATCCGGGGCAGGTCCTTCAATATTTGCACTATGCGCCAACAGCCTGGTTGCGGAAACGGCGGGTAAGGCGATGAGCAAAGTCTTTACGGAGGCCAAAATCGGAAATCAGGTTTTTATTTCTGCCATAAACCAGGAAGGCGCTACAAAATGCTAAGCACTATGCAACTTTATAGCACAAAAAACAAACAAGCACTGGTCTCTCTGAAAGAAGCGGTATTTAAAGGATTGCCGGAAGACAACGGCTTGTACATGCCTACGATCATTCCGCTACTGGATTCCTCATTCATTAGGAACCTTGGAAATTACAGCTTTCAGGAAATCGGGTATGCCATTTCCAAGAGCATATTCATGGGTGAGATACCGGATGCCGACCTTTGGGCTATCATTGAGCGTTCGCTGACTTTCCCCGCGCCCCTGGTACAACTGGACGAACAAAAACACGTCCTCGAACTATTTCACGGACCGTCCTTAGCGTTCAAGGATTTCGGCGCCCGCTTCATGGCAAGTTTGATGGGATATTTTAATGCCGGAGAAAAAGACCCGCTGACCATCCTGGTGGCTACATCGGGAGACACAGGAGGCGCTGTGGCGTCCGGGTTTTACAAAACGCCAGGCATCCGGGTGGTCATCCTGTATCCCAGCGGCAAGGTAAGCGACTTGCAGGAGAAACAACTCACTACGCTGGGCGAAAACATTTTTGCACTGGAAGTTGCCGGTACGTTTGATGATTGCCAGGCCATGGTCAAACAAGCGTTTCTGGATAAGGAATTGCGCAATCAACTCCGGCTCAGCTCAGCCAATTCGATTAATATTTCACGGCTGATCCCGCAGTCTTTTTATTATTTTGAAGCATATAAACAACTGGGGCAAGTTAAAGACCCGGTAGTTTTCAGCATCCCCAGCGGTAATTTCGGGAACCTCACCGCCGGGTTGTTCGCTCAAAAGATGGGATTGCCGATCCATCATTTCATTGCCGCAACCAACATCAACGACGTGGTACCCGAATATTTGCAGCGCGGCGAGTATAGATCAAGACCCTCAAAGGCCACGATATCCAATGCCATGGACGTAGGTAATCCATCCAATTTTGCCAGAATGGTCGATCTTTTTCAGGAAACCCAGGCCGATGGCGCCTCCGAAAAAGCAGCCTGGACGCCCATGAAAACCGCTATTTCAGGATATGGATTTGACGACAAAAGTACCAGGTCCGCCATTTCTGAGGTGTTCCAAAAATACCAATACACCATCGACCCCCATGGAGCAGTGGGTTATCTTGCACTAAAGGAATACCAACTAAACGAAAAGACCCCATCAAAAGGCATCATTTTAGAAACAGCGCATCCCTCAAAGTTCATCGACGAAGTTGAAGCTGCCACTCACGAGCCTGTAGAAATCCCGGAACGATTAGCTGTTTTAGCCCATCTGGATAAACTATCGACGCCTGTATCCAACCAATATTCCGCTCTTAAGGACTGGCTCCAAAACCATTTTATTCAATAGCAAACCTTTAGCCGCCGGCTTCAATGTTCCACGTGGAACATTGAAGCCGGCGACTAAAACATGTAAAGGGCATGTTCCACGTGGAACATGCCCTTTTACATATCTTTTGGGCATCCGGCAGAATAGCCTTAATTTTAGGTTTAATTTCACAAATCAAGTAATTCAATGGAAAGTCCACTATTAAAGGTTCACCCTTCTGACAACATTGTTGTTGCGCTTCAATCCCTGAAGGGAGGTAGTACCGTTCGTCTTAACGGCTCAACTTATACGCTTTTGGAGGACATTCCATCCAAGCATAAATTTGCGGGAGTTGATTTTGCCCCCGGGGATGAAGTCATTATGTATGGTGTTCTGGTCGGAAAAGCCACCCAACCCATCCCTTCGGGCGCCCGGATCAGCCGTGAAAATGTGACCCATTCAGCGGGTGAATACGCGGTAAAGGAAAGGCGAATCGACTGGGAAAAACCGGATATTTCGCAGTTTCAATCCCGGACTTTTATGGGTTTCCACAGGCCGGACGGGAAGGTTGGTACCATGAATTACTGGCTCGTGGTGCCGCTGGTGTTTTGCGAGAACCGGAACATCAAGGTCATGCAAGAGGCCATGCTGGAGCAACTGGGTTTTGTCACCGACCGGCATTTCTCAGTTGACACCCAAAGCCTGATCAAGCTGTATCAGAGCGGGGCGTCAGCCCAGGAAATATTATCCGTCGACATTATCAAAGATGCCAAATCCATTCAGCGCAACCGGCTTTTCCCCAATGTGGATGGCATTAAATTTCTGCAGCACAATGGCGGGTGCGGCGGTACACGTCAGGATGCAGAAGCGCTTTGCAGGTTATTGGCAGGGTATATCACCAATCCGAACGTGGCCGGCGCAACAGTGTTAAGCCTCGGATGTCAGAACGCACAATTCAAAATATTGGAGGAATCTATTGCGAGAATAGACCCGAACTTTAATAAACCGCTCTTTATTCTTGAGCAACAAAAGAGCAATTCGGAACGGGACTACATTGCTGAAGCTGTTAAGCAAACCTTCGTCGGGTTGATTGAAGCCAATAAAGCGATCCGTCAGCCGGCGCCGTTGAGCAAGTTGGTGGTCGGTCTGGAGTGCGGCGGGTCCGATGGGTTTTCCGGTATTTCAGCCAATCCGGCCCTGGGCTACGCATCTGATCTGTTGGCTGCGCTTAATGGGATTGCCATCCTTTCCGAATTTCCTGAGCTGAATGGGGTAGAGCAGGAACTCATAAACCGATGCGTTAATGACGATCTGGCTGAAAAATTCTCCGGTTTGATGACGGTATACGCCCAGCGAGCCCGGGAAGCAGGGTCGGGTTTTGATATGAATCCCTCCCCCGGAAACATAAAGGACGGCCTGATTACCGACGCCATGAAGTCGGCAGGAGCTGCAAAAAAGGGCGGGACCTCTCCTGTAACCGACGTTCTGGATTACACCGAACAAGCTACAAAACCGGGATTGAATCTGTTATGCACCCCGGGGAATGATGTTGAAAGCACCACTGGTCTTGCAGGATCCGGCGCCAACATAATTGTATTTACTACGGGCCTGGGTACACCAACCGGGAATCCGATTGTCCCGACGATCAAAATGTCCAGTAACTCAGTCCTGGCCACAAACATGAAAGACATTATTGATGTCGATGCCGGTACCATCATTTCCGGAGAGGATACGATAGAAACCAAGGGCCGTAAATTACTGGATTATATTATTCAGGTAGCGAGCGGAGAAGAAACTCCACATGCCGTCCGGCTAGGCCAGGATGATTTTATTCCCTGGAAAAGAGGTGTGTCGCTCTAAATTTCACCCCCGCGGTTTTCGAACCATCCGAAATCGACAGCAGGTGGTGATGGGGGAGGGTGTAGGGCAAATCCTGCATTTACCGTGAAGGTGAGCGGCAAAAAAATAAACGTTGAATTTTATTCCAGTTTTTCTCACTAGGTTTTGTCGAGTTTGGTAACAATTTGGTCGAGAATGGGATATTATAATGATCTTTAATCAGTAGCTTTAGAGAAAGCTGTTTAATTCCTAAAGCAGGAACCCAACCATGATTTCATTTTTTGATAGTCTGGATTTCAGCGGTCAGGTTATTGCCGCTGTAGCCGCCGTAGCGACCCTCTTCCTCCTGGCCCAGCTCATCGGAGCATTGTTCGGTTTGGGAGCAGACATGGATATCGATGCCGATGGGGGAGTCGACATGCCCCATATCGATTTGCCTATCCTGTCGACCCAAAGCATTGCTGCATTTCTTGCATTCGGCGGATGGACCTCGGTATTGCTCATGACAGAGGGCTATAGTCTCGGCCGGTCGCTGATTTGGAGTCTCCTTGCCGGTTTGGCGGCATTGTTCGCAGTAGCCTGGCTGCTTTACAAATTAAGCGGCCTGGCGCAGGAACATACCATTTCAATGGATGAAGCGCTGTTTTCAAAAGGCGAAGTGTACCTGGCTATTCCGGGTGAAAAATCCGGCTTAGGAAAGGTTCATGTCATCACAAAAGGCGCCCTCCGGGAGTGGGATGCCATGACAGAGGGCCCGGCTTTGCCTACCGGCACCAAGATTAAGGTAACGGATCTCCTCGAAGAGGCTTTATTGGTAGAAAAAACATTATAAACCCTTAAAATTCAAATACTTATGAATTTATTTTTGATTTTAGCGGGCGGATTGGCAGCCTTGTTGCTGTTGGTCTTCATCGTTTTTGTATCCAGGTATCGCAGATGCCCTTCCGACAAGGTTCTGGTAATTTATGGTAAGACCAGCGGCGGAGCAGCCAAGTGCTTGGCAGGCGGCGCGGCTTTTGTCTGGCCTGTTTTCCAGGACTACAGTTATCTGGATCTTTCACCTATTTCAATTGACGTGGATTTGCGCAACGCACTCAGCAAGCAAAATATCCGGGTGAACGTTCCTTCGCGGTTTACCGTTGCCATTTCCAATGAGCCCGGTGTCATGCAAAATGCGGCGGAGCGTCTTTTGGGTAAAACCATCGACCAGATCCGGGATATCGCAAAGGACATTATATTTGGTCAGTTGCGTTTGGTTGTGGCGACCATGGATATTGAAGAGATCAACTCCGACCGGGATAAGTTTCTGGCCAATGTTGCCGCTAACGTAGGCGCCGAACTGAGGAAGATCGGCTTGTCCCTGATCAACGTCAACGTTACTGACATAGAGGATGAATCCGGATACATCGAGGCATTGGGTAAAGAAGCCGCCGCCCAGGCCATCAACGAGGCAAAGGTACGGGTAGCTGAAAAAGTACGGGAAGGCTCCATTGGGGAAGCCATGGCAAGAAAAGAGCAGCGTATCCAAGTATCAAAAGCCGAGTCGGAAGCGCAGGTAGGTGAGTCCAAAGCCGAAGCCAGCGCAACCGAAGGCGCCAACACAGCCAAGGCGACCATTGCGAATTCGGGCGCAGAACTGAGGGTTAAGGAAGCCGAGGCCGAATCCGCCGCCAAGATCGGGGAAGCCATGGCCCGGTCCCGTGCGATCGAAGGGGAAAACCAGGCCAAAATGGCCGTTGCCACTTCCGATGCTGAACGACGCATCAAAGAAGCCGAAACCAACAGTCAGGCCACCTCGGCTGAAAAAATACAGGCTGCAAAAGCGTTGGAAGAAGCATACCTGGCTGAGAAACGGGCGGAATCAGCAAGGGCCCAAAGAGAAATGGCCAGCAAAGAAGCCGATGTCATTGTCCAGGCTGAAATTGCAAAACGCCAAAAGGAACTCAATGCCGAAGCCGAGGCGGAACAGATCCGCCGGCTGGCAAAGGGTGAAGCGGATGCCATCTTCCTGAAAAATGAAGCGGAAGCCCGCGGTATGTACGAAGTACTGTCCAAGCAAGCCGAAGGTTTCCAGAAAATCGTCGACGCAGCCGGCGGCAATTCGAAAGATGCCGTGTTGATGCTGATTGCCGATAAATTGGAAGACCTGGTCAAAATACAAGTTGATGCCATCAAGAATATCAAGATCGATAAAGTGACTGTTTGGGAAAATGGCGGCAACAACGGCGAGGCTGAAGGAAACTCTACTTCCAAATTCATCTCCGGATTGTACAAGTCCGTACCCCCGATGAAAGACCTGTTTAATATGGCCGGAATGGAATTGCCGCAGTATTTGGGGAAGGACAAACAGGAACCCGAGAATGGGGTAGAGGAGAAATAAGCAAAATATATCAATATCGGAAATCGAAACCGGATGCTGCCAGGCGTCCGGTTTTTTTATGGCTGCCCCTATACCGGCCAGAATACATCCTCCAGGTGCTTGATCTCGTAATCCTGATCGCTGTGCCGAAGGATTGAAATGATGTCAAACCGAATTTCCCAGTCATACCCGGCCGCCTCCATAAACGCAGAGGCTGCCGAGACGAGCAGCCGTTGTTTTGCCGGTGTAACAAAGTCTTCAGGTAGTCCGAAATGGGTAGAGCTTCTCGTTTTGACTTCTACGAAAACAAGGATGCCGGAAGGGGCTTCTGCAACAATATCTACTTCCGCTCTTCTGTGTCGCCAATTGGCAGCCAGAATCTTGTATTCTTTTCTTTGCAAATAATCGACGGCCAGGCCTTCCCCCCATTTGCCCCGAAAGGCTTGTTTGCTCATGACTATCACAATTTTATAACGACTAACAAGGTTAAAGATAAAGGAATAGCCGTATCTTTGCCAGCCGTTTTAAAATAGAATTTACGATCATGAAAGTTGCAGTTGTTGGCGTTACCGGATTAGTCGGCACGGTGATGTGCCGGGTCCTGGAAGAAAGGAATTTCCCTGTCAGCGAGTTTTTGCCTGTCGCTTCCGCTCGCTCGGTTGGAAAACAGGTAACTTTCAAGGGCAAGGATTACACGATCATCAGCATGGAAGAGGCCGTGGCATCCAAACCCGATGTCGCTATTTTTTCAGCCGGTGGCGGAACCGCTCTGGAATGGGCGCCCAAGTTTGCAGCGGCCGGCACTACTGTTATCGACAATTCATCTGCCTGGCGGATGGATCCGGACAAAAAGCTGGTTGTCCCGGAAGTCAATGCTGAAATCCTGACCAAAAGCGACAAGATCATTGCCAATCCGAACTGCTCCACCATTCAAATGGTTGTGGCTTTGGCGCCCCTGCATAAAGCCTATAAAATCAAGCGGCTTGTAATTTCCACGTACCAGTCTTTTACCGGCACGGGCGTAAAAGCCGTGAAACAATACCAACTGGAGAAAAAGGGCTTCCAGCCCAGCCAGGATGAAATGGCTTACTATTATCCGATCTTTGAAAACTGCCTGCCGCAGTGCGATGTCTTCCTCGAAAACGATTACACCAAAGAGGAAATGAAACTGGTAAATGAGACCAGAAAAATTCTGGGCGATTCGGGTATCCGCATCACGGCAACAGCGGTTCGCGTACCGGTTCATGGGGGGCATTCAGAAACCGTGAATATCGAATTTGAAAAACCTTTTGATCTGGTGGAAGCTCGTCAACTGCTCACGGATTCAGCGGGAATTGTCGTCATGGATGATCCGGCCAACCATAAATACCCGATGCCTCTGTACAGCAAAGACAAAGACGAGGTGTTTGTCGGCAGGATACGGCGGGATGAATCGACTGACAACGGACTCAACCTTTGGGTGGTGGCCGATAACCTGCGCAAAGGAGCAGCCACCAACGCGATACAAATTGCAGAATATTTGCTGGCGCACAACCTGGTAGGCAAAAAGGAACAGGTGGCCTGATTTGGTCATTTTTGAATCCTTTTTTAACTTTGGTTGAATTTCAACCGATTGAAAGCCTGCAATTTGATTATAACGATACTTTTTGTAATTAATTGATCTTTTCCTTTATGAAGACCAAGATCGTACTTTGGGGTTCTAACGCACAGGATGAACGCGTTTTGGTAGCATTGGAATTACGCACACAGGATAACAAGGTTAATGTCTACGTTTTCCCGGAATCCATCGCAACTGAAGAGTTCAGCCAAACCATGATGAATGATTGGCGAAACGACACGCCGATGGAATGGCCCGAAGGTTATACCCAACTGGAACGCGAGCTTTCGATTACCGAAAGCATCCTCCCGGATGATCTAAAAGTCGACCGGGGCGACCTGATCCAAAGGGCGCAGACCGAATGGCATTTTGTCGTCCTGTCTTCCAAATTGTACGATGCTTATAAATCAGAACTGGAGGAGATCAAGGAAAAAGTCTCCGGGTTGGAATCCTTCAGCGAGGACCGTTGGAATGAAATCCGCGAATTCTGGAATAAGGTCCAGGATCAGGTAAAGGAGAAAAATCTTTTCCGGGATCATGCCAATGCCCTCCGCGACGCCACCAACGAGATCTTCGGTCAGTTGAAATCTTTGCGGAGCAAAATGGATGAAGGCTTCCGGAAAAAATCCAAGGAAAATCTGGAAAGTTTTTTGAATACCCTCCAGGAAATTGAGCAAAAAGTCAGCGACGGACTTCGACTCCAACCGCTATTCGAAGACCTGAAAAATTTGCAACGCAAATTCCGGGATATCGATTTCATCCGGGAACACAGAACAAAAGCCTGGGAAAAGCTCGACGCCACATTCAAGTCAGTCAAGGAACGCCGGTTCGGCGGTAATGACTCCGGTTCCGGCGACGATAAATCTGCGTTGGAGCGCCTGAATCGCCGTTACGAAGGCCTGCTTTCAGCGATCAAAAAAATGGAGCAATCCATTCAGCGCGACCGGGATGACCTTACTTTCCAAGGCAAAAAGATAGAACGTTCCGAGGGACAATTGGAAGCGCAAATCCGCCAGGCAAAGATACTGATGATCGAAGAACGGATCCGTTCCAAAGAAGAAAAACTCAACGAAATGGAGCGGACCAAGACAGACCTCGAGCGCAGGTTGGAGTCCGCCAAACAAAAAGAAGCCAAACGGCAGGAGCGGGAAAAACTCGAGGAGGCCAAAGAAAAGGCCAAAGAGAAAATTGCCCAGGAAATTAAAGCTGCAGAGGAGGCCCGTTCCGATCAGTCTGAAAAACTCGAAAAAGCTGCGGAAGCGCTTTCTGGCGACGGCGAAGCCGAAGAGAAAAAGCCCATAGAGAAAGGCGAAAGTACACTTTCTGCAATCGGAACAGCCATTGGCGAATCTATGGAAGACCTGGTCGATACCCTGAAAGCAGTGGCCAGCGTAGTTTCCGATAAAATTGAAGATAAAGTTGAGGATATCAGTGAAAAACTCTTCCCGCCGGATGAACAGCCGCAAGCTCCTGCCGAAGAAGAAAAAGTGGAAAGCGCAATAGATGCGTCTTCGGAGCCCCCGGCAGACAACCTCCCAAAAGACGAAGAAGAGTAATTTTCAGGAGGGCGCCCGAGCAGTCCCCCTAAGTTTATCGCATATCATCAGCCGCCTCTGGCGGCTTAGTTTTCCTTTTGATGAAAGTTCAATTACAACCCAGGAGTTGGCTTTACCTTGCAGTCCTTATCCTTTTGATCCCCGCTTTACTGATCAACCTGGGTTTGCTTACCTTCATTGACGATGAGGCCATCAGGTCTTTGGTTGCTCTCGAAATGAAACTTTCGGGAAACGTGGTCGTTCCGACTATGCATGGCGCATTTTATTACAACAAACCTCCTTTATACAATTGGATCCTTCTGCTATTCTTCCAGCTATCCGGACAGGTAAATGAATGGAGTGCAAGGGTACCGACCGTTCTATGTCTCCTGGGATACGGCACAACTTTATTCTATTTTTTCCGCCGCCACTACGGCCCCAGGATAGCATTGCTCAACGCGCTGGTGCTGATTACCTGCGGCAGGATTCTATTCTGGGATTCCATGCTCGGGCTGATAGACATTTGCTTTTCTTGGGTTGTGTTCACCAATTTCATGGTCATTTATCATCTGGGGGAAAAGAAGCGGTTTCTATCCTTGTTTTTATGGTCGTACCTTTTAACGGCAACCGGCTTTTTATTGAAAGGCCTGCCCGCGCTGGTATTTCAGGCAGTGACCTTGCTGGTTTATTTTCTGCATATCAGGCAATTTTGGAAACTGGTCTCCTGGCGCCATATTTCCGGAATCCTGCTCCTGGCCATTACAACAGGCCTTTATTACTATGCCTACAGCCGGTATAATGACCTGGAAGTATTGTTCAAAACCCTATTCTCGGAATCCAGTAAAAGAACCGTCGTCCGGTTCGGCTGGAAAGAAACAATTTGGCATTTCCTAAGCTTTCCCCTCGAAATGGTGTACCATTTCTTACCGTGGTCCCTGATGATCATTTACTTTTTTCATCGCAAAGTTTATTCCTGGATCAGAAAGGACCCTTTTATCTTTTTCAACCTGATCGCATTTCTGGCCAATATTCTCGTTTACTGGACATCTCCCGAGGTTTATCCGAGGTATCTGCTGATGTTGGCCCCGCTAATTTTTTCATCATTCATCTATCTTCACCAAATCCACGAATCGCAGAAAAGCTGGCAATTTCAATTGCTTGATAAGCTGTTTCTCTGCATTGCTCTTCTGCTTCCGGTTGTCAGTTTGCTCCCGGTTTTTCTGGAGCGAACCCGGTCGGTCCCATTTCTGGGCTTAAAGACAGGAGTACTGTTCATTGGTTTTTCCGTTTTGGCCTACTTGTACCTCAGGATGAAAACAGAGCGGATAGCCCTTGTTGTCGCCATGCTGGTGGTTGGCCGGATCGCTTTTGACTGGTTTGTATTGCCCGACAGGAACAGGGAAGATTTCGGGGATCAATGCAGGCAAACATCCATTGATGCAGGAAAGCGGTTCGCCGATTACCCATTCTATGTTTACGACCAAACGGCCATGCAGCCCACCAATTCATTCTACCTCACTCAAAGCAGGGGCAAAATCATTCCCAGAATATCTGAACAAAAATTGCCGGAAGGATACTATATTGTCAATCCGGACCAATATCCGGCATTTCCGATGGAGAAGGCAGGAGAAATCAAGGTTCGACACGGCCGCCTAACCTTTGACATTGGAAAATTGATCTCTACATCCGAATAATATGCAACCGACATTATCCGTAGTCGTCACCGTTTATAATGAAGAAGAAAATATCAAGCCGCTGGTTGAAAGGATAAATAATGCATTGCAGGGCCTGGATTTCGAATTGATCTATGTAGACGATGGTTCAACAGATGGAACCATACGCGAATTGAAAAAGCTGAAAAATCCGCGGCTCAAAGTCCTGGAGCTGATGAAAAACTATGGCCAGAGCCTCGCATTGATGGCGGGTATAGATGCTGCCGAAGGAGAATACATTGCTACCATGGACGGTGATTTGCAGAATGACCCGTCGGATATCCCCGAAATGCTGAAGTTGTTGAAAGAAGAGGATTGGGACATGGTTGCCGGTGAGCGCGTAAACCGCAGGGATGGGTTTATTTTGAGGAAGATCCCCAGTAAAATTGCCAATTATATTATCCGCAACGCATCCGGGGTAAAGCTGCGAGATTATGGTTGTGCATTAAAAGTATTCAAAGCTGACATAGCTAAAAACCTGGGGTTGTACGGAGAATTGCATCGCTTTATCCCTGTGCTGGCCGTTCTGGAAGGTGCAAAGATCTCGCAAATGCCGGTGAAACACCACGCCCGGCAGTTTGGTCAATCGAAATACGGCTTGAACAGGACGGTCAAAGTAGTCAGCGATCTCATTCTGATGCTGTTTTTCAAACGCTATATGCAACGCCCTATGCACCTGTTCGGCAATACCGGAGTGGTCTTGTTCATTGCGGGCATGCTGATCAATTTTTATCTACTGGTGCTCAAAGTGCTGGGGCATGATATATGGGGCCGGCCGTTGCTGCTTTTGGGCGTAATGCTGGTGCTTGCCGGCGTACAATTCATAACGATCGGTATTGTGGTGGAAATTCAAATGCGGACCTATTTCGAATCCCAGCAAAAACGGCCCTATAAAGTGAGAAATATCTTTTAGGCGATTAGCTTATTTTTTGATAAACCTGCTGCCATGCCGAAATCCGTCACCTTCAACCGCGGCTTGTCCAGTGTTTTGTTCTGGTCCGTCATTTCAGCGGCATTTATCGGTCCGGGTACTGTCACTACCGCATCGAATGCCGGGGCAACCTTCGGTCTTGACCTGCTTTGGGCGTTGGTATTTTCCATTTTTGCCACGATCATTCTGCAAGAAGCAGCGGCCAGGGTCACCATTGCATCCGGCATGAACCTGGGTGAAATTCTGGCGCGCAGATACGAAAGAAACAGCCGTTGGGTGAGGTGGATTTTATTCGGAACCATCGTTTTCGGCTGTGCGGCCTACCAGGCGGGCAATATACTGGGCGCAATTTCAGGATTGGGTTTGTTCAGCGAAATTCCCAGGCAATGGCTGACATTGGTATTGTGTCTGCTGGCTGCCGCGTTGTTGTGGTGGGGCAATACCGCCTGGATCACGCGAATTCTGGGGGCGGCGGTCGCATTAATGGGCATCGCTTTTATCTGGTCGGCTTTTTCCGGCAACCTCGGTTTCGGCGCCTGGCTCGATGGGATGAGGCCCCGGGTCAATAACGGCAATGCATTACTGGTGATCGGCCTGATCGGTACCACCATTGTTCCGTACAATCTCTTCCTGGCTTCCGGCATCAGCAAAGGCCAGCGCATACAGGAGATGAGGTGGGGGGTGGTTATTGCCATCATAATTGGCGGTATCATTTCGGCAGCGATCATGGCGGTCGGTACGCAGGTCAACGGTCCTTTCAGTTTCGCGGCGCTATCCCAGGCAATGGAATTAAAAATGGGAGCATCGGGTGCCGTTCTATTTGGATTCGGCTTGTTCGCGGCGGGGTTGAGCTCGGCGATAACCAGTCCGTTTGCAGCAGCCATAACAGGCCAAAGCCTCATGGGTTCCGGTCGGAAAGCATGGTCTTCCAAGGGAAAATACTTTCGCCTGACCTGGGCGGGTGTAATCTCAGCCGGCCTGATTTTGGGTACACTAGACGTCAAACCCGTACCTGCAATAATTCTCGCCCAAGCCGTCAATGGCATATTATTGCCGGTAGTTGCCGTATTTCTTACGCTGGCTGTCAATGACCGGCAATTAATTCCAAGGGAATTTCTCAATACCACCCTGGTAAATGCCCTGACCTTGATGATAGTCCTGATCGCCTCTTTTCTGGGGCTCAACAACCTTTGGCGCGCTGCCGTACAGGTGATCCCACGGTGGAATGCACATCCCAATTGGGGCTGGATGACCGCAGGCGCCGGCAGTTTGATCATCCTGTTCTGGCTCGGCCGGCAGATCTTTAAGCAATAATTTGCGGGTCGGTTATTCTAGCTCTTTGTAATTTAGCCCGATATTCAATAAAGCATTTCTTATGTCGGATAAAACTTTGATGCACCGTTTGAAAACTTACAGCGGGCTTGCTTTCTTTTTCCTTTTGTTCTGGGCCGGACAATTCCCGAAGGAACCCGTATTTGATCCATCCCCCGAAATGCCCGGCGAACGGGAATGGGTGGATTCCGTTTACAAATCCATGAACGAGCAGGAGCGGCTTGGACAGCTTTTTATGATCCGCGCCCATTCGGATAAAGGTCCGGACCATATTGCCCTGGTAGAAAAGCAAATCAAAAAATACCATGTGGGCGGTCTGTGTTTTTTCCAGGGCACTCCGGAGAAACAGCTTGAGCTTATCAATAAATATCAATCCATCTCCAAGCTCCCGCTGATGATCGCGATGGATGCAGAATGGGGGTTGGGTATGCGCATGAAAGCAACCACCATCAGCTTTCCGCGCCAACTGACATTGGGCGCTATCCAGGATGAGCAATTGATCTATAAAATGGGGAAAGAAATTGCCCGGGAATTGCTGCGTGTTGGTGTCCAGGTCAATTTTGCGCCTGTTGCAGATATCAATAATAACCCCGACAATCCCGTTATCCATACCCGCTCATTCGGTGAGGATCGGCTCAATGTGGTATCCAAAAGTTACCAATACATGAAGGGGATGCAGGACAACGGGGTCATGGCCTGCGCCAAGCATTTTCCAGGGCACGGGGATACCGACGTAGACAGCCACCTTGACCTGCCGGTGATCAAGCACTCCTGGGAACGGCTGGACAGCATCGAACTGTATCCGTTCAAAGCCTTATTTGACCGGCATATCGGCAGTGTCATGATCGCACACCTCCAGGTTCCCGCACTCGATGACCGCCCCGATCGCCCCACAACGCTTTCGAATGCCACTGTCTCACGGCTATTGCGCGATGCGCTGCATTATGACGGGATTGCATTTACCGATGCGCTGGAAATGAAAGGCGTTACCAAACATTTTGCAGACGGGGAAGTTGAAGCCGAAGCGCTGGTAGCCGGCAATGACGTCCTAACCCTGCCCGGTGATATGGATAAAGCTTTCGCCGAAATCAACCGGTACCTGAAGGACGGGCGCCTGACCTGGGATGAAATCGAAACCCACGTTAAAAGGATCCTCTATGCCAAATACCGCCTTGGGTTGACCAAATTCAAATCTATTCCATCCGCGGACGTACTGAAAGACCTCAATCAGCCCGCCGCATTAGCGATCAAACAGGAATTATTCGAAAACGCGATGACGCTGGTTCGAAACCAGGATCAGCTGATCCCGTTCAGGTCATTGGACACCTTGAGCCTGGCTTCATTAAGCATAGGAGCCGAGGGGCAGACTCCGTTCCAGCGCCGGCTTTCATCGTATGTCAAAATGCCCCATTTCCAGACCGGCAAGCGCATTTCATCAGCCGAAGAGACAGCCATGATCGGCAAACTTGCAAGCTATGACGCTGTCATCATCAGCCTGCACAATATGAGCGCAAGTTCCGCCGGCGACTTTGGCATCAGCGAGGATTCGAGGCGCTTGATCAAAAACCTGTCCGCACGAACCAAAGTAGTAGTGGTTTCTTTTGGAACCCCCTATGCACTCAAATTTTTTGATGAGAATGCCTGGGTACTGCAAGCCTACGAAGAAGATCCTCTTGCCCAGGATGTAGCGGCCCAGGCTTTGTTCGGCGCATTCAGCATTCAGGGCAGGTTACCGGTTACCGCTTCGCCTTTAAGCCGGTTCAATACCGGTATCATGACAAAGGAGATCGGCAGGCTGGGCTATGCGCTTCCCGAACAGGTCGGACTAAACTCCGATGCACTGTCCATGATGGAATCCCTGATGAAAACTACGGTCGACAGCGGCGCTGCACCTGGGGGCGTGGTATTATTGGCCAAAGACGGTAAAATCGTATACAACAAAGCCTTCGGTTTCCATACCTATGATAAAAAAGTGCCGACCGAAACGGACGATATCTTTGATCTGGCATCCATCACCAAAATTGCAGCGACTACGATCTCTGTTATGCGGTTAACGGACGAAGGGCTGTTCAATATGGAAGATACGCTGGGCAAATACCTGCCGGAATTGAAAAACTCAAACAAGGCCGGTTTGGTCATCAAAGACGTTATGGCGCACCGGGCTGGTTTACGGGACTGGATTCCGTTCTTCGAGCAAACAACTGTCGGCCCGCCTGATGATCCGAAACCGTCAGACGTTTATTATCGCCCCAAACCGGAAGGCAGTTTCACTTTGCCGGTCACGGAAAAATTATTCCTGCGCAAGGATTTCGCTGACTCGATCTGGCAACAGATCATCGATTCGGAAGTGAGCGCCAACAAGCAGTACAAATACAGTGACCTCGGGTTTTATATGCTGGGCAGGATCGTAGGCCGGCAAAGCGGACAACCTATTGAATCATTTGTCCAGTCCGATTTTTACAAACCGCTCGGGTTGCAAACGGCCACTTACCGTCCGTGGGAAAAATTTGACGTCAATAAAATTGTACCGACTGAAGAAGAAGCTTACTGGCGCCGTCAACGCATACAGGGCTATGTGCATGACATGGGAGCAGCCATGCTGAACGGTGTCAGCGGGCACGCCGGTTTGTTTGCCGATGCCCAGGATCTGGCGATCATTATGCAGATGCTGCTGCAGCGCGGATATTACGGCGGAGAACAGTACATTCATCCGGAAACCATTGCCGCTTTTGCTACGAGGTATCCGGGAGAGACCCGGCGGGGCATCGGGTTTGATATGTTGCAACTGGATAAAAAGCACGCACCGAATTTTTCGCCTTCCGCTTCGGAGTGGGCATTCGGCCACCAGGGGTTCACCGGTACGGTTACCAGTGTTGATCCGGCATACAATATGGTTTTCGTTTTTCTTACGAACAGGACTTACCCGTCGATGAAAAACACCAGGATGAACAAGATGGATATTCGGGTAAAGATGCAGGATATAGCGTACAAAGCCTTGATGAAAGAGGAAAGCGTACGTTAGTTCCCTTTAGACAACCGGGCCAACCCTTCCTTGGCCAGTTCATACTCCGGCGCCAACCGCAATGCCTGCTGATAATCCTTTATTGCGTCATCCAGCTTGCCCAGGTGTTCTTCGGCGTACCCCCGGAAAAAATACGCCCGGATGTGCAACGGATCAACCTTAATGGTCAGGTCGAATAACTTGTAAGCCTGTTGTAATGAATCCATTTCCATGTAGAGGAGTCCGGAGTTAAAATACCCTTCTTCATATTGCGGATCGGCAATATTGATTTTCCTGTACAGATCAATAGCGCCTTTAAAATCGCCCTGATCCGCCAGGAAACTGGCTTTGGCGTGGAGTGCGGTCGGGTTATCCGGTGCAATTTTAATGGCATTATCGAAAAATTGTCCGGCAAGATTGCCCTTGATCCTGGCATGCAACTGGCCCAGGTTGATCCAGGCGTCCACCATTTCAGGTTCAATCTCAACCGCGCTCTGAAAACTGTTGATGGCTCTGGTCGTGTCGCCGGTTTCTTTCAGCACCATGCCGAGCATGAAATACCCGTCGGCATTTTGAGGATCCAGTTCCAGGACGTGGTTTATGGTCTTAAGCGATTGCTCGTACTGTTTCAGAATGAGTTGAAACTCGCTCAGTTTCAGTAAGGTTGGAATCCGGTCCGGATAGAGGGCGGCAGCCCGTTCCATGGTCTTGAGCGCCAGCCGGGATTTGAAATAATCCATATAAACATCGGCCAGCATGTGGTGGTAATCCACATTGGTTGAATCGAGGGTAAGCGCTGCTGACAGGTCCCGGATGGCTTCATCATAGCCTTCATTGTCATAGAACAACCTGGCCCGCTGCGCGTAAAGATCTGCGTTTTCCGGATCGGAGCCGATCGCTTTGGTCAGGTTATCGATTGCGGAGTTGCCCGTCGCACCATTGACAGTTTCCTGTTGATTGTCTGCTTTTTCGTTCTTACAGGATGGCAAAATGCTTATAGCCAGGCAACACAGCACTAAACCGGTTCCCAACCAAACACGGTTAACTTTCATTTTATTCAGGTTCAAAACCAAGGATGATGTTGAAGTCCCCGAGATTGCTCAACGAGCGCACCCCTGATTTGTCAAAGCCTATACCGTAATCAAAACCAAGCGTACCGAACATCGGCAGGAACACCCGAAGGCCAAAGCCGACCGAGCGCTTGAGGTCAAACGGGTTGAAATCTCCGACGGTTCTCCAGGCATTACCGCCTTGAGCAAAAACAAGCGCATAAATAGTAGAACTCGGATTGAGGGAGAACGGATAGCGCAATTCGAGGGTAAACTTGTCAAAAACCGGCGTGGCAATATCCGTTGCCTGCCCCCTTGGGTCTCTGTTGGCTTCCAGATCACTGACCTCGTATCCCCTTAAAGAGATGATATCCACGCCGGCAAAACCAAACTGTTGGTTGTTTATGCCGTCGCCCCCCAGCTGGAAGCGTTCGAAGGGAGAAGTGCCGATCTTCGTGTTGTAGCTGCCCAGCAAGCCCATTTTAGCCTGTGCTTTGAGCACCAGTTTGCCCACAACGGTAGTATACCATTCAGCGTCAAACCGCCATTTGTGGTATTCAAGCCAGCGGAATCGTTCCGACGCAGGCAATTCGCTGTAGTCCTTGTCTTTGTTGAACAGGGAATATGGCGGCGTAAACTGCACGGAGAGTTCGAACTTGGAACCGTCTTTGGGGAAAATCGGGTCGTTTACTGTTGAACGGGTGATGGTTTGGCGAAGGCTGAAGTTGTTGTAGTTGCCTTGCGATACCACGCTGCCGTCATCTGTACGGAAAAGGCCGCTGATCCAGTTGTTGAGCGCCAGGGTCTGGATGTTCACCGCTGTTGAAGTGATGAAGTTGTCATCGGGCCAGCGCAAGCGGGTGCCAAGGCTCAACGAACCCTGAATGATGTTGAACTGCTGGCGGGAAGATGTTCCCCGGGTGCCGAATGCAAACTGGTTGTAGAATCCGGCAACGGTAAACGAGGTCGGTTTTTTACCGCCCAACCAGGGTTCGGTAAACGACACATTATAGGACTGGTAAAAGTCGCCGTTGGTTTGCGCGCGCAGGGAAAGACGTTGTCCATCCCCTTGGGGCAGCGGGTGCCAGGCTTCTTTGTTGAAAATATTCCGAAGGGAGAAGTTGTTGAAAGAAACGCCGAGGGTACCGATCACGCGCCGGTTACCGCCCCAACCCGCAGAGAGTTCCAACTGGTCGGAGGGTTTTTCTTCCACCTTATATTCAATATCCACGGTTCCCCGCTGGGGGTTGACGGGTGTATTGATCCCCAGGCTTTCCGGGTTGAAATAGCCGAGGTTGACGATTTGCCGCTGGGAGCGGATGATATCCGTACGGCTGAATTTTTCCCCCGGCAGCGTGCGCAGTTCGCGGCGAATAACGTGTTCGTGCGTCCGGTCGTTACCGGCGATGACCACCTTGTCAATTGTAGCCTGGGGGCCTTCATAGATCCGGATCTCGAGGTCGATAGAATCCTCTGCAATGGCCACTTCAATCGGGTCGACCTGGAAAAAGAGGTATCCGTTATCCAGGTATTGGGTACTGACATCCCTGCCGTCCTGGCTGAAGCGGAGGCGGGTATTCAGCAATTCCTGATTGTATACGTCGCCTTTTGAAATGCCGAGGATATTTTGAAGGGTAGGGGTATCATAAATGGAATTGCCTTTCCAGGTAATATTCCGGAAGTAATACCGGTCGCCCTCTTCCATATTGATGGCGATCATCAGTTCGCCATCCTCATTCCGCCAGATGCTGTCGCTCAAAATCCGGGCATCCCGGAAACCGATCTTGTTGTAATAGTCAATGACCTTTTTCTTGTCTTCGGTGTACTCTTTTCTGAGGAATTTGGAAGAAGCGAAAAGCCGGCGTTTGGGTTTGGTTTTGCTCAATTGCTTGCGCAATTTTTTGTCTTTGACATTTTCGTTGTTATTGAAAACGATGTCTTTGATCTTTACGCGCTTGCCTTTGTAGATATCAAAAACCAGGGCGACCGAATTCAGGCGGGAAGTGTCGGGAATTTCCTCCACCTTCACTGTTGCATCCAGAAAGCCTTTATTTTTATAGTATTTTTCAATGGCTTCCTTGGCATTTACCTTGATGTTTTCGGTGACGATACCGCCTTTGACCAAGTGTTTGTTTACTTCATCGTTGAGGTCGTCATGGGCGGATTTCTTAACGCCGTTGAAGGAATGCTTCGACAACCGGGGTCGTTCCTTAACGACCAGTTCGAGGAATATCACGTCCCCGATGGTCTTTTCTTTCAGGATCTGGACATCTGTAAACAGCCGCAGTTTCCACAAGGCTTTGATCGCGCGCTGGATATCCGGACCGGGTACCCTGATCTTATCGCCAACTTTCAAACCGGATACACCGATGACCGCATTGTCATCGCTGAATTGAGCGCCGGTTACCTTGATCCCTCCGATTTCGAATTCTTTGGGGTCCTCATACGAGAACAGTTTTACCGTATCGGCAGCCGTCTGAGCGTATGCACGATTGGAGGCGAAGGCGATAAACGCTGTTAAAAGGGCGATTGTAGTAAAAAAATTAAGTCTCACTTTTTCTCTTTTTAATTTGGACCTCTTCCAGGCGAAGCATCCGGAGTGTTCAATTCCAGGTTAAAAAGACCAATTTCGACTGCAAAAAGGTTGTATGTTCAGGCGGGCTTATCTGCTATTACCTGTTCGCTGATCTGTCCGAACCGGCGCTCCCGGCGCTGATAGTCAATAATAGCTTCGTAAAGGTGTTGTTTCCGGAATTCTGGCCAGAAAACCGGTGAAAAAAAGAGCTCTGCATAGGCGATTTGCCACAGCAGAAAATTGCTGATCCGGTATTCGCCGCTGGTCCTGATCAATAATTCAGGGTCCGGCATTCCGGCGGTACTCAGTTCATTTGCAAAAGCTGTTTCATCGATCTCACCGGGCAGGATGACCTTATCGGCGGCCTTTTCCGCCAGTTTGCCGGCGGCCTGAACGATATCCCACTTGGCACTGTAATTCAGCGCCAGCACGAGGGTCATCCGGGTATTGCCGGCCGTATTCTTTATGCCGTTGAGCAATGCCTTATATGTTTTTTCAGGCAATTTTTCGATCTGGCCGATTGCTTTAAGCCGGATATTATTTTTGGACAAGGTGTTGATTTCCTTGTGCAGCGTCTCAACCAGCAAATGCATCAGGGCGCCTACCTCTGTTTGCGGGCGCTTCCAGTTTTCGGTGGAGAAAGCATAAAGGGTAAGGTATTCTATTCCGAGTTCTGCCGCCGCTTCCGTGGTTTCACGAACGGCTTTAACCCCATTACGATGGCCAAAAACACGCGGTTTCCCGTGTTGTTTGGCCCATCTCCCGTTACCGTCCATTATAACGGCAATATGGCGAGGCAGCTTTTCCTGATCAATCTGCGATTTTAAATCCATCATTAAGCCCTGCACGAGGCCTGCCCGATAGAAGGGATAACAGGCCTGATTTTCAGAAAATTCGGGCAAAGTTAACCTTTTTTCAACTTCCCGCGGGCAATAAAAATGTCATTCTTCTCTAATAATCGCGGGAATGCGTTTTGCCCGCATGGCAGGAGGGAGGCTTGCGAGGAAACCGATGACGAGCACTGTCAGCATAACCACCGCAAAATCAAATCCGCGCATGCTGATGGGGTAGGCGTCAACCGCAGCATTCCCGGGTACCCCGATCAGACCGAAGTCCTTCTGCAATATATAAACGGTCGCGGCCAGGATAAACCCGATGAATACGCCCAGAAACGACAACAACAGGCCTTCATACAAAAAGATGTTCCGAACCATGCTGTTGTTACTGCCCATGGACTTCAGGATCGCAATGTCCCATTGCTTTTCCAGGACGATCATCCAAAGTGCACCGACAAGATTGAACGCAACCAGCAACATCATCAGACCCGCGATTGCATAGCTCAGCCACTTTTCCAGTTTCATCAGTTTGAAAAAGGATTCCTCCTGTTCAAACCGGTTCTGAACCCGGAACCCTTCTCCCATTACCGATTGGATGGCCCGAAAGGTAGATGGGATATTGTAGCCAGGTTCGAGTTTGATTTCCAGGGCGCTGGCTGCGTCGGGCAAACCGAGCAACTTGCGGGTGAAACCCAGGTCGGCGAGCACGTATTCCTGGTCAAAATCCTGCTGAATGGCGAATGTGCCGGCCGGATAAAGGGACTGCACCATAAATTGCTGATCAAACGGCCCTACTTCCTTGCGTTTGGGCATATAAACGCTGATGCTGGAAAACATATCTTCGATATCAACCGCCAGTTTGTTGCGCATGCCGGCGCCCAGAACGGCAAAATACCTGGGCGCCTGCCCAAGTTGGAACTTGCCCTCCCTTAGTGTAGAGTCCAGATCAGTGACTCTGGCAAAGTTTTCATCGACACCTTTAATGATGCCGAAAGTCTGGTTATCCTTGTATTCAAATACCGCCACCTCTTCGAGCGTAACGGAAATCACCTGTATTCCTGGCATCTCCTCCAGTTTGAGCAGGAGGGTATCGTCCGCTATGAAGGTTTTTCCTTCTTTCGGCGTGACCTTGACTTCAGGGTTGAAATGGCTGTACATGCCGACGATGAGGTCCTCAAAACCGTTAAAGACCGACAGGACCAGCAGCAATGCCGCCGTACCGATGGAGATGCCCAATACCGCAATACCGGTAATGATATTGATGGCGTTGGTAGAACGCCGGGCAAACAAATATCGACGGGCTATGCGGAGCGGTAAATTCATGTCCTGGCAAAAATAGAGCTTAATCTCATAAAAGAGGCGAAAGGATCGCCCCTTAAAAACGGTTTTATCAATTATTTTATATGAATATCTTGACTTTAGGCCGGATTCTCCCTATATTTGCACCACATTTTAGAAACCGCCTAAAGAGGGAACCTGAAAAGTTCCCTCTTTTTATTATATGTTATCAGATTTTTGACTTGTGGTTGAAGAAAAGATCGTTGACCTACTGGATGCCAAATTTTCAGAACCGTCGTTTTCCGACTGTTTTTTAATTGACCTCCAATTGCACGCCAACCGGAAACTTGAAATATTCATTGACAGTGACAGCGGCGTTACGTTTGACAAATGCCAGCAGATCAGTCGCTACCTCGAAAGCTACCTGGATACGGAAGGATGGTTGGGAGATGATTACACCCTGGAAGTGTCTTCTCCGGGTGCGAGCCGGCCGTTGAAATTCCTGCGGCAATATCCCAAACACCTGGGCAGAACCCTGGAAATTTCTCTTGCAGACGGAGAAGTAAAAAAAGGCGTACTGAAAGCTGTTTCAGCCGAGGTTGTCAGTCTGGAAGAAGAACAAACGGTCAAAGACGGGAAGAAAAAGAAAAAAATCGTGCTGCTGCATGAAATCCCTTTTGATCAAATTAAACAATCAATTATAAAGGTTTCATTTTAAATCCTTAAGACTTATGATGAATCTGGTAGAAACCTTTTCCGAGTTCAAAAACATCAAAAATATAGATCGCCCGACAATGGTTCGGGTCCTGGAGGATGTTTTCAGAACACTTATCCGTAAGAAGTACGGATCGGATGAAAATTTTGACGTCATCGTCAATACTACCAAAGGCGACCTTGAACTGTGGCGCGTCCGGGAAATTGTCCCGGATGGAGAGGTAACCGATGACAGAAGCCAGATATCGATTTCCGAAGCTTTGGCTATTGATGAAGACTATGAAATCGGCGAGGAATGCTACGAGCAGCTTCACCTGGAGGATTTCGGCCGCCGCGCCATCATGGCTGCCCGGCAAACCCTGATCTCCAGAATCATGGAGCTTGAAAAAGACGAAATCTACCGGAAATATTCCGACCGGATCGGTGAAATCGTCTACGGCGAAGTGCATCAGGCGCTGCGCAGGGAATATTTCATCATTGACGACGCTACCGGAAACGAATTGGTATTGCCTAAGCACGAAACCATCAAAGGCGATAATTTCAGGAAAGGGGACATGGTTCGCGCCGTGATCAAAGATGTCGAAATGCGGAACAATAACCCCGTCGTCATCGCGTCCCGGACAGACAATATTTTCCTCGAAAAACTACTGGAACAGGAAGTACCCGAAATTGAAGACGGCCTGATTTCCATCCGGAAAATCGAGCGTATCCCGGGTGAACGGGCCAAAGTCGCCGTAGAATCCTATGACGACCGGATCGACCCGGTCGGCGCTTGTGTGGGCATGAAAGGCTCCAGGATCCACGGAATTGTCCGGGAATTGAACAATGAGAACATTGACATTATTAATTATACCAACAACGTCAGTCTGTATATCCAGCGGGCTTTGACTCCTGCCAAGGTCACGACCATTGATCTGGACATGGATAAAATGCGGGCAGATGTTTACCTCGAACCAGACCAGGTTTCCCTGGCCATCGGCAAGAGCGGGTCAAACATCAAACTGGCCAGCCGGCTTACCGGGTTTGAGATCGACGTCTACAGAAATGTTGATGAAATTGAAATCGACGATGTCGATCTGGATGAATTCAAAGATGAAATCGACGAATGGGTAATCGAGGCGCTTAAAAACATCGGTTGCGATACAGCCAAAAGCGTCCTGAACCTGAGCAAGGAAGAACTCCTGCGCAGGACCGACCTCGAGGAGGAAACCATTACCTATATCATGGACGTTCTCGCTGCTGAATTCGAAGAGTAAGTTAACGTCAGAAACAAGCCGGCTAATCAAAATCAAATTCGGTGGCAGGTTTTCCGGCTTGTTTTTTAATATTATCTTTGTCTTGGCGTTTAAAAACGCGAGCGGAACAAAAAATTTTTAATGGAGCAACGATTAATAAAAATTGCTAAAGAACTCAATGTAGGAACCGGCACCATTGTTGAGCACCTCAGCAAAAAGGGTTTCGACATTGAAAATAAACCTACTGCCAAGGTAACGGACGAGATGTACGCCGAGTTGCTGAAGGAGTTCCAGAAATCCATTGCGATCAAGGAACAAGCCGACCAACTCGTCATTGGTACCCGTCCTATGGCAGTCAAAAAAGACCCCCCCCCCACTCCTGTTTTCAAAGAACCTGCACCCAAGACAACCGCTGCTCCTCCTGCTGAAGAAAAGAAACCGGAAACCACTCAGGAACGCCCCCAGATCCGCTTGAAGATCGTCGACAAAATTGACCTCGGAAGCAAACTGAAGCCGACCAAGGAAGACAAACCGGAATCCGCACCGGCGCCGGAAGTCCAGGAAAAACCGGAAACACCGGCACCTCCAAAACCTCAGGAGGAAAAAGAACCTGTCACATCCAAGGAACCCGTCGTCGCGGAAACGCCGGAACAAAAACAGGAACCGCGGGAGGCCAAACCTGCCGAACCGGAAAAAGAAAAAGAAAAACCGGCCGCGCAAACTGAAACGCCGGAAAAACCGGAAGAAATACCTGCACCTAAAAAAGAAGAAGCTGCACCTGTGCAAAAAGCAGACATCCAGGCAGCCCAACCTGAATCCTCCGGTTCAGATATTATCCGGGCTGAAGCACCTGAACTCAGAGGACTGAAAATTCTTGGCAAGATCGACACCGACAAGCTCAAGAAAACTAAAAAGGTCAAAAAGAAAAAAGAGAAGGAAAAAGAAAAAGTCAAACCCAAGGAAACAACTCCTGATGCAGGTGCTTCCGCGGATAAGAATAAACCGAAATCCGGCCAGGCTGACGCCAATAAGGACGATGCCGACAAGAAAAAACGCCGGCGCAAGCGCAAAAAAGTTGTTGCGTCTCCCAATGAGACCTCTCAAAATAAAGGTACCGACAACAGGAAGAAACCTGGCAGCGGAGGGCGCAAGGAAAATCAGGCGCCTGAGGTTTCGGATAAAGAAATCCAGGAACAGATCCGGGCTACCATGGCCAGGTTGTCAGGCGGCGGCAAAAAGAAACGCCAGAAACTGCGCCGCGATAACCGGGAGCGCATGCGGGAACGCCAGGAAATGATGGACATGGAGTCCCAGTCCGATAAATTCCAGGTTACGGAATTTATTTCGGTGCAGGAACTCGCCAACCTCATGGATGTAGGCGTTTCGGATGTGATCATGACCTGTATGAACCTGGGGGTTATCGTTTCGATCAACCAGCGCCTGGATGCCGAAATTATCGAACTGGTGGCCAGCGAGTTCGGGCACGAAGTCGAATTCATCAGCGCGGAAGAACAGATCGGCCTGGAAGAAGAAGAAATCGAAGACGATGCCGAAGACCTGGAACCGCGCGCTCCCATCGTGACCGTAATGGGCCACGTCGACCACGGTAAAACGTCATTACTCGACTATATCCGGAGTGCTAAAGTTGTAGAAGGTGAAGCCGGGGGTATTACTCAGCACATCGGCGCATATGAAGTTTCACTGGAAGGCGGGCGGAAAATCACCTTCCTGGATACGCCGGGCCACGAAGCCTTTACCGCTATGCGGGCCCGCGGCGCCAAGGTAACGGACATTGCCATTATCATTGTCGCCGCCGACGACAGCATCATGCCCCAGACGAAAGAAGCCATAAGCCACGCTGAGGCGGCTGGCGTTCCCATCGTTTTTGCCATCAACAAAATCGATAAACCAGGCGCTAATCCGGAAAAGATCAAGAAAGACCTCGCTTCGATGAATTATCTCGTGGAAGAATGGGGCGGCAAATACCAGTCGCAGGATGTATCGGCTAAAACCGGCCAGGGCATCGAAGAACTGCTGGAAAAAGTATTGCTGGAAGCGGAACTGCTCGAACTGAAGGCCAACCCGCAACGGCGCGCTATCGGTACCATTCTGGAAGCATCGCTGGAAAAAGGCCGCGGTTATGCCGCCAAGATCCTTGTCCAGACCGGTACATTGAGTATCGGCGATCCGATGGTTGTCGGCGAATATGCCGGCCGGGTCAAGGCCATGTTCAACGAACGCAACAAACGCGTGGACGAAGCCGGCCCTTCAACACCGGTACTGGTCCTTGGCCTTGATGGCGCTCCGCAAGCCGGTGAAAGCCTCAAGGTTACCGAAACCGAACAGGAGGCCCGCCAGATTGCCAGCAAACGGGCTCAGATCATCCGCGAACAATCTACTAGAGCCACCAAACGGATCAGCCTTGACGAAATCGGCCGACGCCTGGCATTGGGCAACTTCAAGGAGTTGAACCTGATCGTAAAAGGCGACGTAGACGGTTCGGTAGAAGCCCTTTCGGATTCCCTCATCAAGCTGAGCCAGGAAACCGTTCAGGTAAATGTCATCCACAAGGCTGTCGGCCAGATCGTCGAATCCGATGTCCTGCTGGCTTCCGCTTCCGATGCCATTATCGTAGGCTTCCAGGTTCGCCCCTCCTCCGGCGCCAGAAAACTGGCTGAACGGGAAGGCGTTGAGATCAAGACCTATTCCATCATCTACGAAGCCATCGAAGAGATCAAGCTGGCCATTGAAGGTTTGCTCGAACCGACCAAAGAAGAAAAGATCGTCGGCCAGGCAATCGTCAGGGAAGTCTTCAAAATCAGCAAGGTCGGTACCGTTGCCGGATGTTATCTGGACGAAGGCAAGCTGACCCGAAACACCCATATCCGCATTGTCAGAGACGGTATCGTCATTTTCCCCACCAGGGAAGGCGCAACTGGCGAGATCTCCTCACTCAAGCGGTTCAAAGAAGATGTTCGGGAAGTCAAATCAGGCCTCGAATGCGGTATCACGATCAAAAACTTCAACGATATTAAGGTAGGCGACGTGATCGAAGGCTTCGAAATCATGGAGATCAAGCAGAAGTTGAACTAAAATCCTGTACCGGTACAGGATTTTAGTTCATTTCAATTTGGCGTTTCCGGCGTGCCGTTCCCGGTCCCTGTTCGTTTTCTTTTCCAGATTTTTATTCAGGGCATCTTCCATGTCTATCCCGGCCTGATTGGCCAGACATAAAAGTACAAACAGCACATCGGCCATTTCATCAGCCAGATCGGTTTTAGCCGAGCGCTCCTGCTCAACGGTTTTAAAGGATTGTTCGCCGTAAATGCGGGCCATCAGCCGGGCAACCTCCCCCACCTCTTCCATTAAAATCGCCGTATTGGTCAGCTCGCTGTAATACCGGATGCCGATGGTCTTGATCCATTGATCGATTGTTGTTTGAGCTCCTTTTAGGGTCATACTGATTACTCTTTTTGCTTGGTATCCATGATAATGGTGACGGGGCCGTCATTGAGCAGTTCCACTTTCATATCAGCGCCAAATTCACCGGTTTGAATGGATTTGCCGGATTCGAGGCCGAGCGCCGCTACAAACTGCCGGTATAAAGGGATGGCAATATCCGGCTTGGATGCTTTTAGATAAGATGGCCTGTTTCCCTTTTTTGTACTGGCGTGAAGGGTAAACTGACTGACGACCAGAATATCACCGCCGGCTTCCTGAACGGATTTGTTCATAACCCCGTCCTCGTCATTAAAGATCCGTAGATTGACAATCTTACGGCTCAACCATTCCAGATCCTCCCGGATATCCGCATCTTCAATACCGACCAGTATCAATAGTCCCGGGCCTATCCGGGATTTTACAGCTCCGTCAATGGTAACCGAAGCGTGGCTAACGCGCTGAATAACTACCCTCATATCAAACGTTAATAATCCGAACCAAGATAGGAAATCCTTAAAACAAGGTAGGGGTATCTCCGATGCGTTGGTGCAGATCAGGGGAATTGTTTTTTACCGAATTGACCTTGAAGCTGACTTTGTACATGTCCAGAATGCCGTTTTCCGGCGTATGAAGCATCGGAAGGACTTCATCCAGGGAAAGATCGGAAAGCCATTTCTGCTGATCAGAGATCCGGTCGAAAATCACGGGCATGCGGTTGTGGATACCGGTCATTTCCTGGTTCGGCGGGCAGGTTATGATGGAAAAACTCCTGATGGCGTAATCGCCCTTGTACCAGACATCCCAGATGCCGGCCATCAACATCAGGTCTCCATTCCGAAGCAGAATGCGATAAGGGACCTTTTCTCCACCCTGCTGTTTCCATTCATAAAAACTGTCTGCCAGAACAAGGCACCTGTTTTTCCGGATCGGGACGCGAAAGGATGGTTTCGTTTCGATTCCCTCGCTTCTCGCATTGATCAACTGGCCGATATTTTTTCCATCGTTCGACCAGCTGGGTATCAGCCCCCAGGTCAGGTATTGCAAGGCCCTGGGTTTCTCATTGGTAATGACATAGGCGTGCTGGGTCGGGGCTATGTTAAAATTGATCCGTAAATTGGCGCCCGTTTCAAAATCCAGTCCGAGTTGATGCTGTATCTTTTCCTGGGAAGCGACGAAAGAAAACCGACCACACATACTTTTTTGTTTTGAATATCGATGCTATACGTTTTCCCGGGTTTTACACATTTTCCACACTACCCGGGAAGGGCCAGGCCCTAAACGGCAGGACCAATTTTTTTATCCACGTCCCCTTAAAGGGCCTAACCGTAAGCAGTTAAAAACCAATGAACTACTGACTTCAGTTTTCCACAATTGCAAAGTGGAAAGATAGGAAAAAACTCAACTATTTTCCACAAAACCCAACATAGTCCCGGTTATCCACAGGAAAAATCCCCTCAAAAAAGAGAAGGCGTGGATATTTGAAATCCAAATTGACACAAGTGTGTAAAAAATTAACACAAGCTTCAAAAAAAGTTTTTCTGTGGATTAATAATTGAGGACTTGTTGATAAGTTCGCATTCAATTGAAAAAGAAGCACTCTGCATCTTAAAACCCTGTTGATAACGCCTTACATTATCTTAATAATGAATTAACACCTACTTAACCTTATTTAGTTGTCCACATATTAACACCCCTGATGATGGAGAGCTTTTTTTTAATTTAAATAATATTATCAATAATCATCATATAAAAGGGCGGCGCCTGACAACATTTATCCGCTTGCTTTTTTGACTAAAAAAACATATACAGATGGAAAGCCTGATCATGGAACGAAAATCGTATAGCGCCGGGATTAAAATCTGGCTGTTTGCGGGCGTATTCATGCTCTTTGTCCAGATCATTATTGGAGGTGTAACGCGGTTAACCGGCTCGGGCTTGTCCATCACAAAATGGGAGATCATCACCGGCTCCATTCCGCCGTTGAATGCAGGCCAGTGGAATGAGGCATTTGATCTCTATAAGGAAACGCCGCAGTACCACAAGATCAATAAAGGGATGAGCCTCCGGGAATTCAAGTTCATCTACTTTTGGGAATATTTTCACCGGGTATGGGCCCGCACCATGGGGTTTGTTTTCATCATTCCGTTCTTTTTCTTTCTGTACAAACGAAAAATTGACCACGAATTGATGACGCGGCTCGGAATAGTGGTGCTCCTGGCGATGTTGGCCGCTTCATTCGGCTGGATCATGGTGGCAAGCGGATTGGTCAACCGGCCCTGGGTGAATGCTTACAAACTTACGCTACACCTGGGGATTGCGTTGTCGGTTTACGGATACCTTTTCTGGACTGCCCTGCATGTCTGGTATCCCGAAAAAACGGTTATCCACAGCCGATCGTTGAAAAACAGGATGAACTGGGTTTTTGGCCTGCTGGCGGCCCAATTGTTATTGGGCGGTTTGATGTCGGGTATGAAAGCCGGCATTCTTTTTCCAACATGGCCGGATATGAATGGAACTTTCATTCCGGACGTGATCCTTTCAGGCCGCGAATGGACACTTGACAGCTTCAAAACCTATGACGCCACGCCATTTATGCCAGCGCTCATTCAGTTTCTGCACAGAGGAGTAGCTTATGTATTGACATTCATGATATTATGGTTTTTATGGCCGGTTTTGAGCATGCAGTCGAATGCTTCCCTGAAAAGAGGCGCCGTCATTATGGCGGGGGCGCTGGCGTTGCAGGTGCTGCTGGGGATCCTGACCGTAATCAACTGCAGAGGGCTGGTGCCCGTCAGTCTGGGGGTTTTTCACCAGGCCGGAGCTGTATTGCTTTTCACCGCTGTCCTGAATGTCTTATACCAACTGAAGACGGAATAGTTTGTTTTTTGTGGAAAACCGTGTGGAAAAATCGGAAAAAGCCGGGTTTTTCCACAAAGTGCTATCTTTCAGCGACATTAAATATTAATTGACCAGTCACGCTTTTTTATGCGGATCTTATTTCTGGACCGGGACGGTACACTCATCAGGGAGCCGGAAGACTACCAGGTGGATGCTTTTGAGAAAATCGAATTTTATCCGAAAGTTTTTCAATTTCTGGGCAGAATTGCCCGGGAAACGGATTTTGCGCTCGTCATGGTAACCAACCAGGATGGTTTGGGGACGGCTGCTCATCCGGAAGACCGGTTCTGGCCGCCGCACGATTTTGTGATGAAGGCCTTTGCCAACGAAGGAATCCACTTTAAAGAGGTTTTGATCGACCGGACCTATCCGCATGAGCATGCTCCGACCCGTAAGCCGGCTACAGGTTTACTGACCCATTATCTGAACGGTGATTTTGACCTGGCAGGTTCATGGGTGATCGGCGACCGGCTGACGGATATGGCGTTGGCCAAAAATCTGGGGTGCCGGGGGATCTGGTTAAATAACGAACCTGAACTTGGAGCAGCGGAGGTTAGCCAAGGCGCGGATGGTTTATCCGATGTGATCCAATTGATCACTACCGATTGGGAGGAAGTTTTCAAGTTCTTGAAAATACCGGACAGGAAGGCGGAGCTGCGCCGTAAAACCAGGGAGACGGATGTATTTATACGGCTTAATCTGGATGGTACCGGCCAATCCGATATCCGCACCGGGCTGGGCTTTTTTGATCATATGCTGGACCAGCTGGCAAAACACGGCGGCGTTGACCTGGAGGTCAGGGTAAGCGGAGATCTTGGAATTGATGAACACCATACGATAGAAGACACTGCCTTGGCCTTAGGCCAGGCCTTCAGGGCAGCGCTGGGCGACAAAATGGGCCTGGAGCGATATGGTTTTCATTTGCCGATGGACGACTGCCTGGCCCAGGTAGCGGTCGATTTCGGCGGGCGGCCGTGGCTGGTATGGGATGCTGCATTCAAGCGCGAGAAAATCGGTGATATGCCCACCGAGATGTTCTTCCATTTTTTTAAATCTTTTACGGACGAGGCCCGTTGCAACCTCAACATCAAGGTTGAAGGGGAAAACGAACACCACAAGATCGAATCTGTTTTCAAGGCATTTGCGCGGGCAATCAGAAAAGCGGTGAAGAGGGATCCGGACAATATGCAACTTCCTTCCACAAAAGGCACACTTTAAGTAGAGGCGCCGGCGCCTATTCCGGCCTTTGTATTACCTTTGCTGTCTCATTATGATCAACTATGAGGAGAATATTTGCCTTAATCGTTTTAGTGACAACCTGCCTGGCCGGTCTGACGGCCCAGGTAGCCGATACCACCATTTACAGCGTCGTGGAAGAAATGCCGCGATTCCCCGGATGCGAGAATCTGGATACCACCCTATTGGTCAAACAACAATGCGCCCAGCAACAGTTGCTGGCGTTTATGTACGGCAATATTCAGTATCCCTTGAAGGCGATCGAAGAAAACCTGGAAGGTACGGTTGTCGTAACCTTCGTAGTCGAAAAGGACGGCAGGATATCCCGCCCGAATATTTTAAAAGATATAGGCGGAGGTTGCGGTCTGGAAGCCCTGCGGGTTATCGGCGTGATGGATCAGGCGGGCATCAAATTTGTACCTGGCAAGAAGGATGGAAAGGAAGTTCGGGTCCAGTACAATGTACCGATCCGTTTCAAGATAAAAGAGCCTTTGCCTTATACGTTGGCCGGATCGGATACCATTTATACCCAATTTGACAAACCGCTTGAGTTTAGCGGGGGAAGCGATGCCCTGGCAAAATTCCTCGACGACAGGCTTGTCTATCCCGAATCCGGCAACGATAGCTGCAGGGTCGGTAATATGCAGGTGCAACTATTGATAGAAGGCGATGGAGATGTCCGGATTCTTGACCTGACCGACTACAGCGATCTCGGTTTTGATTTCTGGTATGCGGCAATTGACGCCTGCATCGCCACCCATGGAAAATGGACGGCAGCCGAATTTCAATCCAGGAAGGTCCCTTCGGCGATGGATATCAGCCTGAGCTTTACGCCGACTGCAGCGGGGTGCAAAACCGTTGTGAGCAATTATGAAAAAGCGACCCAGGCGGCGCAGGAAGGCGCTCAGCTTTTTACGGATGGGCAGCAGGATGCCGGCATCGCTAAAATGGATGAAGCTTTAGCCTTGTTCCCTAACGACGGCAATTTCCTGTTGATGCGCGGTCAGGCCTACCTGGATATGAACCGTTTCGGTGAAGCTTGTTCTGACCTTTCAAGGGCCCGCAGAATCGGCCTGATCAACTGGTACGATTCCATTTTGCCGCTGGTTTGTGCACAGGCTGCAATGGGAAATCAACAGCAACCGGCTGCTGAAGATAAGAACTGATCAGCGTTGGATTGGGCTGAAAGTAAAAAGGGGATGACTTCATTTGAGTCATCCCCTTTTTACTTATAGCTTAAATCGCGCCTATTGAATAGCCAGGATCTTTTTGTATCGCGCCTGGTCTTTGAGCAGTTCAGCGGCTTCTTTGATCTCCAGGTCGTTGCGAAGGCCCATCTGGACCTTACCCCGCTGGTAGTAATATCGGCCGGATATTTCCTTTTCGATCAGATCGATGATTTCACTTTTGTATTTGGTCAACTCATCTTGTTTGGCCGAAGTGATTTTGTTGCGGAGTTGCTGGATATCGGACTTCAGGTTGAGGCCTTCTTCTGATGCATCGGCTTCCAGCGCTTTCAGCGCTTTTTCGCTATCGGATTCGTATTCGTAATTTTTCTCATTGAGAAACGCCAGAAAGCCGTCAAAGTCGGTGAAATGAAAATTTTCGACACTTGGAATGGATTCATTGGTCTGACAGAAGCGCGTGACAAAGTCGAATACCAGGTTTTCGTCGATCAGGCTTTTTAGTACGCCTCTTTCAGTAGGTTTTTCGACTAAAACATCGGGCGCCAGGCCACCGCCGTCGAGGACGGTTCTGCCGTTGCGGGTTTTGAATGCTGTCCGCCGGTCGTCGGAGATATCCACAGGTTCGCCGTTTTTATATTCTACGCTTTGTATGCAGCGCTGACTGGGGATATAATACTTGGCGATCGTCATTTTTACCTTGGCGTTGTACTTCAGATCACGGGTATTTTGTACCAGGCCTTTGCCATAAGAGCGTTGCCCCATGAGCACTGCCCGGTCGTAATCCTGCATAACCCCGCTGACAATTTCCGAAGCCGATGCGGATCCTTTGTTGATCAGCACAACCATCGGTATATTCAGATCAATCGCTTCGTTCAGTGTTTTGAACGCGCTGTCCCTTTCCTTGATTTTGCCTTTGGTGGTGACCACCAATTCATTTTTCGGGATAAATACATTGGAGACATTCACCGCTTCCGACAATAAACCGCCGCCGTTGCCCCGCAGGTCAAAGATCAGACCTTTCAGCCCCGGGTTTTCCTGTTTGAGCTTGCGCAAGGCATCGGCCACATTTTTCCCGGCGTTTTGGGTGAAGGTCGTCAGGGTGATATAACCGATTTCATTGTCGATCATACCGGAGTAGGGAACATTCTGAACCTCTACTTCTCCGCGGACGAGCTTGATTTTGAAATCACTGCTTTTGCCCGGCCTCCTGATGGTCAGATCAACTTCTGTACCGGGATAACCGCGGAGTATTTCCTGTAATTCGTCCGGCGTTCTGTTCTTTGCATCCTGTCCTTCAACCGCAACGATCTTGTCGCCTACTTTTAATCCGGCTTTATCCGCTGGTTGATCCTGGTACAATTCCGTGATGGTATTGAATCCGTCGATCAATTCACTGGCCGCTCCGATACCGTGATAACGGCCTTCGCTGAAGAAGCGATAGCCCTCAATATCTGTCTCGGAGATGTAATTGGTGAACGGGTCCAATGACGCCATCATGGCATCAATGCCGGTTCGCATCAACTTGCCCGGGTCCAGGTCGTCTACATAGTAATGATTGATCTCCTGATAGAGGTTGACAAAGATTTCTATGTTCTTGAGAATTTCAAATTCCTTGTTGCTTTCAGTCTTGTAAGTGGCGGCCATGCCGACCAGCATGATCAGTATGATCCCGGCGGTTCTTGCAATCTTCTTCATGGAACACATTTTTATGACAAAAACAATGGACAGCATTATTACAGAAAGGCTGCCTTATTTTACTGAAACGAAGAATCCTTTAAAGGTTTTCAGGATGAATATAAAAAATTTTCAACCAGGCCCAACAAGGCAGCAGGATTGTCGGCGTGTACCCAGTGACCGGCATTTAGTACCGTTTCCAGCCGGGCCTCTGGGAATAGTTCCAGAATTGCGGGCCAGTCTTCATCCAGAATGTAAGTCGATTTTTCGCCCCGGATGAACAAGGCCGGATGTTCAAACGCTTCATGACCTTCAACGGCGCCGACGATCTTGTCATAATCCCTGAATAAAACCGGCAAATTCATCTTCCACTCGTACCCGCCTTCTTTTTTCCGGGTCAGGTTTTTGAGTAAAAACTGGACTACGCCGTTGTCATCGATGTAGGTAGCCAGTATTTTTTCTGCCTGAGAACGGTCTTCCAACTCATCCATATCAACGGCGAACAAAGCTTTGAAAATCGTTTCATGGCCTCCTTTGTAGCCTTTGGGTGCAATGTCCACCACAACCAGCTTGTCCACCATTTCAGGATAGTCCAGGGCCAGCTGCATGGCTGTTTTTCCGCCCATGGAATGCCCCATGATGTGGGCCTTGTAGATCCAGTGGTTCTCCATGAAAACCTTGAGGTCCTCGGCCATGACCGGATAGCCGGCTTCATCGGCATGCGGCGACCTGCCGTGGTTTCTCAGATCAACAATATAAACGGAATAATGGTTGGACAATTGTCTGGCGACGGTTTGCCAGTTATCCAGCGTTCCGAACAGACCGTGAAGAATGATCAGCGGATCGCCCTGACCGAATGTTTTATAGTTGAGGTCCATTTGCGCCTTGTTTTAGCCCTGTTGCGCGGCTTATTGAATCGTCAGTCGCAAACCTAGCCAAAAACAGCCAAGGCAGATAACGATGCTCAGGAAAAGATAAACCGACCAGGTGAGCAGCTGGCCGTCCTGAAGCAAACCCAAGGATTCACCCGTAAAGGTGGAAAAGGTGCTGAAACCGCCGCAAAATCCGGTCATGAGCAACAGCCGTTGGGATTCGTTCAGCATACTCCTTGAAGAAAGGCCGAACAGCGATCCTAAAATAATGCAACTGACGGCATTGGCCAGGAAGGTAGCGACCGGAAAAGACCAGGCCAGCGCCGGGTATTTGCTCACCAAAACGGCAACGCCGTACCTGCAGACGCTACCCAAGCCGCCGCCTGCGAAAACCCAGATCAGTTTCATCATGAGGATAAAACAGATTGGCGGCTTCTAAGGTTTTGTTTTCTCAATACGGCTAAATGCAGGCGAAGCGTGGCTATCGTAGCAACCGAAAGGATGATGGCCAGCAGAAAATGGAGCTCCAGCACATTGCTCATGCTTACGACGAAGCAAATGAACAGGCAATTGACCAGCACAAGAAGCCCCGTGGCCTGGGTATGGCTGAAGCCGAAATCGACCAAAAGGTGGTGGATATGGCGGCGGTCGGCCCTGAAAGGCGACTGTCCGCGTATGATGCGGGTGATGAATACCCGAATGGTATCAAATAACGGAATAATCAGAATGCCGATGGCTACGGTAGGAGAGGCTTGCACTTTAAGTTCGCTGTCAAAGGCCAGGGTCGAATTCAGCTCCAGGAAACGCAGGGTCAGCACCGCCAGGATCAGGCCGATGAACAGGGAACCGGTATCCCCCATGAAGATACTGGCCGGAGAAAGGTTAAACCGGAGGAAGGCCAGCACTGCTCCGACGAGCGCAAAAGACAATACGGCAAGGTCCGTAAATCCGGCCGCCCAGAACCAGCTGCCGAAGGCGCCTGCGGTCAGGCAACTGATGGAACCCGCCAGGCCGTTGATACCGTCAATGAGGTTAAAAGCGTTGCTGATGACCAGGATCAGGAATACAGAAAGAATAGCGGAGATCCAGATGGGGAGCGGACCCTCAAAGCCCAGAAAACCGTAAAAACTGTGTAATCTGTAACCGGAAAGAAAAACAAGGATAACGGCAGCAAGGACCTGGCCCAATAATTTCTTCCACGGAGACAAGGGAAGGAGGTCATCCTTCAGCCCGATCAGAAAGATAATGATCATGCTGCACAGGGCGTACTTCATATTGCTGGAGGATTGGAAGTCCGTCCAGAAGATAATGGAGAAAACCGCTCCTGCAAAAATGCCTACCCCGCCTAAAGAAGGGGTGTTTTTGGAATGAGAACTTCGTTCGGTAGGTACATCATAGAGGTTTTTGATCCGGGCTACCTGGATAACGGACGGCAGTGCCAGGAAGGTAATGGCAAATGCCGTTAACAAGCAAAGTGCTACGGTCATCGGGATTATGATTTAATCCTTTAACGATTAAGTTTTTTCTCAAAGTATATCAGCTCGGACCCTATTTGTCAAAAGTCCGGCCCTGTCTATGCTGTATATGCACGGCACAGTAGTGTTATACTTTCGCAGTTGTATAGGTTTGTATGCAGGTAACTCACTTTCTTGCAAGGTGGAAGCAAGAAGATAATCCAAGGGGTAGAGGAGATGTCAATATTTCTCCACTCAAAGATAGGATCTTTTTTGCAGCATCAAAAAAAATACTGTAAAAATTGCAAACGGCAGGAGTTGTATTTGCTTTAATGATTGAAATTAATTATATTGCGTACAATAGTTTTACTATTTTAAGAGAACAAACTTCATGACAAATCCATTCAGATTCAGCATTGCTAATCTAAAGGGCGACTTATTTGGCGGGATCACTGCAGGAATAGTTGCCCTTCCGCTTGCATTGGCGTTCGGCGCCCAAACGGAGCTGGGCGCTATTTCAGGGCTTTACGGTGCGATTTCGATCGGTATTCTGGCGGCTTTATTCGGCGGCACCCCGACACAGGTCAGCGGCCCGACAGCGCCAATGACCGTTGTATCCGCTGTGATCATTATGGACGCTATAGCCTATGCCGGCGGGGTTCAGGCGGCTTTTCCGATCATCATTGCCACTTTTTTCATTGCCGGGTTATTTGAGTTTCTCCTGGGCGTGATGCGGGTAGGCCGGTATATCCGGTATATGCCTTACCCGGTCGTATCGGGCTTTATGAGCGGCATTGGGGTCATTATCGTCATTAGCCAGATCTTTCCCATGTTCGGTTCGCCCGCCCCGACAGGAGGGGCCGCAGGCACCTTGAGCAACCTGGGAGAAATACCCGGTATAGCCAATTGGTATTCCGTTGGCCTGACCCTGATCACGGTGGCCATTATCTATTTATTTCCGAAGATCACCAAGGTTATTCCCGGGTCGCTGGCTGCCCTGATCGCGGTAACTGCGGGGGCTTTTTTCATCCTGACCCAGGGGCAGGTCCCGATTATCGAGACCAGCACGCCGGGGGGCGTACCTGCGGGTTTGCCTAAGGTGCATTTATCCTTTTTTTCGGTCCTTACGGATATCAAACACCTGATGGTGGTCTTTGAATATGCCTTTACCCTTGGGGCTCTGGGGGCGATCGATTCCCTCCTGACCTCGGTTGTAGCCGACAATATGACCAAGACCAAACACGACAGCAACCAGGAGTTGCTCGGGCAGGGCATTGGCAATATGGCTTCGGCGATGATCGGGGGGCTGCCCGGCGCAGGGGCTACCATGCGCACCGTAATCAATATCAAATCCGGGGCGAAAACCAAGATCTCGGGCATCATGGCCGGTTTGTTTCTGCTGGCCGTATTGTTGGGGATCGGGCCGTTGGTCGGTATTATTCCCAATTCGGTTCTTGCCGGAATCCTGTTCACGGTCGGCATCGGCATTATCGATTATAAGGGCTTCAGGCATCTGAAAGCCATTCCGAGGACAGATGCTATCATCATGATCACGGTATTGTTGCTGACGGTTTTGGTCGGCCTGCTGGAAGCAGTGGCCATCGGAATGGTAATGGCGGCGCTGCTATTCATGAAGAGCATCGCTGATGTTGTTGAAAACAAGACGAAATTTGCGGATTTAAAAGAATTCGCTCAGGAAGTGCCATGGGCAGATGAAGGCAGCGTTATTGAAAAATTCGGGCAGGAAGTATATATCAAACACCTGGACGGACCGCTGTTCTTCGGATTTGCCTCGCGGTTTCAACAGATGATAAAAGCACTGCCAAAGATAAAGGTATTTATCATCCGTATGGAGAAAGTACCGTATGTTGACCAATCAGGTTTGTATGCGATGGAGGATGCTGTTCAGGAATTATCAGACCAAGGGATCAGGATCGTTTTTAGCGGGCTGCATGGCCAGCCGGAGGATATGTTTGAGCGCATTAAACTGGCCCCGGGGTTGATATCAAAAGACTTTTGCTTTCCTGACTTTCAGGCATGCCTTACCTGGCTGAAAGGACATCTTGAGAAGAGCCAAATGGCTGTTTCATGAGGTGAATTCGGCGGATTGGAAAGCCGAGCCCAATCCGCACAGATTACGTACCTAACTTTTAATTCAATTTTGGGAAAAGTTTTACTTTTGCTTATCATCGTAATCGAATAGTGTTGATATTGGATGACATTTACCGTGAAAGCGTTACAAAACCGACTTGATGGCAGTTTTAATCCAAATAAAGCTCAATGAAAAGTTGTACCTGCGCGACCCGCAAGAAACCCGGCTGGGGCGCAGCATCATTCAACAAAGCATCCTGTTGATAGATGAAATAGGTTTTGAGCAGTTCACCTTCAAGAAGCTTGCGGAGCGGATCAGTTCAACAGAAGCTTCCATTTACCGGTATTTCGGCAATAAACACGTTTTATTGGTTTATTTGCTTTGCTGGTATTGGGAATGGACCCGTTTTCAGATCGATTACTATACGAATAATGTCCAGAATCCGGTAGAAAGGCTGAAACTGGCCTTGCGGGTCATTGTCAACGCTTCAGTCCGAAACGCCTCGATCGAATTTGTAGATGAGGATATCCTCCACCGGATCGTAGTGGCGGAAGGGGCGAAAGCTTACCACACCAAGGAAGTGGATAAAGAAAACAAGGAAGGGTATTTCAGTACTTATAAGGCATTGGCCAAAACCCTGGCCGATATGATTGCGGATGTGAACCCGGATTTTATCTATCCGCGCGCGCTGTCCAGTACTTTGTTGGAAATGGCAAACGATCAGATTTATTTTTCAAAACACCTCCCGGCGCTTACGGATATCCGCATTTCAGAGGATAATATGGACCAGGCGGTCACGCTCCTTCAGGATTTTGCATTCAAAATGATCAGGTAGAGGAAGGCGGGGGTTAAAGCTCTTTTCTAAGCCGGGCAACCGGTATCCCCAATTGTTCCCGGTATTTGGCTACCGTTCTTCTGGCGATATTATAGCCTTTTTCCTGAAGTAGATCTTTAAGGTGTTCGTCGGAGAGCGGCTTGCGCTTGTTCTCTGCTTCGATTACTTCTTTCAGGATCTTTTTTACTTCCAGTGTTGATACCTCTTCGCCTTCCTGGGTCGACAGGGCTTCGGAAAAGAAATCCTTGAGGCGTTTCGATCCGAATTCCGTCTGGACATATTTGCTGTTGGCAACCCGCGAGACGGTGGAAATATCCAGTCCCGTGATGTCCGCAATATCCTTCAGGATCATGGGCTTGAGTTTTTTCTCATCGCCGCTGAGGAAGTAGTCTGCCTGATATTGCATGATGGCGTACATGACCGTTTCCATGGTGTGTTGCCGCTGTTTGATGGCGTCGATAAACCATTTTGCGGAATCGATTTTTTGCTTGATGAAGAGAACGGCTTCTTTCTCCTGGCGGGTGGCTTTTCGGCCTTTTACCGTTTTTTTGTAAGATTTCAGCATATCCCGGTACTGATCGCTGATGCGCAGGTCGGGTGCATTTTTGGTGTTCAGCGTCAGTTCGAGTTCGCCGTCGCGGTTGAAGATCAAAAAATCTGGTACGATATATTGGGCATTCCGCTGGGCATTTCCGGCATATCCACTGGCCGGTTTCGGGTTCAGTTTCAGGATCTCTTCAATGGCTTCTTTGAGGTCTTCATCCGGTGCGTCCAGTTGTCGCTGGAGTTTTTCGTAATGTTTTTTGGTAAATTCCTCGAAGTAATCATTGATGACCTGCAGCGCAAGGCGGAGCAGGTATTCCTGATCGAGGCGGAGCAGGCCTTCCTGGTCCAGTTTGATTTCCAGTTGTATTCGGAGGCATTCCTGCAGGTCCCTTGCACCGATTCCCGGCGGATCGAACCGTTGAATTTTGCGGAGGATATTTTCTACTTCCTTTTCATCGGTGAAGATGTTGAGGGTGAACATGAGGTCATCGATGATGGATGTCACATCGCGCCTAAGGTATCCGTCTTCATCAATACTGCCGATGATCTGGTGGGCGATCGTAAACTCCCGCTCATCGCGGAGTTGCAACAAACCCAATTGTTCTTCCAGGTAATCGTGAAAGGTATTTTCAACCGGTACAGGCGTTGTTTTTTCCTCTTCAGGAGCGCCGTAATTTTCATCCCTGAGTTTGTAACTTCCAGGATCGTCATCCAGGTAATCGTTCAGGTAGTTCTCCAGTTCCAGACTTTCTTCGCGGTAATTATCCTGTTCGGGATCAGAAGTATCTTCGTCGTTTTGATAGTCGAAGTTATCTTCCTGAGGCGTTTCAAAATCTGACATATCTTCGGCTTCCCGCTCGCTTTCTTCCAAAGCAGGGTTAACCTCCATTTCTTCTTTTATGCGTTCTTCGAGCGCTGCAGTGGGTATCTGCAGTAACTTCATGAGCTGGATCTGCTGGGGAGACAGCTTCTGAAGCATTTTCTGACTTAATGTCTGCTTCAACATGAATTTACGAGAATTATGATGTGTTCCAATTATGGGATCGAAACTATAGCAATTTAAGAAAATTTCTGTAAAGTTATCCAATCCCACCTACATATTTACAAAAAATATGCCAAAAATCTCAATGTATAATAATTGGTAAAACGCGTGATTTCTTTGAAATTTGGGCAAAGTCACGTTTCTTTATAACATGAAACAAATTACGTCCCTGAGATTATCATCCCTGCGCAGGGAAATGGACAAAGAAAACATTGACGCCTACCTGATACCGAGCGCCGACCCGCACCAAAGTGAATATCTGCCGGCAAGATGGAAAACCCGGGAATGGCTTAGCGGGTTTACCGGTTCGGCCGGTATTCTCGTGATCACCGCTGATTTTGCCGGTCTTTGGACGGATTCCCGGTATTTTATTCAGGCTGAAAACGAATTGGCCCATTCCGGCATTGAGCTTTGCAAGCAGGTGATCCCCCATGCACCGGAACATATTGATTGGCTTGCCGAAAACCTGCCCGCCAAAAGCACGGTCGGCTGCGACGGCTACTGCTTTACCCTCGGTCAGCTTGAAGCGCTGGAGCAGAAATTATCGCCGCGGAAAATAGACATTAACTACCGGCTTGACCTGGTAGATCGAATCTGGAATGATCGCCCGGGTTTGCCCAAAGGTAAAATCCGGGAACACGAACTTCGATTCGCAGGGTTGACACGGGCTGAAAAATTAGCCGATATCGGGAGTGAACTGGAAAACCGGAAGGTCGAATTTCTGCTGCTTCCCACCCTGGATGATATCGCCTGGACGCTCAATCTACGCGGATCGGATGTTGAGTTCAATCCTGTTTTTGTTGCTTACCTGATGGTCGGCCGGCTGCTCTCCTACCTGTTCATAGATTCGGGGAAGATACCGGATAAAATCATCCAGGAGTTGCAGGAAGATGCCGTCATCGTGAAACCCTACGATGAAATGGAGTCCTTTCTGGCTGACCTGCCTTCAAAGAAAAATGTGCTCTTTGACCCGGCTGCCGTCAGCATCCGGTTGTACGATGCCATCGTTGAACGCAAGCGGGTAAGGGGGCCAAACATTGTCCAGGGGATGAAAGCCGTCAAAAATGCGGTTGAGATTGCGGGTATGGAAAAAGCCATGGTAAAGGATGGGATTGCCCTGGTCAAATTGTTTATCTGGCTGGAACAAAATCTGAATTCCGGAAAAATTTCGGAAGCCGGGGTTGCCGAAAAACTGGCTAGCCTCAGGAAAGCTGAAGGGGAGTATGTATCCGAGAGTTTTCCGGCTATAGTGGGCTACAATGGCAACGGTGCTATTATTCATTACCGGCCCGATGCCAAACATAGCGCTATGCTCAAACCGCAAGGGATTTTGCTGTTGGATTCAGGCGGGCAATACCTGCATGGTACCACTGATATTACCCGTACCGTAGCCCTTGGAAAACCGACTGCCGGGCAAAAACGCAATTTCACCCTGGTGCTGAAAGGTTGCATTGCCCTGACCCGGATCAAATTCCCGGAAAAGACCACCGGCGTGCAACTCGATGCTTTTGCCCGGCAGTTTTTGTGGCAAGCCGGCCTGAATTACGGACACGGAACAGGGCATGGAGTGGGGTGCTTTCTGTTGGTGCACGAATCGCCGCAAGGTTTTGCCGCCAGCGCCGTAACTTCCCGGGGGACGAGCTTTTTTTCTCCCGGCATGGTCACTTCAAATGAACCGGGTTTTTATAAGGCAGGCGAATACGGAATCCGGGTTGAAAACCTGATCCTTTGCGAATTCTCGGAAGAAACGGCCTACGGCCGGTTTTTATCCTTCAGGACATTAAGTTTATGCCCTGTTGATCAAAACCTTATCGATCAGGATTTGTTATCAGCAGATGAAAAAAAATGGGTGAACGACTACCACAATGAAGTATTCAGCAAGCTCTCGCCCGGATTGAGTGCAGAAGAGACGGACTGGTTGAAAGGCAAGTGCACCCCGATACGATAATCGATATGGAAATTACGAGTAAAGGAGCGGATATCAGGCAACTGCCGTACCAGGAATTGCAGGATTGGCTGATAGGGCAGGGAGAGCCCAAATTCAGGGCTAAACAAGTCTTTGAATGGCTTTGGCAGAAAGGCGCCCATTCGTTCGACGCCATGACCAACCTCTCCAAGCCGCTTAGGGCCAAATTGGAAGCGAATTTTGTTATCCGGCCCATTCAGGAGGATAAGGTGCAGAAAAGTTCGGACGGCACCATCAAAACCCGCTATCGCCTCTATGACGGTCACCTGATCGAATCGGTTCTTATTCCGGTACCTGAGGAAAACCGGTTTACTGTATGCGTTTCATCGCAAGTGGGGTGCAGCCTGACCTGCAAGTTTTGCGCTACCGGCCGGATGGGCCGGATCAGGAATCTCGATGCGGCGGAAATTTATGACCAGGTTCTTTTGGTCAACCAGCAATCATTATCCCATTTCGGGCATCCGCTGACCAATATCGTCTATATGGGAATGGGGGAACCCTTGCTGACCTACCGCAATGTGTTGGAAAGCATTCGTCATATCAGTTCACCTGACGGGCTCAACATGTCACCCAAAAGGATTACGGTGAGCACAGCCGGTATTGCCAAAATGATCAACCGACTGGCAGACGACGAGGTTCGGTTCAACCTTGCCCTGAGCCTTCACGCTGCGGATGATAACAAGCGAAGCGAGATCATGCCCATCAACGACCAGAATAATCTGGACATATTGATGGATGCGATCGCTAATTTTTATCAGAAGACCGGCAACCGCATCAGCTACGAATACATTGCCCTGAAGGGTTTTAATGACAGCATCAGCGATGCAGACCGGCTAGCTAAATTGTGCCGTCGTTTTCCGGTCAAAGTCAATATCATCGAATACAACCCCATTGACGGCGGCGAATTCGAAAGGTCTGAAGAAGATCAACTCGACCGGTTTGCCCGCAGGCTCCGCGACCAGGGGGTGATGGTCACAGTTCGCCGCAGCCGCGGCCGGGATATCGACGCCGCGTGCGGACAATTGGCCAACAAGGGTGAAACCGCGGCTTAGTGAGCGCTCAGCCAATTGTCACCCATCCCGATCTCTACCAGGATCGGTACCTGCAATCCCGGCAAAGCCGTTTTCATTTTTTCCTCAATTACAGGCTTGAGTTGTTCGATCTCTGACTTATGGGCGTCAAACACCAGTTCGTCATGCACCTGCAGGACCATTCTGGTCTGATAGCCGCCGGCTTCAAGGAAATTGTGGATATTGATCATCGCGATCTTGATCATATCGGCAGCCGAACCCTGTATGGGCGTGTTGATGGCGATCCTTTCGGCATTGCTTCTTTCCAGTGAACTTCTGGAATGGATGTCCCGCAACTGCCGCCGCCGCCCCATCAGCGTCGTCACGTATCCGTTTTTGCGTGCGCCTTCGACAGTATCATCCATATAGTGTTTTAGCCCGGGGTATTTGGCGAAATAGTTGTCGATCAGTTCTTTGGCTTCCGTTCGCTTTATTCCCAGTTGCCTGGAAAGGTTGGTGGCTCCGGCGCCGTAGATAATACTGAAATTGACCGTTTTAGCCCGGTAACGCTGTTCGCGCGTAACCTCGTCAAACGGCGTTCCGAATACGCGGGCTGCCGTAGCGCGGTGGATGTCCTGCCCTTTCTGAAAGGCTTCCAGCATGGCTTCGTCTTTGCTGATTTCGGCGATCAGGCGGAGTTCGATCTGGGAATAGTCGGCAGCAAGCAGAACATGGTCGGAATCCCGGGGAATAAATGCTTCCCGGACTTTTGCCCCTTCAGGGGTTCGGACCGGTATGTTCTGCAGGTTAGGGTTATTCGAGCTCAGGCGGCCGGTAGCGGCAATGGTCTGATTGAATGAACTGTGGATTCGACCTGTCCGCGGGTTGATCATTTTGGGTAGGGCATCGACATAAGTCGACTTCAGTTTGGTCAGCCCCCTGTGCTTGAGGATGTCTTCCACAAAAGGATTTTCCAGGGCCAGTTCGGTCAGTTTGTCTTCATCGGTTGAGTACTGGCCGGTTTTGGTTTTACTCCAGCGGTAGGGGATTTTCATTTTATCGAACAGGATTTCCCCCACCTGTTTCGGCGAAGAGAGATTGAATTTTTCGCCGGCTTGTTCGTATACCGATTTTTCCAGTTTCTCGATTTCCCGGGCCAACTCAATGCTGTAATCTTCGAGTAATTTCACATTGATATTGATCCCGGCGTTTTCCATCCCGACGAGTGCTTTGATCAGTGGGCCTTCAATCGTATCGTATAGTTTTTGCAAATTGGCTTCTTCCAGCTTCGGCGCCAGGAAATCCTTGAGTTGGAGCGTAATATCTGCATCCTCAGCGGCGTATTCCTTGACCTCTTCCAAAGGCGCATCGCGCATAGTGATCTGTTCCTTACCTTTTTTACCGATCAGGGTGGTAATGGAGACCGGTTTGTAATTGAGATAACTCTCGGCCAGGTAATCCATATTGTGGCGCAGTTCGGGTTCCAGGAGGTAGTGGATCACCATGGTGTCGATAAATCGGCCGTTGACTTCCACGTTGTACCATTTCAGTACAAGCGCATCGTACTTGATGTTCTGGCCGATCTTATCGATCTTTTCGTTTTCCAGTACCGGTTTGAACTCGTCAACTATCTTTTGGGCCTCCGTCTGGTCTTCAGGAATGGGGATATAATAAGCTTCGCCCTTTTTTACGGCAAATGACATGCCCACCAGCTCAACCGCATTGGCGTCGATCCCGGTTGTTTCCGTGTCAAAGCAGATCTCTTTCTGACTGTTGAGCAGCTTTACAAGGTCCCTGCGTTTGTCCGGCGTATCTACCAGATGATACTGGTGTTCTGTATTGCCGATATGATTATCTGCGATAGCGTGCTTGGGCAGTTCTTCGACGATAGGAGACCCGCTTGGCGCGGAAGGCGTGTCGAAAAGATTACCTTGTTTGCCGGGTTGTGGAGAAGACGATGCTCCTCCGCCTTCCAGGATCTGCTCGGAAAGCGTTCGGAATTCCAGCTCCTTGAAAACCTCTGCCAGGGCATCTTTGTCGGGCGGGTCCAGGTTGAAAGCAGTTGCGTCGAACTTTATCGGTACATTGGTTTCGATTACCGCCAGTTTTTTGGACAAAAGGCCCTGGTCGGCGTACTCCTTTATTTTGTCCTTGAGTTTACCGGAGACTTCATCTACACGACGGATGAGTTCTTCAACAGAATCAAAATCTGCCAGCAGTTTGGCAGCTGTTTTCTCACCGACGCCGGGAATGCCCGGGATGTTATCTACGGTATCGCCCATAAGCCCGAGAATATCGATGACCTGGTCGACCCGCTTGATGCCCCAGCGCTCACAGACTTCGGCAGGCCCCATGATCTCGATCCCGTTACCCTGGCGGGCGGGTTTATACAGGAAGATATTTTCCGAAACCAGTTGGCCGAAATCCTTATCGGGGGTGACCATGTAAACCTGGTATCCTTCTTTTTCGGCTTGTTTTGCCAATGTGCCGATAACATCGTCGGCTTCAAAGCCGTTGACAGAAACGACGGGGATTTTAAACCCTTCCAGTATTTTCCGGATATAGGGAAATGCTATTGTGATATCTTCAGGCTGCTGTTCGCGGTTCGCTTTATAAGGTTCGTACATTTCATGCCGGAAAGTAGGAGAGGGGGGGTCAAAGGCGACCGCGATATGAGTGGGTTTCTGGTTTTGGAGCAGATCCCAAAGCGCGCGGGTAAATCCCGTTACGGCAGAAGTGTTTATCCCTTTTGAGTTGATTAAAGGCCGGGCGATAAAGGCAAAATGCGCGCGGTATACCAATGCATGACCGTCAAGTAAAAACAATCTGTTGTCAGACATTATTTTTCTTTATTTTGTGTTGCAAGATAGCGAAAAAATAAAGGAAGCCGTGCAGAATTTCCTAAAAAACAACATTATACTTCAACAATAATTGTTGGGTAAGGCTCACCCGCCTGCCCAAGCCGCGGATCCCGTTGGGATAGCTGTAATCGGTGATCTGGACCATGACGTCATCGTCATAAAAAACATTGACGGTGACGGTTGCCTGCAGGCCTTTTGCCAGTTGGACTGCTAGTTCATTGGTCCAATCCACATCGATATTCTGCGCATTTTTGATATAGTTGGAAAACAACGTGAGGGAAGCGGCAAAGGCGATCTTGTCCTTAAAGAACTTGTTGGCATATTTGGTGCGCAGTAGTGATCCCAGTGCTGCAAAAGTGTTATCGTACTCGGCGTACCTGCCTGTGGTCGGGTCGGGCATTCCTTCTACCGGGTTGCCGTGGACACCGTAGGACGCGATCACATCATTGCCGACAATGATGAATTTGCCGCCCACCGGAGAATAGTAGAATGAAAGGCTGTTGTCCGGCTTGAAATCAAATCCGATAGAGATCGTAATGGTTGCCGGGGAGAAGAACTTGGACAGGATTTTACCTGTGCCGGCTACGTCGGTGAGGAAATTGCCGGGATATTCTTTGTTTCCCTGGTATGTTTTAGTTAATTGACTCAGAAACGAGAGGTCGGCAGCGTAAAAGAATTTGGATTTTTTGGAGATCTGGTAACCGATTTTTGAATTCAATCGGAGTTCGTCGATCGCTTTTTGGAACGGGATCTTTTTCTGGGTGACGCCCTGGGCTATAACCCCGGCGCCCAGGCGCTGGATGCCGAATTGCCAGATGGATGCGTTGTCCCAGGCAAGCCGGCCTTTGCGAAGATTGCCGTAAAAATTGAATGCGGATCCAAAGCCGAGGCGGTTCTGGCCGGCGCCCTGACGGGGGTTGATCTGGAGGAGTTGGGCAAAATCGAGTCCCAGGCCGGCGCCGGTTTTCCAGCCCTCTTGCGGTTTTTCCTTTTCCTTCGGCTTGGCGGGGTCCTGGGCGTTTAAACATGGCGTAAACAATAGGAATACAAGCCATGTAAGGAGCAGGTAGACAGAGCGTTTCATGAAACACGGGTTTTAACAGGTTAATGAATACGAAAGGGGGGCAAAAATACAGTGTACCGGGAAAAGGCTTAGCGCTCTTACCCGGTAGTTTTTAACCTGGTTGGATTTTGGAAAAGAAAAAACGGTTTCTGCCTATTCAGACTTGTTTTTACCGGAGAAAATTTCGTAGGGTTCCGATGCGAGTTTGCTGATGGGGATAATGACTTTCTGGCCTTCCGGAGCTTTCAGCACAATGACGTTATTGTCCATTTCCAGAATCTCGCCTTTGATACCCATAATTTGGATGCTTTCGCCGACTTTGATTTTTGGCTTATTGTAAAAAGAGGCCAGGTAGTTGGCCATAAGCCCCCTGGAAGCCAATCCGTAACCGATGGCAAACGCTCCGACGATCCCGCCGAAGATAATGGCCAGGTTGGTTTCGATAAAGTCGGTCTTGACGGCCGCCTGCTTGAGCGAAAGGATAAAAATATTGATCAGAATGAAGTAAAATACGATGTTAGCGATCATGCTGGCAGAAGGAATGGCCAGTGACTCACAGGTTGTTTTAACAATGCCTTTGATGAAATCGGCGGCAACTACCCCGATGACAAACAGCAAGAAACCTGAAAACAACAGCGGCAGGTAATTCAGGATGTCGGCCATCAGGTTGGAGACGACCTCCATGTTCAGGATATCCGCCGATATGAAAAAGGTAATAAAGAGCAGGAGGTAATAAACAATTTTGGAAAGCAGGGTACTGGGAACGATCTTGATATTGTTTTTGGAAAACAGCTCAATTTCGTTGATCCTTTCGGCGAGCTTATCAGCGCCGATCGTCCGCAGAACGCGTTTTACGATTTTCGCAATAATTTTGGAAAGGATCCAACCCAGGATCAAAACGATTACAGCGCCTGCGAAATTCGGTGCGAAGGCAGCAAAGGTTTTGATCATTTCATCGAGAATAGAGATAGCAGGCATAATTAGGTGTAAAGGTTTTCAAAAATAATCGATTAGCGGATGTCGCCCGTTCCTACCGGGCCATGATCATTCGGGCCCATGGGTGCGCCGCTTGAAGGCGGTTCATGGTGGGGAGGCGGCAGCGGAATATCCTCCGGGGCATTGCCTCCTGAAAAGCTGACGATCATATCTGCGACCCTGGGGATGTAAACCTCGACGATTTGCCCGACAAAGCGAAATACACCCAAGGTACCGAGCAGGTTTTGGCGGATAGTTTCATGATGGTTTTTGTACCTGTCTCCGTCTTCTTCAAATAACCGTTGAAAATTATTCATAAGCCATGTTTTGGGCCAGAAAGCTAGTAGGCTCCCTGGAATAGTTCTTGTTTAAGGCGCTGGGCCTTTTCTTTGGCTCGTTTTATTTGCATTTTAATAGCGCTTTCCGTTTTATCAAGCATATCGGCGATATCCTTTATGGACATTTCGTCCTGGTATTTCATCAGGAGGATGGCCCGGTCGCCATCCGGCATTTTTTCCAGCACTGTTCGCAATTGACGAACTTCCATTTGAAGGAGTTCTTCGTCGGGGATATCATCTTCCAGTTCAGGAGCTTTTTCGATGTCTTCCGAAAAGATATCCTGTTTGTTTTTTCTCCTCAGGTAGTCTATGCAAAAGTTATAGGTGACGGAGTAGACCCAGGTAGAGAACTGGGATTTTTCTTCGAACCGGGACAGGTTAAGAAAAATCTTGGTAAAGATCTCCTGTGTCGCGTCCTGAGCAAGGGCCTCATCCTTCAGCAAGGAAATACATTTGCTGAAGATCTTTGCAGCGTAGCGATCGTAAAGTAAGGTAAAGCAATTGGACGCCTGCTTTCGGAGGTAAACGTGAATCACCTCCAGGTCCTTCATTTGCTTGTTGCAACTAGTTTCCAAGCGTTTTCAGCGTTAATGGTTAAGATCAACGTGTTATCCGGGAAACGCCTGGTTTAAAGGGTTTCCATTTTAGACGCAATTTTATCGAAAAGGTACGTTGAAATGTTAAAAAAATGCAAAAATTAACAGAAATAACCGGATGGCCGGCCAGGTGGCAAAAAAAAATCCCGTCACAACTTCAAGTTGTGACGGGATTAGGAGAAAAAAAGTTGGCAGCGACCTACTCTCCCACCGTGAGGCAGTACCATCGGCGCAG